>NZ_CP021033.1:0-600000 GCF_002117485.1 Rhizobium sp. NXC14
CTCCGCGTGCGGGACTCCGCTCCGCCCAGTTCGAACTGGGTGACCAGTTCGCGCAGCCGTTCGGCTTCGCTGGCCAGTGTCATGCTGGCGGCGGTGGTTTCCTCGACCATGGCGGCGTTCTGCTGGGTGACCTGGTCGAGCTGGCCCATGGCCGAATTGACTTCCGAGAGACTGGTCGCCTGGTCACGCGCCGAGGCGGCGAGCGTTTCCATGCGCTGGTTGATATCGACGATGAAACGCCCGATGTCGCTAAGCGCCGCGCCGGTGTGGTTGACCAGTTCGACGCCGCTCGCGACCTTGGCGGATGCCCGCCCGATCAGCTCCTTGATCTCCCGGGCGGCCTGGGCCGAGCGCTGCGCAAGCTCGCGCACTTCCTGGGCAACGACGGCAAAACCCTTGCCGGCCTCGCCGGCGCGTGCAGCTTCGACGCCGGCGTTGAGCGCCAGCAGGTTGGTCTGGAAGGCGATCTGGTCTATGACGCCGATGATATTGTTGATCTGCCTCGAGGATTCCTCGATCTGGCTCATGGCGTCGACGGTCTGGGCCACCACCTTGCCGGAGGCGATGGCGCTGCGATTGGCGTTGTCGGCAACGTTGCGCGCCTCTTCGGCGATCTTGAAGGCTTCGGTCACCTTGGCCGTGACGGCGTCGAGCGCAGCGGCGGTCTCCTCGAGCGTCGCTGCCTGCCGTTCGGTGCGGCCGGAAAGTTCGCTGGAACCATTGTTGATCTCGCGGGTGCCCGAATTGATGATCGACACGCTTTTTGAAACCGAAATCAGCGTGCCGCCGAGCTGCTCCACCGACGCATTGAAATCGTGCCGCAGCGGCTCGAATTCCGGCGCGAACCGATCCGAGAGCTGAAAGGCGAGATCGCCCTCGGCAAGCCGTTTCAGGCCGGCGGCGAGGCCCGAGGTCGCAGTCTTCAGCCGTGCTGCAGCGCCGCGCTCCGCCTGCTCCTGGTCGGCCAGCCGGTTTGCTTCGGCCAGACGCCGGCTTTCCTCGGCCTGGCTTTCCAGCCGGATCCGGGCGATGGCGTTTTGGCGGAAGACCTCGACTGAGCCCGCCATCAGGCCGATCTCGTCGCCGCGCCCGGCATAGGGGATCGCCTTATCAGTCTCGCCGGCTGCGAGTTCCTGCATGGATCGGGTGATGCGCTGGATCGGACGCGACACATGCCGGGCGATGGCAATGAGAATGCCGAGGCCGATGATGGCGGCAAGGCCTGTGAGCGCCAGCTCAGTTTCGATCTTCGTTTCAAGGGCCTTGCCGGCCTCGGCGACGCTCTCGGTCGCGATGCTGTCGACGATGGCGTTGACGGCGGTGATGCCGGTCAGGATCGCCTGCTGCGAACGCGCCAGCTTCTCGGCCGTCGGCACTTCGTCTGCCTGCTGCAGGCCGAGGCTCACCTTGACGTCCGTTTCCCAGGCGTCATGCGCCTCGCGAAGCGAGCGCACGCCCTCGGTCAGGGATGTGGCGAGATCGACGCGGCTAAGCTCGTCGAGCGATCGCGAAAGCGCGCCGTTGCTTTCCTCGAATGCCGCCTTGACCTCGGCTGCCGGCACGAAATTCGTCATCGCGAGCACCTGGTCGACCACTGATGTCGCCTGCCGGAACTGCTGCTCGATATGGGCCGAGGCGAGCTTGGCATTCACCGCCTCCTGCACCACAGCGGCGACCCGAGCCTGGCCGGTGATAGCCTGGTTGCCGATCAGGAAGGCGCTGCCGAATCCCACGACGATCGTCGCCACCATGGGGACGAGGATCTGCATGCGTATGGAGAGTTTCATGGTGCACCTTAGTTCGGCAACGTCGGCAGGGGAATGTCCTGCTTTTCGGCGGTCAGAGTTCCCAAAAAGGCGATCAGATCATCGCGTTCCTGGTCGGTCAGCAGGAAGGGCATCATGGCGGGGTCCTGCGAGGGGCGCCCGACGCCGCCGCTTTCGTAATGGGCGATGACCCCCTCCATGCTCTTCAGGCTGCCGTCATGCATATAGGGGCCGCGATAGAGCGTGTTGCGCAGGCCCGGCGTCTTGAAGGCATGCTGATTGTTCGGGCTGCTCGGATCAATCTTGAAGCGGCCTATATCCTCATCCGGCAGGCCGATGTCATGAAACTTGTTGTCCGTGAAATTCCAGCCCGAATGGCAGGCGGAACAGCCGGCGCTGCCGGTGAAGACCTCGAAGCCGCGCTTGGCGCTGTCGGAGACCGCCTTCTCGTCGCCATCCACCCAGCGGTCGAAGGGCGACCAGTTGGAAACCACTGTCCGCTCATAGGTGGCGATCGCCGTCAGGATCGTCTCCCTTGTGATCCCTTTATCGGGGAAGACCTCGCCGAACCACGCCTTGTAATCGGGAATGTTCTGCATTTCGGCGACAGCGGTTTCGAGCTTGCCGTTCATCTCGGCGGCTGCGGTAATGGGACCTGCTGCCTGCTCCTCCAGGTTCTTGGCGCGGCCATCCCAGAAGAAGGGTGATACCCAGGCGACGTTCAGGACTGTCGGCGCCTGGCGGGCGAGCGCGGTATTGGCCGCGCCGATCGGTGTCTTCACCGGCGTCTCGAAGCCGAAGGAAGGATTATGGCAGCTGGCGCAGGTCATGTTCTTGTTGCCGGAAAGCCGGGGATCGAAGAACAGCATCTTGCCGAGCGTCGCGAGTTGCGGCGAATAGGGCGTCACCTTCTCGAAAGGCACCGTCAGCGGCCTTTTGTAGGCGGAAAGATCGGCCGCCGCGGACTGGGCTGCGGCCATTGCAAAGAGGGAAGCTGCAACCAGAAAACGCATCGTATTAGCACGTCCAGCGAGATTTAATAGCTGGTGCTTAAATTAGAATAATAGCGTTAAAGCTCTGTAAAGCCTGAAATACATGAAGTTATAACTACTAGACGTTGCACAGAAAATAGTTTTGTCTGAGAATACACCAGCAGGTTATTCTTCCATGGCATGTCGAGCGCAATATTCTTCAAGACTTCTGCGTCATGGGTGCTTTCACGACGAGGAGGGCAGCGCCGGCGAGCGCCGCGAAGGCCGCGCCGGCGGCGAAGGTGGTGGCCGGTCCCGCCGCTTCCCACAAAGCCCCGGCCACCACACTGGCGAGCAGCAGCGCAGCCCCCGAGACGAGGTTGAAGGCGCCGAACGCGGTGCCGCGCAGATCGGCAGGTGCCGCGTCGGCGACGAGCGCCGCAAAGACGCCCTGCGTGGAGCCCATGTGCAGACCCCATAACAGCACACCGAGACCGAGGCCGATAAAGCCTGGGACGAAGGCGAGGACGAGATCGGCCGCGATCAGCAGGCCGATGCCGATCAAAAGCAGCGTCACCCTGTCGAACCGATCCGCCAGGATGCCGACCGGATAGGCCGACAGGGCATAGACGAGGTTCATGCCGATAAGGACGAGCGGCGCCAGCATGACCGGCAAGCCGAGCCGCCCGGTATCGAGGAGCAGAAAAGCCTCGCTGAAACGAGCCAGCGTAAAAATCGCCGCCACCATCGTGACGAGCCAATAGGCGGTGGGAAGGCGGAGCAGGTCCTGCTTGCGCAAGGGAATGCGCACGCTCTTGCTAGCCGCCACCTGCGAAGACTCCTTGACGAACATGAGGACGATGCCGACCGACACGAAGGCCGGGATGACCGCGATCCAGAAGACGGTGGCGAACTGGTCTGAAGTCCACCACATCAGGACCAGGGCAAGAGCCGGCCCGAGAAAGGCGCCGACAGTATCGAGCGATTGACGCAGTCCGAAGCTAGCGCCACGAATTTCTGGCGCTGTTATGTCGGCGATCAGCGCATCGCGCGGCGCACCGCGGATGCCTTTGCCGACGCGGTCGATGAAGCGCGCCGCCATCAGCCAATCGATCGTCGGCGCCAGCGGAAAGACCGGTTTGGTCAGCGCCGCCATGCCGTAGCCGGCAAGCACCAGCAGCTTGCGCCGGCCGAACCAGTCGCTGATCGCGCCTGAAAAGACCTTGGTGATGGCGGCGGTCGCCTCCGCGATGCCTTCGATGATGCCGACCGAAAGAGCCGATGCTCCGAGTACCGTGACCATATAGACCGGCAGGAGGCCATGGATCATCTCGGAGGAGACGTCCATGAACAGAGAGACAAAGCCCAGTGCCCACACGCCACCGGGCATGGCCCGGGACGGTTTGCGGCCCTTGGTGGTGATGTCAGTCATCCGCGAATCCTCCAGGCGGGCCATCGTCAAACCGTCGCAGCATTCTTATGCAGCAACCGACCCGTGCGCCATGAAAATGCCCAGGGTGTCACCGGAGGAAGCGCAACTGTTGGCCCTATCGGGCGGCGTTCCTCTTGCCGAGGAGGGCGGCCCGGATCTGCTCGCTTTTGCTGATGACGGGAGGGGGAATCACCACAGGTGCCGGCTCGGGTTTCTCGGCCTTCGCGGCGCTCTGCTTGAGGCTCAGGAAACGCTTCTGCGCAACCAATCGGTCTTCCTCCGACAGCGGCTCGACCGGTTCGCCGTCGAGGTTATGGCGCATTGAATCGGGCTGGGCGCTGGCGAAATAATAGCGCCGGCAATGGACATAGGCCGCGGTCGCGCGCCGAAGCGTCGTCACGCCGGCATCGGGCTTCAGGAGCGGGCGGAGCTCGTTGAACAGGCCGACGGCGAAGGGAAGGACCGGATCTCCGGCCTTTGCCGGAAGCACGCCGACTGGCCGGACCAACAGCGTGTTGATCGCGTTTGCCTGTTCCACGTCGAGCTCGGTCGCCGCAATCGGGCCGCGGCTGATCTTCCAGGGTTTGTCCATGCATTCTCCATAACGGCCGACTGTGATGGTATCTTGACGGAGAGGGTAGATAGAGGCGCAGGTCGCACATTGCTAGCCCTGCGGCAAGCCGCATGCGAGACACCATTTCCGAGCGGATATGGGTCGGTTTATCGACCCGCCATGCATCTAATCGTTTTTTGTCACGGAAGTGCATTGACCTCCCGCTTCGATTACACTTCTTATCCGCCCCCAAGATGAGTGACCGGCCGCGGGGAGGATGTATGCGGGTTTTCTCGAACATTGAAGAGCTGCGCCACACGCTTGATGCGCTCAAGCGGCAGGGGCGCACCGTCGGCCTCGTTCCGACCATGGGCTATCTCCACGCCGGACATCTCAAGCTCGTCACGCGCGCCCGGGCCGAGAACGACATCGTCGTCGTCTCAATCTTCGTCAATCCGCTGCAATTCGGCCCGGCCGAAGACCTCGGCAAATATCCGCGCGATCTCGAGCGCGATGGCGCCATGCTCAAGCAGGCCGGCGTGAATTTCCTCTTCGCGCCGGGCGTCGAGGATATGTATCCCCGCCCGATGAAGACGGTGGTCGACGTTCCCGATCTCGGCCGCGAACTCGAAGGCGCAGTCAGGCCCGGCCATTTTGCCGGAGTCGCCACCGTCGTCACCAAGCTTTTCAACATCGTCCAGCCGCAAACTGCCTATTTCGGGGAGAAGGACTACCAGCAGGTCGTCATCATCAAGCGAATGGTGGAAGATCTCGCCGTGCCGGTGCGGGTGATCTCTGTGCCGACCGTGCGCGACAGCGACGGCCTCGCCTTGTCGTCGCGCAATGTCTATCTCAGCCCCGATGAGCGGCGCGCGGCAGTGATCGTTCCGCAGGCGCTCGACGAAGCCGAGCGGCTCATCGCCGAAGGCATCACGGATGCGCGAGAACTTGAGGCGAAGCTTACCGCTTTCATCGGCCGAGAGCCTCTGGCAAAGCCTGAAGTTGTCGCCGTCAGGGATGCGGTAACGCTGGCGCCGGTCGCTTCGCTCGAAGACCCCATCGTCGTGGCGCTCTTCGTGCAGATCGGCACGACGCGGCTTCTTGACAACAGAGTTGTTGGAGACAACAGCAGCCCGGTGAGCGGGAACAGAATGATCCGGGACAACCGAATGAGCGGCCAGCCGGGAAAGGGAGTGACGAAATGAGCGCCACCGGATCTCAGAAGCGCCTGACGCCGACGCGGATCGCAGCCATGAAAGGCGGTAAGCCGATCGTCTGCCTCACCGCCTATACGACGCCGATGGCGCGCCTCCTCGACGAGCATTGCGACCTGCTTTTGGTCGGGGACTCGCTCGGCATGGTGCTCTACGGCATGGAGACCACGATCGGCGTGACGCTAGACATGATGATCGCCCATGGCAAGGCCGTGATGCGCGGCGTCGCCAATGCCTGCGTCGTCGTCGACATGCCCTTCGGCAGCTATCAGGAATCGAAGGAAATCGCCTTCCGCAACGCCGTACGCATCCTGCAGGAAACCGGCTGCGACGCCGTCAAGCTCGAAGGCGGCGAGGAGATGGCCGAAACCATCGCCTTCCTGACGAAGCGGGGCATTCCCGTGCTCGGCCATATCGGCCTGATGCCGCAGCTCGTCCACACCGCCGGCGGCTATCGCTCCGTCGGCCATTCCGAACACGAAACCTCGAAGATCCGCCGCGACGCGCATGCGATCGGCGGCTCGGGCGCCTTCGCCGTCGTCGTCGAGGGCACGGTGGAGCCGCTGGCCCGCGAAGTGACGGCAGCCGTGCACATCCCGACTATCGGCATCGGCGCCTCTTCCGCCTGCGACGGCCAGATCCTGGTTTCCGACGACATTCTCGGCCTCTTCAATGATTTCAAGCCGCGTTTCGTCAAGCGCTACGACGAGCTCGGCAAGAGGGTCGCGGACGCTGCCGCCTCTTATGCCGAGGAGGTGCGCGCGCGCAAATTTCCGGCAGCCGAGCATACGTTCAAGCGCCGCAGCTGAGGTGAGGGGCGGGTCTTAGACGCTAGGATGACGGCCAAGGTCCGTCACGTGAGCGGATCCTGCGCGCGCATCGTCTCGGCCGAGCGGCGCACCGCCTCGGCGACTTCCTGCAGCTGCTTGGCCATGGGCGTCGAATTGCGCCAGACCATGCCGATCGTCCGCGACGGCTGTGGCGAGGGGAAGCGGGAGATTGAGACAGGCGCCGACCGCGTTTCGACCGGAACGGCCATCTCAGGGATCAGGGTGACGCCGATGCCGGCGCCGACCATCTGGACGAGGGTGGAGAGCGAGCTGCCTTCCATGATCTCCCGCGGGCGGGCTGGGCCGATCTTGCAGAAGGACAGCGCCTGATCACGAAAACAGTGGCCCTCTTCTAGCAGCAGGAGCCGCATTTCGCGCAAGGCTTCGCGCTCTGGCACCGGCTTGTCTCCATCGTCCTGCCGCCGGACCAGCACGAATTCTTCCCTGAAAAGCTCGAGCTCGGTGAGCGAGGGTTCCGACACCGGCAGCGCGACGATCGCCATGTCAAGCTGGCCCTGTGTCAATTCCTGAATCAGCCTGCCCGTCTGTGTCTCGCGCACCTCGATCTGAATTCCGGCGAAGCTTTTGTTGAGATCGTTTATAATCGCCGGCAGCAGGTAGGGTGCGATCGTCGGGATGATGCCGATGCGCAGACGCGTGAGGAACGATTCATGCGAGGCTCGGGCAAACTCCCCCAATTCGTCGACGGCGCGCAGGATGTCTCGGACCCTCAGCGCGAAGCTCTGTCCAAACGGGGTAAGCTTCACCTCGCGCGCGCTGCGCTCGAAGAGCTCGCCGCCCAATTCCTGCTCGAGTTCTTTGATCTGCATGGAGAGCGCCGGCTGGGAGATGGCGCAGGCGTCGGCGGCACGGCGGAAGCGGCCATCCCGCGCCAGGGCTTCAAAATAGCGTAGCTGTTTCAGGGTAAGATTCTTCATAACCTCAGCTTATCGCGACAATCAGTAAATCCAACTTAAAATTATTGAACGCTTCCGATATGAAGACTGCAGGGAGAGAGTGGGGCGTCAGCTCGGCTCATCTTTTTGAACCGCCGACCGATCAAGCAATGAAGGAGACGATCATGGACAATCCCACTGACAGCACAGGAAAATGTCCTGTAGCTCATGGCAATACGCCGCGCGGCAGGGCCAACCGCGACTGGTGGCCGAACCAGCTGAACGTGCAGATTCTTCATCACAATTCCGGCCGTGCCGACCCGATGGGCAGGGACTTCGACTATGCCGAGGAATTCAAGAAGCTCGATCTCGACGCGCTGAAGAAGGATCTTCATGCGCTGATGACGGATTCTCAGGACTGGTGGCCGGCCGACTTCGGTCATTACGGCGGCCTCTTCATCCGCATGGCCTGGCACAGCGCCGGCACCTATCGCATCACCGACGGCCGCGGCGGCGCCGGCCAGGGCCAGCAGCGTTTCGCACCGCTGAACTCCTGGCCTGACAATGCCAACCTCGACAAGGCTCGCCGGCTGCTCTGGCCAATCAAGCAGAAATACGGCAACCGCATCTCCTGGGCCGACCTCCTGATTCTCACCGGCAACGTCGCGCTCGAATCGATGGGGTTCAAGACCTTCGGCTTCGCCGGCGGCCGCGCCGACGTCTGGGAGCCCGAGGAGCTCTATTGGGGCCCTGAGGGCACCTGGCTCGGCGATGAGCGCTACAGCGGCGAACGCCAGCTGGCAGAGCCGCTCGGCGCCGTGCAGATGGGCCTCATCTACGTCAACCCGGAAGGCCCGAACGGCAATCCAGACCCGGTCGCTGCGGCCCGAGACATCCGTGAAACCTTCGCTCGCATGGCAATGAACGACGAGGAAACCGTGGCATTGATCGCCGGCGGCCACACCTTCGGCAAGACCCATGGCGCAGGCGACCCGTCCTTTATCGGCGCCGAGCCGGAAGGCGGCGCGATCGAAGACCAGGGCCTTGGTTGGAAGAGCACGTTCGGCACCGGCGTCGGCAAGGACGCGATCACCGCCGGCCTCGAGGTCACCTGGTCGCAGACGCCGACCAGGTGGAGCAACTATTTCTTCGAAAACCTCTTTGCCCACGAGTGGGAGCTGACGAAGAGCCCGGCCGGCGCGCATCAGTGGCGGGCCAAGAACGCCGAAGCCACCATTCCGGATGCTTATGAGGCGGGTAAGAAGCATGTTCCGACCATGCTGACCACCGATCTGTCGCTGCGCTTCGACCCGATCTATGAGAAGATCTCGCGCCGGTTCCTGGAAAATCCCGATCAGTTCGCCGACGCTTTCGCCCGCGCCTGGTTCAAGCTGACCCACCGCGACATGGGACCGAAGGTGCGCTACCTCGGCCCTGAAGTTCCGGCTGAAGACCTGATCTGGCAGGACGTGATCCCGGCCGTCGACCATCCGCTCGTCGACGACAAGGACATTGCCGACCTCAAGGCCAAGGTTCTCGCCACGGGCCTTTCCGTGCAGGAACTGGTCTCGACCGCCTGGGCGTCGGCCTCGACCTTCCGCGGTTCCGACAAGCGCGGCGGCGCCAATGGCGCGCGCATCCGTCTTGCCCCGCAGAAGGACTGGGAAGCCAACCAGCCGGCGCAGCTCGCCAAGGTGCTCGGTGTTCTCGAAGGCATCCAGAAGGACTTCAACGCAGCCCAGACGGGGGCTAAGAAGATCTCGCTCGCCGATCTGATCGTGCTTGCCGGTGCTGCCGGCGTCGAAAAGGCCGCGGCAGCGGGCGGCAACGCCGTCAGCGTGCCCTTCACGCCGGGCCGCATGGACGCGTCCGAAGCCCAGACCGACGCGCATTCCTTCGCGCCGCTCGAGCCCCGCATCGACGGCTTCCGCAACTATGTGAACGACAAGCGCCATCAGTTCATGAAGCCGGAAGAAGCGCTCGTCGACCGCGCCCAGCTCTTGACGCTGACCGGGCCTGAGATGACCGTCCTCGTCGGCGGCCTGCGCGTGCTGAAGGCAGGCAATCCCGAGCACGGCGTCTTCACCTCGCGCCCCGAGACACTGACGAACGACTTCTTCGTCAACCTGCTCGACATGGCCACGCAGTGGGTTCCCGCCGCCGGCAAGGACGGCGTCTATGAAGGCCGCGACCGCAAGACGGGTGCGCCTAAGTGGACCGGTACCCGCGTCGACCTGATCTTCGGCTCGCACTCGCAGCTGCGCGCCTTCGCCGAAGTCTACGGCCAGGCCGACGCCAAGCAGAAGTTCGTCAAGGACTTCGTCGCCGCCTGGAACAAGGTCATGAACGCCGACCGCTTCGACCTCGTCTGATAAAGGCAGCCATTTCGGCCCGGGCGCGGTTTCGACCGCGCCCGGTTTTTTTTGTAAATGTCCTGGGGCGGCTACAACCGACCAAGCTTCCGATCCTCGCCGCACGTGATGGTTCGTGGGGCGCGGGCACCACCTATCCTTCCCTCATTCCTTTGACCTCAGGCTTCGCCCGAGGGACAGGGATCCAGCGCGCCCAAGTCCTTGGGCTAGGAAACTCCGTTGTTTTCAAGATAGTCATTCAGCGCGCGGACGCGCGGTGGCTGGATTCCTGTGACAGGCACAGGAATGAGGAGTGTGGGGTTAGCCTCCGGCCACTTTTCCGCAGCCGTTTCATTTTTACTCGGCGTCGTCTTCGGCCTTGTGCCGAGGATCTGCTGCCCTATCGACCGGAAGCAAGTGCTCGGGACAAGCCCGAGCTTGACGGAAGAGAGTTCAGAGGCACCACCGCCCAATCGCCCAGATCATCCCCGCCACGCCGCGAACTTCTAGCCATGACCGACCCCGCATGCGATAGATGATCGACACATTTGGAGGAGTGGACATGAAGGATTTGCAAGGTAAAGTCGCGGCCATTACTGGAGCTGCCTCGGGTATTGGATTGGCGACGACCGAGGCGATCATCGCGGCGCGCGGCACGGTCGTGATGATCGATCGGGACGAGGCGGCGCTGAGTGCGGCCTGCGGCAGGCTCGGCGAGAGGGCGATCGCGCTGCCGCTCGACCTTCTGAAACCCGAGGATTGCGCCGGCCTGCTGGACGGCATTCTCTCGAAGGCCGGCCAGCTCGACATCTTCCATGCCAATGCCGGCACCTATATCGGCGGGGATCTGGCGGATGCCGACCTCGATGCGATCGACCGCATGCTCAATCTGAACGTCAACGTGGTCATCAAGAACGTCCGGACGGTCATGCCGCACATGATCGAGAGAGGGACGGGAGACATCATCGTCACCAGTTCGGTCGCGGGCCATGCCCCGGTCCCGTGGGAGCCGGTCTATTCGCCTTCGAAATGGGCGATGCATTGCTTCGTCCAGACCATGCGGCGGCAGCTCCTCAAGAACGGCATCCGCGTCGGGTCCGTCTCGCCCGGACCTGTCAGCAGCGCTCTGCTGAAAGACTGGCCTGCGGAAAACCTGCGCAAGGCAAAAGAGGCGGGCGCGCTGATCGAACCCCGCGACGTCGCGGAAGCAGTGCTCTTCATGCTGACCCGGCCGCGCAACGTGACGATCCGCGACGTGGTGATCCTGCCGAGCGCCTTCGACATCTGATATGAGTGAAGGCAGTGTGGATTCCTCTCCGTATAAACCGGCTGCGTGAAGAGGCGGATAGTGCGTGCCGAAACGCCGGCTGAAGCTCTCCGGGGCTACCGCACGGTCGTCCAATCCTCGACGCGCAGGCCATCCACGCGCCGGAACTCCCCGACGTTGTTCGTAATAAGAACAAGGTCCCGCGTCTTCGCCTGCGCGGCTAACAGCACATCATAAGGACCGATCGGTGTTCCCTTTGCCGCCAACGCCGCGCGGATCTCTCCAGCGGCCAGCGCATCCTCGCGCTCGAAACCGACGGTCGGGAAATCCGCCATGAACAGGCGCAGGGTTTCGAGATTGTAGGAAATTTTCGCGCTCTTGTAGGCGCCGTAATAGAGCTCGTGCATGACGATGCTCGACAGCCCGATCGATCCCTCGTCGCTGTCCATGACGTGGGCGAGCAGCATGTCGGACTTCCGGCCGATCAGAGCGATAACCGCATTGGTATCGATGAGATGAGTGATCACTTGAACAAGTCCTGAAGGCCAGTTCTCTCCTGATCTTCTGGCTGCTCACGTCCCTCCGCCATGAAATCGTCGCTGAGGCCGCGCTCCAGGGCGCTGCGCAACGAGGCCCAGCGGCCGCCGTGATCGGTCCGCGGCCGCAGAATGATCGCATCGCCTTCCCGTGTCACTTCCACCTGATCGACGTCGAAGCGAAACTCCTTCGGCAGCCGGACGGCCTGCGAATTGCCGGATTGAAAGACGCGCGCATATTGCGGCATAGAGAACGCTCCACGGATCGTATATATAGTTATGTATATACGCGGCTGGCAGCACTCATGCAAGAAGCCGTTCCGCTAGCGAGGCAGAATGCCGAAAGGCGAGAGCGTCAGCAGATCGGGATCATCGGTCGCCGTCGCTTTCGCCACCTGGGCATGGCTCATGCTGTAGCCGTAGGCAAGGACGCGGACGCCGTCGATCATGAAGAACTGCGCCTGGTCCAAGCCGGGCCGCAGGCTGCCCGTTACGGTGACGGGCTCGTACATTCTTTCGAGGTGCAGAGGCTCCTGCGGAACGACGCGGACCAGCTGATTGGGCGGAGGGGAAGGCATGTGGCTGCAGGCTCCGGCCCACGGGACGAGCATGAATTCGTAGACGAGATCACCATCCTGGTCGACCGGCAGCACGAAGCCCGTCAATGCGACCGGCTGGCCTTCGTCATGCCAGGCAAACGTTTCGCCCTGCGGGCCGCTGACCGTCTTGCCCGACAGCGGCATTGTTGCCTTGGCCTGGTCGGCCGGCCGCAAAGCGCTCCAGAAGATGGGCTGGGCTGCGGCAAAGGCATCGGAAACCGGCGGTGCGGAAGCAAATGCCAGCACCCCGAACATCAGGCGAAACAGTCTGTGCTTCATCATCGCGTCTCCCGTGGCCGGCCGTTTCGGCGACCTGCCGCTGCCGCGGATGCTACTCCTGATTTCGCTCGGCCGTCCATCCGCTTTCCCTCGGCGCAAAGGATTTCCTGACCAAGCCCTTCGAGGCGATCCAGGCGGTGCTGCGCATCTTCAACCTGCTCGAAACTCGCATCCTGACGCTGGAACTCACGGGCTGGCGACGCCGAAATCGGACCGCCCCCAGGGACGATTGATCGCCTCCACTCGACGTCCGAAAGCGCGCCGATTTCAGGTCAGGGATTGACCCAGCGGCAAGAAGAGAGGGCACCGGCTTCGTCATAACAGAACAGCGCGCGACGATTGTCCTGCCGCCGCAGCTGGAACCAATCCAGCGTCCAGGCCCGGAAGATCAAGACGCCAAAGCGCGTCTTCCCCTCGGCCTCATCCGCAGGCTCTGCCGCGTCGATCATTTCGAAGGCGCGCTCGTCCCCGGGCGGGCCGCCCGCATAGGTCATCCGCGTCCGCGCGGGCAGCCTGCCCCACGCGGCATTAGCACCTCCGCTTCCCGGCCCATGAAGCTCGACCGCCCCTTGAAGCCGAAGCTGCAGCCGGCTCTCGGCGCTAAAGCCGAGGATCGTGGCGCGGGAATTGACTGAAAGTTCCAGCCATTTGGAGCTGCGCGTATCCGTATGAAATTCGAGACACCGCGCCGACCTATCGGCCGCACGCAGTACGACCATGCGCGCCTGCGGCTTCGCCTCGGTATCGACGGAGCAGAGGCTCACATAGCGGAAACCCGACTGCGGATCCGCCGCAGCCGTTTCCAGCTCCGCCCATGCCGAGGCATCGATGTCAGTCAGATCCACCGGCAGTCGCTCAGACGGAACGGGCGATGCCGCCGTCGACGCGGATGTTCTGGCCGGTGATGTAGCCCGCACCTTCCGACAGGAGGAAGGCGATGGTGGCGGCGATTTCATCGCTCGTGCCGTAGCGGCCCATCGGAACGCTGTCCCGCCGCTCGTCGGTCGCGGGCAGGCTGTCGATCCAGCCGGGCAGGACGTTGTTCATGCGGATGTTCTTGGCCGCATAGGTGTCGGCGAAAATTTTGGTGAAGCTTGCCAGTCCCGCGCGGGCGACCGCAGAGGTCGGGAACATCGGCGAAGGCTCGAAGGCCCATGCCGTCGAAATGTTAACGATCGCACCGCCGCCCTGGGCTTCCATGATCGGCGTCACCAGGCGGGTCGGCCGCACGGCGCTGAGGAAATAGACCTCCATGCCCTTGTGCCAGTCCTCGTCTGAAATTTCGAGGATCGGCGCACGCGGGCCGTGACCGGCGGAATTGACCAGCGCGTCGATCCGCCCCCATCGCTCCATCGCCAGATCGACGAGCCGCTTCAGGTCGTCGTTCGACTGGTTCGAGCCGGTGACGCCGACGCCGCCGAGCTCATTTGCCAGCGCCTCTCCCTTGCCGGAGGAAGAGAGAACAGCGACGCGATAGCCGTCCGCGGCGAGCCTCCTGGCGGCCGCCGCCCCCATGCCGGACCCGCCGGCGGTGATGAGAGCGACTTTTCCTTCAGACATTGAAACCTCCGATAGCTGATTTTGCGCAGCATTATGGCAGATGCTGATGGGACTTTCGCGCGAGAAAGAAAGCTGCCAGACTGTAGAAAATCTACTGGATATGCCGATGAACCAATCCCGCCGCACGCTGCCGTCCCTCAATGCCCTGCGCGCCTTCGAGGTTTCCGGCCGCAGGCTGAATTTCCGCGCCGCCGCCGAAGAACTGGGCGTCACGCAGGGGGCGGTCGCGCAGCAGGTTCGCGCGCTGGAGGATCAGCTCGGCCTCAGGCTGTTCCAACGCCTTGCCCGCGGCCTTGCGCTCACTGCCTATGGCACGGCCTATCTGGCGGACGTGACCCGCGCCTTCGATACGCTTGCCGAAGCGACCGCGCGGCTTCTCGACCGGCCGGAAATGGTAACGATCACCGCCACCCCCACGGTCGCCACCAGGCTGTTGATCCCGCGGCTCGCCGAGCTCTACGCGGCCCTTCCCGACATCGATCTGAGGACGGTCGCCACCGAGGCGCTCGCCGATTTCGACCGCGACCAAGTAGACATCGCGGTGCGCCTCACCCGCCCGCCTTTTCCCGCGAACCTGCAGACACAGCTCTTGTTCCGACAGGAGCTTGTGGCGGTCGCCAGCCCGCATCTGGTCAAGGGCCTGACCTTGCCCTTAAGCGGCGAACAGCTTCGCAAGCTGCCGCTTCTGCACGACTCGCACGATCACTGGCCGGTATTCCTGCGCACGCGCGAGAAGCTGCCCGGCGCGGCCTTCAACCATACGACCCTGGCGCTCGACGCCGCGCTCGCGGGCCAGGGCGTCGTGCTCGCCTGCCGGGCTTTCGTCACGGCCGATCTCGAAGCAGGGCGGCTGGTGCGGGTGACGGATGCGACGGCGACCATCGGAGCCGATTACTTCCTCGTGCGCAAACGCTCCTCATCGCCGCGAAAGGCCGTGGACGCGGTCTGGGACTGGTGTGCGGCGCAGCTGTCGCTTACCTGACGCGTGCCGCATGAAAACATCGACGGACAATAATGCGGGTCGCAACCTCTCTCCACTCACCCAGGCGCCCCTCACGCCAGCAGCACCTTGCCACCCGTCCGGAAAGGCAGGGCAGAGCGGAGCGCATTGCCGATCTTTTCCAGCGGAAAGACCTCCCGCACCTCGGTCGCGATGACCTTGCCCTCGATCTGCGTAGCAACTTCGGAATAGGCGCGCTGGACCTCGACCATCGCCTCGGAGTGAACCCATTCCCTAAGGTGACAATAGGAAAAGGCGATTTCGGGATGGGACGACCAGAATGACGGCGGGATGCTCTCACCCGAAAGCAGACCATAATGCAGGAAGTAACCGCCAGGCTTCAGCGCATCGGCAAGTACCGAGGCGCGCGGGCCGCCGACGCAATCGAGCACTGCATCGAGCCCGGACCTGCCGGCGAGGCAGGCCGCGAGATCGCCATCCGCCCTTTCGACGATAACCGCCTCCAGCCGGCCACGGAGGCGCGCGAGGGATTCTTCGCTGCGGACGATTGCGATCGGCTCGACGCCAACGGCGTTCGCCATGCCGATCAGGATCGATCCGATCGAGGAGGCGGCGGCATTGATGGCGATGCGCATGCCGGGCCTCAGCCCGATCTTCTTATGCAGCATCAGCCAGGCCGTCATCGGATTGACGTAGCTGGTCGCGGCTTCGAAATCGGAAAGCGCGTCGGGTACGCGAAGGCACCAGCTCGGATCGGTATCCTTGAATTCCTGCCATCCGCCGGCGCTGCGTACCGGCAGCACGCGCGCCCCTGGCACAAGCCCACGAACCTCTTCGCCGCATGCCTCGACCACGCCCAAGGCTTCGAAGCCGGGGATGAACGGCAGGGTCGTGCGGCCGGCATAGGCGCCTGAGATGGTGATGATATCGGAGGGATTGATCGAGCGCGCCAGCAGGCGGACGCGAACCTGGTCGCGCGAGAGCGGCGCCAGTTCGGCCCGTTCGATCCCGACGACCTCCTCGGCCGGCCCGAATTTTCGCACGACCGCCTGATATTGCATTTGCATCCCCCACACAGTCGGTTAGAACACGCCGTCGAAATTTCGGTGATCGAATGAGCGTTGACGACAGGCCTTTAGCATCGTTCCGGGTCTCGATGCGAGACATCGACATCTATGGTCATGTCCACAATTCGGTTTACCTCGATTATTGCGAGGATGCGGTCGTCGAGTTCCTGCGCCACCGCGAGATCCTCAGCCACTTCCGCCACACCACCTCAGGCGTTGCCTATCACGTCAAGAAGGCGGAGATCACCTTTCACAGCCCGATCGACGTCGACGATGTCGTGGAGGCGAAGGTCAAGGTCGAGAAGATCGGCAGGTCGAGCCTCTCCTTTACGATCGAGCTCTTTCGCCAGCGCGATGGCGCCCATTGCGCATCGGGCGGGCTCGTCTGGGTCTGCGTCGGCCTTTCCGACAGCCGCCCTACGCCGATCCCCGAGGCGACCAGAGCCGCCTTGTCGCAGGGCTGACCCATGCCGATCCACGCGGAGCTTCGTCGACACGCCACGGATAGACCTGACAAGCCGGCGGTCGTGATCGACGGCAACTCCTTAAGCTATGGCGAACTCTATAGCCGCGCCGGCGCGATCTACCGATTCATCCAGGCGCTTCCGCGCTCGAACGGCCGTTCATTCGATCTTCCCGGCGTCGAGAAGCTTGTAGCGGTCAGCCTCGGTAATCACATCGGTTTTGCAGAGTATTTTATCGCCGCCACCGCGCTGGCGAATGCCTGCGCGGTCATCGATCCGATGATGCCGGAGGCAACGATCGAGCGCATCGTCGAGCGCCTGGCGCCTGACGCGCTTGTCGTCGATGATGCTGCCAGCCCGAGCGCCGAAATCGGTCGCAGGCTCGGCATCCCTGTCATCGTCGCCGGAGCGGAACCCTTCGACCTCACGGCGATGGGGGACGATATGCCCGTCGATGCCGAGGGGATCTTCCTGATCGGTTTTACCTCGGGCACGACAGCCGAACCGAAGGCCTATTATCGCTCGCGCGAGCAATGGCGCCGGAGCCTCGACCGGGGACGCCTCGTGTTCGAACTCCAGGACGCGCCCTCGACCCTGTGCCCGGGAGCGCTGGCGCATGGGCTCGCGCTTTACGCACTCGTCGAAGCGCTCGATGCCGGAGCAACCTTCCACTCGATCGGGAAATGGGATGCCGGCGCGGTCGCGCGCATTCTCTCCTCAGAAAAGATAGAGCGGCTGGTTGCCGTGCCCACCCATATAGCGGGCATCGCCCGGGCATGGAGCGAGCCGATGGAATCCTTACGCGAGGTGCTGACCGCCGGCGCCAAGCTGAACCTCAACGAAGTCCAATCAATGCGCCGACTTTTTCCGAAGGCGCGCATCCGGGAATATTACGGCGCCTCCGAAATCGGTTTCATGACCGTTTCGACGCTCGTTGGCGGCGCGACCGATTTTCCGATCGACCGGGTCGGGCGAGCCTATCCCGGCGTCGAAATCTCCATTCGCGACCCGGAAGAAAACGATGTCGGCACCGATGTGCCGGGCACCATCTTCGTCAACAGCGACCTGATTGCCGACGGCTATCTCTGGGGCGACGACGGCCAGGCGTTCCGGGTCACCCCGGCGGGCGCGACTGTCGGCGATCTCGGCGAGATCGATGCAAACGGCATGCTGCGGGTGATCGGCCGGGCGGGCGGCATGATGATATCGGGCGGCAACAACGTCTATCCCGCCGAGGTCGAGAGCGCGCTCAAAACCTGCCGCGGCGTCGAAGATGCCGTCGTCTTCGGGCGGCCGGATCCCTATTACGGCCAAAGCATCGTTGCCGTCGTCTCGGGGGAGGCGATGGATGCGAAAATGCTTGCCGAGCATTGCGCAGGCAGGCTTGCAAGGTTCAAGATCCCCAGGCAATTCTACCATATCGGCGCCTGGCCGATGACGAGCAGCGGCAAGATCGCGCGCGGGCAGGTAGAGGCATCGGTGATTTCGGGAGACGGTCTTGTCCTACGCCTATCAGCCTGACGAGGATTGGCAGCCGGTCGTGGTCGCCGCCTACCGCACGCCGATCGGCCGGGCCTTCGGCTCGCTGTCGACGGTTGCAGCCGAAGACCTGCTTACCCCCATCATCCGCCGGATCGTCGCAGAAACAGGCGTTGCGCCTGATGCCATCGACGACGTGCTGGTCGGCAATGCCGCCGGCGGCGGCGGCAATATCGGCCGGCTGGCCGCCCTCCATGCCGGCCTGCCCATGGCCGTTCCCGGTGTTGCGATCGACCGGCAATGCGGTTCCGGCCTCGAAGCGATCATCATGGCCGCCCGGCTGATCCAGGCGAAGGCCGGTTCGTGTTTCCTTGCCGGTGGCGTCGAAAGCGTCAGCACTGCGCCGTGGCGCGTGGAACGACCGAAGACGAATGGCGCAGTGCCGCGCTTTTACGGGCGGGCGCGGTTTTCACCTGAGGCGATCGGCGATCCCGAGATGGGCATCGCCGCCGAAAATGTTGCGCGCAAATTTGACATCTCGCGCCGGCTTCAGGATGAGTTCGCCCTACGCAGTCACCGGCTCGCCGTCGCAGCAGCCGAAGCAGGCCGCTTCCGGCCGGAGATCGTCGAGATCGCCACCGCCGGCGGCCCCGTAACGCGAGACGAATGTCCGCGCCCGACGACCTCGCTCGAGGCGCTCGCAAAGCTGAAACCCGTTTTCCTGGCGGATGGCTCGGTGACGGCAGGCAATGCTTGCCCTGTGAACGACGGCGCCTGCCTGGTGCTCGTCATGAGCCGCGGCATGGCGAAGAGCCTCGGCATCGAAAAAGGCATCGCCTTCATCGACAGCGCCGCCGCCGGCGTCGACCCCAACCTGCTCGGCATCGGCCCGGTCGCCTCGACGGACAAGCTTCTGCAGCGCCAGCCTCACCTGTCCCTTTCCGCAATCGACGCCATCGAATTCAACGAGGCTTTCGCGGCCCAGGTTCTGGCGTCGCTCGATCAGCTGGATCTATCAGCCGACACGGTCAACAAAGAGGGCGGCGCCATCGCTCTTGGCCATCCCTTCGGCGCATCCGGCGCGATCCTGGTCACCCGGCTCTACGGCCAGCTGATCCGCAGGGACGGCTGGGCACCAGGCACAACCGGCCTCGCCATGATCGGCATCGGCGGCGGCATCGGGCTCACGGCGCTTTTCGAGGCTGTCCGCCTCTTCTGAGAAGACCGCCATCAGGCACTTGCGCTGCCGGTTTCAATCCTCTTGTGATCTGGCTCGATCGATATTCGAAATCAAGGCGGCTCCGGTGCGGCGAGGGCGCCCGCAATCTGATCCCGAAGCCAGACACTCCCCGGATCGCGATCGAAACGACGAAGCCAATACATGGTCACGTCCATTTTCGGCGAATCCATTGGGGGCATGAACACGTCGAGCATCAGCCGGCCGGTCAACATGCGCGCGAAATGAACCGGAATGCTCCCCAGCATTTCGCTCGCTTCAACAGCAAGAGCGACCGCGTGGAAATGCGGCACCGTGACCATGACACGCCTGGCGAGACCCAGGCGTGCAAGGGCGGGATCGATCGTCCCCGTCCTGCTGCCATCGGCCGAGCGCAGGACGTGGGGAACAGCGCAGAAGACGTCCGCCGGTATGGCGTCTCCTGGACAAATGCCATGGCTGGCAAGGAGCGGATGTCCTTGCTTGGCGACGCATACCAGCCATGATTGAAAAAGCTTACGGCTTACAATCCATTCAGGCGGTTCGAGCGACCGATCGATAACGATATCAGCCCGGCCGTCACGCAGCATCTCGAAGACTTCCGATGATGCATGATCGATCATCTGCAGGATGATAGAGGGCGCCGCTTTGGCCAGGCGCGCAGCGAGAGGCGGCATCAACAGCGAGGAGAAGTAGTCCGATCCGACCAGCATGAAGGATCGGCTCGAGGTAGCGGGGTCGAAGGCAGCGTTCGTCGCCAATGCCTCTTCCATGCCGGCCAGGGCTTGCCTTATCGGTTCACGCAGCTCGAGCGCCCGGGCGGTCGGCATCATCTGATTGCCTTCCCGGACGAACAATTCGTCGTCCAGGAGCGTGCGCAGTCTTCCCAACGCCGAACTCACGGCCGGCTGCGACAAGCCGACACGCTCGCCGGCTCGCACGGTCGAGAGCTCCGCCATCATGGCGTCGAATACACGCAACAGATTGAGATCGAGGGCTGAGAAATTCACGAACTCAATATCCCCTATATGATCATTCAATTTCCGTGCAGCCGCTTCCAGCAATAAATTTGGAAAGCAGTATAAGACTCTATTCCATTCAACCTTGGAAGGAAATTGCCATGAATGTCGTTGGGGGCATCGGGCGGACCGTAAGCTGGATGGACACTTCCTACACCATACACGTGGGGCGATTTGAGAGCGGCGGAATTGTCGGAGTTTTTGAAGGCACCGTGCCTGCCGGCGGCGGGCCGCCCGTCCACATTCATCACAACGAGGACGAAGTGATCCATGTGATCGAAGGCGACTATGAGTTCTGGCTGAACGGCGCGATCGTCCCGGTCGCCGCGGGAAGATCGATCTTCCTGCCGCGTGGCGTGCCGCACACATTTCGAGTGGCAAGCGCTTCTCCCGGACGCAACCTCACCATTCTGACGCCGGGTGGCATGGAAGAATTCTTCATCGAGGCAGCTGCGCACGCTCCTCGTCTGCCGGAGCATATGGATCGGTTGCTCCAGCTTGCGGAACGTTATGGGATCGAATTTCGCGGGCCGCCGGATTGGGACGCCGCCCGGGCGTCCTAACAACGTCACCCTGCATCCACGATTGCAAAGTGCGCGGATCGCGTCTCCCACCCCGCAACCCAACGCTTGGACGCCTCCGTCTCCGTGGCGAAGCCGGCAGGCCTGCGCGATCGTGATGATATTCTCAGCCTCGGTCATCTCCACCAACGGCACGTCCGGCCGATGCCGGATGACACCAGCCTTCTCTTCTCCGACGCCACACCTCGACCGCAGGTGAGCCGCGCTACAGCCTTGGCATAGGACGACCGCGACAGAGAGAGAATGGTTCGAACTCCCGATCCGGCGCATTCTCTTGGCGGTCGGCTGTGCTCGGCCGGCCGGAAAATCCGCGAGGCGTTTGCGGCCGCACCTTACAATCAACAGAGGACATTCCTCGAAAGCACTAGGGAGATTACCATGAAGATCGTTGTTATCGGCGGGACCGGCCTCATCGGATCGAAGACCGTGGAAAGGTTGCGCAAGACGGGACACGACGTTTTGGCGGCCTCGCCGAATTCGGGCGTCGACACGATCACCGGCAAGGGCGTCGTCGAAGCGCTTGCCGGGGCGCAGGTGGTACTCGACCTCGCCAACTCGCCTTCATTCGAAGACCAGGCCGTGCTCGAATTCTTCCAGACCTCCGGCCGCAACCTGCTCAAGGCAGGGGCTGCAGCCGGCGTGAAGCACCACATCGCTCTGTCGATCGTCGGCATGGAGCGGCTGCAGGGCAGCGGGTATATGCGGGCCAAGATGGTGCAGGAACAGCTGATCAAGGACTCCGGCATTCCCTATACCATCGTGCACTCCACCCAGTTTCATGAATTTATGGCCGGCATCGCCCAGTCGAACACGGTCGGCCAGGCGGTGCATCTGTCGCCGGCCTATCTTCAGCCGATCGCCTCGGACGACGTCGCCGACGTCATGGCGGACGTGGCGCTCTCTGCACCCGTCAACGGCATGATCGAAATCGGCGGCCCCGAGAAGATTCGGCTGACCGATATCGTCATGCGCCTCTTCAAGGCGACGAACGATCCGCGCCAGGTGATGGCGGATCCGCACGCCCGCTATTTTGGCGTCGAACTCGACGACACGTCGCTGGTGGCTGGTCCTAATGCGCGGCTCGGCAAGATCCGTTTCGACGACTGGCTAAGCCAGCAGCCGCCCCAGAAGAAGAGCGCCTGATAGCAAACCGGCGCTTATCGCCATTCCCATCGACTGAGGAGACCAGACATGCTCAGGAAAATAATCTCGGCGGCGGCCTTTGCGCTTGTCCTTGCCGCCGGCACTCACGCTGACGCCGCTGGCGGCAAAGCCAAGGTGACCCTCGTCTTTGACCAGAAGCTGCCCAATGTTCCCGGCAAGAGCATGAAGGCCGTGCTGGTGGAATATGAACCGGGGGGCCAGTCGCCCGGCCATACGCACCCGAAGTCGGCCTTCATCTACGCCACCGTTCTCGAAGGGGCGATCACTAGCAAGGTGAATGACGGGCCGGAGAAGACCTACAAGGCCGGCGAGAGCTTTCCCGAATTTCCCGGCGATCATCACGCCGTCAGCAAGAATGCCAGCAAGACAAAACCGGCGCGCCTGCTTGCGGTGTTCGTGCTCAATACCGACGAGACGGACCTGACGACAGACGACAAGTAACCTCAACCTCGATGCCCGGCGCTGCCGGGTATCGATTCCGTGCGCCGCATCAAACGGCCTGCAGCGCCAGTTCCAGGTCGGCGATCAGATCATCCGGATGCTCGATGCCGATCGACAGCCGGATTGTCGATTCCAGCACGCCGATGCGCTCCCTGACATCGGCAGGCACGCCGGAATGCGTCATGGCGGCGGGGTGGCTTGCGAGCGATTCCGTGCCACCGAGGCTGACGGCGAGCTTAAAGACCTGCAGCGCGTTCAGGAATTTGAAGGAGGCCGGCTGGCCACCGCGGATATCGAAGGAGAAGGTCGAGCCGGCGCCGGTGCATTGCGCGGCGAAGGTGCGGCCCGACGGCGAATCCGGATCGTGGTAGGGGAGATAATGAACCGTCTCGACCTTCGGATGATCCCGCAGAAAATCGGCCACCGCTCGCGCATTGCTGTTCGCCCGCTCCATGCGTAGCTGCAGCGTTTCGAGCGACCGGCCGAGCATCCAGCAGGAATGCGGATCGAGCTGCGTACCGATCGCGCCGCGCAGCGCCTTGACCTGTTTGATGACAGCCTTGCGCCCGAGGACTGCGCCGGCGATCAGATCGGAATGGCCTCCGACATATTTGGTCAGCGAATAGAGCGAGATATCGGCGCCATGCTCGATCGGCCGCTGGAAGACCGGCCCGAGCAGGGTATTGTCGCAGACGACGACCGGTACATGCCCCTGCGTTGCGCCGATTGCATCGGCCACGCGCCGGATCATCGCAACGTCCACCAGACTGTTGGTCGGGTTGGCGGGCGTCTCGATCAGGATCACGGACACGCGACCCTTGCCGGCTGCCTCATCCGCCGCCTTCTGCACCGATGCCTCGCTGACGCCATCGGCAAAGCCGACCGCCGCGACGCCGAAATTGAGGAAGGTTTTCGCCAGTAAGGTTTCCGTGCCGCCATAGAGCGGCTGCGAATGCAGGATCGCATCCCCCGGCCGGACGAAGGCGAATAGAGTGGTGGCGATCGCCGCCATGCCGGAAGAGAAGAGCGCACCGCTTTCCGTCCGCTCGTAAACGGCGAGCCTGTCCTCCACGATCTCGCTGTTCGGATGATTGAAGCGCGAATAGACGAGGCCGGCGCCCTTGCCGGCCGGCGGCTCGCGACGGCCGGAGACATAATCGAAGAAATCGCGGCCATCCTCGGCGGAATTGAAGACGAAGGTGGAGGTCAGAAACACCGGCGGCTTGACCGCCCCTTCCGAAAGTTCGGGATCGTAGCCGTAGTTCAGCATCTGCGTTTCGGGATGCAGGGCATGATTGCCGATATGGGTTTTGGAAGGATGCGGGGCGGTCATGATCGTCTCCTCTGTCGAACCTGCCGAAGGACAAGATACATCAAATCGGGGAGCAGTCATCGAGACTGCTCGATTAAGAGTGGCGATGATGCAGTCCGAAAACCGCTCACCCTTTCGGCCTCGTGCCGAGACGCTCAGCTCGCGATCTCGCCCAGAGTATCGGCGACATAGGCGCCGCGCGCACCCATCGGCAGCGGATGGCCCGTCGTCGTGTCCCGCGCCGTCTGATGCTCCAGCTCGGCATTGAGCTCCGCGCCGACAATGAGAATGACTACGGAAAGCCAGATCCAGATGAGAAAGCCGATCAACGCGCCAAGGGTGCCATAGGTCGCGTTGTAATTGGCGAAATGCTCGAGATAGAAAGAGAAGCCAAGCGACATGGCGGCCCAGGCGAGCGCAGTCAGCCCCGCGCCCCATGTCATCCACCGGATCCTGGCGGGCTCGCGGCTCGGGCCGAAACGGTAGACCAAGGTCACGGCCACCGCGGCGACGAAGAGAAGCAGCGGCCATCTCAAGAGAAGCGCCATCTGCTCCTGGAACTGGTCGAGCCAGAGATAGGAGAGCACGACAGGCATCACGCCGACGAGCGCCACCATGACGACCGCAAAAACCATCGCGCAGAGGGTAAAGCAGAGCCCGATCAGATTCAGCCGCACCAGGCTGCGCTTCTCCCTCTCCTCATAGGCGACGTTCATTGCGTCGAAGATCGCCAGCGTGCCGCTATGCGTGCTCCACAGTGCAATGCCAAGACCGACGAAAAAGGTAATGCCGAGCGTGCTCTCGCGGTTTTCGACCAGCGCCTTGATCTGGTCGGCAAGAAGATCGAATGCGCCGGGCGGCAGAAGCACGGCGAGCTCGCGAAGATGTTCGGAGATGGTGATGGGATCCGCCACCAGGCCATAAAGCGAGACCAAGGCTGCCAAGGCCGGAAACAGTGCCAGGAGCAGATAGAAGGTCACGCCCGCCGCAATGAGGGTGACCCGGTCGTCGAGGACCTCATGGAAGACGCGCCAGAACACATCGCGAAGGCCGCTCATCGGAATGGCCTCGGGTGTCGCCGCGCTGCGCCCGTGATCGTCACCGGACCAGGCGACTGCCGCCGGCGGCGCCAGCGAGCTGCGCTGCCTTGCCTGCATAAACACGATCGCCCCGACGGTGGCGGCGACCATCGCCGTGGCGAGGGGATATCTCTTGAGGTGGAGCGCATCAACCATTACCCTATCCTCCGAATTGCTTCGTGGATAACGCCGGGTGCGGCTAAAGGATGCAAGCCGTTGCATTCCTCCGGAGATTTCGAGTGAGGGGAGGGCGCCCGCTGCCGCTCCAAGCGCCGCAAGGCAGGAACTGCCTCGGCTTAGAAAATCTCAAGTCGATGATTTTACGTGTATAATTTCTTGTACGGAAGCCAAATCGACCGTTGCTTTCGTTACTTCGGCAAAGCCATGGTTCATGCACTTTCGCGGGCATGGCATCCTTGCGGCGCCAGAAGAGCAAATTCGCGCCCGTAAACCATTAGATGGAAGGCAGTTCTATTCCGGCAGTCCGGCCTTGCGCAACGCCAACGCCAGCCCATTCATTAGCTGAGGCCGCACCACGTCCATCCGGACAAACTCGCCTATCGTCCAGCCAGGCGCGACCTGCAGGAGGCGCCCGGCAGCGGCTCGAGCGGCCTCCAGCCGATCGAGATTGGCATAACTTGCCACCAGGCTGGCATGAAGGATGCTAAAACCGGGGTTCACCTGGATGCCGAGAGCTGAATACTTTACCGCCTCCTCGAACTGCGAGGTAAACAGGCTGACCCAAGCCAATGCGAGATAGGAATGGTAGTTCATTGGATCGAGTGGGCTTAGCCGAAGCGCCTTGAATGCATGGTCGCGTGACCGGTCGTAAGTTTCGTTGAACATGTGGACCATCGCGCTTAATCCGTAAGCGAGCGACGAATTGCCGTCCAGCATCAGTGCCCTGTCAAGCGCGTTGATCGAGCGCTCGTAACCGTGGGTTATCGTGGCATGGACGAAAGCTCCGAGGCAAAGCGCCTGCGGATCGTCCCGGCCTGTCGCGAGTGCCGCGTGCGCGTGTCTAAGCGCAGCGGCTCTATCCTCGGGATGGAAGCCGCCGCGCAGGAAACGCTGCTCGTATCCCCAGGCGGCATAGCCATGTGCGCAGGCGTAGTCGGGATCAAGACGCAAGGCCTCTCTCAGCAACCGCAGGGCTTCATCAGACTCCGCCGGCGTGTTGGCATAAGTGTGCGGCAACGCGCGGAGAAAAAAATCATAGGCATCCAGGCTGCCTGGCCGTTTGCGTCGCGCGCGCTCGATCTCCGCCTGCCGGATCGTCGGCTCAAGTGTACCAACGATCCGCTCGGTTAGCTGATCCTGCAGATCGAAAATGTCCTCCGCTGCGCCCTCAAACCTGTCGGCCCAGATATGGGTTGCGTCCCGCCCTTCGATCAGTTGCGCAGTGATGCGCAACCGGTTCGCTGAGCGCCGGATACTGCCTTCCAGCACATAGCGGACACCAAGTTCTCTGGCGATCTGCCTGACGTTTATGCGAAGGTGGAGTTTCGCGCGATGACGAACAGGCTCGGAATTTTGGAAAGATTGGTGATGACATCCTCGACCAGTCCATCCGCAAAATACTCCTGTTCTGGATCGCCGCTCATGTTCTCAAAGGCCAACACGGCTATCGACGGCCTATTCGGCAGGGCAGGTGGCCTCGCCAATCGCGTCTCCGGTGAAGTCCCTTCCTGCACGAGGCGATGCACCGTGATCGGCTCGGTGATATTCTTGACCTGCTGCTCCCCCATCGATTCAAATCCGAAGGCAAGTGTCTTTTCGACCTCCCGCACGACTTTGCCGGAGATGCAGATGCCACCGGGATCAGCGAGTTGCTGCAGACGCGCCGACACATTGACGCCTTCTCCATAGCGGTCATCGCCGTCGACAATGACTTCACCGAGATTGAGCCCAATCCTCAGCTCCAGCCGCTCGTTTTGCGGCACCTTCGCATTGCGCTCGTTCAGCGCGCGCTGCACCGACACCGCGCATTCCACAGCATCCACGGCGCTGCCGAATTCGGCGAGCAAGCCGTCGCCCATGAGCTTGAAGATGCAGCCGCGTCGCTTGGTGACTTCTGGTTCGATCAGCGCTTTGCGCATCGCGGTGAGACGCTCGAACGTGCCCGTCTCGTCCCGCTCCATCAGCGCCGAGTACCCGACGACGTCGGCCGCTAAGATAGCCGCGAGCTTCCTGTCCATCTACCCCCTCACATGAAGACATGCCGAACATTAACATAGAAGCGGAAAGCCACCTAGGAGCCTTCCCGGCAGCAGCAGCAAATGCGGGCAAGATGAAGCATCACCACATCAGTTGTCCGCGGACAACCCATCCAGGAGATGCCTGCCGAACATGCCGAAAGAAGATCTTACAGAACCTGCGCGGACAGAAAGCCGTTGACCCGCCGCTGCAAAAGAGCAAACCGGCGGCAGGCAGCCACGACGCCAACTGGCCTCATGTGGCGACAACTAGGCGGCCCTCGTTCGCGACCGATCATAAATCGCCGCCTCCCCGGTTGTCCGCGCAGGAGATCATCTGCGCGATATCGCTGGTGGATATCGGCTTGAATTCGCCGCATTGCGGCACTACCTCGTGATGAGCCGAAGCGCTGCCCTCCGAGCTGCTTTGGCCCGATAGACAGCACTCCTCCTCCCATGCTGTCGGTCACTATCGAAGCCCGGCGCACTCTCCCGCGCCGGGCTTCTGTCAGGGCGATATCAAACCCCCACGCCGTTCGAAGCCCTCATGGGGCACCGCAGGGTCACTCCCTCGTGGCCGCCGACACCCTCCAACGCCTCTCGTCGACCTCGGCACTCACCAACGGACGTCAGCCACGGCATCCTCCGCCAACCCTCATGCTGAGGTGCGCAGCCGGCAGGGCGGAGCCTCGAAGCACTCGCAGCAACGCCGCTCCTTTCGACGCGACTCGCACCCACGCCCCTTGAAGTGCTCTTGAGCGCCGGCGCGGTAACCTCCTACACTCTCATGGGACGCAGCGCTCTAACCGACCACGAACAAGATCAGCAAAAAGCAACCGAGTTGACGGATGAACAGGCTTGCGCAATGCCATTGCGGATCACTCCGCGCAAAGACATCAGGCGATCCGCTCATGGTGAGCATCTGCCACTGCCGCGATTGCCAGCGCAGAACCGGCGCGGTGGCCGGCAGCGGCGCGATCTTCGCGAAGGCGGAAGTGATGACCGAGGGGGATCGCAGGATCTTCGAGCGGGACGCCGCGCAGGGGCGCAAGGTGCGATTCCATTTCTGCCCGAACTGCGGCACGTCCCTATACTGGGAAGGCGATTTCAATCCCGACCTCTACATCGTCGCCGTTGGCGCGTTCGCCGACCCGGCATTTCCACCGCCCCTGGTTTCCGTCTACGAGGAGTCCAGGCACGATTGGTTTCAGCTTCCCGATGGGGTGAAGCGCGCGCAACGCGGGCTGGTTTCGGCAGCGGCTGCGGACAAGGAGCAGGGCAGCGGCTAGCGGCCTTGGTGGCCGTGCGCCATGAGGGCGGCTCCTCTTCGGCAGCCGGTGCGGAGCGTGCGGCAACACCGCTCCTTGTCATTTGACACCTGCGCACCCGCTCCGACCTTCGAGGCCCTTACAGGCACCTCAGGGTGAGGCTCTCTTGGGCGTCGCGCCCGCGCAAAATCATACGGCGCCCGCCATCGACACGGCCTCGCCGACGCCCTCCAAGGCGCGGCATCCCCCAACATCCCTCATCCTTGTACGTTGCCGTTGGCGTATAAACGGGCTGCGCGACCGACGGGGATGCGTGTCATCCTTGCGTTTCGAACTCGTGCCCCAGCGAGCATCTCCGTCGCGATGTCTTCGCTCGAACGGTTGATTGGGCTTCGAGCCCGCGTTGCAAGGAGGAGCACCCATGCATATTGCCCAAGCTTTCATGGTCGGCATCGATGTCTCGAAAGCCCATTTCGACGTGGCCGTCGAGGGCAAAGCCGCGGTTGTCCGTTTCGACAACGACGCGCCAGGCCGGGCCGCGCTGGCGACGGCGATAGCCGGCGCCGAGCTGGCCGTCGTCGAGCCACCGGCGGTTACGAGATGGCGATCGTCAGGGCGCTGATGGCCGCCAGTATTGCCGTCGCCGTTGTCAATCCCCGCCAGGTGCGCGATTTCGCCAGGGCCAGCGGCCGGCTGGCCAAGACCGATCAGGTCGAGGCCCGCGTCATTCTCCACTTCGCCAGAGCGATGCGGCCGGCACAGATCCCCCATATCGACGACGGCCGTATCGCTCTGGCAGCCCTGGTCGCCCGCCGCCGCCAGCTCATCGACATGGCGGTCGCTGAGAAGAACCGCCTCGAACACGCCCCGCAAGCCGTCGCCACCCTGATCGGCGAGACCCTCGCCGCCCTCAAGAGCCAGCTCGCTCGCGTCGATGCCGCCATCGCGCTCGCCATCGAGGCCGAACCCGACATGGCTGCACGCCGCGACCTGCTGCTGACCGTGCCAGGCATCGGCTAGGTCGGCGCCGCCGTGCTCATCGCCGAACTGCCCGAACTCGGCGCCATCGACGACAAGAAACTCGCAGCCCTCGTCGGCGTCGCCCCGGTCGCCCACGACAGCGGCACCTGGCGTGGCCATCGCCACATCGCCGGTGGCCGCGCCACCGTCCGCTGCGCCCTCTACATGGCAACGCTCTCGGCCATCCGCTGCAGTCCGGCCATCAAGGCCTTCCACAAACGACTGCGCGCTGCCGGCAAACCACCCAAGGTCGCGCTCGTCGCCGCCATGCGGAAATTCATCGTCATGATCAACACTATCATCAAAAGACGGTTGCTGAGGCGCGGAGGCCAAGGGCCGTAGCCTCGAAGGACACGCCGCGGCGCCGCTCCTTGCATCAATCAACGTGGCGCGCCGCTCCTCTCCGGAGCAACAGTCGATATCCCGACGCATTTTTGATCAGCAGCCGCCGCTCAGCTTCATCCCTGCGAAAGCTCCTCGTCTCCGCTCAAAAGCGACAGCAACTACATGCCGTGAGAAGACAGTAGAGAAGTAAAGGAACCAAACCTCGATATTACTTCCATTTCCGGAACAATACCAAATAAATCAGGGCGCTAGCCCCTATACCGTTGCAAACTCCAGCCGCTTAGCCGGCATCACCACCCTGGTGTCCCGGCATTAAGCTTGAGAAAATTCGCTTCGATGCCATCTCTGAAGATGACGCCGCGTTCAGGCATCTCGGAAAACGATGGCAAGCGGCTGATCCCCGGGAGACGATGCCCACGGCAAGGCGGTTCCCAACATGGTAGGCATTTGATGAGCCTTTGAGACGACCAAAGGAAGCGACGGCTTATCGAAGCCGCGCTACGATTTATGATCTTATGAGCCCGACCAAATCAGTCACCGCCTCTTAATCGTGGATTGCAGTGACTGCGAGGTTCGAGAAGTCAGCTGTGAATAAGGAAGACAGCCCATGAACCTATTTATTCTTCTCTTGGGCTTTCCCGGCGTCGGAAAGCTGACGATCGCGAGAGAACTAAGCCCGCTGCTGGCCGCGAAGGTCATTGATAATCATTGGTTCAACAACCCGATACTGCGTCTGCTCGATGACGATGGAACGACGCCCCTTCCGAATGGAATATGGGAATATACCGGAAGGGTCCGGCAAGCCGTCCTGGATGCAATCGTCGCCTATGGCCATACCTCGGCGAACTTCATCTTCACCCATGCTGGCATAGAAGGTGACGAACGCAGTCTTCGAACCTTTGAGCAAATTGCCGGCGCGGCGCAACGACGCGAGGCGCTGCTGGTGCCTGTGAGATTGCTCTGTGACGAGGAGGAGTTGGCGCGTCGCGTTACCACACCGGCGCGTCGCGAGCGGTTGAAATCGATTGATGCGCAGGCATCGAGGGAGAAAAGCAGAAGAGCCCAGGTCCTCGCTCCCCAACACCCGCTTACGCTGAATTTGGATGTTACGTCAAAGACGGCAGAAGCAAGCGCGGCAGCCATTCACGATCACATTTTGGGCATCGCACAGACGATGCGTCGAGACTCAGCCTCGGACACAATCCCTGCATAGGCTAGGTAGCTCGCACGCAGATCGTTCAGAGCGCAATCCCATTCTTGATCGCCCAAGCAGTAAAGCGCTCTTTAGCGGCAGGTCTGGATGCGATTGCCGCTTTTAATCTCCGAGTCGCCTCCGCCTTGTCACCCGTCAGCCAAGCCGCGCTAAACGATTGCAAAGAAGGACTATCCCGGAGAGCCGCAGCAACGTTCGACAGGTCACGATGGGCGTCGAGCCATGGCAGGCCGACCGACTGCATTTTCTCCACTAGATCAGCAGATATTCCGCTTAAGTTTGCTCCCGGCTCAATGATCCACCAATGGTCTTGACCATAAGCAAGACTTCCCAGCCGCTCGCGAATGGTGCAATCATATTCTTTGGGTTTGCCATCAATTGCGCTCTGTCCAGAGAGAACAGCAACGGACGTCATGTAGGCTCCGAGATTTATCGTGAACTGCCCCCTGTCACCGAAATTTGAGCGACTTGCCTGGACATTGGCGACGAGCCAGTTTTCTCCATCGGCTTTATGCCAAGTCCGCCCGGACTTCCTGAAACCGTGCGCTCGCAGCAGCTCCGCATATCCGAGCTTGATAACCTCATCGATGCTGTGCGCGATATCGCTCATAGAACCTCCTTGTCTGAGCGGAGACAAAGCCCCGGCGCGATGTCAACATTGTAAGCGCAATCGCTGCTCCGGTATCCGGTCCCAGATCTCTAGCCCGTCCATCACACCACCAGCAACCCCTGCCGCTCAGCCAGCGTCACCTCCGCCCGCGTGCCGGCGTTGAACTCCAGAAAATCCGCCTCGATGCCGTCGCTGAAGATGACGCCGTGTTCCGGCATTTCGGAGACGATGGTGAGCGGCTGGTCCTGAGAGACGATGCCAGCGACGATGGTGGTGCCGGTGGTGCGGCTGGGGAAGGGTTCGCGCACGAAGTAACGCAGGTAATCCGCATCCCAGGCGAAGGACATGTCGATCGTCCGGTTGGCGGGTGCGAGCCCCAGCGCGCTTGCGGCTCCGAGCCAGCCGGAGTAGAGGCTCTTCAGCCAGCCGGTCGATCCCATGCCTGTCGAGACGATGATGCCGCTCGAGGACTGGCGTTCCTCGCGCTCCTCTGCGTGAAGGATATAGCGCGCCGAGACGTGGCTTTGCGGCCCGATGAAGAGGTCGTTGACGGCGTGGATGACGGCGCCGGTGTTGAGCGTCGCCTTGGCCATGCTGACGTGTTTGATCGGCCGCTTGTTCTTCAGCGCCTCGCCGATCACTCTCGGAAGGCTCTTCGGGTTGAAGGGCAGCAGCAGGCCGTCCCAGCGCCTGGGATCGGGGTTGACCCCGAGCACCGGCTGCCCGTCGAGATATTTCAGCGTATTGGCGACCAGCCCATCCTGGCCGAGCACGACGACGACATCGTCCGGAGCGAAGACGAAGCTCGCGAGGTAGCGGCGGTCGAGGCGCTGGACGCGGGCGACGGCACGCAGGCTTGCTTCCACCTCTGATATAGCCGTTTCGTATCGCTTCTTCTCCGCGAGGTAGTCGCTGAAGTCGGCGCCGAGATGTTCGACATAGAACTGCGCTTGCTGCACCGTGTTGAACCGGGCGATGAGTTCGTCGAGCCGGGTGGGCCTGACGACAAGGATGATCTTGCGCTCGTCAGAGACCGGCACGGTCCTTGCCCTCCTGCGGCTGCAAGATCTCCCTGAGAAGATCGGGCGAGACGTTCAGCTGGCCGATCTTCGTCGCATTGTCGGCAAGGTCACGGAAGGCGAGCGCCATCAGCTGGCCCGGCTGCATACCGACCGAGGCGAGTGCCTGCAGCACTTTCGGATCGGCCTCCTCGAAGGATTTCATCATCGCCGTCAGCGCATAGGCCTGCGCGTCGGCCTCGGCCCGGGCATTGGTCGCCGCCAGCGTCACCAGCTCGCGGTTCTGCTCTTCGAGCGCGATCTTGCCGGCCATTTCTTCCCGGCGGATTTGCAGCTGCCGTTCCTGCACGGCGCGTTCGGCCTCCATCTGGGCTTCGCGCACCTGCCGCCTCTTGTTCTCCAGGGTAATCTCGGTGGCGATCTCGTTTTCCTTGATCGTCCGCTCCTGCTCGATCGCCGCGTTGCGCCTGCTATAGATGGCCTCGTCGGCCTGCCGCAGCAGGGCTTCACGGGCATGTGCTTCCAGCGCCTTTGATGTCTCGGCCTTCGGCATCACGGCAAGCAGCGACAGGCCGAGAATCTCCAAGCCGAGCGCTTCGATCGTCGGATGCACCTTGAGCGCCTCGGCCACTCCGGCGACGAGCGCCTCGCCCGAAGCAAGAACCTCCTTCAGCGACAGCGTCTGCACCTCGGCGCGCATCGCCACCTGAACGCGGTCGATCACGCGGGTCGAAAGCTTCTGCGGATCCTCCGAGACATAGTGGCCCCTGCGGTCGAGCGTGAAATTCAAAAGTGCCGCCGTGCGGCGCGGCTCGGCGATGCGGTAGGTGATCTGCCCCTGCACCGTCACTTCCTGGAAGTCTGATGTCACCAGAGGAAAGATGAAAGGATCGTTGACGCTGGCCGTCGGCACGAGCACGAGAGAGCTCGAAGGCGAGAAATGCCAGAAGGCAAGGCCGGCGCCCTCGCGGACGGCCTTGCCGTTCTGATATTGGATGACGTATTGCGTGGGTTCCGTCTTGATGAAGCGCAGTCCGAACATATCCGTTTTCCTGTTCTTGGCGCGAGCTCCTCGCTCGTGTCGAAAAAGAGAAACATGGCTTAGTGGCAAATGTCAACTAACTTAGTTGAAGATTTACACTAAGGCTCACACCTGCTATGTTCCCATCATGACGACACACGATAATGACGCCTTCAAACCAATCGCCACCGTCGATCTCGCCATCTTCTCGCTGTCGCCGGCGGGCCTCTCCGTGCTTCTGGTGCGACGCGCGAACGCGCCCTTCACCGGCGACTGGGCCCTGCCTGGCGGCTGGATCCATATCGACGAGGATGCGGATCTGGAGGGCGCGGCGCGGCGGGTTCTGAAGGAAAAGACCGGCGTCGAAACACCCTATCTCGAACAGCTGCAAACGACGGGGAACCGCGATCGAGACCCGCGGGGCTGGAGCATCAGCATCGTCTATATCGCGCTGCTTTCGGCCGACGACGTCGCCGAACGGCAGGATGCGCTGGCCGAGGAGGCCGAATGGCGGCCGATAGAAGGCGACGGCGTCGGCTTGTCCCTTGCCTTCGACCATGCGTCCCTCCTCAAGGAGGCGCTCGGCCGCATCCGGAGCAAGGTCGAATATTCGAGCCTGCCCGGCCATCTGCTACCGGCCCGCTTTACACTCAGCGAGCTGCAATCGGTCTATGAAACCCTTCTCGGCCGCAAGCTGGACAAATCGGCTTTTCGAAAGCGCATGGCGGAGGCCGATTTCCTGGAGCCGGTCGAAGGCGAGATGCGCCGGGCGAGCAACCGGCCCGCCCAGATGTTCCGCTTGAAGGACGCCCAGTCGCTGGTGCTGTTCGACCGAAGGATCTGAGCCGTCCGCGCCCAGCGGGGCGCCAGATTAGGCATTCAGACGCTGCTGCTTCTGCTGGTCGAAGAAATCAACCCGTGGAGCGGTCTGCCGCTCATCCTCCCGCTTGCTGCCTGCAATCCGGGTCGCAGGCCTATGGATGCATTTGTCTTCCACGGAAGCGGAACAATGATCTGCCGGCGAGGTTGTGAATAGGCCTAGCATGCAAAGATCCCCAAGGAGGACAATAGAATGCGTATGAAACTCGTAGCAGCTTCACTTTTCGCTCTCGGCATGGCCACGTCGGCTTTCGCCCAGTCCAACCCGGCACCGGCCGGCGCCACGATCGACAAGAACCAGGCCGATCAGGGCGGCGGCGCCACGACCGACACGAAGGCCAAGAAGCCGATGGCGACTGATACCACCACGACCGGCTCAACAACCAGCGGCACGATGAAAATGGACAAGACCAAGTGCCCGAACCCGGTCAACAACTCCGCCAATCTCCAGACGCAGGGCGGCACGAGCAACGCCACGCCGATGGACGAAGCCTGCGCAGCGCATAACAACTGAGCGGCTTGCCTGCTCAATGAACCCCGCTTCGGCGGGGTTCATTCCGAGGGAAGGCATATCTGCCACCCTTCCACCGCTCACTTTATCCATTTCCACAGCCTCCCGTTTCCAGACATTCAGCAAAATTCTAGTTGAGATTGCAGGCGCGAGATGGTCCTATCGTACCTGCGAAGCCCTGAGTCCGCGCTCTCCTTCCGATATTTGAACCCGAGCGGCCCATGTCGATTTCAGATGCGATCTATCGTCCTTTCGAAACCCTGATCCGGCCGCTGGACATACCCTACCGGCCGCTGCCGTCGAAAGGGCCGGTGACGGTGCTCCTGCATTTCATCGGCATGTTTCGTGGCGTGCTGATTGCGCTGGCGCTTTGCTCCATGGTGTTCGAGGTGATCAACCTGACGATTGTCTGGGGGCTTTCGGTCATCGTTGACGGTGTGACTGAGCTAGGTGCTGCCGCCTTCCTGCAGAGTGAATGGCGGCTGCTGACCGTTCTCGGCCTCCTGATCTTTCCCGTAATGCCTATCGTGTCCTTCATGCTCAACACGCTGAACTCGCACACATTGGGCATAGCAATGCCGGCCGCCATCCAGTGGCAGGGGCACAAGGCGGTGGAGCGGCAGGATCTCGCCTTCTTCCACGATGTCTATGCCGGCCAGGTTTCCTCGCGGCTGCAGCAGGTCTCGTCCGCCGTCCAGCAGCAGATTCTCGCCGCTTTCCAGTCCATTCCGCGCTTCCTGATGCAGCTGGTGGGCTCGGTGATCCTGCTGAGCGCGCTTGCCTGGCAGCTTGCGCTGCCGGTCGTCGTCTGGATCGTGCTCAACGTCGCCTTCACCGCCAAGATCGTGCCCGTCTTCGTCGAGCGCTCGCGCCGCACCGCCAAGCAGCGCAGCCTGGTCGCCGGCGCCATCACCGATCTCTATACCAACATGCAGATGATCAAGCAGTTTGCGGCCGAAGACAGCGAGGCGGGCGCCATCCGCCGCATCATCGGCAAGGCGGTGCAGACGCAGCACAGCGAACAGCGCATCTACCGCTCGTCGGAAGTGACCGTCGTCATTTTCAATACGCTCTTGTGGCTGAGCATGCTGGCGATCGGATTTTCCGGCCTCGTCAAAGGCTTCCTCACGGTCGGCGAGTTCGTCGGGGCGATCTATATCCTCCACCGGCTGTCGTCGCAGATCTTCGTCTTCCTGCAGATGGGCCAGCAGATCTTCCAGGCGATCGGCACGATCAAGGACGCCATGCCTGTCATGACGACGCCGCCCACAATCATCGACCGGCCGGATGCGACCAATCTCACGGTGCAACAAGGCGAAATCCGCTTCGAAAGCGTCCGCTTCGCCTACAAGTCCGGCAAACCCGTCATCGACAATCTGTCGCTGACGATCCGGCCAGGCGAGAAGGTCGGTCTCGTCGGTCTGTCAGGCGCCGGCAAGACGACGCTCGCAAACCTGCTCCTGCGCTTCTACGATATCAACGAGGGCGCGATCCTGATTGATGCGCAGGATATCCGCGCGGTCACCCAAGCGAGCCTTCGCCGGGCGATCGGCGTCATCGCCCAGGATGTCGCGCTGCTGCATCGCTCGGTCGGCGACAATATCCGTTACGGCCGGCCGGAGGCGACGCGGGAAGAGATCGAGCGGGTGGCGAAGATGGCGAGCGCCGATGCCTTCATCGCCGATCTTGCCGACAGCGAAGGCCGCAAGGGCTACGATGCCTTCGTCGGCGATCGCGGCATCAAACTGTCCGGCGGCCAGCGCCAGCGCGTCGCAATTGCCCGCGTGCTCCTGAAGAATGCGCCGATCCTGGTCCTCGACGAGGCGACCTCCGCCCTCGACAGCGAATCCGAAGCCATCATCCAGGAAAGGCTGAACCTCGTCATGGAGGGAAAGACGGTGATCGCCATCGCCCACCGCCTCTCGACGATCGCCAGAATGGACCGCATCGTCGTGCTCGATCGCGGACGGATTGTGGAAGAAGGCCGGCTGGAAGAACTGGTCGAACGCGAGGGGCTGTTTGCACGGCTGTGGAGGCGCCAGACCGGTGGCTTCATCCCTGAGGACATCGATTGAGCGGGGCAGGGGGGCTGTCATCGCTTGACTCATCGAAAAGGGATTGATACCAATGTGGGTAATCGATAACCCAAAGCGAACCCGTGACTGCTTCACTCAACGACATAGCCGCCCGCGCAGGCGTTTCCGTCAAGACCGTGTCAGGCGCTCTGCATGGCGGTTCGGCGCGCATGTCGGATGAAACGCGCCAGCGGATCAAGGGGATCGCCGAGGAACTCGGTTACGTCACCAACTTCGCCGCTCGCAGCATGCGGCAGGGCTGGATGCCGCTTGTCGGCCTCGTCGCCGATGACCTGATCACCTCGCCTTTCGCGACCGAGATCATCAGGGGGCTCGACGGCGCCGTGCGCGCTTCCGACATGGCCGTCTTCGCCATGACGCTCAGCGGCCACCGCAGCGTCGGATCAATCCTCGACGAGATGCGGCGCTTTCGCCCGCGCGCGATTGCCTATGCGGCCATGTATCACAAAAGCGTCGACCTGCCGCGTGAATTTGCCGATACCGTCGGGGTGATGATCAACTGCCGGGACGCCAATGACCGCGTGACGTCCCTGGTGCCGGACGAAACGGGAGCGGCGATCGAAATCACGCAGTACCTGATCGAGGCAGGCCGTCGCAATATCGCTTTCATCAACCTGCCCGGCATTCTCGCTGGCGAACTGCGCGAACTCGGTTTTCGCCAGGCGCTCGATCATGCCGGCATCAACGGAGCCGGCGCCTTGGTCTTGCCGGCCGTCGGCAAGGCTGTTTACAGCGACCGGGCGCCTAGCCTCGTGGCAACGCATGTGCATGAGCTGATGAAAGGTCCCCGGCCACCCGATGCCATCCTGTGCGGTAATGACCGCGTGGCGATGGAGGTCTATGCCGCACTGCGCCGCTCGGGCGCGACCATTCCCGATGACGTTGCCGTTGCAAGCTTCGACAACCAGGTCGAGATCGCCTCGCGCCTCGATCCGCCGCTGACAACAATGGCGCTGCCGCACCGCGCCATGGGTCGCCAGGCCGCGCACATCCTGCTTGCCGAAGACCGGCCTCCGGTCGGGGTCCAGAAACTGCCGTTCCAGTTGGTGGAACGGGCATCCGTGTAAATTGAGGAAGGCCCATTCAATTGAGGAGGAATTCTAATGGGTAAACGTTTACTTTGGTCTCTCGTCCTGTCTTCGGCACTGGCCGCCACTTGGGCTGACGCAGCCGAAAAGACCGCGATCCAGGTCATGCATCAGGGCGATCCAGGCTTTGTCGCCGCCTATGGCAAGGTCGCCGAGCGCTTCGAAGCCGCCAATCCCGATGTCGATGTCCAATTCATCTATGCGCCGCACGACGCCTATAACGAGAAGTTCAGCGCGGCCGTCATGGCCAAGCAACTGCCCGACGTCATGGAGCTCGATGCGCCGTTCCTCGCCAATTACGTCTGGTCGGGATATCTTCAGCCGATCAAGCCGCTGATCGACAAGGACGTCCTCGACGACATGACGGAGTCCAACATCGCTCAGGGCACATATCCGATCGACAAGGATCTCTATGCCATCGGCCTGACGGACTCTTCCGTCGTTCTTTACGGCAACAAGAAATATCTCGAAGCGATCGGGGCCCGCATCCCGAAATCCGTCGACGATGCCTGGACGCGGGCGGAGTTCGAAACCTATCTCGAGAAGCTCTCGAAGCTCGATGGCGTGAAATGGCCGATTGACACCTTCCGCGGCTACGGCATCAAGACCGAATGGATAACCTACGCATACGGCCCCATCCTGCAATCGGCCGGCTGCGATCTGATCGACCGCAAAGCCTGGAAATCCGAGGGCACGCTCGACAGCGACGCCTGCGTCGATGCGCTTGCGATGATGCAGAAATGGGTTAAGAACGGCTGGGTCGTGCCACAGTCGGCCGGCACCAACCAGTTCTACGCCGAAGGCAATCCGGCGGCCCTGGCGCTCGGCGGACATTGGGTCTATGCGGAGGCGGTAGCCGCCATGAAGGACAACCTCGTCGTCCTGCCGCTTCCGAAGTTCGGCGCAAAGAGCGTAAGCCCCAATGGCACCTGGATCTGGGCGATCACCAAGACATCGAAACATCCCGATATCGCGGCTAAGTTCATCAGCTTCCTGCTGAAGGACAAGGAATACCGGGCCTATGTCGCAAGCCAATCCGGCTATCCCGGATTGAAGAGCTTCGCTGCCGAGTCTCCGCTCTATGCCGATGGCGGTCCGATGGCGATCGCCTTCGAACAGGCATCGAAGACCGCCGTCGCACGTCCGCCGCATCCAGCCTATCCCACAATCACGTCAGCCTTCATGCAAGCCGTCGACGAGGTGTTCAATGGCGGCGATCCCAGGGAGGCGCTCACAACAGCCGCCAAGAAGATCGACCAGGACATCGAGGACAATGACGGATACCCGCCGTTCGATGACGAGCAATAATTGCCCTCGCCGACCAATCGGAGCCTTGCGATGTGTCCGTGTGACATCGCAAGGCGGAACCGACATCAAGCCTGGAGAGGAGGAGCTGTATGGCCATGCAACAATCGACATCGTCGCGATCCGCTCGAATAACGCTCCGGCGTGACAAGGGACGGCTGATGCAGGAAGCGGCCATGCTCGCGCCGGCGATCATCCTGTTAACCGTTTTTCTGATCGTGCCGTTCCTCCTGTCTTTCTGGACGGCGATGACCAACCAGCCTCTCGTGCCCCGGCCGACGCCCGTCCGCTTCGTCTGGTTCAACAATTTCATCCGCACCTTCCAGGACGATCTCTTCTGGACGGCTCTCTGGAACGTCTCGCGCTTCACCTTCTGGATCATTCCGGCGCAATGCGGCCTCGCCTTTGCGACGGCGCTGCTGCTGCATCAGAAGCTGCCGTTCCGCAATCTGCTGCGCGGCATGTTCTTCCTTCCGGCGATCACCTCGATGGTGGTGGTCTGCGTCATCTGGGGCACCCTGTTCCAATATCCGACGGGACCGTTCAACCAGATCCTCGGGTTTCTCTCCGGCGGAGCGATCCAGCCGATCGATTGGCTCGGCGATCCCGAATGGGCGATGTTTTCCATCGTCCTGCTCTCGGCCTGGCAGGCCTATGGCTTCCAGATGATCGTCTATCTCGCCGGCCTCCAGGGCATTCCCGACGAACTCTACGATGCCGCCAAGATCGACGGCGCCAACGCCTTCCGGCGATTCTGGCATGTCACGATGCCAGGCCTGCGGCCGACCCATGTCTTCGTCCTCGTGATCACAACTATCCAGGCATTCAAGCTCTACACCCAGGTCGCCATCCTCACGCAGGGCGGGCCGAAGAGCAGCACCGAGACGGTGGTGCATTACATGGTCCGCGCCGGCTTCGAAGAACAGAAGATGGGCTATGCCTCCGCCGTGTCCGTCATCCTGTTCGTCATCGTTCTCATCATCGCGCTGATCCAGCGCCAGCTCCTGAGGCGCTTCGATGTCTGATATCGCTCTCTCGATCCCGCAGGCCCGCGTGGCGCGGCCGCGCTCCGCCGCAAGGGTTTTACGCATCGTCCAGACGGTTTCCATCTTCATCATTGCCCTGGTGATCGTCTCTCCATTGCTGCTCCTCGTCGTGGCGAGCCTCAAGGACGATCGCTTCCAGATTCTGGCCGATATGGGCAGTTTCCGCGCCTTCTGGGTTTCGAAACCGACGCTCTCCAACTATGCGGAGGTCGGCCACCTCTCGGGCGAACTCGCCTTCGGCCGTTACCTCATCAACTCGCTGATCATTCTGATCACGACGGTTTGCTCCGGCCTGATCGTCAATTCGATGGCCGGCTTCGTTCTGGCCTGGGGATCGCTCAAGGGCCGCGCCGTCATTCTGTCGATCGTGATTGCGCTTTATGTGATCCCGCAGGAAAGCATCATCATGCCCCTGGTGATGATGGTTTCGCGCGCCGGAATGGCCGATACCTTCGCAGTGCAGATCGTGCCCTGGGTCGCGAGCCCTCTCTACATCTTCCTGTTCTACCAGTTCTTCACGCAGCTGCCGAAGGAACTGCTGGAAGCCGCCGAGATGGACGGCGCTTCCTTCTTCCGGGCCTATCGCTCGATTTTCCTGCCACTCAGCCTGCCCGCACTGGCCACCGTCTCGATCCTCATGGGCATCGAGACCTGGAACCAGTATCTCTGGCCGATCCTCGTCACCCAGACCGATTATGCCCGGCCGATCGCCGTCGCCATCGCGACCTTCTTCGGTCAGGACAGCATCTACTGGGATCGGGCGATGGCCGCCTCCGTATTGATGATGATCCCGATCCTGGGGCTCTACCTCGTTTTCCAGCGCTGGTTCGTGAGTTCCTTCATCGGCTCCGCCGTGAAAGGTTGAATTGATGACAAGCCAAGCGATGACTCCGTCCCATGAACGCGGGCCGGAGACGATCAGCGCCGTCCTGCCCGCGGGAGCGACGATCCACGCGTGGATCAAGGCCCGGCATGGCGGCGCCGTGGGAAGTTTGACCGCCCATGTCGATGGCGAACCGGCCATCACTGTGGAAACGTCAAATCGCCATGAATTCGAGTTTCGGGTGCTGACGCTGGAAAGCGGTGGGGAAACCGACTTCTCCTACAATCCCGTGACGACGCAGGTCTCGGTTCTCTACGCCTTCCTTCAGCCCGGCGTTCTCGAAAAAGGCATCCGGATGCTGCATGTCGGGTCTTCCAACGTCGCACCCGAAATCTCCGGCGGCTATCACTTCCGCCCACCCTTCGGTTGGATGAACGATCCCAACGGTTTTGGTAGATTCGGCGGCAGGGTGCACCTGTTCTATCAGCACTACCCGCATAGCCTGCGGTGGAACAACATGCATTGGGGTCACGCTGTCTCGGACGATTTTCTTCATTGGACGCATCTTCCGATCTTTCTTCCGCCTTCGGACGAACTCGCGGCGCAGGCGGATGGGCGCGGCGGCGCATTTTCCGGCTCGGCGATCGCTCTTCCCAGGGATGAAGCCGGCGTTCGCATCTTCTTCACCGAGCACATGAAGGATCGGAAACCGGAGGAACAGGTTCAGTTCACAGCAACCAGCCGCGATCTTGTCAGCGTCGACCCGGCAAGCCTGATCCTGCCCGCGCGGCCCGCGGGCCTCGGCCTGACGACCGACTTCCGCGATCCCTATGTCTTCATGGGTCCCGATGACAAATGGAAGATGCTGCTCGGCACTCGGGACCGTGAGGGCGGCGTCATCCTGCTTTACGAAACGGACGATCCGGCTGCGGCGGCGGGGTGGAGCTTCCTCGGCGTGCTTCATCGCGAGAACCGCTTCGGAATGACGGCCGCGGAATGCCCCTGCATGGTGCCCCTCGACGGTCCCGCAAACGACCCATCGACCCTCTGGGCACTGATCTTCGGTCTTCTCACAAGCCGCGATCCGGCAACCGGCCGGCGCAACATGACGCTTGCGACCGTCGGTCGCTTCGATGGCCGCAGCTTCGCCGTGGAATTCGAACAGGAACTGGATTTCGGCACCGACGCCTACGCGTTCCAGGCCTTCGTCGATGGCGGCGGCCCGGTCGGCATCGCATGGCTGGCGAACTGGACTGACGTCTCCAAGGATATCGACATGGCGACGGCGATGACGCTGCCGCGCCGGCTGGCATTGCACGAGGGGGCTCTGATCACGCCACCGGTCGCCGGTGTCGAAAGCCTGCGGCAACGCCGGCTAGATGCCTATGGCCTTCTGGACGGCCAGGCGGTCGACCTCGCCAACGGCGCCGTCGAAATCCTGCTCACCCTCAAGGAGCCGGGCAAGGCGTTCCGCCTGACGTTCGAACATCCGCAGGCGGCGCTCGAGGTCCTGTTGAACGACGATGGGCTGAGCATTCCCTTTTCGGTGGCGAATGCCAAGGTCTCGCCACGCTACATCGCCGCCGGCGCGCGCCCGTCGACCATCCGGATATTCCTCGATGCAGGTTCGATCGAGGTCTTCGCCGACGATGGCCGCTGGACCGGAACCAAGCGGCTGCCCGGCTTCAGCGGGGTAAGCTCGGTGCGTCTCATCGCGCCCGAGGGGAATGTGCTCGCTATCGAAGTTTGGCAACTCGGTCTTTGATCTGCGAGGCAGCCCCGGTAAAAGCACGGCCGCCGAGGCGGCGGCCGTTGCGAAGGGACACCGCGGTCGAGCGGCTCAGGCTGCCTTGCCTTTGCCCTTGATGTTGGCCGAGGACTCGGCGAGCCGCGTGAGCTTCTTGTCAGTCGCCTCTTCTTCGGCAAGCGTAGCCTGCAGCAGTGGCACTGCATCCTTGAGGCCGAGCTGCTTTGCCCAGGCGATCAACGTGCCGTAGCGGGCGATTTCATAATGCTCGACGGACTGTGCGGACGAAATCAGACCAGCATCGAGGGCAGCGGTGCCCTTAAATTCGTCCATGATCTCCTCGGCTTCGGCGATGATGCCTTGAATGGCCTCGCAGGTCTTGCCGCGTGCCGGTTTGCCGATCATTTCGAAAACCTGTTCGAGGCGTTCGACCTGCGCCTGGGTCTCGTCGCGATGCTGCAGAAAACCGGCCTTGCCTTCTTCCGATTCCGCGGCGCGGGCCATCTTCGGCAGGGCCTTCAGGATCTGCTTTTCGGCGTAATAGATGTCCTTGAGAGTATCGAGAAACAGATCGTTCAGAGTCTTCTCGGTTGCCATTTAATCCTCCTGTGGCGTGTCGTGACGACAATCAACTCTCGCATCGGTCGGATGTTCCGATCAGAAATATGACGCCCCCTTGGGCGGGGGCGTCATCTCTGTCCGGCCAAGGAAGAGACCGCCCGATCGAGAGTACCGGGACGGCGATCACCGAACGATTGCGGGACGCCGTTGTTCCCGTCCGCGAGCCGGCGAGCAGCCGCCGGCCAAGCCGGACTTGTGTCCGGTATCGTACGGCAACGAATAGGGAGCCAGCGACTTTCCTTCTCATCCCAGGAGAGAAAAATGGCTTCCTCGTCTTCAGTACGCCCCGCATCGCATTTCAAAGAAAAATCCGCGATCGAGCGGGAGATCGTCGAGCTGACACCAGCATTGCGGGCCTTTGCCCGAAGGTTCCTGCGCAGCGATGACGACATTGACGACCTTGTTCAGGAAACCCTGCTGAAGGCGCTGAACTCGCTTCACCTCTACCAGCCCGGCACCTCGCTCAAATCCTGGCTTTTCACCATCCTGCGAAACACGTTCTGCACTAATTATCGGCGGAAGAAACGCGAGCCGGGTGGAATGGACGCGGCGATGGAACAGGTGGCGATCGCCCCGACCCAGGAGTGGGTGCTGCGGGAGCACGAATTGCAGCGGGCATTAACCCTTCTTTCCGACGACAGGCGCCGGGCTCTGACGTTGGTGGCTGCCGGAACGAGCTATGAGGACGCCGCCAAGATGTGCGGGTGCCGGATCGGCACCTTGAAAAGCCGTGTGAGCCGCGCCCGCGAGTGCCTGATTGCGATGCTCGGAAACCATCTCGTCGATTGAGCCCGCTGCGCCGGCCGCTTCGCCTCGAGCGGAACAAACGGTCGTGGTCCTGGTTCCAAGCCCAAATCGATAGGATCGGCCGATCGAATCGATATGGGCCAACCGCCGGGCCAGGCTGAAGAGTCATGAACGCGCGAAGCCACGCCATCTTTCCCAGAGTTAATCGCGCCGGATGGCTCGATACGCTCCAAGTATTGACGGCGGTCGTGGCCCCAACGGTTGCCAAGGGCATCATCATTCGCCGCCCGACAATGGAGCGTCTGGCGGAGCGGCAAGGCTTCGACAGAACCGCCGTGGAACAGATGCAGCGGCTGAGAAACAAATACGGGCCGGCTCCTCTTCTGCTGCCCATCCCATTGCGACCACAACTGCTGATCCTCGATCCGGCCGATGTCGCCACGGTGCTTCAATCGTCGCCCGAACCGTTTGCCGCGGCGACGACGGAAAAGCATGCCGCCCTTGTTCACTTCGAGCCGAAAAACGTCCTTATCTCATCGGACTCTCGGCGCGCCGAGCTTCGGCCTGCCCATGAGCACGCTTTGGCAGCGGCAGACCGGCTGCATCCATATGCGATGCATTTCAAGAAGATCGTGGACGCAGAATTCCTGCAGATCCTGAACTTACCCCGTGAGCTCGATTGGCCGGCCTTTTCGCAGGCCTGGTTCCGGATCGTCCGGCGGATTGTCCTCGGCGAACGAGCGCGCAACGACGTTACATTGACCGAGACCTTGAACGAACTTCGAGGCCGGGCGAACTGGGCATTTGCCGCCCCAGTCGATCAGCGCAAGCTTGCTCGGTTTCACGACCAGGTCGGCCGCTATCTTCGAGAGCCGGAGAAGTACAGTCTTGTCAATCGGTTTCCCAGAGGCGATGAGCTTGCTCCGGAAAACCAGGTGGCCCAATGGCTGTTCGCCTTTGATGCAGCCGGAATTGCCGTTATGAGGACGCTCGCCTTGCTGGCCTGCCATGTGAGCTACTGGGGCAAAGCCGTGGAAGAGGCCGTCGGCGTGGATCTCGATCGCCCCTTCACACGCAGTTGTCTGCTGGAGGTTTTGCGTCTCTGGCCGACGACGCCCGCCATCCTCAGGCAGCTGACCAGGGACATCCAGTCAGGCGACAGGGTCATCGCTCGCGGCACTGGCGTCATCATCTTCGTCCCCTTTTTCCATCGAGACCCCGCGCTCCTCTATGCCAATCGGATGGAACCGAGCATCTGGGGACAGAACGATGCGTTGCCGGCCGCAGGGCTCGTGCCTTTCAGCGCCGGTCCTGTCATATGCCCGGCACATAATCTCGTGCCCACGATTGCAAGCCTTGCCGTGGGCACATTCTTGTCGGCCGCCGAGATTGTGCTGCTGCATCCGTCTTTAGACGTCGCCAATCTTCCCGGCACTCTCAATCACTTCGACATCCGTTTAAAGCTGACTGCGCGGCGCAGGGAGAAATAGGTGCTGCCTCAATGGCCGCGGCACATTTCAGGTCGCGCCGGCTCACAGCCTTTGCATGACCCCGTAAACGAGGATCAAGATGTAGAGCAGAAAGGCGATGCCGACCACGGTCGCGATCACAGCGATGACCAGCCACAGGGTTTTCAGCGCATCCCGCTGCCCTTCGTCGCTCGGCCGGTCCAAGCGGATCGGGTCGTCTTTCGGCCACTTCGTCAAGGATTGGCTTCCGTTGAAGATTGCGTGGGCTGACCGCTTATGCTGATCGAGTTCCACGAGAGCGTAGCGCCGAACGCGATCACGAGCCCGACCAAGAGAATGGCTCCCAAATAGATCATGAAAGCGCGACGGTCCGATTCCTGGCTCATCTTCTCTCCTTCGGTCCTCGAACCAAGGGAAACCCGGAATGTTCCAGATCAAGAAACCGAGAAGGATCACCAGCGTAGCAGGCGGGGTCCGGTGACGGCGCCGACAGCGCCGATGAGCAGGATGCCGAGCGTATACCAGATCAACACGAAAGGCATGCCGTTTTCGGTGCAGAACCAGGAATAGACCCAGGCGCCGGCTGCTCCCGCGGCAATGCCGGCGACGAAGCCGGTCAGCCGCAGATCCACTGGCGCTGCACGGCGCAGTGCCCAGACCGTACCGGCATAGACCGGGATCGCAAAGCCTGCGATGAGCGGCGGGCAATGCAGCGCCGAGGAGCCGAGGATCAGCAATCGATAGCTCTCGCTCGGCGCCATCAGAAGCTGAATGGCCGCGACGGCCGTCATGGCGGCGAAGATCAAGGCGAGCAGACCGAAAAAGCGTCCCTCCGAGCCATCGGGGCGGGAAAGCCGAAAAACGGCTGCAAAGGCGGCCGCCGCAATCAGGGCATTATAGGCCGACTTGATCCAGAAGACCGGCAGCATCAACACGTCTGAGATATCGACCCGGGGGCCGAGAATGATCAGCATCAGCAGCAGGGAAAATGCGAGGGCGGGCGCTATGCCGAGCGCAAAGCGGCGCCATAGCGCGTTGCGCGGCACCGGCTTCAGGTCGCTTGTCAATCGTTCGATGATATCGTCCGTCTTTGTCACGATGTGCCTCGCAATCTCTCTCCGAGCGCCTTGAGCGCCCGATGGATGCTGACTTTCACCGCCGATTCGGACTGGCCGGTGCGGCTTGCGGCGTCGGCAACCGAACTGCCCTCGAGCTTCACCTGCCGGATCAGTTCCTGCTGTCTCGGCGGCAAGCCGTCAAGCAACCGCTCGACGTCCAGGCGGGCAGTCAGTCTGTCCTCCCTGAAGTCGCTTTCGATCTCTTCATCAAGCTCTGTCTCAGCCAGCCTGCGTCCGCCACGGCCGCGGTGATGGTCTATCAGCTTGTAGCGGGCGATGGAGAAAAACCAGGCGGTAAAAGGTCTGTTCCGGTCATAGGTAGACCGTCGGGAATGCAGCGCCAGCAACGTCTCCTGCACCAGATCTTCCATGTCCGCTCTCGTCGCCGCAGCCATCCTGCGGCTGTAATAGCCGACAAGCAGCACACGCAAAGCCGTCAGCAAACGCCGATAGGCAGCCTCGTCCCCGTCAAGGGACAGAAGCATCAATGCTTTCAGGGCTTCTTCCGAATGGGCGGTGGTCATGCTGTCAAAGAGCTCATTCGTAGCTGCAGGCAATCGGGTTACACCGTAAATCAAACAATTTCGGCACCGAACCTCTATCACATGAGTGTGAAGCTGTAACGCATCCCGACGGACCGCGAATGGATAGATGTGAGCCGGCGGCAGATCGCCGACGGACACGGTAATCTGTTCCAGGAAAATTCCCAGGACCAAGCTTTTTTGATCAAGACGCTTGATGGCAGCGGATGGTTCTATGAGAGCATCGATCTCGTCGACGCCTTCCATCCGCAGATTATCCTCGCCTAGGTGATGAACCTGGAAGTAGCGCGCCGACCAGGCTCCGGGTCGAGCGGCAGCTTGGTTAACGGATTCAAGGCAGTCGCGATCACGGGCAGCTTTACGGCGGCAATGACGGCGTCCGGGGGGATCGCGGCTCGAATGGAATGCGGGAATAGGCTGCGGTTATCCCTGTGCAGCCAATCGGTTCGAAAGAGCTGATCGCTTCGATTTTCTCAGAGGTCCAAGCAGTCGCTCATATTCGTCCTCCGCCCTGCCGTAGGCGTCGGCGGCGAATTCCTCGAGACCGGCGCGATCTCTGACGATCACCAGCCCTCGGACGGAGCGGATGAAATGGTTGCCCTCGAGCAGATGCAGCGCTGTGGTGACGCTCGGGCGTCTGACTGCCAGCATCAGTGCAATGAATTCATGGGTCAGGGCGAGCTTATCGCCGTCAATGCGATCGTGGCACATCAAGATCCAGCGAGCCAGCCGCTCATCGATGCCGTGGATCGCATTGGAGAGCGCGGTGAAACCGGCCTGAACCGCGAGGGCGTGGGTGCTCTTATGCAGCAGACTGGTAAGCACCGGCTGAGTTTTGATCAGATCCAGCAACGTGTCTTGCTGCAACCGATACGCAAAACCCGGTACCTGGACGGTGATCTCGGTAATGTTGATTCCCGCGTCGATCGCTGCCGCAGTGGGGGCAAACCCCTCACGGCCGAACAATCCGGCTTCGACGCGATTGCCCTCGGGCGAAATATTGATGACGGAACCTACCCCCGAGCACGGAAAATAGACGTAGTCGATCGCCCGGCCGGCTTCGGCCATGAGAAAGCCGCGAGGGGTCTCGCAAGCTTCGAGACGAGAAACGACCGCTGCAAGCTCCTCCTTGGGCAAGAGGGCGAGCAACCGGTTCTCATTGGGCGGTGTCATAGCTTCTGCCAATGCTCGCTCTCCGGAAGACGCGGGGTTTTAAGGCAGTCTGATCTATGCAACTCACGAGCCCGCCCACGGTTCCTGCAATGTGCGGAATCAGCGAGAGGTATCGCTGGCAGACTTGCCGGCCTTTGCCGGATCAAGGTCGTAGCGCCCGCCTTCGGGCACAGCGATGTCGCGGAAGGCGACAGCGAGACGATGCAGCTGATTTCTGACATACTGCCCCTTGATAGGCCTGCCGTGCCCAGAGATGATAAGCGCCGGTTCCAGCGATGCCAGAAGCGAGACGGATTTTTGCGCCTCCTGCGAATCCGGCGTAAAATAGCGCGGCGGTCCGTGGATCTCCGGTGTCTGGGCGATCGCTTCGTAAGCCGATTCCTGTCCCGTCGTAATGATGGCGGCGCCCGCTATCAGCGTACGGTCGCTTTCACGCCAAAGCGAGATATGGCCCGGCGACCCGGCGTATGGAGCCATACCCATCCCGGCATCCCCGGCACAGTCTGGTCGGCAGGTGGCATTTCCAGCCGTGGCCGCACATCGACAGGCGAGCGCGGATAGAGCTGCGATAGCAAGGTCATGGCGCCGCCGCCGGCCAGCGGATCGGCGCGAGGATAGGACGCCTCTCCCTCCAGATACGGCCTTTTCCAGCGGATGCGCGAAGACAGGCACATCCCAGTAGCTTGCGAGACTCTCGACGGATCCGGCGTGATCGGAATGCGCATGCGTCATCACGATGGCGGCAGGCGGCACATTGTCACCAAACCGCAGGGCCGCGAACTCCCTGATCCGATCGCTCGAAGTCGACAGGCCCGTATCGATGAGAACCCACGGACCTTGCCCGTCGGGTCGCCATAAAAGATGACGTTGACGATCCACATCGTTCGATAGGCAAGATCGGACGTCAGGACGACCTGCGTTCCATCAGCCGATTTCCTCGCGGGCGCAGGTCACCATCGGACAGAGGAAGCTGGTTGACCATGCCTCAGACCTTCGCCGTTTCGCCGGCCTGGCGCAGCGAAAGGAACTTGGTCGTCAGCGCGACGACGTTGTCGTTGATCCATTGCGCCATTGCCAGTTCCTCAGCGAGACTGGCTTGCAGGCCGGACATGGCGCCGCCAAAACCGCCGGCTTCGGCGATGGTGAGCAGCGATTTGTAGGCCGCGGCTTCGAAGTTTTCGAAAGCATAGTTGGCGAAGGAATTCTTCAGGATCTCGTCGCCGGCAACCGTATGGCCAAGTGCCGCCATCGATCCGCTAAAGGAAAGTGCGAGGTCCTTCAGCGTCGACTTGTCCTCATTCAAACCGTCGAGGATCTCTTCCAGGCGCACGATCTGGCCATCGGTTTCGCGGATGTGCTGATCGAGCTTTTCAGCGACTTCCGGATAATTTTCGATGCGCTTGAGCTGCGGCTTCATGATGCTGAGCGCCTGGTTTTCCATGGCATGCGCGTTTCTCAAGCCGACGACGAAAATGTCACGAATCTCGTTCTCTGCCATATCGGGCCTCCTTTTTCTCGAAGCACCCTAACCGGAACGATTCGTCTTAGTTCCCAGCAATCCCCATCCGTACGAATGAAACCAACCCTCTCGGATTACCGCGCATCGGGAACCGCCTCCTCGTCCGGTTGTTGGGGCCGAGTCCTGATGCCTTGGCATAGACGAACACCCCAAAAAGGAGAGACTGATGTTCTATACGGATGGAAAGCTTCAATTCCCGGTGCGGGTCGATTCACCCGATCCTCAATTCGCCAGAGCTTTGCAGCAGGCAATCGGCGGCGTGGAAGGCGAGATCCGGGTTGCCATGCAATATTTCTTTCAGGCCTTCGGCGCCCGTGGCAATCCCAAGTTCCGCGATCTCCTGATGAATACGGCGGCGGAAGAACTCGGCCACATCGAGATGCTGGCGACAGCGGTTGCATTGAACCTTGAGGGCGCTCCGGTTTCGGTCAAGGAAGAAGTTGCCGGCGATCCTGTCGCGAGCGCGGTGCTTGGCGGGCTGAACATGAAGAACCTGCTCTCGGCCGGCCTCTCAGCCATGCCCGTCGATTCCGACGGCGTTCCCTTCGACATGTCGCATATCTACGCAAGCGGCAATATCGCCGCAGACATGGCGGCCAATGTCGCCGCCGAATCCACTGGTCGGGTTTTGGCCACCCGCCTGTTCAACCTCACGAACGATCCCGGGATGAAGCAGATGCTCTCCTATCTGATCGCTCGTGACACCATGCATCAGAACCAATGGATGGCAGCACTCGAAGAACTCGGCGGCCCGACAAAGGTCTTCCCGATTCCGAACAGCTTCCCCCAGGAGCAGGAACTGCAGGAATTCAGCTACGCCTATCTCGGCTTCCAGCAGGACGGCAGCGAGCCGGCGCCGGGACGCTGGTCGCAAGGTCCATCAATCGACGGTAAGGGGAATTTCAAGACAGTCGTTCCGCAGCCGATGGGACAGAAGCCGGTCCTCGGACCGGCCAAACCTGACAGCGGAGCACAGGCTGAGCAGTTGTAACTGGCGGTCAGGCTCGCCCCGCACTCATACCGGAGAACGTTCATGAAGGTGATAGCCAGACTTTGCTTTCTTTTGCTGATTGCGGCGCCCGCTCTTGCCGATGACGCCTCGCACCAGAAGGCAACCGATTTCGCCACGCGCGCGTCCATCTCGAACATGTTCGAGGTGGAAGCCGCTAGGATCGAAGTTGCCAAGGGCTCGGCTGAGGACGCCAAGCAATTTGCCAATGACATGCTGAAGGATCACGGGCGAGCGGGACCGGCATTGACGCAAGCAGCCAAAGAGGATGGTGTCGAGCTGCCATCCGCCCTCGACGAAGAGCACCAGAAGAAGCTTGAAGCACTTGGGCAAAGCCCTGAGAGTGACCTCGACCAAGCCTATCTATCGACGCAGGTTTCGGCGCATCAGCAGGCTGTGTCCCTTTTCTTGGACTATTCGCAAAATGGTCCTGACGGAGCCTTGAAGCGTGCCGCCCAGAAGATCCTGCCGGATCTCAGGATGCATCTGACCCGGATCCAGGGACTGACGTCGAAGTGAAAAAGACGTCACATCGGATGGCGGCGAGCGGGAGCCCGCCGCATGTGACCTGTCACGAGATCCGACACGCGCGCGGGCTCAATGCTGTGCTCGGCCTACTTCCGCGTTACCATACCGGCCGCCGTTGGAATTCCAGGGTCATGCAGGCCGCCATTGAAGCAGCGCAGTTCTTCCTGCCCGATGGACTGCTTGCCCGCCGCGACATTGCCACCCGAACGATCAAGGCGGGCGGCAGGCGGATCAATCTGAGGCTGATCAGCCCAGGCGACGGCGTCTGCGGCCTCTACGTCCATTTCCATGGTGGCGCCTGGGTGATGGGCAACGCCCGGCTTGACGACCGCATCACCCGCCCAATCGCCAGAGACTGTCGAATACTGGTGGCCGGCGTCGATTTTCATAATGCGGCCGACGACCGGCTGGACCTCTCTCTTCAGGACAGCAAGGTCGCGATCGAATGGCTCGTCGATCATCTCGCCGAGTTTGAGGTCGAGCGGATTATCGTGGGTGGCGAATCCTCGGGCGCGCATCTCGCCGCGGAGGCGCTCCTCCACCTTCGCGAGCGCGGCAAGGCGGAGAGGGTTGTCGGATTTGTTTCCATGTGCGGTGCTTTCGATCTCGGCGGGTCGCAAAGTCTGCGGCTCTCGACCGGCAGAAGCCTGGTGATCGATGGGCCATCGGCGCTGCGCAATTTGCAGCGACTGACGCCAAGCCTTTCCGGGCGTGAGGCGAAGGGTCCGTTGTTTGCCGATCTCTCTGGCCTGCCCCCCGCCCTGCTGGTCGCCGGAGCGCTCGATCCAATCCTCGACGACAGCATCTCGATGTATGAGCGATGGCAGAGCCAAAGCGGCAATGCCGACCGCGTCATCTTCCCGGAGGCCCCGCACGGCTTCAACCGATTGCCGACCAGGCTGGCAGATAGAGCAAACAGCCTAGTCAGGTCATGGATCTCGCAGACGCTCGGCCGCACTGCGAGCGCGGGTAGTGGCTGATCGAGCGCAGGCCCTCGAGTCTGTACGCTATTGCACAATGTATTGCTCAACGATTCGAGATGGTTAGGTTCGCCCGCAGCAAGGGCCGCATTATCACTGATGCGCGTATGGACATGGATGACCAACAATTGAACTTTCGCAATGAACTTTTGCGCGCCATGGGCCCGCAGGAGCAGCAGCTCCTGCTGCCGCATCTGGAGCCCGTCGATCTCGAAGTGCCTCTGGTCATTGAAATGGAGAATAGTCCGGTCAGCGACGTCTATATTCTCGAATCAGGGCTTGCCTCGATCGTGGCGAGATTTCCGGGCGGGCGTGATATCGAAGTGGGCATTGTCGGCCGCGAGGGCATGACGGGTGCAGCAGTAATTCTGGGGGGAAATCAATCCGCGAACCGGACGTTCATGCAAGTCTCCGGCCATGGCTTCAAATTGCCGGCATCGGTCCTTTCTGCGGCGATGGAGGAAAGCCGCCCCTTGCGCAGCCTGCTTCTCGCCTATGTCCAGGCGCTGCTCGCGCAGACAACGTCGACGGTGCTCGCCAACGGCCATGCCAAGCTCGAGGAGCGGCTGGCGCGATGGCTGCTGATGGTCCATGACCGGACCGATGGCGCGACCATTTGGCTGACCCACGAGTTTCTGGCGGTGATGCTCGGCGTGCGCCGCGCAGGGGTCACGGTCGCTCTGCACCTGCTCGAAGGCAAGGGGCTGATCCGATCCACGCGGCGACAGATCGTCATCCTCAACCGGCGGGGATTGATAGAAGAGGCGCATGGATCCTACGGCGCTGCCGAAGAAGAATATCGGCGGCTGATCGGCAAGGATCTCGCCCGCTGAAAAGCATGCCGCCGCGTGAGCGCCTCAGGACCGCTCCCTCCGCTCCTTCTCGGAGGCATGCCAGGCTCTGTCGATACTGCCTTCCTCCGCCTTGTGAAAGAATTGCGAGCACACGAGCCAGCCTTTCAGCGGCCTCAGAATGAGAATGCAGGCGATGACGCTGAGGGGCAGGCTGACGATGAGATGCACCCAGATCGCCGGCTCGAACGTGAATTGGAACCAGAGGGCAAAGGCGAGCGCCGGAACGGCGACGATCGACATCGCGAAGAAGGCCGGCCCATCCGCCGGATCGGCGAATGAATAATCCAGGCCGCAGACTTCGCAGCCTCGGGCGAGCGTAAGATATCCGGAAAACAGATGACCCCGCTGGCACCGCGGGCAGCGTCCCAAAAGTCCCGTGAGGGCAGGGTTCGTCGTTACCTGATAATTGGTGGGAACTTCATTTTCGGGTTCCATTCCCCTCGAACCGCGCCCGAAGGGGCAGGTTCCGCAGCCGACGGTGTTTTTCGGCGGACCGGCGGTGGATCAGCCTGATCCTGGCGTGATGCTCTGGTCGTCCTTCTCGGACAGCGCGCCGGCGCCGGGCGTTTTGCTTTCGTCTATGAGATGATCCTTGGCGTGAGGGCCGGCGGGCGGGTTTTTCCTCGCATCGGCGGTTTCCTTTTCGGTTCCTTCGATGTCGGCTCGCGCTTTTTCACCGTCATTCATGAGCTGCTCCTCGTCAGATTGAGATGACCGAGCGGCCGTTTCGATCTCCGCCCCGCCGTGATCGCAGCAGTTCGGGAGAGCCCCCTTTTCGCCGACGCCAGACGGCCGACCGACAGCAGCTTGACCTCGTCAGTCAAACCGTGGCGATAAAGGCGAATGAGCAGAGCGGCGACCTCCTGCATTTCAGGCGAACGCACGGCTTTGCCGGCCTCGCGGCAGATCACATCCAAGACGATTTGCAGACGCTGAAGATCGGCAGAATCGAGCGCTTTCAAATGGATGGACTGAGAATCGAGCATGACCCTGGTCCCTAAGCTTTTCACCGTGCGTTTTTGAATAATGGGACTCTATTGCAGCCGAAACAACTCCTCGTCCTCCATTGTACGGAAGCGAACACCCACCGCATCGCGCGCCCGAAGGGAAGCCAGGCGCTTTAGTGATAATAGGACGGGTCCCCTCCGAACAGAGCGGCGATCATCGCGTCCACGTCGGAAGGACGCCCACTGACCACAAAGCTGCCCGGCGGTGTTTCGGATCGCTCGTCATAGGCAAAGATGAAAGGAATCCGCCGTGTCTCCAACCAATCATTTATCCAGAGCATGGCTTCGTCGGAAATCGTCACGTCGACGATCACCGCATCGAACAGCAGGCCCTCGCTCAAGCATTCCATGGCGCTGGAGATGACAAGGGGGCCGGCGAGCACCGCCTGGCGCGCGATCAACGCCTTTCTTGCACCGTCCGAAAGGAAGCCGGCTTCACCAATGATAAGGATCGTCTTGCCGGCGACCGGACTGAGCGACTTCATGGCGGACGCCTACTGTAATCCAGGTTTTAGGGTGATCATGCTGTTCAATGGCGGTTTAGAAGCATAGGCGGGTCCGCGCCTGTATCGTGCCTACCATATTCGAGCCTGTCATGCGACGTTCATTTTGCCCTGACCGCCGAACCCTTGCCGGGCCGCCTTGTTCCCCGGCGGTTGGGATCGGGGCGCCGGCCGTGCGATCCGTACGTTTTCGCACCAGCTGTTGAAATCGATGACCCTAAGTTTAGGATCGTCGCATACAAGGGGAGGAACGCGGATGATGCAGCACGCGGGAATCACGAAGCCGCCGTTACAGCCCGACGACGTGGCAATGCTGACCGCGGTCCTTGAAGACTGGTGCCAGGAAAAATCATGCGGGATCGCCAGCCGGGCAGCCGAACATATTGCCAGAGAACTCGTATCCTGGTTCGAATGCGGCATTCGAGACAAGCATAGGCTCGCAGGCCTGATGCGGCATGTGTATCTGGATCCAGAGGACCTGCTCGTCACCCCGGATGCACCGGCCTGCGCACATGTGCGCGAGAATGCCGGGCGGGCGGATGGGCACGATGGATAGAACGCGGCAAAGTGCCCCTGTCGCGGCGGGGCATTCCGAACTCGGTTTTGTCGATCGGCAGATTGCTCTGCGACAGATCGTTGCCGATCTTAGAAACCTGCGCGATGGAGTGCCGGACAACTTCGGTCGAGCTCCGGCTCTCGATCGTCTGCTTCGCATGATCGACGCTTCGGTCATATCGATTGCCAAAGCGGATGACGAGGAATGGGAGATCATTCTTATGGAGCTCCTCGATCTTCGCGCGACGATGACGCGTCTTGCCACTGGCGGCGCCGAAACGTCCCACTGATTTCGACAGCAGGATTTGAAACGAGGAAATTGTCGCCGTTTTAAAGGGCGCCCTGGTTCTTTTCCACGGAACCTTAAGACAGGCTATGGCATTGGTTCTGCAACGATGGGGCGGCTGATGCCACGATTTTATTTTAATGTCGTTTCAGACACCGGCACGGTCGTTGATCCCGATGGTTCTGAACTGGCGACCATTGAAGACGCCAGGCGCGAAGCCGTTCAGGATGCAAGAGCCCTCATGAGTCAGGCAATTCTTTCGGGAAAAGACATTTCAGCGAGAAAGATCTACATCTGCGACGAACAGGGGACCCTGGTTCTGATCGTGCCTTTCGCCGATACGATCAGGAGTGCCGATTAGTGGGGCGCCGGATCGGCAGACCGATCAAACGTTGATATTCGCGCTCCGGAACGCCGTAGCAGCCGGCTGCGATTTCTTCCAGCCGGTCCCTGTCGAGGATCCTGACATTGGCGCGCGTCGACCTGATCGCTCGAAGACCTTCAATGACGTGCAATTCGTTGGTGACGCCTGCGCGGCGCACGCCGAGCATGATGGCCAGCAGTTCATGCGTCAGCGGCAGGTCGCTGCCATTCAGCCGGTCGTGGCACATCAGCAGCCAGCGGGCGAGCCGCTCGTGCATGTTGTAGCGCCCGTTGGCAAGCGCTGACTGGGCCAGCTGAATGTCGCAGCAATGCATGTATTTGAGGAAAAGTTCGTTGGCGACCGGAAATTCCGCCAGCACCTGCTTGAAGCTTTTCACCGACACCTGCACGCCGGAGCCGGCGACCTGAACGAAGGTGCGGTTGGGTGTCGTATCCGTTCTCAGCAGGACATGGAGGCCGGACATGCCGTCATGTCCGATGTGGCCGACCTCGACGGCTTCGTCATCGCCATTGGCGGCCACCATTGAGGCAAGACCGCCTTCGATGAAACAGACATACTCGTTCGGCTGATCGGCTTCGACCAGAACATGTCTGGCCGGAAGTTCGATCAGACTGCCATCGCCGGTGAGCTTTTGGAATGCCTCGGCCGGCAGGGCCTTCAACAGCAGATTCCGAATATTGCGTTGGTCCGGTACGTGCATGCGCTTCTCCTGGCGGGAGACAGCCCGTGCTCATACCGACGCCTCGTTGGCGGTAATGACAGAGATATGGGTCATGCATGCAATGATGACCATCTGTAGAAGAGTTTTGTACGGTTGTGACAAAAGCCGGGCGATAGAATTCCCAAGGGCGCCCTTGCCGACTTCATTCCCCGGCCGACACGGAACGCTCTCAAACCTCCCTTGGCAGCCGGATCACGAACCCCGTGCCGGGCTCCCGGTTTTCGATGTGAAGCTCGGCCCTCAGTTGCTGCACCAACGCACGCACGATCTTCATTCCGAGGCTTTTTCCGCCGTTCTGGCCGGACAGCACTTCCGGCGGCAGTCCTCGTCCGTCGTCGGCGATCTCGAGGCGGATCTCATCGGCAATGCTGCGGGCGCTGACTGTGACGGCGCCGGAGACATCGGGATAGGCGTGCTTGAAGGCATTGGTCACCAGCTCATTGACGAGGAGGGCGATCTGGATCGCCCGGTCGGCATCGACCATGCATTGATCAGCGTTGACTGATACTGCGTGGCGGGAGGTCGATTGCTGCAGGCGCTGGCAGAGGCTCGACAGGAAATCCGCCAGATCCACCGTTTCGATATCCGGCTGACGCCATAATTGATCGTGCACCTGGGCGATGGTTCCGACACGCGCTTCCGCATCGCGAAGCGCCTGTCCGACCTCCTCCTGTTTGGTCGAACGGGCCTGCATGGCGAGCATGGCCGCAACCAGAGCCAGGCTGTTCTTGACGCGATGGCTCATCTCCCGCAGCATGATCTGCTGATGCTCGTCGGCGAAATGCCGCTCGGTATCGTCCCGGAGCACTTTGAGAAAACCGGCGCGCTGGGCGCGCAGCGGCATGGTCAAGCCGCTGCCCCAGAATGTCGAGCCGTCCTTACGCAAGTGAAACCGCTCGTTCTCGGCGCGGCCGCGCTCGGCCGCCGCCTCCATCTCGCGCTCCAGCGCGCCCTCTTCGCGGTCCTCGGGAACGAACAGGATGCGGGCGTCGCGACCGAGGATCTCGCTCTCCTCGTAGCCGAAGATGCGGCACGCGCCGGTGTTCCAGCTGATGATCCGCCCATCGCGGCCGAAGGCGAAGATCGCATAGTCGATCGCGCTTTTGAGAATAAGCTGGAGGCGCTCTTCGCTGGCGCGCCGAGCTTCGTCCTCATGCAGCATCTGCGTTCGGTCGCGGACGATTTTCAGAAGGCCATAGGTCTCGCCGGCATCGTTGCGAAGCGGCATCATCAGTCCCGAAGCCCAGAACGAACTGCCGTCCTTTCTCACATGCCAGCGATTGTCGTCGGCGCGGCCGGTGGTCAAGGCAAGCCTGATCTCCTTAAGCATTGCCCCGGCAAGCTGATCTTCGAACGTAAAGATCACGGCACCGCTCTGTCCGATGATTTCGGGCGGCGAATAGCCGAAGAGATTTTCCGCGCCGGCGCTCCACGTCACGACAGTGCCGTCGCGATCCATCGCAAAGATTGCATAGTCCCGGGCGCTCTCAATGATGTGCCGATAGATTTCCGCCTCGTCGCTCGAAAGGGGATATTGATCCATGTCTGCGCCCCCATGGAATTGCCGTCAGTTACATTAGCACTTACTACAGTATATTCTCACCCAAGTGCGCTTGCGTACAAAGTGGCTACGGAGCCTTCTGTCGATAATAGCAGTTTACGGCGAGGTGCCTTGCACTCGGCCATTGACGTGTCCTCTTGCCAAACAAAGGGCAGCGTGATGCGAGCGTTCGAAAGCGAAAATCTCATTCTGTCGCAGTTGGCGGATCCGGGAACCGGCATTGCTTCCATTGTAGGCGACGAGTCCTGAGGGCAGCAAAGTCGAGATCGGCGTGCTTGGCAGGGACGGGATGTTGCCGCCGGCTCTGACGGTGGACGCGGAGCAGTTTTCATTCGACGTCACGATGCAGGTTGGGCTGTGATGGGCGCCGTGCGGAAGCCGGCGCCCTGGCATGCTTCCTCGCCGATCGGCCTGCGGTCCGCCGGCTGCTTTCGCGTTTTCTCCATAACTTGTTCCCGCAGGTCGCCAACACCGCGCCCTCCAACGCCGTGCACAAGATCGATGTTCGCCTGGCGAAATGGATTCTGATGTGCAACGACCGCCTCAATGACGAAGAGGTTGAAATCACGCACGAATATGTGGCCACGTTGCTCGGAGTGCGCCGTTCCAGTGTCACCGATGCCTTACGCATCCTGGAGGGTAAGCATCTCATTTATTTCACCCGCGGCCTGGTGATCATCCAGAACCGCGCATCCCTCGAAGCCTTCGCCGCAGAGGCCTACGACCTCCCTGGTACCACAGGACGCGGCTGCCGCTGATCGACCGCCCATCTCTGGCGCTGAGGCGCTGAAGCCGGCGTGCACCGAAGTCGGCGATACCCACGCGTCACTTACCCGGCAGATCCTTTTCGGTCGTCGCAGCTGCCGGAAGGCGGTTCTGCGACCCCTCCCTATCGGACGCGCGCAAAGGAGCTGTGGGCGCCTTCTGGACATAGATGCCGAGTCCGAGCGCGCCGATGGCGACCACAAAAGCGCCGGCGATGGCGGCGACCGATCGTCGCCCATCCTGCTTGATCATTCCGAAAGCAAGAGCAATTCCGAGAAAGGCCGCCCCTCCCGATACCGCAAAAAGCCAGAGATAATTCATCATCATGCTCCCAATGTCAGGCCCCGAACCCGTGAAGATGGTGTAGGTTCCCACGGTCGTTGACGCGCGGGCGATGCGCGCTTGAATTTCATGCGGCGCATTGACGCACAACTGCCACGGTGCTACCAAGGAATTGGTCAGGCCAGTTGACCAGCGGCGTGCTTGAGGAGAAGCCGCCGGGGAGGCCAAGATGTTTTCGCCCGTTGAATCGCGCCGCCTCTACAGGCAGGTGGCGGATCAGATTCGTTCAATGATCGCCGGCGGCGAGCTTGTCGTCGGCCAGAAGCTGCCGGCCGAGCGCGAGCTGGCAGAGCAACTGTCGGTATCACGCCCGACCGTGCGCGAAGCCCTGATCGTTCTGGAGGTCGAGGGTCTCGTCAACATCCGCATGGGCTCCGGCATCTATGTGGTGCGCCGGCAGGGCATCAGCATGGCGACAAGCGAAAGCGAGCCAGTGGAGGGGCCTTTCGAATTGCTGCAGGCGCGCGCGATCATCGAATGCGCCATAGCCGAAGAAGCGGCAACCCGGGCCAGGCCTGAAGACATTGCCGTGCTTGACGAGGCGCTGATGCGCATGAGCGGCGGCGTCAACGATGCGGCGACGGTGCTCGCCGCCGACCGCGCCTTTCACACCGGCATTGCCGCCATTGTCGGCAATTCGACGTTGACCCGCGTGACGGGCGAGATGTTCGACATGCGCATGACTCCCTATTTCGCCAAGCTCGCCAGCCATTTCGAGGGGCCGACGACATGGCGCAGCGCCGTCGATGAGCACCGGGCCATCCGCGATGCAATCGCCGCCGGCGATGCCGCCGGCGCGAAGGCTGCAATGCGCAGCCATCTCACCCTATCGCAGAAGAGATTTTCCGAGAGCTTCGGGGAGGAGTTCTCGGGAGAGGAGGAGCGCGGCCGCGACAAGGCGCCCGCGAAAGGAACCACCAAGACTTAAACCCGAGCACGGGAGGAGAGCGCAATGAAGATGAGACTGGCAACGATACTGTGCACCGCAGCCGCGATCATGGCGACGACGGCGGTTGCGCATGCCCAGACCGTACTGAAATGGGCACATGTCTATGAAACCTCGGAGCCCTTCCACACTGATTCCGTCTGGGCCGCGGAAGAGATCGCCAAGCGTACCGACGGGCGCTACAAGATCGAGGTCTATCCGGCTTCGCAGCTCGGCAAGGAAGCCGACATCAACCAGGGGCTCAAGCTCGGTACGGTCGACATCATCATTTCTGGATCGAGCTTTGCCGCACGCGACTACAAGCCGATCGGCGTCACCTACTTCCCCTATATCTTCCGCAACCCCGATCATCTGATCGCCTATACCAAGAGCGACGTCTTCAAGCGTCTTGCCAAGGGTTATGAGGACAAGACCGGCAACCATATCGCCGCCGTCAGCTATTACGGCACGCGCCACACCACCTCCAATAAACCGATTGCCAAATGCGCCGACATGCAGGGTCTGAAGATCCGCGTGCCCGACGTTCCGGCCTATCTCGCCATGCCGCGAGCATGCGGCGCCAACACCACGCCGATTGCCTTTGCCGAGGTCTATCTCGCTCTGCAGAACGGGACGGTCGAGGCGCAGGAAAACCCGCTGACGACGATCGAGGCGAAGAAGTTCTACGAGGTCCAGAAAAACATCATCCTCACCGGCCATATCGTCGATCACCTGAACACCGTGATCTCGAAGCAGCTGTGGGCGAAGCTCTCCGACGAGGACAAGAAGATCTTCGGTGAAGTGATGCAGCAGGCAGCCGAGCGCACGAGCAAGACGATCGCCGGCAAGGAAAACAGCCTGGTTGCGACCTTCAAGGAGAAGGGGCTCAACGTCGCCGAGGTCGACAAGAGCGATTTCGAGAAGAATGTGATGGAAAAGGTGAAGTTCGAAGACTTCGGCTACGAGAAGGCCGATTGGGAAGCGATCCGGGCGATTCAGTAGGAGCCTGAGAGCGCGGCCAGCCCCTCATCCGGCTGCCGCCACCTTCTCCCCGCCTTGCGGGGCGAAGGGGATATGCCGCCGCCTTTCCGTTCCTCTCCAACGTCTCGTGTGGCACGTCCCCTCGCCCCGTCAAGACGGGGAGAGGGTTAGGGTGAGGGGCAGCCTTCGGCACGAACAAGGGCAGCAGCGGCACAAGGCTTGCCAACAATATGAAGGTCGCGCCGCCACACGCCGCGCCCATCTTCTCCAACCGGAACAAGGCCGATCATGTCGCAAGAAATTCATACGCCAATCACGGCCGAGGAAATCGGCCACGAATTCGAAGGGCACGCGCCGACCGCACATGTCGCAGACTATGCTGTCGAGGACTGGATCACGTTGATCGTCTTCTGGCTGATGGCGGGCTGCGTCTTCCTGCAGTTCTTCACGCGTTATGTGCTGAATGACAGCTATGCCTGGACCGAGGAAATCGCCATCAACTGCCTGATCGGCGTCGTCTTTCTCGGCGCGGTCATGTGCGTGCGCACCTCGCGGCATATTCAGGTGGATGTGTTCTATCACTATATGCCGGCAGGGCTGGCGCGCGTGCTCGCGACCTTCGTCGATATCGTCCGCATCGGTTTCTTCGCCTATGGCTGCTATTTGATGTGGCGTTACGTCGACATCGTCGCCGACGAGCAGATGGTCACCATCGACCTGCCGCGCAACATCGTCTTTTACTCCGTTCTCGTCGCCTTCGTGCTGATGCTGATCCGTGCGGTCATCGTCTTCATCGCCAATATGCGCCGCGGCTACTCCGTCCTGGAGCGCCCGGAAGAATTCCAATCCGTCGAAGGATGACCCGATGCTGCTGCTTCTTGGCTCGTTTCTGCTGCTGATGCTGGTCGGCGTGCCCGTCGCCATCTCGATGGCCGTCGCCTCCGTGCTTTACATCGTCCTTTACGGCGTGGCGCCAGACATCATCGTCGCCCAGCGCATGATCGCCGGCGTCGAGAGTTTTCCGCTGCTCGCCGTGCCCTTCTTCATCCTGGCCGGCAATCTGATGAATTCCGCCGGCGTTACCGGCCGTATCTATTCCTTCGCGGTCGCTCTCGTCGGCTGGATGAAGGGCGGGCTGGCGCAAGTCAACATCATCGGCTCCGTCATCTTCTCCGGCATGTCCGGCACCGCGCTTGCCGATGCGGCCGGCATCGGCACGATCGAAATCAAGGCGATGAAGGACCATGGCTATCCCGTCGAGGCCGCTGTCGGTGTCACGGCGGCCTCGGCGACACTCGGGCCGATCTTCCCACCGTCGCTGCCCTTCGTCATCTACGGCATGATGGCGAATGTCTCGATCGGCGCCCTCTTCATGGCCGGCATCCTGCCCGGCGTCGTCATGACGCTGCTGATGATGGTCACCGTCGCCGCCTTCGCCTACCGCAAGCGCTGGGGTTCGGACGCGCCGTTCAATGTGCGCGAGCTCCTGTCGGCCGGCGTGGAAATCGTCGTCGTCCTGATGGTGCCTGTGGCGATCTATCTGATGATGCGCGCCGGTCTCTCGATGAATGCCGCGGCCGGCATCGCCCTTCTCGTGCTCCTGGCGCTCGACTGGTATTTCGGCTTCTCCGCCGTCATGGCGCTGATGACGCCGGTCATCCTGATCGGCGGCATGACGATGGGCTGGTTCACGCCGACCGAGGCCGCTGTCGCCGCCGTGCTCTGGTCGTTGTTCCTCGGCCTCGTACGCTACCGCACGATGACGCTCTCGACGCTTGCCAAAGCCAGCTTCGATACGATCGAAACGACGGCGTCGGTGCTCTTCATCGTCACGGCCGCTTCGGTTTTCGCGTGGCTCTTGACGGTCAGCCAGGCCGCGCAGCTGCTTTCCGATGCGATCCTGTCGATCACCGACAATAAATGGGTTTTCCTGATCCTGGTGAACCTGCTGATGCTCTTCGTCGGCTGCTTCCTCGATACGATCGCCGCAATCACCATCCTCGTGCCGATCCTTCTGCCGATTGTCGCGAAGTTCGGCATCGATCCCGTTCAGTTCGGCCTGATCATGACGCTGAACCTGATGATCGGCTTGCTTCACCCGCCGCTCGGCATGGTGTTGTTCGTGCTGTCGCGCGTCGCGAAGCTTTCGGTCGAACGCACGACGATGGCGATCGTGCCCTGGCTGGTGCCGCTGTTCGTGGCGCTGATCCTGATCACCTTCATTCCCGCGGTATCCCTCTGGCTGCCGCAGCAGCTCGGACTGTTGAGATAGGAGAATAGGATGCAGACGCGTCTGGCGCGGCTTTACCAGAAGGGCGATCTCAGGGTCGAAATGGACACGGTTCCAGCTCCCGGTCCAGGCGAGGTGCTTCTCAAGATGGCGGCCGCGGGCATCTGCGGCTCCGACCTGCATTATTATCAGGACGGCGGCTTCGGGCCGGTCAGGGTGCGCGAGCCGATCATCCCCGGCCACGAGGCCTCGGGGAGGGTGAACCAAGCGGGCGAGGGGGTCGATCTCAAAGCCGGCATACTGGTCGCAGTCAATCCAAGCCGGCCTTGCGGCCATTGCGAATACTGCGTGACGGGGCTGCCGATCCATTGCCTCGATATGCGCTTCATGGGCAGCGCGATGCGCCTGCCGCATGAGCAGGGCATGTTCCGGGAGTGGCTGGTGGTGCCGGCCCGGCAATGTTTCGAAATGGGAGCCGAGACGACGGCCGAGGAAGCGGCCTGCACCGAGCCGCTTGCCGTCTGCCTGCATGCCGCATCGCGCGCCGGCGAGATATCAGGCAAACGCGCCCTCGTCACCGGCGCCGGCCCGATCGGCTGTCTGATGGTTGCCGCCGCGCGGCATCACGGTGCGGCCGAGATCGTCGTGACCGATCTCGCCGATGCGGCGCTGGAGCGGGCGAAAGCGATGGGCGCCAATCGCACGATCAATGTTTCCGGGGATGCGGCAGCGTTTGGCAAATTCGAGGCGGGCAAGGGCTATTTCGATCTCGTCTTCGAATGCTCGGCCGCCGCACCCGCGATCCGAAGCGCAATCGCCGCCATCCGGCCGCGCGGCACCCTCGTGCAGGTCGGCGTCACGGGCGAGATCCCGGTCCCGCTCAACGCCATTGTCAGCAAGGAGCTGCATATCCACGGCACGCAGAGGTTCCACGAGGAATTCGCCACAGCCGCGAGGCTGATCGCAAGCCGCAAGATCGATGTCCGGCCGATCATCAGCCACAGTCTACCCTTGGAAGAAGCCGCCGCCGCCTTCACCCTTGCCGGCGACCGTACGGCCGCCTGTAAGGTACAGCTTACGTTTTAGCGGCTTAAAACTCGCCGTAGAGATTCCGTATAGGCGCTGGCTGGTCGCGCCCGGCCTGTGAACCGCCTTACCAGCCATAGCTGAAGGTAGCGCCACTGCCGTTATCCCCATCTTGCACCACGTCGGTTTCAGTATTTCGCCCATACTGGAAAATGCCATAGGCATTGTTGTTGCCGTTCTGCCGCAACGTCGCGGAATGACCATTGCCCCGTTGCCTGACAAAGCCGAGGTTGCCGCGGCCAGCCTGAGCGATACCAGCCGCGTTACCCCGACCCAGTTGCTTGATGTCAGCGTCTTTCAAACCGCGATAGAGCGAATAGACGCGCAACCCGGTTGAAAAAAGTCCGGCATCCCGCGCATTGTCCGGTGCGAGGTTGAACGAGATCCTGCCGCCGGCATAGGCTGGCGCAGACAAGGCTACTTGGCCGAGGCTCCCGGCAAGAAGGGTGACGGCAAGGATCTTAAACAGGTTGCGGGTCATTCTGATCTCCATTTGCGGCTGCCTCAGCCGATGATCAACTTTCACATCTTGCAGCTGAACCCAGTCGGAATTGCCCGTTCAGTTGTCGTTCAGTCGCTTCGGCCCGGTAGAAGCAAAAGGACGCCGTAAACGGCGCCCTTTAGGAAAACTGGAGAATTTGGAGGCCGATTAGTTGCCGCCGATCTGCTTCACGCAGCTGAAACTCTCATCCCCGACGACGACGTCCAGCGTGGCTTTGTATTTGGCTCCTTTCGAGTCGAGCGAAACCGAACCAAGGATTGTCGCATGTCCCTCGACTGCATCAAAATCGCCACTCTGGTTGATCGTAGAGCTTCCGCCGTCTCCCACTTTTTTGACATGGAAGGTGTAAGTCCCGCCGACATGCTTGTCGGCGTGGACGAGCGCGTCCAGTCTCACCATACCTGCCCCCGGGGTTGCTTTGATTTCGCAAAGCTGCACCCGGTCAGATTGGTTGGCTTTCGTCATGGCGGAAACCGCGCCGACGGGAAGCAGGACCAGCGCGAGAATCGTCATCATGCGGTGCGGATGTTTGATGCTATTTGGCATGGTCGTTTCCCCTGATGGTCTGCTGTTGCGATCTTGACCTCTTTTACATCATCGTGCAGGCGCCTAAGGGCAGGCCTGGACGAAGGCCGCGACATTGCCGTTGCCGCCCTGGCTGACATTCGCGCTGCAGCCATGGCCGACCTGGACGCCGGCCGCGATGTTGCCATTACCGTCCTGGGTAAGAATGGTCGTGTGGCTGGAGCCGAATTGGCCAATGCCCGCTACGTTGCGGTTGCCGCGCTGATAGGTGGCGCCATAGTTGTCATTGCCTTCCTGACCGACAGCTGAAAGATTATGTCGCCCATATTGACGGCCGAGAATTCGGTTGTAGCCACCGTTCTGATAGGTTCTGATCCGGTTTCCGTATCCTTCCTGTGCCCCACCGGCAGAGTTCGACCAGCCATATTGTTCGATACGAACATCATTGGCCATGGCGGGGGCTGCGGCGGCAATGCCGACGAGAGCGACGAGTGCAGTTGCAATGATAGACGTGCGGATCATGAACATGTCTCCTCAGGCGGATAAGACCGCGGTTGAACGTCTTTCTTCTAGACGCTCTCTTCGGAACGGAAGCTGAAGACACCATTCAGTCGGGGTTCATTCGCGGAGATCAGCGCCCCTCCGCGGCCAGATCACCCTATTCTGCCTACTCGAGAGTTCAGGCGAGGGATAGGTGGGCCCGCTCACGCGACACCAGCCAAATGCTGCCGCTCAGACGATTGCTGTGCTTGCTCCCTCGCAAGGTCGCTCAGCATCTGTCGGGCTACGGCTGGCAAAACATGATGTGGAAGGTGGCCGACGCCCTCGATCACCCTGATCGTCGGCCTCGGATGCTTCTGCCGAACGCCATCGATGTGCCAGGCCGGCTGAACTATGCGATCCTCCGAACCGAACAGGACGTGTAATGGAAGATTGCCGGGCAGCGTCGGCTGAAGTTCCATGTCTTTGTTGAAGGCTCGCAGCTCGTTAGCCATTGTTTCAATTGCGCCCGGATTAACCATATGAGCGGCGGGCAATATCGACAGCTGGGGAGGCAAAGGGTTTGGAAAGGACGACGATCGCAGACCACGCTCGAGAAAAAACGCTGCCCATCGGCTGATTACGTGCTGGCGGATCAAGGATCCCACCACCGGGGCGACGGATGCCCGGAGGATGGGCAGCGGTTTCGGTGGGACGGGCCTGCAGCACGGCGAAATCAGAAGCAATCCGTTCACCAGCTCCGGCCGGCGCGCGGCCAAATGAAGTGCCGGCGCGCTGCCGATGGAGTGGGCTACAATCGAGACGCAATGCAGGTCCATTGCATCGATCAGACGCTCAAGCCAAAAGGATTGGCCTATTGGTCCTCGTTCAGCGAGAGGAAGAGGGCTGCTGAAACCATAGCCCGGGCGATCCGGGGCTACCATTCGGAACGGGCTCTGAGCAAACGGAAGCAGAACCTCTTCAGCCAGGCTCCCACAGCCATGGAGGACAACGATCGGCCTGGCGTTCAAGTCGCCGCTCTCCAGAACATGCACCTGGTGCTTGTCAATCTGGTGAACCGTTCCGATCCGGGGGCGAAATACCTGCTGCTTCAACATGATCCAACAAACGCCCGCGGTTGGTTCTCGGTTCCGCGACACTTGTGGCTTAGTTCGACCAACCTGTTCTAGGCGGAGCGTGCCTGCGGCAAGCCGTTGTAACAAGTTCCCACTGACACTGCCATCAGGGTTAACCTGCTCGCCCCCGCAATGTTGTTCTAGTGTCGCCTGGCTTCCCGGCAATATTTCCATTCTGATATCGATGACAGGGCTGGCGCTCCAAAGATCCTCTGATGCGCTCTTTCTCAGAAACTTGAAAACGTGCTAAGTTTCGTCGGCTACAGAGGGGAAAACCAATGCCACGCATCGCAAATCTTTACTTCAAGACCGCCATCATTTTTCTCATCGCCGGTATCTCGGTCGGCCTTCACATGTCGATTTCAGGTAACCACGCACCGACCGGGGCCCATGCCCACGCCAATCTGCTCGGCTGGGTCACCATGGCGCTCTTCGGCGTTTACCACGCGCTCAATCCACACAAGGCCGAGAAGCGCCTGGCAATGATCCAGTACGTCGTCTATACCTTCGGTGTCGCGGTGCTGATCCCGTCCCTCTATCTGCTGCTTTCCGGAAACATGGCAATGGAACCGATTGTCGCCATTTCCTCGCTCATCGCCTTCGCCGGCGTGCTGATGTTCGCCGTCATCATCTTCTCGGGCAGCGAGGCTTCGAGTCGGGCCGGCGTCTCCCGGGCGAGCTGATCCAATCGGGAAAGAGCGACGATCTCGGTTGCCAAGTTGCATGTTCGAATTTTCTTTGCATCTCCTGCTTTTGCACTGAGAATTATCGGGAGTTTCTGGCCTGGCTTGGCAACCGTTGATCGACACTGTCAAATGCGGATCGCGCCAGGTTGCGAAGGCTTGGACTAAGCCGATCGCTGTCACATCGGCTCCGCGCGGGCGGAGACCTCCTAGAATGCACTGAGGCCCGTTCAGCAATCCGATCGCCAGGACATGAACGCGTTCGTGCCGCCGGCAGGCGGCGATTCGTTCGATCGGAAGTGAGCGCAGCTCGTTCGGATCGGTAAGCTCCTCGCAAGCCTGGCTGTCTCAGTGCTTTTTCAAACCTTGTAAAGCTCATCGAAGTAGGCGCAGATCGGCCCGATGCGGCGGTGCAGATCAAGAAGATAGGTTATTGCAGCGGCGTCGACAGGGTCATGAATTTGTGCATGGCCTGATTGACACTGTCGGCGGCGAGCGTCTTCACGTCCTCGTCAATCAGCCCCGGCGACGCTTTTGGCGCCGGGCTCATCTTGCCGTCCGCCGCCTGCTTCAGGAATACAGATGGCCTCACGACGGGAGCACGTCAGGCCCGGGCCCCATTATTTCACGCGACGCAATAAACTCGCAATTATTCTCGCAATTGTGGACGTGAGGAGATGACGGCAATATTACCCCTGTCAGACGAACACAAGTTAGCTGAAGTTTTCAATAACGAAATCGCAGGACGAAGATGACCCAACCTCACCATTCCATGACCCGCCGAGACGCGCTGTTGTCAATAGGCGCCGCCGCAGCAGCCATGGCAATTTCACCCTCTCTCAGTTTCGCAGCCAATGCGGCTCCCATCATAAACCCAATCGAAGGATCCAAGAACATGCCATATGTAACCACCAGAGACGGCGTCGAAATCTTCTACAAGGATTGGGGCTCTAAGGATGCCCAGCCGATCATGTTCCACCATGGATGGCCGCTGTCGTCCGACGACTGGGATGCGCAGATGCTGTTTTTCCTGTCGAAAGGTTTTCGCGTCGTCGCCCATGACCGGCGTGGCCATGGCCGATCCGCCCAGGTGGCCGACGGTCACGATATGGACCATTACGCAGCCGATGCCTTTGCCGTCGTCGAGGCGCTCGACCTGAAGAATGTCGTCCATATCGGTCATTCCACCGGTGGCGGCGAGGTCGCCCGTTATGTGGCCAAGCACGGCCAACCTGCCGGCCGCGTCGCCAAGGCGGTTCTCGTTTCGGCCGTGCCGCCGCTCATGCTCAAGACAGAGGCCAATCCCGAAGGCCTGCCGATGGAAGTGTTCGACGGTTTCCGCTCGGCACTTGCCGCCAACCGCGCGCAGTTCTTTCGCGACGTTCCGACCGGGCCGTTCTACGGCTTCAACCGGGAAGGCGCCAAGGTGCAGGAAGGCGTGATCCAGAACTGGTGGCGTCAGGGCATGATGGGCGGCGCCAAGGCCCATTACGATGGCATCAGGGCCTTCTCCGAAACCGACCAGACGGAGGACCTGAAGGCAATCACCGTTCCGACGCTCGTCTTGCATGGGGAAGACGACCAAATCGTTCCGATTGCGGACTCGGCGCTGAAGTCGATGAAGCTTCTGAAGAAAGGTTCGCTGAAGACCTACCCGGGGTTTTCGCATGGCATGCTGACCGTGAATGCCGACGTGCTGAACGCCGACCTGCTGGCCTTCGTCCAGGCCTGATCGGTCCTGGCGACGGGGGCGGCCTCCCACGCACCCGTCGCCTCACAAAGATCCACAGGCGCTCGGCGCGCTACCCTCTTCGATAGAAACAGTCCCCGTTAAATGATCAGGCGACCCCCAAGAACTGCCGGATGCGATGGTCCTTCGGCGTTTATCTCGTTGAAATAATTGCCGCCATGCGAAAAACAACCACCGCCAAGACACCGGTACCTGTTGCCATGCAACTGACCCCGGACCTCGTAGCCAAAACCTTCAAGCCCGTCGAGGACGAGGGCCCAGAGCCTAACTGGACTCCAATCTCGGGTCAGCGACTCGATGAACTCGTCAGCAGAGTAGAGCGGGAGGCTGGTGACGAGGAGATATGGGTGTTCGCTTATGGGTCTTTGATGTGGAACCCGGGCTTCGAAGTAGCGACAAGTGAAGAAGCCATTGCGTACGGGTGGCATCGTGCGTTCTCGTTGAGGATAGAACGGCTAAGGGCTACCTCCGATGCGCCGGGTCTGATGCTGGCGCTTCGGCCGGGAGGGAGTTGCTCTGGCCTCGTGCTGAAGCTCCCCTGCGCCACGAAAAGGCAGGATCTGCGTACGCTTCTGGCGCGCGAAATCCGATATGCCGAGGTGTGCGACATGGTGCGATGGGTTTCGGTCGAGACACCGACGGGTAGACGCCGCGCACTCACATTTTGGGCGAGCACGAAGCGATCACGGCTCACGGAGAAGATACCGCTCGACGACGCCGCAGTGTTGATCGCTCAGGCATGCGGACCGGCGGGATCCTGCGCGGAATACCTGCATCGGACGGTCTTGGATCTGGCTGACCGGAACATCTTCGATCGAAACCTGTGGCAGCTACAGAAAATCGTCGCCGCAAGACTAAGGGCGCTTTCACAGGACGGCTCGATCTGAGGAAGGTGTAAGTCTCCTGAGGATCCGTGATGATGCGCGGCGGTGTACGTCAATCCAGCATGACCATCTGCGCCGCGACTTGCTCTTCGAAGAATTTCGAGAATGAAGCGATGCGGGGTGGAAGGGCCTGGTACGGCGGGTAAAACAGCGTCAGCCACAGGTCAGGCGGCGCCCACCCCTTGAAGACGTGGACGAGACGACCGCTCCTGATGTGATCGGCGATGTTGAATCCTGGGAGCAGTGCGACACCTGCACCGTCGGCGGCCATGTCCGCCAGTACCTCGCCACTGTTGGCGCTGAAGGCCCGACCTGCCGAGATCGTGATGCTTGAGCCGCCGTCGGACAATAGCCAGTTCTCGCGCCGGCTTTCGCCACTATAGGCGAGGCAGTCGTCTGGCTTTAGTTCGTTGGGATGTTGCATATCGGCGAAACGGCTCCCCGGGGCCGCGACCAGGATGCGCGGCACTACCCTGATTTTTCTCCAGATCGTGTACTTGTCCGAAGGCTGTGATGAGATACGGATCGCCAGATCGTAATCGTCATCGACGATATTCACCAAACCGTCGGACAAGGAAATCTCAAAGCTCATCTTCGGATAGCGTTCCTTGAAACCTGACAGGATCGGCGGCAGCACGGTCTTGCCGAACCACGTCGGCGCGCTGATCCGCAGCCGCCCTTCGTCGGCCTTGTGTGCATTCATAACTTCGCGGCGCGCTTCTTCCAGCGTCTTCACCGCTGGCTGGATCTGCGCGGCGAAGATTGCGCCGTCAGTCGTCAGCGAGACTTGCCTTGTCGTGCGCACGAAAAGCTGCACGCCAAGTTCCGCCTCGAGTGCTGCAATCGCGCGTGTGACGGCTGCCGGCGTCATGTCCAACTCGCGGGCGACCTGGGCGAAATTTCGTTTTTCAGCAGCGAGCAGAAAGGTTCTGAGGGCTTTGTAATCGTTCATGTCATTGTTTCAGGATTTGCAATTCACTCGAGAGGAATATTGCAATACCCGATGGCGATCAACAGGCGTAGTTTTCAGATGAACAATTTCAATGCCCACTGAAAGGCATCTCCATGATTAAGGACATCAAGGGATTACACCACGTGACTTCGATGGCATCGGACGCGCGGCAGAACAATCGCTTCTTCACCGATACGCTTGGTCTGCGCCGCGTGAAGCAGACGGTCAACTTCGATGACCCCAGCGTCTATCACCTCTACTACGGTGACGAGACAGGGGCGGCCGGGACAGTGATGACCTATTTTCCATTCCCGAACATGATGCTCGGCCGTCCCGGCGTCGGCGAAGTGGGCGAAACACAGTTCTCCGTGCCGAAGGGCTCGCTGAAATTCTGGCTGGACCGCTTCATCGCTCAAGGTGTGGACGGACTGGAATCTGACACCGTCTTCGGTGCCAACCGACTTCGCTTCATGGGGCCGGACGGCGACGGCCTTGCGCTGATCGAGTCCTCCGGTGACACGCGGGCGCCGTGGGTTGCAGATGGAATCCCCGACGACGCGGCCATTCGCGGTTTCGCTGGCGCTCGTTTCAGCCTTCATGACACCGCTGCGACCGAAGAGCTGCTCGGGTTCATGGGCTACCAGCGCGCTGACAAAGAGGGCGACGTGACCCGATTCATTATCCCCGACGGCAATGGAGCGGACACGATCGATCTGGCAGCGTTGCCGAAGACGCCTTTTGCGCGCCAGGGCGCAGGTTCGGTGCACCACATCGCGTTCGCCGTCGAAAACCGCGAGAAGCAGCTCGAGGTGCGCAAGGCGCTGATGGACACCGGCTACCAGGTCACCCCCGTCATCGACCGCGATTATTTCTGGGCCATCTACTTCCGCACGCCTGGCGGGGTGCTGTTCGAGGTCGCGACGAACGAGCCTGGCTTCAACCGGGACGAGGATACGGCGCATCTTGGGGAGGCTCTCAAGCTCCCAAGCCGATACGAGAACTATCGCACCGAGATTCAGGCCAACCTCGTGCCATTGTCGGCGTGAGCAGCAATCTCCCGTCAAAGCCACGATAAGAGCGCCGCGTCCGAAAGGGCCGCGGCGCTTTCCATTTCGGCCGCGCTTGCGGTCTAACGATTGTTGCAGATACCGCAATTCAATGGAAAGTCTTATTGCAATTCCGTGGACATCAGCCGTGCGATAAGTTTGTTTTCAGCAGCCAAGACAACGAGTGAGCGGCTCCGAGACGGGTCCAGGAACACTTCAAGGTTCGCCGAACCAGGTCGCACCCGCGTCCGATCAATTGCTGCTGCCCATTATAACACCGCAACAGGCGGTCCAAACAACCGAAGAGGAAGTGACCATGTCCAAGCTCGAAGTCCTGACCCCGGAAAACAGCCAGCTCATCTTTATTGACCAGCAGCCGCAGATGGCATTCGGGGTCCAATCGATCGATCGTCAGACGCTGAAGAACAATGTCGTCGGCCTCGCCAAGGCTGCCAAGATCTTCAACATCCCGACCACGATCACGACAGTCGAGACGCAATCCTTCTCGGGCAACACGTATCCGGAACTCCTCGCCGTGTTCCCCGAGAACGATATCCTTGAGCGCACCTCGATGAACTCGTGGGATGACCAGAACGTTCGTGACGCTCTGGCGAAGAACGCCGCCAACGGCCGCAAGAAGATCGTCGTCTCCGGTCTGTGGACCGAGGTTTGCAACACGACGTTCGCGCTCTCGGCCCTCCATGATGTCCCGGAATACGAGATCTACATGGTCGCGGATGCTTCCGGCGGCACGTCCGCGGACGCACACAAATATGCGATGGATCGCATGGTGCAGGCAGGCGTGATTCCGGTCACCTGGCAGCAGGTCCTGCTCGAGTGGCAGCGCGACTGGGCTCGCAAGGAGACCTACGATGCGGTCACAGCCCTCGTAAAGGAGCATTCGGGCGCGTACGGAATGGGCATCGACTACGCCTACACAATGGTTCACGGCGCAGAAGAACGCGTCAAGCACGGCAAGCGCATCGGTCCGAATCCCGCAAAGTAACAGTCTGATCAGACCGTTCCGATCATCCATCGGAGCGGTCCTTTCCTTAATTGGAGAACATCTCATGAAAATCTATTTAATGTCGCTTGGTGCTGGCCTGCTCGTCGGGACCGTCTACAGCCTTCTCAACGTCCGATCACCAGCACCGCCTGTCATTGCCCTGGTCGGCCTTCTCGGAATCCTTGTCGGCGAACAAATTATTCCGTTCGCGAAGACGCTTTGGAGAAACGAGCCGGCGGCGATCTCATGGATTCATCAGATCAAGCCGCACATCTTCGGTCACCTGCCGAAGGGCGGCGACCGCATCAACATTGCTCATAAGGCAAAGGCGACTGTAGAGGAGCGGGGCTGATGACCACGCGTCGATCCTTTCTCGGAGGTGCATCGAGTTTGGCCTTCTCGAACCTCTTCTCACCAGCGAAAGCTGCCGATGCCAGACAGACCGGAGTAGACACTATGCATCCCGACCTGATCCTCCACAATGGCCGCGTGACCACCCTTGACCGGACCAATCCGAATGCTACGGCAATCGCCATTAAGGATGGGCTGTTCCTCGAAGTCGGATCCGATAGTGAGATCATGGCGCGCGCTGGTTCCAGCACTAAGATCATCGACCTCAAGGGCAAGCGCGTTCTCCCCGGCCTCATCGACAACCATACCCATGTCGTTCGCGGTGGCCTGAACTACAACATGGAACTGCGCTGGGACGGCGTGCGCTCGCTCGCCGATGCGATGGACATGCTGAAGCGCCAGGTGGCGATCACGCCCGCGCCGCAGTGGGTTCGCGTCGTCGGCGGGTTCACCGAACATCAGTTCGCCGAAAAGCGGCTGCCCACTCTCGACGAGATCAACGCTGTCGCGCCTGACACACCCGTGTTCCTTCTGCACCTCTATGATCGTGCGCTGCTCAACGGTGCGGCTCTTCGCGCTGTCGGCTACAGCCGTGACACCCCGAACCCGTCCGGAGGCGAGATCACCCGCGATGCCAACGGCAATCCGACCGGTATGCTGCTGGCCAAGCCGAATGCAGGCATTCTCTATTCGACGCTTGCCAAGGGGCCCAAGCTTCCGTTGGACTATCAGGTCAACTCTACCCGCCACTTCATGCGCGAGTTGAACCGACTGGGCGTGACAGGCGTGATCGACGCGGGTGGTGGTTTCCAGAACTATCCTGACGACTATGAGGTCATCCAGAAGCTGTCCGACGAGAACCAGATGACGGTTCGGCTGGCCTACAACCTTTTCACGCAGAAGCCGAAGCAGGAGAAGGAAGACTTCCTAAACTGGACGTCCTCGGTCAAATACAAGCAGGGCAACGATTACTTCCGCCACAACGGCGCCGGCGAAATGCTGGTGTTCTCCGCCGCCGACTTCGAGGACTTCCGGCAGCCGCGCCCGGAAATGGCGCCGGAAATGGAGGGCGAGCTGGAAGAGGTCGTGCGGGTTCTGGCCGAAAACCGCTGGCCGTGGCGTCTGCACGCCACATATGACGAGACGATCTCCCGTGCCCTTGACGTGTTCGAGAAGGTCGACAAAGACATTCCGCTCGAGGGACTAAACTGGTTCTTCGACCATGCCGAAACCATCTCGGATCGCTCGATCGACCGTATCGCCGCGCTCGGCGGTGGTATCGCCACACAACATCGTATGGCATATCAGGGCGAATACTTCGTTGAGCGCTATGGGCACGGCGTGGCGGAAGCGACCCCGCCGATCAGGAAGATGCTCGACAAGGGCGTCAACGTCTCGGCCGGCACCGATGCCACCCGCGTCGCCTCCTATAATCCGTGGGTCTCGCTGTCGTGGATGGTGACTGGCAAGACGCTCGGCGGCATGCAGCTCTATCCGCGGGCCAATTGCCTCGACCGCGAGACGGCGCTCAGGATGTGGACCGAAAAGGTCACATGGTTCTCCAACGAGGAAGGCAAGAAGGGCCGCATCGAGAAAGGGCAGTTCGCCGATCTCGTGGTGCCGGACAAGGACTTCTTCTCCTGCGCCGAAGACGAGATCTCCTTCATCGTCTCGGAGTTGACCATGGTCGGCGGCAAGATCGTCTACGGCGCGGGTGACTTCAAGACGCTTGACGAGAACGACATTCCGCCCGCGATGCCCGACTGGTCGCCTGTCCGCAAGTTCGGCGGATACGCGGCCTGGGGTGAACCGGAAGGCGCGGGCGCTCGTTCGCTGCGCCGCACCGCTATCTCTACATGCGGATGCGCCAACGATTGCAGCGTTCACGGCCACGACCATGGCGGAGCCTGGACATCCAAGCTCCCGATAGCCGACCTCAAGGGCTTCTTCGGCGCTCTCGGCTGCTCCTGCTGGGCAGTCTGACGAACATTCAGCTCGGGTGGCCAACTGCCGCCCGAGAGCCGCCCATAATTGCTGTTTTTGCAATTAAATCGAAACTATTGCTGCAATTGTTGGCAAGGCGGTAGCCAGCCAATATCGCTCCATCGAACACAGCCGCTCGCGGCGGACATACAGGAGCCGACATGACCTACCAATCTCAATCATCCAATCCAATCCGGAGCCGCGTGGCAGGCGTCGTCGAATCGCCTGTGGTGCGAACGGCGTCGCTGCTGGCTCTTTGCGCAGCCTACATCCAGGGTCCGCTCACCAAGATGTTCGACTTCAACGGTGCACTGGCTGAGATGGATCATTTCGCTCTGCATCCCGCCGCGTTCTTCGCGATCGCCGTGATCGTATTCGAGCTGACGGCCTCCGCCATGGTGATCTCGGGTTTCCTGCGCTGGGCGGGCGGGCTTGCGCTTTCAGGCTTCACCCTACTTGCAACCTTCATCGCCCTTCGCTTCTGGGAGATGGCGCCTGGGATGGACCGCATGATGGCCACCAATGCCTTCTTCGAGCACCTCGGCCTCGCAGGCGCATTCGTCTTCGTTACAGCATTCGACCTCACCAAGGGAGCAGGCAAATGAGCGCCGCAAAATCATCCGGGGGAACCTTCGCGCCCCTCGCACAGCCCGTGTTCGCCGTCCTGTGGATCGCCACCGTTATTGGTAACACCGGAAGCTTCATGCGCGATGTCGCAAGCTCCTGGCTGATGACGGATCTGTCCGCATCGCCGGCTGCGGTCGCCATGGTCCAGGCTGCCGGAACCCTGCCGATCTTCCTGCTTGCCATCCCCGCAGGCGTTCTGACCGACATCCTCGATCGCCGCAAGTTCCTGATCGCCATCCAGGTGCTACTCGCCTCTGTCAGCATGGCGCTGATGGTTCTCTCTCAGACGAGTATGCTTTCCGTCAGCGCGCTGATCGGTCTCACATTCCTCGGCGGGATCGGTGCTGCGCTGATGGGACCCACCTGGCAGGCGATAGTGCCGGAACTCGTGAAACGCGAGGACGTGAAGAGCGCGGTGGCGCTGAACTCGCTCGGCATCAACATCGCCCGCTCCATCGGGCCTGCCGCGGGTGGCCTGCTTCTCGCAGCCTTCGGAGCCGGGATCACCTATGGCGCGGACGTGGCCAGCTATATCGTCGTGATCGCAGCTCTTGTCTGGTGGCCGCGGGCAACGAACTCCAACGATGCGCTTCAGGAGAACTTCTTTGGTGCGTTCCGAGCCGGCCTCCGTTACACCCGCGCGAGCGAGCCGCTGCACGTCGTGCTTATGCGGGCGGCGATCTTCTTTGCCTTCGCCAGCGCAGTCTGGGCTCTTCTTCCGCTCGTTGCCCGCCAACTGCTCGGTGGTGATGCGAGCTTCTACGGCATCCTGCTTGGTGCGGTCGGTGCTGGTGCGATCGGCGGTGCCTTGGTGATGCCGAAGCTGCGTGCACGCTTGAGCTCGGACGGCCTGCTCCTCGGCTCAGCGCTTGTCACAGCAGCCGTCATGGGTCTGCTTGCTCTCGCTCCACCGAAGTGGGTTGCGATCGTCGTCCTTCTTTTCCTCGGGGGAGCGTGGATCACGGCGCTGACGACGCTCAACGGCACCGCCCAGGCTGTGCTCCCGAACTGGGTGCGTGGTCGTGGTCTTGCTGTCTATCTGACCGTCTTCAATGGTGCGATGACTGCCGGAAGCCTCGGCTGGGGTGCTGTCGGCGAAGCCGTAGGCATCCAGTCGACCCTGCTCATCGGAGCTGGCGGCTTGCTCATCGCCGGGTTCATCATGCACCGACTGAAGCTTCCCTCGGGGGATGCCGACCTGGTGCCGTCCAACCACTGGCCGGAGCCGCTTGTTGCCGAACCGATCGCTCATGACCGCGGCCCGGTTCTGATCCTGATCGAATACAAGGTCGAGAAGCAGCACCGCACAGCCTTCCTGCACGCAATCGATCATCTTTCCAGGGAGCGGCGCCGCGATGGTGCCTACGGATGGGGCATCACCGAGGATTCCGCCGATCCCGAGAAGATCGTTGAGTGGTTCATGGTGGAATCCTGGGCTGAACATCTTCGCCAGCACAAGCGGGTCTCGAACGCCGACGCCGATCTGCAAGGGAAGGTTTTGGCTTACCATGTCGGTGCCGAAAAACCTGTCGTCCGGCACTTCTTGGCAATCAATCGGCCCGCGGCGGCATGACACAGAAGTAAGGAAGTGGCAGCTAGGGCTGCCGCTTCCGATCCATTAGCTAATTAGGTAACTCGAGAGATCATTTGCCGATGCGAACGCCGCCAATCCTACCGCAGCAGGCCGTCGCTTCCGAACTCGTCCCAGCCGCTCAACCCGATGGCAGCATCTTCAGCTTTCGGATCAGCTTGATTGACTTTCTCTTTTTTCCTCAGCGAACGCGTCAGCTTCGCCTGATAAGCGGCGCGGCTGCGGTTTTCTGCCTTCGTCCTCGCGTCTTCTTCACGCCATTCGTCCACAGCCCCGCGGTCGAGCAGGTCTTCGACAATCCGCGGGTTGAATACGTGGAAGGTGATGCGCCGCGCTCGACCCTGAAGCCGGACGGTTCTCGTTCCAGCGCTTGGAAGACGCCCGTCCTCCAACCAACGCTTCCTTTCAGAGGCCGTTATCCCCAGGATGTCCTCAATCTCGCGAGGAATGATCGGAAGGTTGGCGATATCCTGTAGTGCTTCGGTTACAATCGACGAGGTCGCGCGAAACGCTGTCTTCGAAGACTCCGCCATGACTAGGGTGAGCGCGCCCGACTGCATATTCAGCGACTTTCTGACCGCGGGAGGCAGGCGAGACCGGACTTCTTGCAGGATTCCCTTCACCCTGACAGCCGAGCCGAGCGTCGCCTCCACGCGGAGTGACCACTCCCTGATCAGCTCGGGATCATCGCTGTTATTTTTCGCCATCGTGTTGGGCATACCGGAGCAGATGGGGTCGCAAGCGGCGAGCGTCAACCGGCTGCCTGTCCGATGCCGTCGTTGGCGCTTCGCACATTCGGGCGATTTTGCTTGATCCACCAAGGCCCATGCGTCCGTTCTGTTAGCCAGGGCCACCCATCCTGCCGTGAGGGATCACCCACTTAAAAGCGGCAGGGCCGCTCAAGTCCTTCCCCCCGCGGCCAGCGATTTGATCTGCTTGACTTGGTACGACAGATGGGCGGCGGTGAGAATATCAGCCGCTCGAGAATGCACAATCGGCTTGCTTCGGCATAGGCCTGAGATTGGCTCGGCCGGGATGTGCGACACAGACTGGCGGACGTCGCCACTCGGCAGCTGGGCAAAGCGGCCAAGCTTGATACCGTATTTTGGGGTAGACCATCTATTTGAAACTTACCTTTCGAGAATTTCAGATGATCTGTTCCGGCGGACGATCTTTGCCGACGTTTTCCGCAAGGAAATCTATGAAAGCGCGAATGCGCGCCGCGAGGTGCTCGTACCCGGCGAATACTGCGTGGATCAATTCGATGTCTTCAGGATTGTATTCTTCCAGCACGGGGATGAGTAACCCAGAGTCGATCTCTGGCTCAACATGAAATTGGCCGATCCGAGCCAAACCAACGCCGGCAAGGCACAGCCTGCGTATGGCCATTCCGCTGTTGACCGCGCTGTTGCCGGATACGGGCAACCGATACATCTCGGTCGATCCCGGCGCTCGAAAGGGCCACTCGTTGAGCGTTCGGCGGAAATTGAAAGTCAGGCAATTGTGGCCAGCGAGATCGGCCGGTGTCTTTGGTATGCCATGGGCATCCAGATAGGCCTGAGATGCAACAATGACGCGCCGGCTTTCAAGGAGTTTTCGGGCTTTCAGTGACGAATCTTCCATGGGGCCGGAGCGGATCGCAATGTCGGTCCGCTCTTCGATCAAGCCAATGACGCCGTCCGAAAGTGATATGTCGAGTTGCACTTCGGGATAGAGTTTGAGGAACTTCGGGACGAGCGGGAGGAGATAGCGTTCACCAAAGCCAACGGAGGCATTGACCCTGAGAATCCCTCGCGGCGCGACTTTTCTGCCAGACGCGATGATCCGTTCAGTCTCCGCAATGTCGCCCAGGATTCGCCGGGCTCTCTCCAGATAAATTTCGCCTTCCGGCGTGAGCGTCATCGTGCGGGTTGAGCGGACGAGCAGTCGCGTTCCTAGCCGGTCCTCAATCCTGGTGACAAGCTTGCTCACCGCCGAGGGCGAAAGTTTCAGGCGCCGTCCGGCCGCCGAAAAACTCTGCAATTCCGCCGCATTTACAAATACTTCCATTTCACCAGTGCGATTATCCATCGTGTTGTCCTGTGAATTCGATTCACATCTTTTTCTTCAATAATGCCAATTATCACAAAAGTCCCGTGCAATCATATTGCGGTCAACAACTTCGTCTGACAGCGCTGCTGTCTTTGCAGCCGCCACCTCAACGGCGAGCGGAAAGGAATTTATAATGCCTTTAGCAATCTTCGCCTTGACGATCGCGGCCTATGCGATCGGTACCACAGAATTCGTGATTGTCGGTCTTTTGCCGACCGTTGCCACAGACCTCAGCATTACCCTGCCGCTTGCCGGGCTTATCGTCAGCGTCTATGCGCTTGGCGTCACCTTTGGCGCGCCGATCCTGACGGCGCTCACTGCCAAAATCGAAAGAAAGCCGTTGCTGCTCGGCCTGATGGCCTTGTTCATCGTTGGCAATACAATCGCGGCGTCGTCGCCAGGCTACGATCTGCTGCTTGTGGCCCGGGTGATCGCCGCCTTCGCCCATGGCGTGTTCTTCTCGGTCGGCTCGACCATTGCCGCTGATCTCGTGCCGGAGAACCGCCGCGCTTCGGCGATTGCCATGATGTTCATGGGCCTGACAGTTGCCATCGTCACGAGCGTGCCACTCGGCACCTATATTGGCCAGATCCTCGGTTGGCGCGCGACTTTCTGGGCCGTTGCCGCACTCGGCGTCATCGCCTTCCTCGCCATTGCCGCCCTGTTGCCGAACACGCTCAAGAAGGCGCCGCCGGCAAGCCTGCTCGATCAGCTTCGCGTTCTTGGCTCTGGTCGTCTGCTCATCGTCTTCGCAATGACAGCGCTTGGCTACGGCGGCACCTTCGTCGCCTTCACCTTCCTGGCGCCAATCCTCCAGGAAATCACCGGCTTCTCCGAGGAGAGCGTCAGCCTTATTCTGGTTCTCTATGGCATCGCAATCGCAATCGGCAACATTGCCGGCGGCAGGATCGCCAACCTTAACCCGGTCAAGGCATTGATCGGTCTGTTCATCTTGCAGGCCATTGTACTTGTCATCTTGACCTTTACCGCGGCCTCGCCGGTTCTGGCGATCGTCACCCTTGCTGCGCTCGGGTTCCTTCAGTTCGGCAACGTGCCGGGCCTCCAGCTCTATGTCGTCAAACTGGCCAAGGAACATCGTCCGGGTGCCGTGGACGTCGCATCGGCTCTCAATATTGCCGCCTTCAACCTAGGCATCGCGATGGGCGCATGGCTGGGCGGTCTGGTGGTTGGATCGCCGCTTGGCCTCGGTGCGACCCCTTGGGTTGGTGCCATCCTGGTTGTCATCGCTCTGTTGCTGACCGTGTTGAGCGGCGCTCTCGACCGTCGCGCGGTTCCGGCCCTGAAGACAGCCTAACACAGCGACCCGGCGCGTTCGGCGCCGGGTCGCTCCCATCGGATCTCACCCAGGAGAATTCCCATGTCTACGTTGAAAGCCCGCCAGTTTTCCGCGCTTTCGGAGGAGGCCTGACGCCCGGGGGGCGAAATTTCGTTTCTCGGCTGCTGGCGATCAACGGGCGTGGTTTTGAGACGATCGCTGCCTTCATTGAGGACCAGATTGTTTCTCCGACTGGTTACCGAAGCAGAATCCAAGAGATCTGCCGAAAACACGACCGCTGATGGCCGATGAACTAGTTGGCGGCTTTGGACGAAATTGCAGATACCGCACGGAAACAAAACGGCAGCTATGTGGTTACTGATCAGACGCGCAGGAGCGTTTCCCTTGCGAGGAAAAGTAGCCGTAACGGGAGCAAGACGATGGACACAGCAACACATTGGGCGCTTCTCCTTGGCATATTGACGTTGGCGAGCTGGTTGGCCGGAGGCTTCGCGGCTGTGCTTGGAAACGTGGAGCTTGGCCATCACGGGCAGAAGACAGCCGAATATCTGACCTTCGGTTTGAGCGTCACCGGCTTCATCTCCGCCATCGCGATGGTATTGATCCTGGTGATCCGATGACCTCGATCACCCGACTGGCCATAGGGCCGGCCTTCCCGCGACCGTCAATTATGTGGCTGCGGGCTGAATGATCGTTCGGGGGAAGGAGCTCTGATAGATCTGCCTATCCGCTACCCCTGACGTCGCGCGGCGGTCTGCCCGGCGGCAGCAGGCGGACGACGAAAGATCGAGACCTGGTTGCGTCCGGCCTCCTTGGCGCGGTAAAGAGCCATGTCGGCCTCGTGCTGGAGATAGGCCAACGAAACATCCGTATCGAGTGCCGATTTGAACGCCACCCCGACGCTCAGCGTCACCGAGGGGCCAACGCTGGAGGCCGGGTTCGGCAGGGCGGCCGCTTCCACGCTTTCGCGTACTCGCCTGGCGACCGCGACGGCCTCTTCTTCATCGACATCAGGAAGCACGATGAGAAACTCCTCGCCGCCATGTCGAGAGACAAGATCGCGATCTGCGCGCACGCAGCTCTGGATGATGCCGGCAACCTTGACGAGGCAGCGATCGCCTTCGCCATGGCCGAGCTTATCGTTCAGCCCCTTGAAATGATCAATATCGCACATCAGCATGGCGACGCCAGTTTCGCGGCCATTGCGCCAGAGGCCCTCGAGCGTTTCCATCATCCAACGGCGATTGGCGATCCCGGTGAGCGGGTCGGTTCGGGCCAGCCGCTCCAATCGGGCGTTCGCGTCGGCCAGCTCCGCGACACGGCGTTGATCCCTGCAGTCTAGAAGAAATGTCTTCTGCGCCAGGATATTCATCGTTCGCCTGGCGACCACCGTAGCGATGATCCCACAGGAAAAGAACAGGGTCGCGGCGACGACACTGCCCGCTTCCAAGAGCGGGTTGTACCATTGGAGGATGAAGTAGAGACAAAGGGCATAACAGGCAATTGCAATCGTCCAGGCCAGCGGTACGCTGAAGATGGTGATTGCGCTCGTCGCGACGAACAACATGATGCTCAAATGCCGCTCGTAAAATTCGCCGCCGGCAAAAACGCCGACGAGCCCGACCGAGAGGAGAATAAGGAACATTCCCACAAGCAGTGACGCCCGCTGAACGGCCGCCGGCCGCGGCTTGTTCCAGACGACCGCGGTCAAGATTGCCGCCGGCGGCAAAAGGCAGGCGGGGGCAATCATCGACAGAACGATCTGCCCGGGAAGCAGGAGTGCGTTCAGCGCCAGCGTCAGAACATCGACGAATGCGACCCAGATCATCCAGGAGCGGATGACCTTCGCGGTCTGCCGCCACAGCCTTTCGTCAAAACGGCGGCGCAGCTCGCCCGTCAGGCGGATATCGCGGGTTCGGCCCGATAAAAGACGTTCGACCTCATCCGCCATTACGCCAGACAGCGGCCGTGGCGGAACAGAGCCCGCTGGAGAGGTTTCAGAGGAAGTGCTTTTGGCATCACTCATCTTTGATTTAACTAGCCGCGATGCAAAGCCCGGCAAGGCTTACGTACCCGCATCGGGATTCGTATGTTGATACTTTGTAAACAAGATTGCGCGCGCGGTCTGGGCCGGATCGTCTCGCTCATGCTACCAACCCTTTTCCGAAAGGGGACAGGATGAGGCTCAAACTGGTTGCAGTTGCGGTTGCGGCGCTGGCGCCGGTGGTTGCGATGCTCGTCTACAACGAAGTCGCGCTCCGCCACCAGCGCAACGAGGAAGTGCGCGCCTCCGCGGCGCAGGCGGCGAGGCAAGCCTCGTCGGAAGTCGAACGGATCATCGAGGGTCTGCACGCCCTTCTCGTCGCCGTATCTGCCATGCCTTCCGTCCGGCACCTCGACGTCCAGGCTTGCAACGATGCACTGAAGTCGGTTGTCGAAAGCATCCCCAACATCCGCACCATCTTCGTCGCCGGTCTCGATGGGCGGCCGATCTGCGGAAGCATGGCTTTTCCCCCGGGCGTGGTGTTTTCCGACCGCGATTACTTCCGGCAGACTCTGGAGACCAAAGACTTCGTCGTCGGCACCTATACGCAGAGCCGCCTTTCCGATCGCCCGGTGTTGCCGCTCGCGATGCCGCTGATGGAAGGCGATACCATCAAGGCGATGATCATCAGCGGAATTCGGCTGGACTGGCTGCAGAACCGCATCACCGAGCGCGGTGTTGCTCCCGGCAATGCGGTGACGCTCGCCGACGCCAAAGGGACTATCATTGCGCACGTTCCCTCTCCCGAACAGTTCGTCGGTACGGTTATGCCCGAGGAATACCAGCGGCTGATCCACGCCGAACAGCCTGATGTCATCGAGATGACCGGCCAGGACGGAACAGCGCATATCCTCGGCTATCGCCCGATAGCCTTGCCTTCCAACCCACTCTATGTCAGCGCCGGCTTCTCGAAAGCGGAAGCCTTCGCGCCGATCGACCGGGCGACGCTGATGAATACGCTCGCCATCATCGGCGGTGCGCTTTTCGCCTTCCTCGCCGCGATTTTTATCGGCAACCGCTTCATCCTGATACCGATCTCCAGGATCGCGGATGTGATGGAAAGTTGGCGCAGCGGTCAGACGACGGCGCGGACCGGCATGAAGGGACCGGGCGAGCTGGGGCAGGTCGGCGCAACCTTCGATCGGCTGCTCGACGAACTCGAAGAGCGCAGGCGCCAAAATCAGCAGGCGGAGGAGGAACGCAGCCTGCTCGTCCGCGAGCTGGCGCATCGCGTCAAGAATGGCTTCACGCTCGTGCAGGCGATTGCCAGACAAACCTTCTCGCGGTCCGATCCGGAGAGATACAGTTCCTTCGCCGAGCGGCTCGCAGCCCTCGCCGGCACCTATGACCTCATCCTGTCGCGGGAGGGGTCGGCTTCGCCCATTCGGGATATCCTCTCCGCAGCCCTGCGGGCGCATGTCGCCTCGCAAGCCGAGCGCATTCATCTCGAAGGACCGGACGTCGTTCTTCCCGCAGACACCGCCCTGCCGCTCTCGCTCGTGATTCATGAGCTGGCGACCAATGCAACCAAGTATGGAAGCCTCGGCAGCGAAAATGGAACAGTCACCATCGAATGGAAACATGAGGATGGACGCGTCCAGCTTCTGTGGACGGAAGCCGGCGGCCCGCCGGTCTCGACGCCGACGAAAAAGGGCTTCGGCTCGGTGCTCATAGAACGTGCCTTCCCTTCGAAGGCGCAGGCGCGATCCCGGGTGGACTACCGGACCGAAGGCCTCATCTTCGAAGTAATATTTTCGATTGGGGAACCGGTTGCCAAAGGCGAAGTTGACCCTCCAAGCCGGGACGAAAAGCATACGAGCCAGACATGAAAACCAAGGTAGTCGTGGTCGAGGACGAAGCTCTGCTGCTGATGATGGCGGTCGCCATCGTCGAGGAGGCAGGCTTTGAGGCGCTCGAGGCACGCAATGCCGACGAGGCGCTGATGCTTTTCGAAAGAGTGCCCGGCATCCGGATCCTGTTTACGGATATCGACATGCCGGGCAGCATGGATGGCTTGATGCTGGCAAAGGCTGTCCGCGACCGCTGGCCGCCGGTGGAAATTATCCTCGCCTCCGGCATGAAGCAGCCGGACCCGAATGACCTGCCTGAGCGCGGCCTCTTCTTCTCCAAGCCTTACGACATCCGCAAGCTCACCGATGCGCTCGTCAGAATGGCCGCCTAAAGCATGGTCTTCAAAAACGTCGCCTAGGCGTCTTTGGAAGCTGAGCCATGCATCCTCTTGGAATCTTGTGCGTTTCCCTAATCCAACAGCAAAGGAGACGATCATGTCGAAACGTGAACTGGTAGATACGGGCACCGACAAGCGCTACGTCCGCCGCGACAATCGCGGTCGCTTCAAGGAATCCGACGATGTCGGCCGCTCGCTGTCGGCAGACAAGCGGCGGCGGGCAAAGAATGACACCAAGCCGGGGGAAGGCGACCGAGGCGACCATCACGCCAAAAAGCACTGAAGGTGCTGCGGCGGGAAAACCTCTTGATGTCAGGAGGAGGCCTCACTTCTTCGCCGGCGAGGGACGCTGTAGATCGATGCGGCTCGTCACGACCGACTGGCCCGAGGCCGGATCTCGGTCAACCGTTTGCAGTCGCAACCTGTCTTGCCCGACTTTCTCAATCATCAGCGTGGCGTCTCGATCGCCATTGACGATCCGCGCCCAGGTCACACGCAGGTTCAGTGCTTCACCGTTTCTGCTGCCGGCAAGCTTGGACGGCTGCCCCGATGGACCAATGTAATTGCCGGTGTAACGCTGCCCGGCTGCCTTCACACTCGCCGAGAAACTTCGGGTGAAAACCGCCAAGCCGCGGCATTTTCCGTTCATCGAGACGGCGGATGCGCTGGCATCTGATCTGAGGGTACACGAAACATTGAAATTGGTGCCGCCTATCTTGGTGAGCACCATTCCACCCCCGCTCCAGTCACCTGCCAAGGATTGCAAAAACCCTGCTTCGGACGCCTTTACGTTCGACGGCAAGCAGGAGAGCGAGAGCAAAGTCGCGATCAGGACGGCACGCATGATATCCCCCAGGCTAGCGTGCCCTTACAACTGGCGAACGCGGCAGATTGTTCCCGGCGCCGAGGCGCTGGCGCCATCGTGGCGGCATCGGGGAGTCGCCTCCTTATTCAATCTGGGACGGCTCGCTGAGATACGACTTCGATCTTGCGGAGATTGAAGAAATAGCGACGGGGATCATTATCGACGCACATCATACCGGCCACTTCGTGATCTCCCATCCTGCGGAAATAGTCGGCGATAGGCTGCCTGTCGTAGACCATCGCAGCAGTGCTGACGTTGTCGAACGTCCGAAGCTTCAACGAGGCGGTCGTGCCCGGCGCCCGGAGTGCCTTCTGCAGATAGGAGAACCAGTTCCGGGCGATCCGAGTGCGGCCGAACGGCGCCGCCTTGATCGCCAGGCTGATTGGGATAATTCCGGGTTCGATCGCCACCAGCCGATCCGACCGCCACTGAAAGAGGAGGGCGTCCGCGCGCATGTCGGCGTGGAACCGCTTGCCGAACCAGCCGAGGTTCTCGAGAACGCCGTCGAGCGGGTGATCCGATGGTATGCCCGCACCTCGCCACAGGCCGAGCATCTCGCTCGGCTGGACCGGCGCCAGCGAAGAGAACCAGGCCGTCATTTCGTTCTGTCGCTTAGCGCTTTTCAGCGGCATCATGACCCCGGCTTCGTTGACAACAGGGCTTGCAGCGACACCGGCCTGAGGCCCTGCGCATCGACGCCGACATCGTACTGGCGGGGCAGGGGCTTGAGGCGGCCGTGGGAATGTCCGTGCAGATTGATCGACTTCTTCCCCATCTTCTTCCAGGTGCGGAAGGGGTAATGGCACAGGATCAGCAGATGATCGTCCAGCGTCATCTCACTGTAGTGCTGAACGCTTGCCCATCCCGTCGCCTCTGTCGTCGCCGGGGGATCATTATTCCCGATGATGAGGTGCTTCCGCCCGTTCAGCATCGAAAGGAGCTGGTCGCAGTCCCCACCGCGGAACGACATGAAGTCGCCGAGATGCCAGATATCGTCCTGCGGGCCAATGATTTCGTTCCAGTTCTGGATCAGGGTCACGTCATGGGACGTCATGTCGGGAAAGGGGCGTCGGTCGATGCGAAGGACGCGGGGATCTGCAAAATGGGTATCGCCGGTAAAATAGATCATCTGACAGAGATGGCGCAGCCCGCCTGCTTGGGAAGCCGCCGTTTTTGCTAATGGCCAGGTGTGGGGATCGAATGTTTCACGTCGTCAAGGGAGGGGCTGTGCACGATGCGATAGCGCGCTTCGACGAGGTTATAGATCCCGAAGGCCGCCAGTCCGATCGCCACGGCGATATAGAGGATGGCGCCGAAAGGAAGCCGTCTCACCCATTCGAGCGCGTCCGCCATGCTGCCTGCCTGCTCAGGGTCAACACGAAAACCTGCATAGGCGAAAAAGATTCCGGTGATCACAAAGACGATGCCGCGGGCGACGAGGCCGTAGACGCAGACCGAGGTCACCACGCCGCTGGCGTCGGCGAGCCTGAGATAGCGCTCGAATTTCCTGGTGATGCCCTTAGCCGCCGTCACGACCCCGCCGATGATGAAGCCGAGACCAACGGCCATGGCAAGATAGGCGCCGAACGGCTGCGACATGATCCACTGGGCCAATCCCTTCTCACCCGAGCCTTCGCTTCCGCCGCCGCTGAAGAGTGCGTGCCCCAGCGCGTATCCGGCAAGCCCGAGATAGACAACGGCGCTGCCGAAGAAAACCGCGCGGATGGCGATGGCCTTGGTGTCGCGGCCATGGCCGTCGCTGTCGGCGAGCGACTGCGCCAGTCGCCAAGCGACGAAACCCAGAAGTCCGACGCCGATGAGCCCGACCCAGACGCGGCCGAAGGGCTGTTCGAGAAGCGTCGAAAGTGCCGATTTCGTTTCCGGCTTCCCCCCGGCAACGCCGGAGAAGAGAGCGAGGCCCGCCACGAGGAGGAACACGATACCGCGCGCCACATAGCCGCTCTTGGCAAGCAGGTCGAAACGGAATCCTTTGGGCATGATATTCTCCGCGCGTCTGTGTGGCTGTCAGCTCTAACGCGCCACCGCGCGGAAAGTTGTCCTCGAGGAAAGACCATGATCATTGAGGGAGTTGCCTATGCCGGTCCGTAGCGCCGGGCTTCTCATCTACCGCCTTTGCGAGAGGAAGCTGGAGGTCCTGCTCGTTCATCCCGGCGGTCCCTTCTGGGCAAAGAAGGACGAGGGCGCCTGGTCGATCCCGAAAGGATTGATCGAGGCCGGCGAAGACGAACTGTCGGCAGCAATCCGGGAGGCGCAGGAGGAGCTCGGCATCGAAATCAAGGGAAGCTTCGTCCCGCTCGGAGAATATCGCCAGCCTGGCGGAAAGGTGGTGGTCGTCTGGTCGGTGGAGGCGGACGTCACGCTTGATGTCGAGAAGGTACGGAGTTCGGAGTTTCAGATCGAATGGCCGCCGCGATCGGGTCGGATCCAAAGTTTTCCCGAGGTCGACCGCGCTGGGTGGTTTGCGATCGCAGAGGCTGAGATCAAGATTCTCAAGGGCCAGGCCGCAATGCTTGCCGATCTCGTAAAACAGCTCGGTCGAGACCAGTGAACGCGCTCAATCCTCTGAAGCACGCGAGGCCTTTAACCTCGATCGACTCCGGTGATCTCCGGAGTGAAAGCAATTACTTTTTCGCATATCCGGTTTTCGTCACCGCTGTTCGCGGCTAGCAGAAGCGCGGCGGCGGCTTCGCCCATCTGGCGCCGCGGCGAGATCGAGGTCGCAATCCTGACGGGGAGGGCACTGGCAACATCCAATCCGTTGAAGCCGGCGATCAGGATTTCGGCAGGGCTGGAAATGCCGAGTTCCAGGCATGCGAAGACGCCGCCCGTTGCCATGTCATCGTTGGAATAATAGATGCAATCGAGATCCCGGGTCGCGGCAAGCATGGACATCGACAGCCGCTTGCCGTGCGCCACTGAGGAATAGGCGGCGTTGAACCGCTCATCTACGAAGGAAAGGCCGCTCTCGCGCAGCACTTTCTCGAAGCCGGCCTTCCGCTTGCCTGCGCGCAGATCTCTGTCGATCGCGCTGCCGATATAACCGAACCGCCGGCGGCCGGCCGCCAAAAGCGCTTTTGCCATCTCTTCCCCAGCCTTGCCGTGTGAGAGGCCAACGTTGAAATCGATCGGTGTGCCGTCGAGGTCCATCAGCTGGATGACGGGAATGGCTGCATTCTGCAGCATTTTGACCGTTTCCGCCGGCTGATCGAGGCCCGTCACGATGATGGCGGCGGGCCGCCAGGAGAGCATGTCGCGGATGATCTCCCGTTCCTTCGCCATGTCATAGTCGGAGATGCCGAACACCGCCTGCATGCCGGATCCCCGCAGCCCAGCGGAAATGCCCGCCAGCATTTCGGGAAAGACGATGTTGGACATGCTGGGAACGACGACGGCAACGAGGTTGGTGCGCTGCGACGACAGTGAGAGCGCCAGCCGGTTGCCGACATAGTTTAGCCGCTCGGCCTGCTGAAGCACCTTTTCGCGGGTCTCCTTGGAGACGTCGGCGGCGCCGCGAAGAGCGCGCGATGCCGTCATCTTGCTGACGCCTGCCGCAGCGGCAACCTCTTCCAGTGTGGATTTACGCATCGCACCGACCCCATCGTCGAACTGCCTCGCCAGCGGGCAACGTCAGACTCATAGGCTCTTTTCCAAAAAAGGAAAACACTCGCTACTTGACATGCACGGTAAAAATAGGCGTTGTTACCGATACCGGTATCGATACCAGCCATCGGAAACGGGAGAGAAGCCGTGCGGGAGACAAGGAAAGCCATGGTCGTCGAATGGGAGTCGATGGGCGGACAGCCAGCACTTCGGAGGGTCCGGCATCTGATTAACGTTCGATACCGATCATCTGCGGATCAGGAAAGGTGACTTGACCCGCAGGTTGCAAACCTATCTGAATTCGATCAGGCATATGCCGATCGGGCCGGTTCCAGATCGCCTCGCGAGCCGGCCGGGGAGTGACCACAAGACAATACGAAGAGTAGCCTGATCTTGACCGAAGAGACCGGCCGACGGGAGGAAGAGCCGATATGCATGTGATGATCCTGGGCGCAGCCGGCATGGTCGGCCGCAAGCTGGTCGAGAAGATCGGGCGCGAGCCGCTCGCTTTCGGCCGGCCCGTCACCCGCCTGACGCTGGTGGACGCGTTTCAGCCGCCGGTGCCGGCATCGCTTCGGCCCGTCTCGACGGAACTGACGGTTGACCTTGCCTCTGCCGGTGCGGCCGACAGGCTGATTGAAAGCCGTCCGGATCTGATTTTTCACCTGGCCGCCATCGTGTCGGGTGAGGCCGAGGCAGATTTCGACAAGGGTTATGCCGTCAACCTTGACGGCACGCGCGCCCTGTTTGATGCGATCCGTCAGCTCGGCCTCAAGAGCGATTATGTACCGCGCGTCGTCTTTGCCTCCTCGATCGCCGTCTTCGGCACACCGTTCCCTGAGGTCATTCCGGACGAATTCTTCACAACGCCGCTGACGAGCTACGGCACCCAAAAGGCGATCGCCGAACTGCTGCTTGCCGATTATTCCCGCCGCGGCATCTTCGACGGCATCGGCATCCGGTTGCCGACCATCTGCGTGCGCCCCGGCGCACCCAACAAGGCGGCCTCCGGTTTCTTCTCCAACATTCTGCGCGAGCCGCTGGTCGGCAAGGAAGCCATATTGCCGGTCAGCGACAGCGTGCGGCACTGGTTTGCCAGTCCGCGCGCGGCCGTCGGCTTTTTTGTCCATGCCGCGACGATCGATACCGAAAAGATCGGCGCGCGGCGCAACCTCACCATGCCGGGCCTTTCCGCGCTGGTCTCCGAAGAGATCGACGCTCTGCGCCGGGTGGCCGGCGACAAGGCGGTCGCCCTCATCAAACGCGTGCCCGACCCCGTGATTGAACGCATCGTCGCCGGTTGGCCGACTCAGTTCGATGCGACCAGAGCCTCTTCGCTCGGCTACACGGCGGAAACGAGCTTCGACGAAATTCTGCAGGTGCATATCGAGGATGAACTCGGCGGGAGTGTTGCGTGAGCATATCGGCGGGAGGAGAAGCAAGGATCGCGCTTGTCACCGGCGGCGGCACCGGTGTCGGGCGTGCCATATCAAGGGGACTCGGCGCTGCCGGCTACAGGGTCGTGATTTCAGGGCGACGGGCCGATGTGCTTGAGAAGGCGGCGAGCGATCTTGGCAGCGAAACGGGGGCCGAGTTTTTCGCGGTTCCTGCCGATGTCGGCGATCCCGCTTCGGTGCGGGCTCTGTTCGACGCGATCTCGGAGAGATACGGACGGCTCGACCTCCTGGTCAACAATGCCGGGGTCACTGTGCCGGGAGTGCCGCTCGAGGAGGTTTCCTTCGAGCAGTGGAGCACCATCGTCGCCGCCAATCTCACCGGTGCCTTCCTCTGCACCCAGCAGGCCTTCCGACTGATGAAGAGCCAGACCCCGCGCGGCGGCCGCATCATCAACAACGGCTCGGTCTCGGCCACAACGCCCCGCCCAAATTCCGCGCCTTACACCGCGACGAAGCACGCCATTACGGGCCTGACCAAATCCACCGCGCTTGACGGGCGCGAATTCGACATCGCCTGCGGCCAGATCGATATCGGCAATGCCGCCAGCGACATGACGACGAGAATTGCGGCCGGCGTACTGCAGGCCAACGGCAGCATTGCCGCGGAGGCGACGATCGACCCGGCCCATATTGCCGACGCGGTCGTCTACATGGCCGGCCTGCCGCTCAGCGCCAACGTGCTGACCATGACTGTCATGGCGACAAAAATGCCCTTTGTCGGGCGAGGGTGAGAAGGCCTGCAGCTGCGGCCGAAGCGACCTATATGCAGTTATGCAGTGCTCATGATCTGGGAGGAGGGAGTATGGCAAACGTTCAATTCGCGGATGTCCGGAAATCATTCGGCGCGCATCCCGTCATCAAGGGGGTGGACATCGATATCGCCGACGGCGAATTCGTCATCCTCGTCGGCCCCTCCGGCTGCGGCAAGTCCACGCTTCTGCGGATGCTGGCAGGGCTCGAGAATATTTCCGGCGGCGAGATCAGGATTGGCGGGCGCGTCGTCAACACGCTGCCGCCGAAGGACCGCGACATTGCCATGGTGTTCCAGAATTATGCGCTCTACCCGCATATGACGGTGGAGCAGAACATGGGCTTCTCGCTCATGCTCAACAAATCGCCGAAGGCAGAAGCGGAAAAGCGGGTGAAATATGCCGCCGGGATCCTCGGTCTCGACAAGCTGCTCGACCGTTATCCGCGCCAGCTTTCCGGCGGCCAGCGCCAGCGCGTCGCCATGGGCCGGGCGATCGTGCGCAATCCGGAAGTCTTCCTGTTCGACGAGCCGCTGTCCAACCTCGATGCGAAACTGCGCGTCGCCATGCGCGCCGAGATCAAGGAACTGCACCAGCGCCTGAAAACGACGACCGTCTACGTCACGCATGATCAGATCGAGGCGATGACGATGGCCGACAAGATCGTCGTCATGCATGACGGCATCGTCGAGCAGATCGGCAGCCCGCTCGAGCTTTACGACCGCCCCGCCAATCTTTTCGTCGGCGGCTTCATCGGCTCGCCAGCAATGAACATGATCCACGGCAGGCTCGATCCGGAGAACCCCAGCCAGTTCGTCGCCGCCAACGGCACGCGGCTGCCGGTCTCCAATCCGCCGGCAAGCGCTATCGGCCGTGACCTCGTCTACGGGCTGCGCCCAGAATATATCTCGCTCGATGCCAACGGCCTGCCGGCCGAGATCGTGGTGATCGAGCCGACCGGCTACGAGACGCATCTGACCGTCCGCCTCGGCGGCAGCGATGTCAGCTGCGTCTTCCGCGAGCGTGTCGATGCCCGTCCGGGTGAAGCCATCCGCGTGGCGATCGACGCCAAACATGTGCATCTCTTCGACGCCGAAGGCGGCATGAGATTGACCGACTGACGCCATCCGGCGGGATAAGGGGAGAGGAGGAGTCTTCCGTTCCGCCGGAGCGCAAGCATTCGAGGGGTGAGCCCCACGGGAGCGCAAACCTCCCAGGGGAGCTTACGCCCCCGGGATGCCAGGCCGCCGTTCACCAAGCGGGAGGTGAATGCCGGAGAATTGCTCCCGCTGTTTCATTGAGGAGGAATCTCATGACGATCAAGAGACGTGAATTTCTTGCTGCATCGGCAGCCGTTGCCGGTGTCGCCGGCCTTGGCATCAAGCCGTCCTTTGCGCAGGCCGAACCGACCTACACGCCGGAAAGCGGCGCCAGCCTGCGGCTGCTGCGCTGGACGCCTTTCGTGAAGGGCGATGAGGATGCCTGGCTCGCCAATACCAAGAAGTTCACCGAGGCGACAGGCGTGGAAGTGCGCATCGACAAGGAGAGCTGGGAGGACATCCGTCCGAAGGCAGCGGTCGCGGCCAATGTCGGCTCCGGTCCGGATCTCATCATGTGCTGGTTCGACGACGCGCACCAATATCCCGACAAGCTGGTCGATCTCACCGAACTCGGCAACTATCTCGGCAACAAATACGAGGGCTGGTATGACGGCCTGAAGGGTTACGCCACCCGCGACGACAAGTTCATCGCCATGCCGCTGACAACAATCGGCAATGCCGTCGTCTATCGCGACAGCCATGTGAAGGCGGCCGGCTTCAACGAATTCCCGAACGATACCGCAGGCTTCCTCGAGCTTTGCAAGGCGATGAAGGCAAAGGGCACGCCCGCTGGCTTCCCGCACGGCAAGGCGGTCGGCGACGGCAACAACTACGCCCATTGGCTGCTCTGGAGCCATGGCGGCAAGATGGTCGACGAAAGCGGCACGGTGACGATCAACAGCCCGGAAACGCTCGCCTCTATCAACTACGCCAAGGAGCTCTACGCGACCTTCATTCCGGGCACGGAAAGCTGGCTGGATGTCAACAACAACCGTGCCTTCCTCGCCGGCCAGGTATCGCTGATCGCCAACGGCGTCTCGGTCTATTACACGGCCAAGAACGACCCGAAACTCGCCGAGATCGCCAAGGACATCCGCACGACGAACTTCCCGATCGGGCCGGTTGGCAAGAGCGTCGAGCTTTTCCAGACGAGCTCGCTGCTGCTCTTCAAGCACAGCAAATATCCGGAAGCGGCCAAGGCCTACATCAAGTTCATGATGGAAGCCGATCAGATGAATGCCTGGATCCAGGGCTCCAGCGCCTATTGCTGCCAGCCCCTCAAGGCCTTCGCCAATAATCCGGTCTGGACTGCCGATCCGGTTCACGCGCCCTATGCGCGCGCCTCGGAAAAGCTGCGCCCGAACGGTTATGCCGGGCCGCTCGGCTACGCCTCGGCGGCGACCATGGCCGACTACGTGCTGGTCGACATGTATGCCGCCGCCGTCACCGGCCAGAAGTCGCCCGAGGACGCGATGAAGGAAGCCGAACGCCGGGCAAACCGCTACTACCGCGTCTGAACCGGACCCGGGACCTGCGGCATGCCTGATGTCCGGCATGCCGCGAGCCTCTGAAGCGCGTCACATCAGATTTGATCCATGCGCCGCGCTTCAGTTCCTTGTTTTTATGCATGTCGTTGTCCCGGAACCGCTGCACACTTCCGGGCGAGATGCATCAGGACTGAATGCAATCTGGAGACAAGCAATGTCGACCTTGGACTCAGGGGATAAGCGCGGCCCCTCGCTGATGCAGAACAACAACGTGCTCGGCTTCCTCTTCATGCTGCCGGCCGCCGTGTTCCTCGTCTGCTTTCTCACTTATCCCTTGGGGCTCGGCGTCTGGCTTGGTTTTACCGACACGCGGATCGGCCGGGAAGGCATTTTCATCGGCCTGGAGAACTATGAATTCCTGGCCGATGACGCGGTTTTCTGGCTGTCAGTCTTCAACACCATCCTTTACACGGTCATCGCCTCGGCTCTGAAATTCGCTCTCGGCCTCTGGCTGGCGCTGCTCCTGAACCAGCACCTTCCGTTCAAATCCTTCTTCCGGGCGATCGTGCTCCTGCCCTGGGTGGTGCCGACGGTGCTTTCGGCGCTGGCCTTCTGGTGGATCTACGATTCCCAATTCTCGATCATATCGTGGTCGCTGATGAAGCTCGGGCTGATCAGCGCGCCCATCAACTTCCTCGGCGATCCCACGAATGCCCGCATCTCGGTCATCGTCGCCAATGTCTGGCGCGGCATTCCCTTCGTAGCTATTTCGCTGCTCGCCGGCCTGCAGACGATTCCGGCCTCGCTGCAGGAGGCCGCCTCGCTAGACGGCGCGACGAGCTGGCAGCGCTTCCGCTATGTGACGCTGCCGATGCTGACGCCGATCATCGCCGTCGTCATGACCTTTTCGGTGCTCTTCACCTTCACGGATTTCCAGCTGATCTACGTGCTAACCAAGGGCGGGCCTGTCAACGCCACGCATCTGATGGCCACACTCTCCTTCCAGCGCGGCATTCCGGGCGGGCAGCTCGGCGAGGGTGCTGCCATCGCCGTCGCCATGATACCCTTCCTGCTCGGCGCCATCATGTTCAGTTTCTTCGGTCTGCAACGCCGCAAATGGCAGCAGGGCGGACAAGATTAAGGAGCGAACCATGTCGACCAATCTCAAAACGGCCGATGAGGTCCTGACCGACAATGCCGAGGGCATGAGCTATCTTAACCGCCTGCCGCGGCGCGTGGTGATGCTCTACCTGCCGATGGCCGTCTTCGTCTTCGTGCTGCTCTTTCCCTTCTACTGGATGGCGATCACCGCGGTGAAGCCGAACGAGCAGCTGACGGATTACAACAACTACAGCCCCTTCTGGGTGGTCGGCCCGACGCTTGACCACATCAAATACCTGTTCCTCGAGACATCTTATCCCGGCTGGCTGTGGAACACGATGCTGGTGGCTGTGGGGTCGACGGCGCTGTCGCTGGTGGCCTCGGTGTTCGGCGCCTACGCGATCGAGCGCGTGCGCTTCACCGGCTCCAGGCAGATCGGCCTCGTCATCTTTCTCGCCTATCTCATTCCGCCGTCAATCCTTTTCATCCCACTCGCATTCATCGTCTTCAAGCTCGGGATCTATGATTCGCGCCTGGCGCTGATCTTCACCTATCCGACCTTCCTCATCCCCTTCTGCACCTGGCTGCTGATGGGTTATTTCCGTTCGATCCCGTTCGAACTGGAGGAGAGCGCGCTGGTGGACGGCGCCAACCGCTGGCAGATCCTCGTCAAGATCATCCTGCCGCTTGCGGTGCCGGGCCTGATCTCGGCCGGCATCTTCGCCTTCACGCTGTCCTGGAACGAATTCATCTACGCGCTGACATTCATCCAGTCCTCGGAGAACAAGACCATTCCGGTGGGCGTCCTGACCGAGCTGGTGCGCGGCGACGTCTTCGAATGGGGATCGCTGATGGCAGGCGCCCTGTTCGGCTCACTGCCAGTCGTCATCCTCTATTCGTTCTTCGTCGACTACTACGTGTCCTCGATGACGGGTGCGGTGAAGGAGTAGCAACGATCGTTTCGGCGGCGGGTGGTGAGGATTTCATCCCCGCCGGCCGAAAAGATGCCGATCGGCTCGTCAACCGCTACCGGACGAACTGCCTCACGAAATCGGCGCCGAGGCCGACCTTCTGATAATGGGCGGCGCACATGTCGATCTTGGTGAAGACATCCTCGAAGCCGGTGTGATCGCCGTTTTCATCGACATAATACATGCAGCCGGAAATGTTGAAGAAGGTGATCATCTCCTCGACGTCGTCGGGCACGGTCAGGGTATGGGTTTCGCCGGGCGGCTCGAAGACATAGGCTCCTTCGGTGGCCATCCAATCGTGTTCGAGGTAGCGCCAGCGGCCCTTGATGACATAGCCGTGAACGGGTGCCGGATGGCGATGGCGGCTGAGGATACCGGCGCGGCGCACCCGCAGGAGATTGCACCATGCGCCCTGCAGCGTGTTCAGCATCAGCGGGCGGAACCAGACATCGGGGGCCTGGGGAACCCAGAGCCGTTCATCTTCGGGAACCGCCGCGACGACGATCTCGGGCGGCGACATAGGGTGGACAGATTGGTAGGCCACGGAACCTCTCTCCTTTCAAGCTGCGGCATAACCGCCGTCGACCGGCAGGATAACGCCGGTCATGAAGCCGGCCGCTTCCGAGCACAGGAAGACGATCGGGCCGGCGACGTCTTCCGGTTTGCCCCAGCGGCGCATCGGCGTGCGCTGCAGGATAGGCTCTGCTCGGCTCGGGTCTTCGTAGAGGGGACGGGTCAGCTCGGTGGCGATCCAGCCGGGGGCCACCGCGTTGACCCTGATACTGTCAGCCGCCCAGGCAACGGCCAGAGATTTGGTGAGCTGCGCCACGCCGCCCTTGCTGGCGGTGTAGGCCGGCACGGCCGGTCCGCCGAAGAATGACAGCATGGAAGCGGTATTGACGATAGCGCCGCCCTTTCGAGCCAGCAGCGGCCTTGCTGCGACACAAACCCGCATCGTGCCCGAGAGATTGACGTCGATGACCTCCGAGAAGGTGGCGGGATCGAACTCCGCGCCGCCGCGCCGAATGAGCCCGGCGCAATTGACGACTGCATCGAGCCTGTCGAATGAACCGACCAGCCTCTCCACGGAGGCCTGGTCGCGCACGTCGAGCACGACGCCGGCAAGACACTCTCTCTTCGGCATGGCGGCGATTTCGGCGGCATCGATCCCCGTCGCCGTCACACGATAACCTGCGTCACGAAGCGCCAGGGCGGCGGAAAGCCCGATACCGCGGCCGCCACCTGTCACCAGTGCATGTTTCATACGCCAACCTCTTCGCTCAGGAATGCCAGACCGTCGCCTCTCGGTTATAGGCGCTGCGGCCTCGAACGAAGCGCACTATCGACCCTGTCGCTGTGACCTGTCGTATCGACCGTCTGCACCTTCGCCTGGAATGCGGATGCGTTCGCTCGCGGACGCGACGAATGCGCCATGCAAGCCCATCTTCAGTCCGAAGAGTGGTCTGCCAAGCTTCGGCTAAAAATTCACGTTAGCATTCGTCTCGTCAAGGGCCGGTCAGGCGGTCGCATTCTCCAGAGTAGCGAAGATGACGTTACAAAGCGAGTGATCGAATGGGCGATCGCGCGAGTACGCTCGAGCGGAACGCATCTTGCCGTCGAAGGCTCTCTTCGAACCATCCGCGCCCGCTTAACATCATAAGACGCAGAAAGCCGACATCAAGAGCGAGGCAGGATACGCTGACAATGTCCCCGATGCTCCGGTATTGCGTAATTGGATAGCACCGCCACCAGACTGAGAGTTGCCTAGGTGCATGTAGGCCTTGTCACGCCAGCATACGTGCGAGCATATGTCTAATATGGTCCTGCGCCCCGTGGAAAACTGCGGCAATAATGATCCTGCGACTATTCTCTACGGGTAAGAACCAGACCGCCGCCTTGTCCCGCCGAAGAAACCGGATCCCAGGGTAAATGTCGGGGCGCAATGTCCCGATATAAGGCGTATCGACGAGACGGTCGATTTCGACACGCAATTTACGAATTCGTTCAGCGGTACGCTCCAAAGCCTCGTCAGGCGAGTCTCCGAGTTCGACATAGGAGTCGAAGAGATGATCGAAAATCAACTCAAAATCGCGCGCGACATCCTCGGAATATTCAAGGGTCCACACGAACAGCCCGCCGCTTCCGGTCGATCATTGTCTCGACGCGGCTTTCCATTTCCGTCGTGGAAGTCATCGGGCCATTCAAACGCCGCTGGAACAACTCGCGAAGGGCTGCCGTTTCGGCGGTCTCGCTTTCCGTCTTTTGGCGGAGAAGCTCCAGGCCCTGCTGAAGAACGGAACTCATGCTGGAATACCGGCCGCTCTCCACCAGCGACCGGGCAAACGCGTCCTGCTGGTCGGTCAGCGAGATCGACGATTTGACACTCATCCGTTTATCTCCATCGAGCCCAGTTTGCTACTCAGTAGCACATTTATTGATCTACCGAAAGCCTTCGTCTATCGTGATGAAGGCAGGCTGCGCTATTGGTGTTTGCTACTAACCGCACGTTTCCAGAGAAACGAGTTCATCTGCTTTACGACCAGTGGCACATGGCCATTGTGGCCAAGTGATCCGGCGCGCTGACAATGTCCCCGAGCCCCTTGTATCTCTTTGATTTTGCTCACTTGGTTTGTGGCTTTCGCACCTAAAACACGGTTCTCGCACTTATATCGATGACCCTCATTTTGAATCTAAGTGACAACATGGCAAAGAAAAACCCGCCGGCGAGGGCGGGTTTGATTAGGGCTTATGCCTGGTTCTTAAGGATCGAGTTCGTGCCGATAGAAGAACAGCGACCGACCGCACGAGCTTCTAATAGCCGGATGGACACCAGCTTTTCCAAACTTGCGTACCACGTCCGCCGGTAGCTTGCCCGTCTTTTTGGCGATCGCAGAGACAGCGACATAGCGCCGGTCGAACTCATCGACCGCTTCCTTTGTAGTCAGGATGGCCGTGCCGAAGGCTGTTCTCATACCCCCACCCTGGGGGCGGATCGATATCCCAATTGTCGCGGGCAGGATCATAAAGGCCGGGCAACGGGAAGAAGCAGTGGATGTGAAGGAAGTCCCTCGTGTTCCGGGTTGCAACTGGAATGCCGTGGACGATCGAGATTGCGGCGATCATCGCATCCGCGCCAAGCCTGATCTTGTTGTTTTTGATCTCCTCACCGTGCCTGTTGATGCGAGGCGGGGTCTCGAAGATGTGTCGAAGTGGTGGACAGGCTGCCATCCGACCAAGTAGCCGGCTTCCGGCGATGCCAAGATCGAGGACCTCGAGGTTTTGTTCGAGAAGCTCCTCGAACCATTCAAGCACATATCCGGCCTTGGTGGGATTGTGCCGCTCGGCGAGCCTTATTCCGTATTCGGTTTCATAGATGACGATGGAGGGAATGGCGACTGCGCCTCGCGGAAGGCTCCCAAACCAGTCTAATAGCCAATCAGGTGGTTCCGGAAGGTGAGCGTCACCTATGATGTTCGTATCAACAATGATCTTTGTCATCAGGGCGCCATCGAAAAACTATCGAACCGATCTTTAGCTTTGCTAGGGCGTCGGCATTTGTTAAACGTTTAAGAAACTGAGTCCTTGGAGTATTCATGGTATCTCGAAGCGTCTGGACCGCCGAGGAAGCCAAAGGTAATTTTGTGCGGTTGCTTGAGCAGGCACGCAACGATGGCCCGCAGGAGATTCGCGATACCACGGGGATCTACGAACTCCAGGTGAAGCAGGACTTATCCAAAGGCGACGCGGCCAATTTCCTAGCCGCGAGGCGCCCTAAGGGCTAAATTTCGGGGCCTGCCGCAAAGGATTCGTTAACCGTCATTGCAGAATTACAGGCGTCGGAGCGAAGCGTTCCTGCTTTGCACGCCTAGGTCAGGCTGACGTTATGCGTTAGGTAGCGCTGCCAAGAACCGCAGACGCCTGGCGGTAGGCCATGCAGGTCGTCTGAATCTACCAAATGCAGTCATCATCCATGCGCGAGAGGCTGCCGGCTCTATCGTGATGTTCGGGCGCTGCGTATGATGAAGAAGAGGGCGCCTACGAGCTCGAATCGGATCGCCCTGGGTTCGCCGGCGTTTGTTGCGATGATGGACGACGACAGCGGCGCGCGCGGTTTGTCGCTACGCCATTCTATCCGCCGCGCGGGAGTGGCTGTTTCGACGGCTTCGGAAGCGGCGAGTTAGACCTGTGAAAGGCTCTACTCATGCAAGCAATTAAGAAAAATTTCACTTGCAATTGCATTTTCGACTTGTAATCTCACCGCTGCTGTCGTGGCTCTCTGGATACAACTTACGATCAGCCAGCTTGGGGTAGGGGAAGACGTGAATGCTGCTGCAACAGGAGCATGAGAGCAACTGCATCTCTGTAGGAAAATGGGCGCAGATTGGGGGCGGGGAAGGCCGCTATCCGTTTGGGTCAGACGGCAGGACCAATGAACCCATGCTGAGTTGCGCCAATCGTGCGGGCTCAGTCTCTCTCCTTTGGTGACCCATCCGTTGGGCGTGACCAGTCTCAATCGCAGTTCCTAGACGATTGCTGTATCGGTATCCTTGTGTGGCGCTAGTCGTCTCGCAATCGAGATGATGCCAATTAAGCTGCGAGATGTGTCAGGTCATGCGCCTATGAGCGCCAGCAGTTCTCCCAAGAATGACGGCATCCCTGTAACCGGATTGTCGTCGACGCATACCCCCGTGCAAGATTAACAATACGGAAGCAAGATGTCATCTGAGCCTAGGTCGCTGCACAAGGAGTGGGGGCTGTTGCCCCTCGCTTTGAGTGGAGTTGCGACGATATCTGTAATTGTCCTCGCAATTTACTATTCGAACCAAGTTGGTACCCCGCTAATCTACAAAGGCGGCAAGTACATACAATGCGATGATCGGTCAGTCGCAGCAATAATAAATGCTATAGTATCCGTGTATAAATACCCTGGCTTTGCGCTGGTAGCTATTTCGTTTATTTCTCTTATTTTTTGCTATGTTTATGATAGAGGCATGATTGTATTTATACTTATTTGCTTCGTAATTTTTAACTATCCATTTTTTGGTTCAATCTTGGACGAATCCAATCTCATCTTGAGCGAATCTTCAATTGAGACGCTGTGCGAGCGGGGGAATTACGCGTCTGTTGTGATGCAACTTCCGATATTGTTTTTGTCATCTTATGTGATCACAGGAAATATTGTTTTGATAGCCAAGCGGTGGCTTAGAGGGAGAACGAATAATGGCTGAGACGAGAACTTGGGATCAGTTGGCTGACGTCTTTGATTATTTGGGAGCCGTCGCGGCGGGCGCCGCCCAGTACTTTCCGCAATATCCGGCACTGAAATACGTAGGGCCAATGCTTATAGACGGTCTCGGCCAGATAGCCGGCGCGGCGACGCCCGACGACCCGACTGCGGGTCTGCCGGAACAACTGCGCGACTCGGCTGCCAAGTTCTTAGGCGGCGTTGTCGGAGCGGCGCTAGCGCCAGCAATAGCCGACATGGCGGGACTCGCTCTGTTTTTCGGTGGCGGAATAACAGCGGGGCCTTTGCTTTCGGCGATACTGCTGGCGGGCGCTACATACATTGCCGGCAAATATATGGGTGAAGCATTCGCAGGTATCGGCGATCTGCTTTTCGACCCAGATTCGCCGCTGGTGAACCTGCTTCGGGATCCACTTGTTCTCGATCTTGATGGCGACGGCATTGAGCTGACGGCATTGGCCGGCTCGGCCACGCACTTCGATTATGGGCAGGATGGTTTCGCCGAGCGTACGGGGTGGGTTTCCGCCGATGATGGCATTCTTGTTCGTGACGTTAACAGAAATGGGACGGTAGATGGCGCTGGCGAGCTTTTCGGATCCCCCACTCAGGATGGTTTCGCCGTCCTGGAAACGATGGATTCGAACGGTGACGGCCGTATCGACATTGCAGACGCCGGGTTCCAGGATTTGTATGTTTGGCAAGACTCCAACCAAAATGGCCAAGCGGACGCAGGCGAGCTAAAGCACCTTTCCGATTTGGGTATCAATTCAGTTTCGGTAATCCGGCAAGCGGTGGGATCGACAAACCAAGGTAATGTTGTTGGCTATGAGGGGACGTTCACGCAGGCCGACGGCACCACCGGGGCCTCCCAGACAATCTACTTTCAGACAGACGACCGCGACACTGTCGGGGACAATACTCCAGATTTTGTTGCACCCCAGGACGTAAAGCAACTTCCTCAGTTGCCAGGATCGGGACAGTTGAATTCGATAGCATGGGTCGCGACAAACGACCCAGAATTCAAATCCGATTGGCTTGCATTGACCGATGCTGCCGCGGGCCTTTCGTTCGATGATCTGAAAAGTCAGTTCCAACAGCTTCTGCTTCGGTGGGCAGGTGTGGACGATATCGATTCGACGTCGCGCGGCCAGTTTGTCGACGCCCGTCACCTTGTATTTATCGAAAAATTCTTTGGTTCCGAATATCAAGAAATCCGAAGTGGAAATCAGACAACTACATCGCCGAGCACCGAGCAATTCGGAGATCGTATCGAATCGAGTTTCGACAGTATTACAGATCTTCTATTGTCGAATTTCCTCGCCCAAACAGACATGAGCAAATTCATTCGAACGGGCGACATCAATGCACTCGTTTCCAGCCCTTACTTCGCGTTAGGTGTGCTAACCTTGAATGGCAGCGAGGACGCGCCAGACCTCAAGGAGCTCGTCGAACAGGCTTCCACGCTCTTGCTGGGCGCGCGACTTGGCGAGATGGGCGCCACCGCCGAGTTACTTGTCAAAGGCTTTTTGGGGTTGGATGGGATGGCGGCCTCAGCCTTTGACGGTGATCGAGTGGCCTACCTGGCCGCTCTCCGGCCACAACTTGATCTTGTGGCCGACTCAACTCTGTCAGCGATCGTCACATCCATCGCCGATGGCAGCGTGCTTGAAGGAAGCGTCGAAGCTAATGCCCTAATCGGCTCGTCGGAAGATAATGTCTTTATTGCTGGAAAAGGAAACGACGTCACGGTTGGGGGTGCGGGCAGCGATCTATACATCTATAGCGCCGGCGACGGCTCGGACTATATTCGCGACTCCTCGGCCTCTCTTGTAGAAAACGATCGCCTCTTCCTGACCGATCAACGGAGTTCGGACCTGACGTTCGAACGGACGGGTAACAGTCTCCGAATTGGATTTGTCGGCAAGAGCGAGACGATAATCTCGGAGGACTTCTTCCTCGAATGGGGCAAAGAAAACCGGGGCGTCGACAGCATCATACTTGGCGATGGCGCGATCCTCAGCCGAGAGGACATTCGAGCTCGGACGACTACGACCAGCGCCGGCTCCTCGCAGATAAACGACAGCGCGCTTGACGACATCATCCATGGGACGAGCAACCATGAAGAAATCCGCATCAGTGGAGGCAACGACACCATCCTCTATTCGGAGGGAGATGGTTTCGACATTATAACGGACACGTCGGGGAATGCCGCGGAAAAGGATGTTCTGAATCTCGGCCAGCTTAAACCCTCGGACATTGAACTTTCGCGCGTAGACGATGCTCTCTTCGTAAAGATCTTGGCGAGCGGCGAGTACATCACCGACCGCTACTTCTTCCGCAACGAGACGACCATCTCCACAACGGGTGGCTGGGGAATTGATCAAATCCGATTTGCTGACGGCGTTATCTGGAATAGAGATGCGATCAAAGCGAGTTCAGTTGTTCGCGGCGACGACGCGGCAAATGCGCTGGCAGCCTATTCGACGAGCGATCGATACCAAGGCGGCAAGGGCAACGACTCCATTTCCGGTGGAGCGGGATCGGACACCTATATCTGGCGCAAAGGTGACGGGAGCGACACGATCATCGACAACAGCTCTGACAGTGTTGGATTCGACAAGCTCGTCCTGAGCGACGTCGGTCCCGGCGACATCGAGCTGTCCCGCGCGGGCACGAGCTTGAAAATCACGATCCTGTCTACTCGGGAAGTGATAGAGATAACTGACCAGTTCTCCGGCATCGATAACATCGTCGATGGCTGGAACAGCACCAAGCTTGGTATAGAAGCTATTGAATTCGGCAACGGCGCCCAATGGTCGCGCGACACGATCATGAAGGGCATCGTCAATGTGGGTTTGGATACGGAGATTTTCTTCGCCCAGGATCCGCTGAGCGGGGGCGTCATTGTTTCATACTTCGAGGATGAACTCGGCCACCGCGGCGATGTGATCGACATCTCTTCGCCCTATTTCAACGGAATGAAATATTCAGGCATCCACGACATAAAATACGGCAGCGAGTCGGACGATTCGATTGGCGGAGCCAACGTCAACCCCGTAGACTCTACTGTAGCCTCTACAGAAGGCGCCAACTACTTCGACGGCCGCGGCGGAAACGACGTCTTGACCGGTGGGGCCGGGCACGACGCCCTTATCGGGGGCGATGGTGCCGATACCTTGTATGGCGACACGGCAGGCTTCGAAAGTTCGCTTGATGGAAATGACCAGCTAGACGGCGGCAAAGGTAATGACGCCCTTTATGGGGCCGGTGGCAATGATTATCTCTCCGGCGGCGACGGCATCGATCAGTTATATGGCGGCACGGGCGACGACTATCTTTTCGATAGTTCCTCGAGTGGCGGTGAGGCTGGTGTACCCGACGACTACTTCGACGGCGGCAAGGGCGACGACACGATCGTTTCCGCTCAAACTTTCAGCGCGGCTAACGGTGGCGCTTCCAACGGCAATGACATATTCGTCTATCGCCGCGGCGACGGAAACGACGTGATCTTCGAAGGATCACACTCGATGACTGAGGTCGACAAGCTGCTGCTTCTGGATATTGGTGCGCAGGATGTGGAACTCACACAGCGAGGCATTGACCTTGTGCTGACTATAGGGTCCACACATCAAACGATAACCGAAGCCGGTTTCTTCTGGAATTATGGTTCTGCAAGCCAGGGGATGGAACAGATCATCTTCGATGATGGGGAGATCTGGAACCGTGAATATGTGCGCCAGCACTTGGTCTTCCGTGGAAGCGATGCGCGTGAGACGATCCAAAACAACGACGGGTATGGCAACACGTTCATTTCCCAGAAGGGCGATGACATCATCATCTCGGCGTCTATCCGTGGGGGCGCGAATGGCGGTGCCGCTAACGGTAACGACAAGTTCATCTACAGCCGCGGCGACGGTAACGATCTCTTCTTCGACGGCTCGCATTCTCAGAGCGAAACCGACACCCTCGTCCTGACCGACATCCGTTCGAGCGAGGTTATCGCATTTAGAAGCGGCATCGATTTCGTCTTGAAGGACCTGGTGACAGGCCAACTGCTCATCAACGAGGGCTTCTTTTGGAATTGGGATTCCGCAGGTCAAGGCATCGACGTCGTTCAATTTGCCGACGGCGTTTCCTGGAACCGGACCCAGATGCGGGACAATGCCTGGTATCGCGGCAGCGTCACCAATGACCTCCTGCAGACTGCAGAGAAAATTGACAATATCTTCTTCGGAGATTTGGGCGACGACATCATCGTATCGGCCGCTGTTCGAGGCGGAGCAAATGGGGGAGGGGCGACGGGCAACGATCTCTTCATCTATAACCTCGGCGACGGCAATGACCTGATCTTCGACGGTTCGTTCTCGCTGTCTGAAATTGATCGCCTGGAACTTCGTGGCATCAACGTTCACGACGTGATGCTCGGCCAGAGCGGTTCGGATCTCATCATCAAGATCACATCGAGCGGCCAGCAGATCGTCGACGAAGGGGCGTTTTGGAATCGCTCGACCGTCGGTCAGGGACTGGAAGAGATCAAATTCGCAGACGGTACTATCTGGAACCGCGAGGACATCAGGTACTGGGCGCAGGAAGGATCGATCTTCTATGGCGGTACAAGCGCGAATGAAACGCTGATCGGCTCCTATTTCGATCAAAACCTGAGCGGCAACAGCGGAAACGACTTCATCGACGGCAAGGGAGGGTCGGATATCATTCACGGTGATGTCGGCAACGATACCCTCGCTCTCAGCGTCGCAAACGTGGGAGAGGTCGATCAACTGGATGGGGGCGCCGGCACTGATACGGTCACCTTCGAGCAGTTCCAGAGTTCGGTCTACGTCGACATGGTGGCGAACAACGGCGAAGCCCGCACAGGTGACACGACTTCTGCCTCCACAGCTACGGATCGGCTGATTGCGACCCTGGTCAACAACGAGAATCTGAAAGGAACCGCGTTCTCCGACGTCCTGCTTGCAGACGCCGGCAATAACACATTGGAGGGCGGAGCTGGAGATGACGTGATGGACGGGCGCTCCGGTGACGATCAGCTCGATGGTGGTGTCGGCGCCGATACTTTGCGCGGCGGACTAGGGAACGACACGTACGTATATCGCGCTGGCGACGGCGCGGACGTTATCTTCGAGACCTTGAGCCAGGGCACTGCCGATACGTTGAAGTTGTCGGGCATTACACCGTCAGCGGTGAGCCTCGTCCGCGAAGGCAACGATCTCAAAATACAGTTTTCTGGCTCTTCGGGTGATCAAATCACACTGGTCAATGGCGCGGCCACGCCGGTGGAATTCGACCAGTACGGCATCGAGAAGATTCAATTTGACGACGGAACGATTTGGGACGCCGCCGTTCTTCGGCAGAAATCGGTTTACGCTGGAGCCACAGCCGGCAACGACACTTTGACCGGAACGACTGCTTCCGGGGATTTTGGCGGCGGAAAGGGCGACGACGTTCTCAATGCCGGCGGCGGAAACGACAACTATATTTATCGTCGTGGCGATGGTTTCGATCGAATCACCGAGGATGCCAACAGTGGCGTGAGCGATCGCATAACGCTGGTAGACATCACCAAGGAAGAGGTCCTCCTGCATCGCGTCGCGAACGACCTCTATATCGAGATCAAGGAAAGTCACGCAGGTGCGGCGGACAGCGGCCTGATTTTGGTGAAGGGAACGCTCGGAAGCACATCGCAACAAGGAGTCGAGCAGATCTCGTTCGCCGACGGCACAATCTGGTCGGCGACGCAGATCCTCGCCGCCATCTCCAATGCGGGGTGGCTGCCGCCCGCGACCATCACCGGCACGTCCGCAGATGATGTCCTAACGGGTACGACGAACAACGATATTTTCGATGCCGGTGGTGGTGACGACCGACTGGAAGGCAAAGAAGGCACTGACGTCTACATTTACCGAGCCGGTAGCGGAAGCGATATAATTACCGACTACCGCGGCTCCCGCGACAATAAATTGATGCTGGGACCTGGAATAGAAACGAGTGACGTCGTGTTCGCGCGCGTCGCTGGCGACTCGAACGACATGAAACTCGCCTTCCGCTCAATGGCAGGGTCCGTGACCTTCGACAATCAGCTCTGGGGTGATGCCGGCGTCGAGTTCATTGAGTTTGCCGACGGTACGGTCTGGGATGAGACGGAAATCTCACGACGGTATGTCGCCGATCAGCAGACGTCCGGCGACGACACCATCTGGGGCACGAACTTATCCGATGCTGCGAACGGTGGCGCCGGCAACGACACGCTGATGACCTATAGTGGGAATGACCGCCTGGCCGGCGGGGCAGGCAACGACCGTCTCGAAGGTGCCGAGGGCAGCGACGTCTACGTCTATAATTCCGGCGACGGCGATGACGTCATCTTTGACTACCGAGGCAGCCGTGACAATGTCCTGGAGTTCGGTGCCGGAATTGCTGCGACGGACGTAGTCTTCTCACGCGTCGCGAGTGACTCGAACGACATAAAGCTGGCATTCAGCACGATCTCAGGTTCCGTTGTTCTTGATGGGCAGCTCTGGGGCGATGCTGGCATCGAGTTCATTCGATTTGCGGACGGTACGGTCTGGAATGAAACAGAGATGTTGCGTCGATATGTTGCGGACCAGCAGACGTCGGGCAACGACATCATCTGGGGAACGAATCTCGCCGACTTGGCAACGGGTGGTGCGGGTAACGACACGATCGTCACTTACGGCGGCAACGACCGTCTGGTCGGCGGGACAGGTAACGACCGCCTGGAAGGCAGCGGTGGCACCGACGTCTACGTGTACAACGTTGGCGACGGTGACGACGCAATCTTTGATTACACCGGGAGCCGTGACAATGTCCTTGAGTTCGGCGCCGGAATATCCGCGGCTGACGTGGTGTTTTCACGTGTCGCGAGCGATGCGGCCGATATGATGCTGATGTTTCGATCGATGGCTGGCTCCATCGTGCTTGATAATCAGCATTGGGGCGACGCCGGCGTCGAATTTATTCGGTTCGCCGACGGCACGGTCTGGGATGATGCCGAGATCGCTCGTCGATACGTCGCGGGTCAAACGACGGATGGTGATGACACCATTTGGGCAACGAATCTATCCGACAATGTAGTCGGCGGTGCCGGCAATGACACGATTGCCGGCTACGATGGCAACGACCGTCTGGCCGGCGGGGCGGGCAACGACCGCTTGGACGGCGGTGGCGGCAACGACGTCTACGTGTACAACATCGGCGATGGCGACGACGCCATCTTCGACTACCAAGGCAGCCGCAACAACGTTCTCGAATTCGGTGCCGGGATTTCGGCAGCGGACGTGGTGTTTTCACGTGTCGCAAGCGACGCGGCCGATATGAAGCTGACGTTTCAGTCGATGGCTGGCTCCATCGTGCTCGATAATCAGCATTGGGGCGACGCCGGTGTTGAGTTTATTCGATTCGCCGACGGCACCGTCTGGGACGATGCAGAGATCGCCCGTAGGTATGTCGCGGGTCAAACGACGGATGGTGATGACACCATTTGGGCAACCAACCTATCCGACAATGTATTAGGCGGCGCCGGCAATGACACGATTGCCGGCTATGATGGCAACGACCGTCTGGTCGGCGGGACGGGCAATGACCGCCTGGACGGCGGTGGCGGCAACGACGTCTACGTGTATAACGTTGGCGATGGCGACGACGCTATCTTCGACTACCAAAGCAGCCGCAACAACGGCCTCGAGTTTGGTGCCGGAATTGCGGTAACGGACGTCGTCTTCTCACGCGTCACGAGCGATGTGAACGACATGAAGCTGTCTTTCCGCGGACTGACCGGCTCCATTGTTGTCGATAACCAGCTCTGGAGCGATGCCGGTGTCGATTTCGTTCGCTTTGCCGACGGCACCGTCTGGAACAAGACTCAGATCGCAGCACACTATGTGGCCGACCAGGAGACCGCCGGCGACGATATCATCTGGGGAAACTACGGCGCCGACACAATCCAGGGCGGGGCCGGCAACGATACTCTTCGGGGGGTGGGTGGAAATGACGTTTTCGTCTTTAAAGCAGGCTTCGGCAAGGATGCGGTGACAGATTTCTCTGCCGGTTCGGGCATTGGTGACATCCTTGATATCAGCAACGACCTCTTCGCGGACTTTGCGTCTGTGCTGGCCGCCGCCACCCAGGTGGGAGCGGATACAGTGATCACCCACGACGCCAACACGTCGATCACGCTGAAGAACGTCGCGCTGACCAGCCTGCATCAGGACGACTTCCGCTTCACGGCTGCAGCGTGACGAAGAGGAAATCGTCTTGAACAACGCCGCAGAACAGCCGTCACAAGTGTTTCTTGTGGCGGTCCTGTCGTCGCTTCGTCGAGCCTTCCTGGGTGTCGGCGTGACGAGTTGTGTCATCAACATCCTCGCCCTGACCGGCTCATTTTTCATGCTTCAGGTCTACGACAGGGTCATCCCCGGACGCAGCCTGCCGACATTGGTGGGACTCGGTATCATTGCCGCAACCCTGTTTGTCTTCCAGGGCGCTCTGGAACTGATCAGATCGTTGCTCCTCGTCAGGGTGGGAACCTCGGTCGATGAACGTTTCGGTGACCGCGTCTATGGTTCGCTGGTCCTGTTGCCGTCGCGCATGCAGATGCCAGGCGATGGGCTGCAATGCGTGCGAGATCTCGATAGCGTACGTGGTTTTCTGTCAGGACCGGGGCCAACGGCTCTGTTCGACATGCCCTGGATGCCCTTCTATCTCTTCCTTTGCTTTCTCTTCCACTTCTGGATCGGCGTGACCGCGCTTGCCGGGGCGCTGATGCTTATTGGGTTGACGATGCTCACCGAGGTCCGGTCTCGGCGGCCGGCGAAGGAAGCGGCCAAGCTCGCTGCCGAGCGCATCAATCTCGCCGAGGCGACGAAACGAAATTCAGAAGCCGTCCTTGCCATGGGTTTCGGCCATTTCATCGGCGAGCGATGGTCCGAGCTCAACCGGCGCTATCTGGCAAACCACGTTTCTGCCAGCACCGTCACGGGTGGGTTGGCGACCGCTTCGAAAATCCTGCGCATGATGCTGCAGTCCGGCGTCCTTGCTGTCGGCGCCTTTCTGGTGATCCGACAGGAGGCAACCGGCGGCATCATGATCGCAAGCTCCATCCTCGTGAGTCGTGCGCTCGCACCCGTCGAGCTTGCGATCGGACAGTGGAAAGGTTTCGTTGCAGCTCGGCAAAGCTGGGGACGGCTGACGAAGCTCATGACGCTCATGTCCTCGGAGGAGCGTGAGGTCGCCCTGCCGGCCCCACGAGAAAGCCTCACCGTCGAGAACCTGCAGGTGGCAGCCCCCGGAGGCCGCAGCCCTATTGTCCGCGGCGTCTCCTTCAAGGTTTCGGCGGGCGAGGCCGTTGGCGTCATCGGCCCAAGCGCATCGGGAAAGTCGACGCTTGCCCGCGCCATCACGGGCCTTTGGTTGCCCCTGATCGGCGCTGTGAGGCTCGACCAGGCGTTACTGGCACAATGGGATCCGCGAGAGCTCGGCCGCCATCTCGGCTACCTGCCGCAGGATGTCTCGCTCTTCGACGGCTCGATTGCCCAAAACATTGCCCGCTTCGATCCAGAGGCCGGTTCCGAGGCGATTATCGCTGCAGCACGGGCAGCGGGAGTCTACGACATGATCGTGCAGTTCCCGGATGGATTCGACACAAAGATTGGGGAGCATGGATCGGCGCTTTCGGCTGGCCAGCGCCAGCGCATCGCTCTTGCTCGAGCGCTCTATGGTGATCCATTCCTGGTGGTGCTCGACGAGCCAAATTCCAACCTCGATGCAGACGGAGAGGCGGCTCTAACGAAAGCGATTTCCGGCGTCCGGGCGAGGGGAGGAATCGCGATTGTGATCGCACATCGGCCGAGCGCCCTGGTGGCGGTCGACAAAGTTCTGGTCATGGGCAACGGCCAGATGCAGGCGTTCGGTCCCAAGGACGAAGTGCTGAGCAAGACAACGTCAAGGCCCGCAAAGGCAACGCCTCAACCCGTCCGTCTGCTGATCGGTGGCGAGGAGACGGGATCGTGAGTGAGAGGCCAGCGATTTCGGCGGAACGCGCCATCCGCAATCTGACGGTGGCTGCCCTTGGCACCGTCCTGTTGCTCGGCGGCGTCATGGGAGGTCTTGCAGCGACCACTCACTTGTCAGGCGCCGTCATTGCAGCGGGAACGGTTGTCGTCGACAGCTACGTGAAACCGGTCCAGCACCAGAAAGGTGGGACAGTCGGCCAGATCTTTGTCAAGAATGGCGATCGCGTAGAAGCCGGCCAAGTCCTTATTCATCTGGACGACACGCAAACGCGCGCGAATCTCGACATCGTCAGAAAGCGTCTCAACGAGCTTTTCGCCAGAACGGCAAGGCTTGAAGCGGAACGCGACGGGGCAGAAACGGTCGAGTTTTCAAAAGACTTTCTTGCTAAAGCCGACGATCCCGAAGTCAGCCGCTCCATTGAAGGCGAGAAGCGGCTCTTCGAGGACAGGAAGTCTTCGCGCATGAGCCGGAAGGCACAATTGCGCGAGAGGATTGAGCAGCTCAAACAGGAAACTGAAGGCTCGGTCGCGCAGCAAACCGGAAAGCGGCAAGAGATCGGCCTGATCGAGAAGGAGCTGGAGAGCCTTCAGCGATTGTTCGATCAGGGGCTTGTGCCGGCCAACCGGGTGTATGCGCTGCAGCGAGAATCCGCGAGCCTGACGGGTGAGCTCGGCAGTCTGCTTGCAAGCGAGGCACAGGCGAAGGGCAGGATCACCGAAACCGAGCTTCAGATCATCCAGATCGACGACGATCATCGCAGCGAGGTGTCCGACCAGCTTCGCCAGGCCGAGAGCGATATCGGCGAATTTTCCGAACGCCTCGTCGCAGCCGAGGATGACCTGCAGCGCATCGATATTCGCGCGCCCCAGGGGGGCGTCGTGCATCAACTTGCCGTCCACGCGCCCGGCGCCGTCGTTGCTCCGGGAGAAGCGATCATGCAGATCGTTCCGGATCGCGATGCGCTCGTCGCGGAGGTGAAGCTGTCGCCAAGCGATATCGACCAAGTCAGCATTGGTCAGGCGGTGCATCTCAGATTTTCTGCCTTCAGCCAGAGGAATACGCCGGAACTGAATGGCGTCGTGACCGGGGTGGCGGCAGACCTGACGGCGGACCAGCGATCAGGGCTCAGCTACTATGTCGTTCGAGCCGAGGTGTCCGAGGGCGAGTGGCAGAGACTTGGGCAGGTGACGCCTGTTCCCGGCATGCCAGTCGAAGCGTTCATACAGACGGGTGAACGGACTGCTCTGGCTTATCTGACGAAGCCCTTCATGGATCAGGTAGCGCGGGCCTTCAAGGAAGAATAGGGAATGCAGCGCGTTGATCACAGACAGAGGGAAGAACGACTTCTTACCATCGCCGACGCGTTTGCCGGTTCAGCGTTTACTGGGACAACGGATCCGGTTCAGATCGATGAACAAGATCTCAGTCGCGAGACAGATCAAGCGAAAAACCGTTCCCTTTTTCTGGATGAGCTGCGGGGAATAGCTGCGCTTTCGGTGGTTCTCTTGCATGCCAGCCATATTTTCGGCTTTGGTCTTAACTCCCACGCCTATCTGGCAGTCGACTTTTTCTTATGCCTGAGCGGTTTCGTCCTGGCAAGCGGGTATGACGAAAAGCTAAGGTCGGGTGTTCTGCAGAGCCGGACGTTTTTGCTGAAGCGGGTGATACGGCTTTATCCCATGATCGTCGTTGGCGTCGCCCTGGGCGTCATTGCCTCGCAAGTAGCTTTGACACCAAGCATAGCTCTTCTCGATGTCTCAATCCTTGCTGCTGGCGCGTTATTCCTATTGCCCTTCGGACTTCTCGTCGGTCAGGAAGCATTCGCAATCAACAACCCGCTGTGGTCCCTCTGCTTTGAGATGGTCGCTAGTGTCGTTTACGGCTCGGTCGCTCGCCGGCGGGTTCATTTTTGGCACGAGGCGGCGGTTTTGGCGTCGATGGCGGCAGCGCTTTTCCAAGTTGTCATGATCGAAGATAGCATCGGGCCGGTCGGATTTGCGAACTGGCAAGCGTACTTCGAAGGATTTGTGAGGGTCGGCTTTTCGTTCCTTTGCGGCGTCTTGATCTTTCGCTGGGATATCCCTCATCGCGTCGGTGTGGTTCCACCTCAGATCCCGCTTTTCGTCCTGATTGCCGTTCTATTTTTCCCGTTTGCCATTCCAAGAGAAATCTACGATTCCATATGTATCACTACCATAATTCCGATCGTGGTGACCCTGGCGGCTGCGGTACCGCATAATGTGGCGCGGCCATTCGCTGCATACCTCGGACAGTTGTCCTACCCCCTGTATATTGTCCATCTGCCGATCATTCAGCTCGGGAAGCAATTCCAGAACGCCAGCGGATTCATTCCCTGGCCGGCCACTGTGCTCTGTACCCTCCTGGCCGCTGTTGGCGTGGCGCATTTCTTGAGCACTCGCTTTGATTTACCCGTCCGCACTTACTTAAGCGCTCATTTTTTCAAGCCCCGACCCGGCTCCTGTAGCTTTTAGGGTCTGCGGCTGAACGATTTGTCTGCCGATATTGTCCGAAGTGCCACAAGACATATGAATGGCATAATTAAACTTCGCACCATTCTTTCCGTTGTGACATATCCGTCCCGTGAACATCGCAGGTAGTCCTGAGCTGATCTCCGCCTCGGCCGTGTTGACAAAGTTATCTCAGGAGCTTGTTGTCCGCGACGACCGCGATATGCTCAAGGAATGATTACTTCTCCTTGTCCCGTGTATCTTTTCAGAAGCACAGGTTTCGCTCCAGCGGGCGACACAGTTCACCGTCCCTTGCCCGTGCGCCCGCGAAGGGTGGACGAAAGCGCTCCGATCTGGACGAGATTCCCGAACCGATCATAGAAACGCTGTTCTCGCATCGCCCGGAGCTAATCCTCGGCTCCCGACCATCCGTTTGCAGCCATCAGGTCGAACAAGGCGTCGCCGATGTTTGTTGCCAACTGCGGGAACTTCGGAGGCATTCGGAAGGCGCCGGCCAGTCCTTTTCGAAGTCCGACAATCAGGATGCGACTTCGGTCTTGGGCGATACCGTAATCTCTGGTGTTGATACGATGGATCTCGGATGAATATCCGGCCTTCGAAAGTATCCGCAGAGCGTGAGCGACATGGTCCGCATGCTTGCCGTGAAGGAGCCCCTCGACATTCTCGAAGATGAATGCCCTTGGCTGGGATTCCTTCACCGCCCTGACACCTTCTAGCAGCAAATCGCGTTCGTCATTCTTCCCCAGGCCATTGCCATCAGAAGAATAGGGCTGGCAGGGAATTCCTCCGACGAGTAAGCGGACGGCGAGAGCAGACGTCGAATTCGTTCTCGAAAGCTACGTCGCCAATCCTGCGGGTATCCGGTGCTCTCTTGCGGAAGACGAGCAGTGCGGCCTTCTTGGGTTCCAGTCTCTCATCCGTGCGACCGAAGACAACCGCTACGGGACGCCTGTCGGGTGGGGCATCATAGGAACGCACGTGTCACCGGACGCCGCGCGGACGGGCGTCGGCACTGCACTGTTCGCCGCCTCTCGCAGGGCTGCGATCGAGGCAGGGCTGACGAAGATCGAAGCGTTCAGGAAAGGACAACGCGATCGCTCAGTCGTACTACGAACGGATGGGTTTGAGACCTACCGGACGTCAGCGGAGAACTAGGGAGGCCAGGCTTCCTGCTCTGAGCCTCGAACGCCATCCTCCCGCAGAGCGACTACGCGGCGACATTCTTCTTGGGAGCTCAACTTACCAAAACTTCGGACAAGCTGCGAGAGCATCCCCCATTCGGCACCGACATCGAAAGTCCTCCTCAACGATGGCGAACTTTGTGGGTTCTCGTCCTGAAGATGAGGCGATGGATGATCCATTTTCTGGTTCGATCAATCCATTTTTAGGATCGCTTCTCCTCCACCCCATGCGAAACCCGCACCCGAACGTCCTTCTAAAACCTCCGAACCTCCTTGACAGAAGCGTACGAAATGTTACGAAAGTAATATTTCAAGTTGCATCGTAAATTATACTCGAATCGCAGATCGCGATTGATGGACTACTGAGGCATTTCGTCCAAGGGGGAGGACATGCGCCGCTTTTTCTCGCCTATACTCTTCTTATTTCTAACAAGTTGCCATCACGTCTAGAATCACGCGCTTCCGTGGACCAGGCCGCGGATTAAATATCGGCCCGCTTTGTCCGCCCCCGTATTCATCTTCACCCCGGCTGGCGATACTGCCCGCCAATGGCGTTTGGTTCTGCTCGGATTCTTCAAGCCACTGAACTGTAATTACCTCTGCCGCTAAGTTATATTCTGTAAAGCCATCGATAGAATTTTGAACGTCACTAGGGCCCCAGTTCGCCGAAGACGCACTTCTCGGATTTAGAGCTAAAATCCAATCGACCGTATTCTTGTAATTTACGGAGATGTCCACATTTGATCTATCTGCCTGACATAGATCAAAGTCGCCAACAACAATTTTCTCTTGCGCAGAAGCCGGGAGAGCAATGATGACAATTGCCAATAGCGGTGATGCATATAACGCATTCGCAATTCCCTCCTCATTTCTCCTTCTTACTACGGAATTAAACTACCGTATCTCGTTTATATTGTAAACGTGAATGTGTAAAGAACGCAGGTTGTGCGCATTTTTTTGCAGTCCTTTTATTCTTACGGAGGGAACTGGAAGCGAGCAGTTCTGCATTTGGAGCGCTCCCCCTCCTGATCAAGCGAAAAATTCGGAAGATGTCAGTCGCCTTCCGGCTCTCCATTAATTTCGACTAACACGAAGCCCATCCGAACGTTGCACGGCCGAGAACATCGGTATCGGGAGCAAGTCCAAGCCATCGATACAGGAGCTTTGGTCCTTTTCAGACGTGCAGATGGCCATCGCGGTGCCGCGTATCGTTCAAAACCCGCTGCCTACTGGTGTATCTGAAAGCAACGCTAAATCCGGGCCATCGATTCAGGTGCTTTCAAGCCTTTTTGGAGGTGCAAAAGACGTTGTGGACGGGCGGGGCCACCAAGAGTGTTCCGCACCGACCGATACGGTCAGCTCTTTACAACTAACATGTCAGTCTGCTACAACTGACTCATTAGCTGGGAGGAACAAGGTTGACATCAAGATTCGGGCTCTCCGTCGCTCTCGCCACGCCGTTCGACAGTGATGGCAATATTGCGGTCGAGGCGATGATCGCGCAAGCGCGGCGCTGCCTTGCCGCCGGGTGCTCCAGCGTGACGCTGTTCGGGACGACAGGTGAGGGGTCTTCCATCGGGAATGGCGAACGGGAACGCATAGTGGCGGCCTTTCTCGATGCCGGCATTGCGCCCGGCAACATCATCGTCGGCGTGCTCGTCGATGCCGCAGAGGATGCGGCGATGCAGGCCGGTCAGGCCCTGTCCAATGGCGCCCGCAACATCCTTCTTGCGCCGCCGTCCTATTTCAAGAACGTCAGCGACGACGGCGTCTTCCAGTGGTTTTCCGCCGTATTCTCCCTGCTGGGCGACACGGCGAGGGATATCATCGTCTATAATCTTCCCTCGGTCACCATGGTGCCGCTGAGCGTGTCGCTGATCGGTCGGCTGCGGACCGCCTTTCCCCATGTCGTCACAGGCGTCAAAGATTCCTCCGGCGACTGGCCCTACACCGACGCTTCTCAAAGCGCATCGTGATCTCATCATCCTGGTCGGCGACGAGCGGCACCTCGCAAGGGCCGTGCGGCTCGGCGGCCAGGGTGCCATATCGGGCATGGCGAATTTTGTGCCTCGCGAACTCAAGCCGATGGCCGAAGAGGGCAGGGACGATAACCGCGTCGCCGATTTCGTCGTCGAATTGCTGAAACATCCGGTCATTCCGGCCGTGAAGACGATGGTGGCGTGCACGACGTTGGAGGACATCTGGGTTGCGGTTCGTCCGCCGCTCCTCCCATTATCCGCCGAAGCGCAGGAACAGCTTGCGATTGCTTTTGACCGTCTTTTCCAATCGAAGGCGGCATAGTTAGCCATGTTTGCGGGGGAGGCGATGGACGAAACGGAGGAGCAGCCGACGCTACGGGAAAAGGCCTATGCAAGTTTCACGCGCCACCTGCTTGCCCGTGACGTGCGTCCCGGCCAATTCGTGTCGCAGCGCCGTCTCGTCGAGCTGACCGGGCTGACGCTTGGCGCCATCCGAGAGCTCATCCCGAGGCTTGAAGCGGAGGGGCTGATCAAGACCGTGCCGCAGCGGGGTTTGCAGATCGCTCACATTGATCTGAACCTTATCCGCGAGGCGTTCCAGCTGCGTGTATTCCTGGAGAAGGAAGCTGTGGCGCTCTTCACACAGACAGCGTCGGACGAAACGATCGCCGGGCTGTTGAAGCAGCATCGGGATATCGCCGACGCCATCCGAAACGGCAACGTGTCGCATGAGTTGGAACTGCACGCACAGGCCGTCGATTGGGGCATGCATGATGCCTTTATCGACGCGCTTGGCAACACCATCATTTCGAACGCCTATCGCGTGAACTCGATCAAGATGCGCCTGATCAGCCAGGACCGCTTTCGCATCGACGGCCATGTCGGACCCGTCATGGGCGAGCACCTGAAAGTGCTCGAGGCGATCGAACGACGATCCGCCGAAGACGCCGTCAACAGCCTTGTCGCACACATCAATCATGCAAGGGATCGTGCGCTCAGGATATAATCGAGAATAAACCGCCGGGGGTGAGGAGATCACCGGCAAAAGAGGAGGATAGACATGCCATCATTCTTCAACCCGACGCGGCGCGGATTTCTGGCGGGCACCGCCGCTCTTGGCGCCAGCAGCATGTTCGGCATGCGGCCGGCAGCCGCTGCGGTCGACTGGAAGCGCTTCGCCGGCACAACGCTCGAAGCCAACCTGGTCAAGAGCCCGCGCAGCGAAATCCTGACCAAGTACCTGTCCGAATTCGAGGAGCTCACCGGCATCAAGGTCAATGCCGAAGCAACGCCCGAACAGCAGCAGCGCCAGAAGACGACCATCGAGCTGAGCTCCAGAAAACCGAGCTTCGACGTTGTGCACCTGAGCTACCACGTCCAGAAACGGCAATTCGAGAAAGGCGGCTGGCTTGCCGATATCAGCGGCTTCCTCAAGGACGCTTCGCTGACCGACCCCTCCTTGGTGGAAAGCGATTTCGCCGAAGCAGGCCTTGCATTCGCCAAGGATGCCAACGGCATTCTGCGGTCGCTGCCTTTCTCGGTCGATTACTGGATCATCTACTGGAACAAGGCGCTGTTTGAGAAGAAGGGGCTCGCCTACCCCACCAACTTCGAGGAATTGGCAAGCGCCGCAGAGGCGCTCACCGATGCCTCCGCCAACACCTACGGCTTCGTCGCCCGCGGCCTGAAGAACGCCAATACGCCGGTCTGGACGACACTGCTGCTCGGCTATGGTTCGAGCCCGCTCGGCCCGGACGGCAAGCTGCGCACGACATCGCAGGAAGCGATCGATGCGGCCAAGCTTTACCAGAGACTGATGACCAAGACCGCGCCTCCCGGCGTCTCCGGCTTCAACTGGGCAGAGGCCCAGTCTGCCTTCCTTCAGGGAAAGATCGGCATGTGGCTTGATGGCGTCGGTTTTGCTCCGCCGATCGAGAATCCGGAAAAGTCGCGCGTCGTTGGCCAGGTCGGTTACGGCATCATGCCGAAAGGACCGAAGGCGCAAGCCGCCGGAACCTTCGGCGACGGTCTCGGCGTCGTCGCGGCAAGCCAGAAGAAGGAAGCAGCCTATCTGTTCTGCCAGTGGGCGATTTCGCACGACATGGGTGCACGCCTGCTGCAGGCCGGCGCCGGCGTTCCGTTCCGCCAGTCCGTCCTTGCGGATGCGAAGGTCCGCGAAGGCGTCAAGATGCCCGGCTCATGGCTGGATGCCGTTGCCGGCTCCGGCAAGATTTCCCAGCTCGCCCTGCCGGTCATCATTCCTGTCACCGAGTTCCGTGACATCTATGGCGTCGGCCTCACCAACATGATCGGCGGCGCCGATCCGGAAACCGAACTGAAGAAGGCGACGGCCCAGTTCGAACCGGTCCTGGCGAAAAGCGAGGGATAATGGCCTCTGCAGGCATCGAAACGGCCGCTATGGCCAAGGCGTCGAAAGGAGGGAGCAAACCGGACCGGTTTGCTCCCAACTACTGGCCCTTCGTCATCCCGGCGCTCATCGTCATCTCGGGCGTCATCGTCTTTCCATGGGTGTTCACGGTGTGGATGAGCGTCAACAGCTGGACGCTCGGCCAGTCGCAGGTCTTTGCGGGGCTGGACAATTATATCAGACTCGCCACCGACATGCGGTTCTGGGAGTCGCTGTGGCATACGGTGCTCTATACGGCGCTCTCCGTGCTGCTTCCCCTTTTTCTGGGGACGCTCGCCGCACTGATCTTCGATGCCAGGTTCCCGCTGCGCGGCCTCATTCGAGGCATATTCGTGATGCCGATGATGGCCACCCCCGTCGCCATCGCGCTGGTCTGGACGATGATGTTCCACCCGCAGCTCGGCGTGCTCAATTATCTCCTCTCCTTCATCGGCATCGGCCCGCAGGAGTGGATCTACAATCAGGCGAGCGTCATTCCCTCGCTGGTCCTTGTCGAAAGCTGGCAGTGGACGCCGCTCGTCATGCTGATCGTGCTCGGTGGCCTGGCGGCGGTTCCGCGCGAACCTTATGAGAGCGCCGAGATCGACGGCGCCAATGTCTGGCAAAAATTCCGCTATCTGACTCTGCCGATGATCGCGCCCTTCCTGATGATTGCGGTTATCATCCGCAGCATCGATGCCGTGAAGAGCTTCGACATCATCTATGCCATGACCCAGGGCGGCCCCGGCACCGCCTCGGAAACGATCAACATCTATCTCTACAACACCGCCTTCGCCTATTACGACATCGGCTACGGCTCGGCCATGGCGGTCGTCTTCTTCATCCTCATCGTGCTGCTCTCCTTCGTCCTCATGATGATCCGGCAGCGCGTGAACTGGTCTGACGGGGAGGCACGCTGATGAAGCGCAAGACGCTCGATCGCATCGGACTGCTGTTCGTTGCGCTGGTGATGATCTCGCCGGTCGTCCTGTTTTTCCTCTGGATGATCTCGCTGTCGCTGAAATATGAGATCGACAACGGCGCCTATCCGCCGATCTTCATCCCGGAGCGTTTCGCCTGGTCGAACTATGTGAAGGTCTTCGAGGAGAATAATTTCTTCCTCTATCTCTGGAATTCGCTGCTGGTGACCGGCAGCGCCACGCTGCTGGCGCTCTTGATCGGCGTGCCGGCCGGCTATGGCATCGCGCGTCTGAAGGCGGAGAAATCGGCGATGGTCATCATGATCGCGCGCATGACGCCGGGCCTGTCCTTCCTCATTCCGCTCTTCCTCTTGTTCCAGTGGCTGAACCTGCTCGGCACGCTGATGCCCCAGATCATCATCCATCTCGTCGTCACCGTGCCGATCGTGGTATGGATCATGATCGGCTATTTCGAGACGACGCCGATGGAGCTGGAGGAGGCTGCAAGCATCGACGGCGCGACACCCTGGCAGGTTTTCCGCCTGGTCGCCCTGCCGATCGCAAGGCCCGGCATCGTCGTCGCCTTCATCCTGTCGGTGATCTTTTCCTGGAACAATTTCGTGTTCGGCATCGTGCTCGCCAGTCGCGAGACGCGCACGCTGCCGGTCGCCGTCTACAACATGCTGTCTTTCGAACAGGTCAGCTGGGGACCGCTCGCGGCCGCCGCATTGATCGTCACCTTGCCGGTCCTGATCTTGACGGTGTTTGCGCAACGGCAGATCGTGGCGGGCCTGACGGCGGGCGCCGTCAAGTGAGCAGGTGAGACAGAGATTTTGACGGCTTCTTCCGCCTTCGAGCCGCCTCCCGGTCCTGCGCGCCGCGTGCTCTGCGTCGGCGCGGCGGTGCTCGACACCTTGTTCCGCGTGCGCTCGCTGCCCACCGGCCAGGGCAAGATCCTGCCCTATGAAATGCTGCAGATCGCCGAAGGCATGGCGTCGAGCGCGGCATTCGCCGTCGCCCGGCTTGGCGGCAATGCCAGCCTCTGGGGCGCGGTCGGCGACGATGCCACGGGCGAACGCATTATTACCGATCTCGCGGATAGCGGCATAGACACGAGCGGCATGACGGTTGTGCGGGGCGCCCGCTCGGCCGTCTCGACCATCCTCATCGATGATGAGGGTGAGCGCCTGATCGTGCCCTTCTACGATGCGCGGCTGCACGATACGGTCAAACCGGTCACCGAGCAGGATGTCTCCACCTTCGATGCGGTGCTCGTTGACGTGCGATGGCCGAAGCTTGCGCTGGCGACGCTATTGGCGGCGAGGGGGGCGGCCAAGCCGGCCATTCTCGACGGTGACGTTGCGGGCGAGGGCGTCATCGAGATGCTGGCGCCGGCGGCGAGCCACATCGTCTTCTCGCAGCCGGCTGCCGAGCGGCTTGCCGGGACGACGGATCTTGTGGAAAGCGTCGGCCGGCTGAAGCGGAAATTCGAACATGCCTTCATCAGCGTCACGGCTGGGGAAAACGGCTCTCTGTGGTTCGACGATGCAAGCGGCGACATCCGTCACCTCGCCGCGCCGAAAGTGAGGGCCATCGACACGCTTGCGGCCGGCGACATCTTCCACGGCGTTTTCGCGCTGGCGATCGCAGAAGGCATGCCGATCGGAGAGACGATGCGATTGTCGTCCATGGCGGCGGCGCTGAAATGCCAAGTGTTCGGCGGCCGCCTCGGCGCACCCACGCGACCCGAAGCGTGCGATGCTCTACGGGATTGGAACGTCCGCGTTTCCCAGAAGGCGAGCGATATCAAGTTCAGATGAGGCCGGATATCGTATCCTCGCCGACCGCGAGTTGCGCCTCCGCGGTACGAGGGCTGGGCCCTGCCAAATTTTGCTATGCCGTCGGTCTTGGTCGCATAGGGCGCCGCCGATCGTATGCGGCGGAGCAAAAGGGGAGATGCGTGGCTTCCTTGAGCATAATGCGCGCGCCGGAACGCGTTATATGCGTCATCGCCACGTCTTCAGGGACGGCAGCGGCAAGACGACGAGTGCCGCGCGTCTTGCCCAGCATGTTGCCGTGGCGGTCACCGGCTTCTTGCCGTCAATCTCGATGCGCAGCGTCCCCTCCCACACGGCTTTCACGCGCAGGTCGAGGGCGACGTCAACACACCAATCCAATGCTGCGCAGCATCGAGATCTCCAATGCGGCGATGACAAACCACGCACTTTATGAGGCCGAGCGAAGGCAGTTTACCCGCGCGACTATGACGGCGCGAGGGAGGCGATGAAGGCGGTTAATACGGAAATCGTCGCCCTCATTCACAAATCGTGAGGCCGGAAACGTGCAGGAAGTTTACTGCAGTAAACAATGAGAACGAGCCCATAGCGACCAGAAACAGCATATCATCTATAATGGAATTCGCGCTTGGTGCGGCCACCGCAGCATCGCTACCTTGGGTGCCAAAGCCGATGCCGACAAAGGCGATCGAAGGGCAGCTGGCGAGCGGGAGACGGTGATGGATTTCGCCCATACGCTGATCGAAGATCCTTTCCTGCCAGAGGCCCGCTTCTGTAGGCCTGCCAGAGATTGGCGCCTGTGGACCATAGGGCGCGGTTGGGCGCGATCTGATGGCAGCGGCTACGTCGTGCGTTCCAAGCTCGAAGTGAGCCCCTTTGCCTAGGAATACAAGGCAAGGATCTGATCGACGATCGGCCGGCGTTCAGTGAAGAAAGCTTGCGGTTGGAGTTGACGCGAAAGGGTTTTTGACGATACGGCGCTGTGACGTATGGGCGGAAATCCGCTGAAGAGGCAATGGAAGAAGTACGGGGAATGGGCTTGAAACGCGCGGTGGATTTTTTCCTGGCTTTGGTGGCTTCGGTCATCCTGCTCGTTCCGATCCTTGTCGTCGCTCTCAGTGTCCGGCTGACGTCGCCAGGACCGATCCTCTACTGGTCAAAACGTATCGGGCGTTTCAATCAGATCTTCCTGATGCCGAAATTCCGCAGCATGCGCGTCGACACGCCGACAGTCGCGACACATCTGCTCGAAAATCCCGAGCGGTTTCTGACGCCCATCGGCTCGTTTCTGCGCAAGTCCAGTCTCGACGAACTGCCCCAGCTCTGGTGCATTCTGGCGGGCAAGATGAGTTTCGTCGGGCCGCGCCCGGCGCTCTACAATCAATATGATCTGATCGAATTGCGGACGGCGCACGGCGTCGACAAGCTCCTGCCGGGATTGACCGGATGGGCGCAGATAAACGGGCGTGACGAATTGCCGATTCCGGAGAAGGTGAAATTCGATGTCGAATATCTTGAGCGACGCTCCGTCGGTTTCGACATGCGCATCCTGTTTCTGACGGCCGAGAAGGTCGTTCGCCGGAAGGGAATAAAGCACTAGCTTACCTACTTCTGATAGATAAGCGGTGCGGAAGGCTTTGATTTCCGATTATTTCAGTTGCGCTCGTTGCAGAAAATGACAAGAAGGTGGTTGTCTGATTGATCCGCGAGACGCTGGGAAGCAATGCCTGAAAATACCCCCACTGAGACGCCACGCTCGAGATGGTTCTTGGTGCCGATGCAGGCGCTCGTCGCCCCTCTGCTGGCCATGCCGCGTGCTGCCAAACGCGCTCTCGCCTTGCTGGTGGATTCCGGTCTTTGTGTCCTGACGATCTGGCTGGCCTATTGCTTTCGTCTGAACGAATGGACGGTGCTAACTGGCGTGCAGTGGTTACCGGTGTTCGTTTCCTTGTGCATGGCGCTTCCCATCTTCATCGTCATGGGCATGTATCGGGCGATCTTCCGTTATGCCAACATGGCCGCTTTCATTGCCGTTCTAAAAGCAATTGCGATTTACGGCGTCGCCTTCATGACGATGTTTACGGCGCTCAGCGTCCCGGGCGTTCCGAGAACCGTCGGCATTCTCCAGCCCTTCCTGCTGCTGATTGCGATCGGCCTGTCACGGTTGGGCATCCGCTATTGGCTCGGGGATACCTATCAGCGTATTCTTCACCAGAATACGCTCGATAAGGTGCTGATCTATGGGGCGGGAAATGCCGGGAGGCAACTCGCCGGCGCTCTGACGAACAGCGCCGAACTCAATGTCGTCGGCTACCTCGATGATGATCCGCGCCTTAAGGGCGGCATCATGGGCGGTTTGCCGATCTATGACCCGTCGGATCTTCCGGTGCTCGCCGAAGCACTTGGCGTGCACAACGTGCTTCTTGCTCTCCCATCCGCGTCGCGGCAGCGTCGCAATGAAATTCTCGAGCATATCCGCAAAGCCAGGGTGAACGTCCGGACATTGCCGGATCTCACCGCGCTGGCTCAGGGACGAGTCGCGGTCTCCGATATTCGTGAGCTGGAGATCGAAGACCTCTTGGGCAGGGAAGCGGTTGCGCCGCGGCAAGAGCTGCTCGACAAGGCAATGCGCAACAAGGTGGTCATGGTCACGGGCGCCGGCGGCTCTATCGGCGGCGAGTTATGTCGCCAGATTCTGCGCAACGCGCCTTCGAGCCTTATCCTCATAGATCAGAACGAGTTTGCGCTTTATAACATCCATGCCGAATTGCTGAAGCTGGCCGAAGTTTACGAGCATGAGAGCCTGCAGATCGTGCCGATCCTTTGTTCAGTCCGCGACCAGGATCGCATGGAACATATCATGCAGAGCTGGCGGCCTCAGACGCTTTATCACGCCGCCGCTTACAAGCATGTGCCTCTCGTCGAACACAATGCCGTCGAAGGCATCAAGAACAATGTCATGGGGACATTGATCACCGCACGTGCGGCAAATAGATGCGGCGTCTCGAATTTCGTGCTGATCAGCACCGACAAAGCCGTGCGTCCGACGAATGTGATGGGCGCCAGCAAGAGGCTGGCGGAGATGGTGCTGCAGGCGCTTGCGGCAGAGCTGACCGCTGACAGACTGCGGACAAACTTCTCGATGGTCCGCTTCGGGAACGTCCTTGGTTCGTCCGGATCCGTCGTGCCACTGTTCCGGCAGCAGATCAAGGAAGGCGGTCCGGTCACCCTGACGCATCCGAAAATAACCCGCTACTTCATGACCATTTCGGAAGCCTCGCAACTTGTCATCCAGGCGGGCGCCATGGCCGAGGGCGGCGATGTTTTCCTGCTCGATATGGGCGAGCCCGTCCGCATTGCGGATCTCGCTCGCAAGATGGTCGAACTGTCCGGATTGACCGTCCGGGACGTGGATAATCCCGAAGGGGACATCGAGCTTTCCGTTACGGGCTTGAGGCCCGGCGAGAAGCTTTATGAAGAATTGTTGATCGGGGATAACCCCGAGACAACCGAACATCCGCGGATCATGAAGGCGCGCGAGGACTTCCTCTTGTGGCCGGAACTTTCGAAGAAGCTCAATTCGCTCAATGCGGCATTGGATCGTAACGACATGATCGCGGCCCGCGCGACCCTGGCAGAACTTGTTTCCGGCTATTCCTCGACGGGTGAAGTTTCCGATCTTGCGTTCACCGGCGGCGAAACCAATCCGGCGCATGAAGATGTCAACGCGCTAGCCTCGGGCGCAGGAAATCAGCTTCGAACGACAGGTGCATAACGCGTGCTGCCCCGGTCCGCGCAAATAAGAGCGACCATATAGGCGAAGATCGGATCCAGCGCTTTTTGGTTGAACATGATACCGAAGCTGCCGGTTATAATGTAGCTGCTGGTCAGCAGGAGAGCGAGCGCTATGGCAAGATCCCGGCCAGGGCCAGGTTCCTTTTTCCACGCACCGATCACGGGTGTCAGGAGCAGCAATGAAAGCGCTGCGATGCCGACAAGGCCGGCGTCGATTCCCGCTGTGAGAAAGCCGTTATGGACATGTGAATAGGGCAGTTGCGGCCTTAGGCCCTCAGGGACTTCTGCCAGGACAGCAGCCATCCGGTTTTGCGGGCCATAGCCGGTGAACGGATCCTTGGTGATTGCCGATAGGGCGCCCTTGTAGAGAGCAACCCGCGCGCTCAGCGAGGTGATATCGCCATTGGTGCTTTCGAGCGATGACAGATTTTCCTGGAGCTCACGGACGCGATAGACAACCTGGTCGCTGCCCAAGGCGAGAAGTCCCAGCAACAGTACCGAGCCGGTGATGGCGAGGCTGCGCAGACTGACATGAAATCGGTTCTTGGGAAAATACCAGAGGAAGATGACCAGCTGGACGGGGATGACCAGCCAGGCCGAGCGCGTTCCGGAAAGCAACGCGCAGCCCAGACCTGCGGCATATCCCAATATCGCGATCTTTTGCTCCATGCTTTTGGGAGATTGAAGATTGAGTAGCGCGACGCCGCCGAAAAGCACGCCGATAACGCCCAGCAGCGCCGCGTTCGAGGTTCCCGCCTCCGCCCTGGGCATCAGGAATAGGACCTGAAGCAGACTGAAGAGAAAAGTAACGATCATGCCGAGACCCGCGCCGAGGATAAAGAGGGGAACAAGGCGGCCATCGGGAGATTGACGCATGCGCGGCAAGATCAGCCAGATCGAAAAGAACGGCAGGAGCCGGAAAATCCAATCCAGTTCTTCCGAGAGAGGCGGATTGACGAATATGCTGATGACCATCACCACCGGGTAAATCGTCATGCAAATGGCAACCACTCGGTCGGACTTCGACAGGTTCAAAGGAAAGCGGGCTCTTGCCAGGCAATAGAGACCCGATAGCATCGACCCGAGTAGGATGAAGGAGTTGAAGTTAGGTGAAAGCCCGGGCAAGATTGCAAAGAGAAAGACCGCGATGCCATTGGTTCGATCAAGCGCGCTTCCAGACCCGTTCCCGGGATGAAGGACCGCAATCACGAGTTGCCTGAAATAATTCACTTTGATAGCCCTGACGTGTCGCTTTCCAGCCTCGCTAAGGACCGTTGTCACCGCTGTCAAGCCGTGAAGGCAGGACGAACCTGCGCTTTTTTCACTGTCGTATTCCGGCAACAGCAGATTCGGATGCTCGTTGCTCCTGCTCGACGACGGTCGCAACAGGCTGCAACAGCAAAGCTGTTCCGAACAGAAAACACGTTTGAGGTGCGAGCCTATTGAGAAGCTTTGTCATCTGGCGGCGCATTCCCGCTATCCGCGAACGTCTCTGTTGGTCGCGGGCCGAGTGATCTGGCGCCGACCCCGAGGCCGACTTTGCCGCGCCCCGTGCGAGCGCTTTGCCTCGAAATTCCCGAGCATTGTCGAGATGAATGACGGTGGGCAAACCATTGGCGCGGACAATCAGCCAGCGCTTAGCGACAACCGTGACGCCGCCGTTAACCTGAAACTTGAACAGCCCGTCAATGATGTAGAGCGCCTCGTCTTCGTCATGCCTATGAAGAGGACATTGAAACCTCCCTCAGCGGATGTTCGATCATAGAAACAGACGCAACGCTTTCGGCACTCGACAGGCGAGGGGGGCAAATGCGTTCATGAACCGTCGGTCGTTGTCTGACGTCTCGTCTCCTCTCATCACGAGCCTTCGACGCCGTTTCAAACAACGAAGAATGTCCACGCCGCTCACAGTGAATGCAAGCGGCGTGGACTGCTTATCATCAAACAATGGGTGCCCCGACTAGGTCAATCGCGTGGGCGCTGCAGATTCCTGCTAGGGCTTGCTGCTGCTCAATTGTCGGAGGCAGCTGCTCCGGCAGTGCTTCTTCCTGCGCAAGGCGGGACGCCGCGCGGACCATGTTTTCGAAGGGGCCGTTCGTAATCGTCAGGCAACGGCCGTAATCCGACAGCACGCGGAAGCCATGCACGCTGTTTCTCGGAAGATGGATCGTGTCGCCGACGTCGGCCTCGATGACCTCACCGTCACGCTGAAAGCGGAACTGCCCCTCGAGGATGACGAAGGTTTCGCTTTCCTGGTGGTGGATATGCAACGGAGGAGCAAAGTCCTTTGCCATGCGATGCTCGATTATGGACAGGCCTTCCGCATTGTCCGCCTGCCTCAAGCGCACGAGGAGATGGGCGGTCATGAACCAGAGGCTATCAGTATTCGCGGTCATCGTATTTTCCTTTTGATGAATTGCTTGCTTGCGAGAGTGTTTCAGTTGATTGCCGATTGCACGGCAGGTCGGAAGGAGACGCCGAATTCAGCGGCGATCGCCGATACGTCAGCAGTTTTCGATGAAGGGGTTTTCGCCAGGGCGGGATAGAAATTTTCAGAGCCGCCAGGTGTGACGACGACCAACAGCCTGCCCGTCGAGTTTCCGACGTTGCGGATTTGGTGGGGAACATTGCGAGGTGGCGCGATGCAGCCGCCTTGATCCAGTTCGACATATTCATCGGCGCACCAGAAGCCGAATTTGCCTTTGAGCACGTGAAGAAACGCGTCTTCCAGCGCGTGGATGTGTCTCGGCTGCCCTTCATCGCGGGGAACGATCATTTCCATCACGGCCAGAGCGCCGTTTGTGTCAGCCGAGGGTATCCTCATCCGGTTTAACCCGGCGATCACCTCGACTGTGCCTCGCACGGGCGGTGAGATCGCGGCATGCATAAATTTCGTCATTTGTCACCCCTTGCTCTGATTACGTTGAGGGCGGATTTACCGAAATTCGCGCAAATGATAAGACTGATAATCGCGCAGCATTATTTGGAAAATTCAGCATGAAGTCCCTAGATCCGTTGGAGGGCATCGCAGCCTTCCTGACTGTCGGAAAACACCTCAGCTTCACGAAGGCGGCAGAAGAGCTCCGCATGTCGCGGGCGACGGTAGGTACCCAAGTGCAGGCATTGGAGGCAAAGCTCGGGGTGAGGCTGCTGCATCGTTCAACACGCAGCGTGGTGCTGACGGAGCCCGGCGTCGCGTACTATCAGTCGCTTACGGGCATTCTCCCGCAGATCAAAGAGGCAGAGCGCGCCGCGCTCAGCTATCAGCACGAAGTCGTCGGTCGCCTGAAAGTCACTGTGCCGCCGGAATTCGCACAATTGCATATGGCCCCGATCATCGCTGAATTCCTGAAGCAGAATCCCGCCGTTTCGATCGACATCACGTTTTCGCATCGCGCCGTCAATCTGATCGAGGAGGGATACGATCTGGCGATCCGGGGCACGATTGTTGTTGAGGCCAATCTCATCACAAGACACATCGGGGATTCGCCGATGATAATATGCGCTTCACCTGATTATCTGGAGAGATATTCGAGGCCATCGGAGCCGATGGACCTGGCGAACCATTCGTGCCTGCATTTCTCAGGGCTTCGCTGGGGCAATGTCTGGATGTTCAGCAAGGGGGAGCAGAGCGCGCGCGTGCCGATCGTTCCGCGCTATCTCGCCAATGATGGTCTCAGTCTCAGGGACGTTGCGGTAGCGGGAGCTGGCGTCACGCTTCTGCCGATGTTTGAAATCGCGCAGGAGATTCGCGAGGGCCGCCTAGTACGTGTCCTCGACGACTGGACGATCGGCTCGGTTCCGATCCATGCCGTTTATCCTGCCAACAAGAACATCGCGTCCAAGGTCAGGCGGTTCACCGACTTCTTGGTGAAGAGACTTCCTAAGGATGCCATAGCCTGAATTTCGCCCAGATTGCCATCGCGTTCCGAATATCTGACCCAAACATCAACACCGTGGCGATCGAGCCCACGTTGGGCAGTGTAGGCCCGACTGCGGATTATCCGCGTTCCTTGAAAGCCCCCCAGCCTCCGAGCGCTGAAAGAGGTCGAGCAAAATTTTCAAACGATTGTCGAGAGCGAAGTGACGGCCGCACTCACACGAATCTTGATGTCATGACCGCTGCTGGCGCATCCGGTCAATCCGAACGATTCGACTGATCCTTGCAGGTAAGAACTGCGTCACTATAAGGACGTCGATTCCGCTTAATCAAGCTGATCGACAGTCTTCAAGTCCAGGATCTGAATCTCTCGCCATTCCAACCGAATTGTCCGGCCGTTATAGGACAGCGACGCTCTAGTCGCGCAGCCACTTTTGGTACCTGGAGCTATCGCCAATATGGACGCGCCGCGCTTTCCACCGATGACCGGCCGAGGAGATAGCCGAATCCGAATGCGAGAATACCAATGGTGAGCAATGCGCTTGCGGTGTGCGGGTGGTTTCTAGCCCCGGCCGTGACTGCATAGACCTCACGTTTCACCCCGCTGGCCGCCGATTGGGCAACCTTGGCCAGTCCTTCCGGCGGCTCGACGGGTGTGCCGGTAAATCCGGCGTCCAAGTCTCTTTTATCGACCATATCGGGAGACCTTTCCTGCATTGAAGACAGCAATTTAATCCTGCTCGCGTGTGCCGGGTGAGGCTTCGCGTTGGTCCGCGTCTTCGAGATCCGTCTTGACCAGGAAGGCATCGCTATGTTCGCGTGCGGCCTCTCGCAGCGCTTCGAGCTTGGGAGGATTGTCGCCCCCGCCATATTGCGCATCGAGCTCATGCTCGGCGCGAATCCAGTGATCCCGATGCCTGCCCTCCGGCCTGCCTTCCTTCTCCCACAGCGCATGTGCTCTTTTCCGGATCTCCTCCTCGCGGAGCACCGCCGGGCCGGTTTCGTGTGTGGCTTGCCGCGCCATCTTCCCTTTCCGCGCACCGGCCAGTGAAGATTTCTTCAGCCGCGTGTCGTCGGTCGTGTCTTCATTTTTTGTGCTTCGTACCGGGTTCTTCATCGGCGCCTCCTTGATTGGATCTCAACCAATTCGGCTGATCTAAGTTCCAACCAACAGTCTCGACCAGCATCGAACCGCACGGTCAAGCGACCCCCAACCTCCAAATGTAATCCATTCCTTCGCAGGCCTTGGCAGGGCGCCCCAGCTGATATACTAGTATGCCAGAACACGATCACTGGTCTCAATGATGCGGCAGTCCTCAGAAGCCCAAGCGCTTCCGGTTTCGATTTCCCAGGAAGTCGGCCCGAAGTTGCGCCGCGTCACCACGGCCGGTGCCATCTACGAACGTCTCTATGCCGACATCGTCTCGCTCAGGATGCCGCCTGGCCTGTTGCTGCAGGAAAAGCGGATCGCCGAGGATTTCGGGGTGAGCCGCACGCCGGTGCGCGAGGCACTGCTCAGGCTCTCCGAAGGCGGGCTGGTCGACATCTATCCGCAGTCAGGCACGGTCGTGTCGCGTGTGCCTGTCGCGTCGATCCCAGAGGCGGTGGTGGTGCGCAAAGCGCTCGAAGGTACGACCGTCGAGACTGCGGCCGAAACCGCCCGCGCTGCCGATATTGCCCATCTGGATGCGATCATCTCCCGGCAGCGGTCGCATGCCGCGGCCGGCAACGCCTCGAACTTTCATGAGGAAGACGAGGCCTTTCATGAGGCGATCGCTGAGATAGCAGGTTATCCGGGCATCTGGGCAATTCTGAAGACGGTCAAGGTGCAGATCGACCGGGCGCGGCGGCTGGCGCTGCCGGCGCTTGGGCGCATGGACAATGTGGTCCGCGAACACATCGTCATTCGCGACGCGCTCGCCGCCCATGATGCTGCGGCTGCGCGCGGCGCGATGATCCATCACTTGAGCGCCGTCATTCCCGATGTCGATGAGCTGCGCTCGCGTTACCCCGATTATTTCTGCTGACGGCAGGATCACCACGAAAACGAAGAGGCGAGGGAAGGAAGAAGGATGCGACAGGGTTGGAGATGGTTCGGACCGGAAGCGCCGGTGACGCTGGATGATGTCCGTCAGACGGGCGCGACCAATATCGTCTCGTCGCTCCATCAAGTGCCGATCGGCAGGGCCTGGACGGAAAGGGAAGTGCGCGAACGCCAGTCTCTGATCGAGACGACGCCGGCGGACCGCTCGCCACTCGTCTGGTCGGTCGTCGAAAGCATTCCGATCCCTGATGCAGTCAAGCGCAGAGGCGGGGAGGCGAAGGCTGAAATCGAGGCGTGGATCGCCAGCCTCGAAGCGGTCGCCGCCTGCGGCATTCCGATCGTCTGCTATAATTTTATGCCTGTCGTGGACTGGACTCGCACCGACCTCGATTTCGTGACGCCGACAGGGGCCACCGCCATGCGCTTCGATCATGAGCGTTTTGCAGCCTTCGACCTCTTTATTCTGGAACGGCCGGGTGCGGCCCAGCAATATTCCGATGAGGATCGCGAACGGGCGCGTGTGGTCTATGAGGCCATGTCGGAGGAGGAGGTCGCCGACCTCACCCGCATTATCGCCTCGGCTCTTCCCGGCTCGACGACCGAGCCCCTTACCATTCCGGCCTTCCGGGAAAAGCTTGTCGCCTATAGCGGCATCGATGCCGCAAAGCTGCGCCGGCACCTGATCGAATTTCTGGAGGTGGTGACGCCGGCGGCCGAAGCACGCGGCGTCAAGCTGACGCTGCATCCCGACGATCCGCCGCGCTCGCTCTTCGGCCTGCCGCGCATCGCCTCGACGGCCGATGATTATGCCGCTCTCTTCGATGCGGTGCCGTCGGCGGCGAACGGTATGTGTTATTGCACCGGCAGCCTCGGCGTGCGCGCCGACAACGACCTGCCGGCGATCGCCCGGCGGTTCGCTTCGCGCATCCACTTCGCGCATCTGCGTGCAACGACGCGTGAAGGCGACGGTCGGACGTTCCACGAAAGCGCGCATCTGGAAGGTGATGTCGACATGGTCGCGGTTCTCCGCGAACTGGTTGCAGAAGACCGCCGCCGCGCTCCCGAAGACACCATCGTCTTCCGCTCGGACCATGGCCACCGCATGCTTGACGATCTCGACAAAACGGTCACGCCCGGCTACCCCGCCATTGGCCGCATGCGCGGCCTTGCCGAGCTTCGCGGCATCCTGCATGCGCTGGACGCCCCGCCGACCTGAGGGGATTGGCGTCGCCTGGCATAGAAAATCATTGCGCTCTGGAGCCCAAGCGACACTTCAGAGCGCGCAACCCTTCAGGAACAGATCCGTGCACATCTTCGCCCTCGCGGCGATCTCTTCGATCCCCGGCGGCTGTTGCTGGCGCAGCATCGCGGCGCGCTGCGGCTCCATGATCATCATCCCACGGAGCATCCCGCAGGCGGCATGTGGATCGTCGAGTGCGATCAGTCCGCGATCGATCTGTCTGCGCAGCCAGTCTTCCATCAGCGCGTTGGTCCTGACGATCGCTTTCTCATAGAAGGTCGTGGCGATCTCGGGAAAACGGTCGGACTCGCTGATGACGAGTCGAGTCACGGTGATCGTGTCCAGCGAGAGCGTCAGCATGCCATAGGCCGTCAGCATGCGCTCCAACCCTTGCCTGAGGTCCAATACCGCAAGCGTTCCGGGATCGAGCGACATGAGGAAGCGCCCCGTCCGCTCGATGATCATCTCGGAAAACAGATCCGCCTTGGTCGGAAACAGCCGGTAGAGCGTCTTGGTCGAGACACCAGCCCCTTGCGCGATCGCGGCGATGCTTGCCGCGGCATAACCATTCTCGTGGAACTGCCGGTTAGCCGCCTCGATGACCACGCTTCTCGTATCGTCGTCGCAGCGGACTTGCGGTCGTCCTCGCGGTCTCTTCTCGATTTCGTGATTTTGGACCATGACTATTTTCCAAATTCTTGTTGACACCGATTTTATAGAGGATATTTTGGAAAATGACAAGTTTCCAAAGTGGAACTGACGTGAATTTAGGGGCCGCAGCCGGTAGCGACAGCGACCAGTAACAGGAGAAAGGCAATGTCCATTAGTACGCTGCAGGCCCTGAACAACAACGCGCCTGTCACCGAAACCACGGCGGAAGCCGCACCGGCAACCCTTGATGCCGGCAACACGCCACGCATCGCCGAAGCTGTCCCAGTTTTGGAGCCTCCCGCCCGCAAGCGCCGTGGCCGCGGACTGTTGCTGGGCGCGACCGCCATCGCCCTGCTCGCCGCCGCCAGCTATTACGGCCATAGTTACTGGACCGTCGGCCGCTTCGAGATCTCCACCGACGACGCCTATGTGAAGGCCGACAATACGACCGTCGCGCCAAAGATTTCGGGCTACATTGCGGAAGTGCTCGTCGGCGACAACCAGGTGGTCAGGGCGGGTCAGCCGCTCGCACGCATCGATGATCGCGATTTCCGTGCCGCTCTCGATCAGGCCAAGGCCGATGTCGCCGCTGCCGAGGCGACGCTCAATGCCAAGCAGGCCTCGCTCGATATTCAGCAGTCGACGATTGCCGCAGCCCGCGCCACGGTCGAGGTCGACAAGGCGAACGAAACCTTCGCGGAACAGAACAACAAGCGTTACGCCAATCTCGCCACCAGCGGTTATGCGCCGGTTCAGACGGCGCAGCAGGCCGCTTCCGCCATCGCCGCCGCCCAGGCGACCATTGTACGCGATAATGCTGCGCTCGATGCCGCCGTTAAGCAGGTCGACCTTCTCAATGCCGAACTCGCCCAGGCGAAGGCGACGCTCGCCCATGACCGGGCCGTCCAGCATCAGGCTGAACTGAACCTCTCCTATGCAACGATTACCGCCCCTGTCGACGGCACCGTCGGCAACAGGACGCTGCGGGTCGGCCAGTATGTGCAGGCGGGCACCCAGCTGATGTCGGTTGTACCCACGAGCGCGATCTATGTGATCGCCAACTACAAGGAAACGCAGCTGACCGATGTTCGCGCCGGCCAGCCGGTGGATATCGAGGTCGATACTTTCCCAGGCCGCATCTATCGGGGCCATGTCGATAGCCTTGCTCCGGCAAGCGGCCAGGAATTCGCGCTTCTGCCCCCCGACAACGCGACCGGCAACTTCACCAAGGTCGTTCAGCGCATTCCGGTCAAGATCGTGCTGGACGGCGAAGCCGCCAATGGCGACCTGCGACCCGGCATGTCCGTTCAGCCGAGCATCGACACCAAGGCCGATGCCGACCGCAGTTAGGCGCGGGGATTAGGAGATCGTGTCATGTCCACTATCGCAGCAACAGCCGCCCCCATATCGCAGCCGGGCGCCGGCACCAAGGAATGGATCGCCGTTCTCGCCGGCATGATCGGCGCCTTCATGGCGATCCTCAACATCCAGATCACCAATGCCTCCCTCCTCGACATCGAGGGCGGCATCGGAACGGGCGTCGACAACGGCGCCTGGATATCGACATCCTACCTGATCGGGGAGATCGTCGTCATTCCGCTGACGGCCTATTTCAGCAATGTCTTCTCGTTCCGCCGCTATATCCTCGTCAATTCCATTCTCTTCCCGCTGTTTTCAATGGCTTGTGCCTTCGCGCATGATCTCGGCACGATGATCCTGCTGCGCGGCCTGCAGGGCTTTGCCGGTGGCGTACTGATCCCCATGGCCTTCACCATGGTGCTAACCAAACTGCCGAAGACCCAGCAGCCGCTGGGGCTCGCGATCTTCGCGCTGTCGGTCACTTTCGCCCCGGCCATCGGCCCGACGATCGGCGGCTACCTGACGGAGAACTATGGCTGGCAGACGATCTTCTTCATCAACACGATCCCGAGCCTCATTATGGCGGCCGCTCTCGCCGTGACGCTGGAAAAGCAGCCGATGCAGCTTCACCTTCTGAGGGAAGGCGACTGGGCCGGCATCTTTACCATGGCGGTCGGCCTCTCGGCGCTGCAGACCGTGCTGGAGGAAGGCAACAAGGAAGACTGGTTCTCCTCGCCCTTCATCGTCAAGCTCAGCCTTGTCGCCTTCGTCTTTCTCGCCGCCTTCATCTGGATCGAGCTGACGGTCAAGAAGCCGCTGGTCAAGCTGCGGCTGCTCACTCAGCGCAATTTCGGCATCGGCGTGCTGGTCAACGTCCTGGTCGGCGTCGCGCTCTTTGGCACAGTCTATATCCTGCCGCAATATCTCGGCCAGGTGCAGCGTTATAATGCCGAGCAGATCGGCAACGTGCTCGCCTGGACCGGCCTGCCGCAGCTGTTGCTCATTCCGCTGGTGCCTGTTCTCATGAAGCGTTTCGACGCCCGCTATATCGGCTTCCTCGGTATCTCGATCTTCGCGATCAGCTGCTTCATGAACATCATGCTTTCGGCCGACAATGCCGGCGACCAGTTCTGGATCCCGAATATTGTCCGTGCCGTTGGCCAGGCCCTGGTGCTGACCCCGATCACAGCAATTACGACGGCCGGCATTGCTCCATCAGATGCCGCCGCCGCCTCTGGCCTGACCAACATGCTGCGCAATCTTGGCGGCGCGGTCGGCACCGCCTCTCTCGGCACCATCCTGACGAAGCGCGAACAGTTCCATTCCAATATCATCGGTCAGTCGATCACGCTGAGCCGTGACGAAGTTCGCGATCGCCTGGGCAAGCTTTCCGGCTACTTCATCCAGCATGGCGTCACCGATCCGGCTGTCGCATCGCAAAAGGCGGTCGTTGCGATTGGCCAGATCGTCAAGCGCCAGGCATTGATCTTGGGCTTCAGCGATACTTTCGCTGTCATCGGCGTGGTGCTTGCAGTGGCGGCATTTGCCCTGCTCCTCACCAAAAAGCCTCAGGCCGGCGGCGGTGCGGGCGCCCATTGAAAACGACGGATTCCGCAGAAAGATCTTCCTGAAGAAAAGCCCTCCTTTGCACGCCATGCGAAGGAGGGCGTTCACACGTGAACGCTACTGGCCGATCTCGACCGTGAAGGCGAAACGCGCAACAGCGCCCGGTGCGAGTAGCGTCGTCGAGGGCCGTTCCGAGAGTTCGCTCGAAGCTCCGGCCTGCGCAGCCGTCCCGTGCCACGGCTCGACGCAGAGGAAGGGCGCGCCCGGCTTGGTCCAGAGAGCGAGGTTGGGCAGGTTTTCGAAGCGGAACCGCAGGCTCGGCCCGCCTTCGGCACCGTAGCGCAGCCCTTCTCCCGCCCCTACAGGGAAGATCATCGCATCCTGCTCGAACATCGCATGATCCAGCACCAGCCGGCCTTTGTCGAAGGGTGAGGGCAATGGCGTTGGATTTATAAGGCCGCCCGCCAGCCGCACGAGTTCAGGCTCGCCCTGATTGTCGAGCGTGATGATGTGGGCGCGTCCGGTAGCGCCGGGCAGCGGCCAGGCGAAGGCGGAGTGGAATCCAAGCCCGAAGGGCATGGTCTTCCGGTCGCGGTTGGTCACCTCGGCGCTGACGGTCAGCGCCCGGCCTTCTACCGCATGCTCCACGGCCAGCAGGAATTCGAACGGATAGACCGCCCTGGTACTCTCCGAGGCGGCAAGCTCGTACCGGCACATCGTTGCCGCGGATGCCGCGAGGGAAAACTCGCTGCGGCGGGCAAAACCATGCTGGGCCATCGGATAGATCATGCCATCGATTGCGATCTTGTCGTCCGGGGCCTTGCCGACGATCGGAAACAGGATCGGCGAACGCCCGGTCCAGAAGGCGGCGTCGCCCGTCCATAGCCAGGAGCGTCCGTCGCTTGATTTAAGTGCCTGCATCTCGGCGCCGCGGGAGGAGACATCGACGGTGAGGTCCTGATTGCCGATCCGGATTGAGGCTGGCATCGCAATTCCCTTTCGTAGGTTGGTACCAAGTCATCTCATTTCCGCACCGTGAGTTTCTACTCTATCGGTGAGGTTGGTAATCACACGCCAGCTGGTGCTCATTCGTTACTTGCGTATCGCGCCCAACCTTGCGATCACTTCGTTCGGAATTCCATAGCGCTGAATGGCGTCGCGGTTGTTTCTCATTCCGCAGATTTCACGCTGGATGAAGAATGCCCAGACCGCATCGGAGGCGTCATTGAGAAGCTTCTCGCGTTCCTGCGCGCTTTGGCGTTCGCCGGTCCAGGCTTTCAGGGCGGCGAGGGCCGCCTCCACCTTCAGCCCGTGGCGCCCGAGTGAATCGGCGCGCTCCGACATCAGCTCGTATTCGAGGACGTTGAGGCCGTTCCTATCCTCCTGGGATTGTCTCAAAGATCGCGGCGGCCGAACGCTCATGGGCACGGATTCCTTATCAGCGCAGGCGACAACCTTATCCAATCCGGTCTTCGAGATCGAGAGGGCAGGGGAATGGACCTTTCCCGCCATTTCCGCGCGTGGTAAGGGCGCCGTAACTTTCTTTCAGGCCCATAGCAGACCATGATTCGTATCGAGAATATCAGCAAGCAGCTCAGCCACCGGATCCTCTTTATCGAGGCGTCGGCCGCTCTCAACAAAGGCGAGAAGATCGGCCTCGTCGGCCCGAACGGCGCCGGCAAGACGACGATCTTCCGGATGATCAACGGCGAAGAGCAGCCGGACGAGGGCCAGGTCTCCTGCGAGAAGGGCGTGACCATCGGATATTTCAACCAGGACGTCGGCGAAATGGCGGGCCACAGTGCCGTCGCGGAGGTGATGAACGGCGCCGGGCCGGTCAGCGTCGTTGCCGCCGAACTGCGGGAGTTGGAGGCGGCCATGGTCGACCCCGAGAGAGCCGGCGACATGGAGGAGATCATCGAGCGCTACGGCGAGGTGCAGGCGCGTTACGAGGAGTTGGACGGTTATGCGCTCGACGGCCGAGCCCGCGAAGTGCTTGCGGGCCTGAGCTTCAGCCAGGAGATGATGGACGGCGATGTCGGTGCGCTGTCGGGCGGCTGGAAGATGCGTGTGGCGCTTGCGCGCATCCTGCTGATGCGCCCTGATGTCATGCTGCTCGACGAACCGAGCAACCATCTCGATCTCGAAAGCCTGATATGGCTCGAAGAGTTCCTGAAGGGCTATGAGGGTGCGCTGCTGATGACTTCGCACGACCGCGAGTTCATGAACCGCATCGTCAACAAGATCCTCGAGATCGATGCCGGCTCGCTGACCTCTTATTCCGGCGACTATGAATTTTACGAGCAGCAGCGGGCGCAGAACGAAAAGCAGCAGCAGGCCCAGTTCGAGCGCCAGCAGGCGATGCTCGCCAAGGAGATCAAGTTCATCGAGCGGTTCAAGGCGCGCGCTTCGCATGCTTCGCAGGTGCAGAGCCGGGTGAAGAAGCTGGAGAAGATCGACCGGGTGGAGCCGCCGAAGCGCCGCCAGTCGGTCGCGTTCGAATTCCAGCCAGCGCCGCGCTCCGGCGAGGACGTGATCAGCTTGAAGAACGTCCATAAGAAATATGGCAGCCGAAGCATCTATGAGGGGCTGGATTTCATGGTGCGGCGGCGGGAACGCTGGTGCATCATGGGCATCAACGGCGCCGGCAAATCGACATTGCTGAAGCTGGTGACGGGCACCACAACGCCCGACGAAGGCAGTGTCGCTCTCGGCGCCAGCGTGAAGTTGGGTTATTTCGCCCAGCATGCGATGGATATTCTCGATGGCGAGCGCACGATCTTCCAATCGCTGGAAGATCGGTTTCCCCAGGCCGGGCAGGGGCCTTTGCGGGCGCTCGCCGGATGTTTCGGCTTTTCCGGCGACGATGTCGAGAAAAGGTGCCGGGTGCTGTCTGGCGGCGAGAAGGCCCGATTGGTCATGGCGATGATGCTGTTCGACCCGCCGAACCTGCTCGTGCTCGACGAACCGACCAACCATCTCGACCTCGACACCAAGGAAATGCTGATCAAGGCGCTGTCGCAATATGAGGGCACCATGCTGTTCGTATCCCACGACCGGCATTTCCTGGCAGCGCTCTCTAACCGGGTGCTGGAGCTGACGCCGGAGGGCATCCACCAATATGGCGGCGGCTATACGGAATATGTAGCGCGTACCGGCCACGAGGCGCCCGGACTTCGGAGCTGAACGGCTATTTTTCCGCCGGCTGTGAGGGCCGTTCATGTGAGCGAAGAATAGCGCCGGCCGATATTGCCGGCTCTCTGCCACGATGATGACCAATTTCCGTGGTGTTCGGGCCTTCTTAAAACAATCGGGGCGGGCACATCAGCATGGACTGGATCAATCGTCATATCGATCAGCCGTTATTGAACGGCGCGGCAGGCTTGCTGCGGCAGTGGCACATCCGTACGCGGCAGTCGCCGGAGCTGCTGGAGCCGACCTGGAATCTTGTCGTGCTATCCTTTCTCCTGATTGCCAGCGGACAGGTTATGACAGGCAAGCCTTTCGCGCTCAGCATCGCCGCGCTGATCATGCTGGCCCTGCCTTCAGCCAAAAAATTGCTTTCGGCGGTCAAGGCAGGCGGAAGCGCTTATGGCGCCCGGGAATACAAGTCCTCGAGGGCGCGGGCCGTCGCCAAACGGGAGGCGGAATGGTCGGTGCGGATCATCGTGCTGTTTTCATCCGCCTGCCTTCCCTTCATCGCCCGCATCGATGATCCGGTGGGCGCCTGTTTCATGCTGGGGGCAAGTGTCTGGTTCGTGCTGACCGGGCCGCTCAAGACCTATCTCGATGCGGCCGAACCTCCCGAACCGACTGAAGGCGACCGGATGTACAGCGGCGTCTTTCATTTCGGCTGAACGACGCCGATGCGACGTTCCATCTGCCAGCCATGAGGGTGAGGGAACCAAAACGGGCGGTCGCCGTTATCTCCGCAGCAACGTAAAAGGAGATTGCGATGCTTTACTACGCTCTGGTGTTTCTCGTTGTGGCCTTGATTGCCGGTGTCCTCGGATTTGGCGGCATCGCAGGGGCTTCAGCTTCCATTGCCCAGGTTCTGTTCTTCATTTTCCTGGTGTTGTTCGTCGTCTCGCTTGTCATGCGCTTCATGCGCAGAGTATAGTGAAGATTGATCAAGTATAAAGCCCGGTGATATTTATCACCGGGTTTTGCTTTTGTTGACGGCCCTCACCGGCCGGCGGAAACTAGCCTCGAGCGAATGTGCTTTTTGTGCAACCATCCCTAACAAGATCGTGAAAGGCCGCATGCAAGTCGCATATGCCTTCGAAATGTCCCAATGGGGCTGAACCGTGGGGCTGTCGCTTGCGCCCTCCCACGCGCTTTGACACGCGATGCGAAAACGGCGCCGTCCGGGATTGCTCTGCGGTCCCCTGCGATATCCGGTGCCGCCAGCCGGGTGTTCCCGTCACGATTTGAGAAGGAGAGACTTATGAAAAAAACTCTTGCGACGGCGTTTGCCGCGGTATCGTTGACGTTTGTCGGCGCGGGGGCGGCCAATGCCGCCGACCCCGTCACCAGAACCTATGAAGAGCCGGACCTGCGCAATGGCGTGAAGATCGGTTATCTCACTTGCGATATCGGCGGCGGCACGGGATATGTGCTCGGTTCGTCCAAGGAAGCCGATTGTGTCTTTCAGTCAATTGTCGGCAATGAGCTTTTCGATCACTACACCGGCGAAATTCGAAAGCTTGGCGTCGATCTCGGCTTCACCACGCGCAGTCGTCTGATCTGGGCGGTGTTTGCGCCAACGGCTGGTTATCATCGCGGGTCGCTCGCCGGACTTTATGTCGGTGCCAGCGCAGAGGCGACGGTTGGTGCCGGCGTCGGCGCCAACCTCCTGGTCGGTGGCACCTCCGGTTCAATCCATCTGCAGACGGTTAGCCTGACCGGCCAGCTGGGCCTGAATGTTGCGGCCGGCAGCGCGTCGATGACACTGATCCCGGCGGATTGACGGGTTTTGTCGCCCCCTGCCGCGACGCAGCGGGGGCGTCACGCGATTATTGGATTGGGCTTGCTGGCGACGAAACGATGGATATCCGAGTTGCTACGCCCGACGAGGATGAAATCCTCGTCGGGCACTATCTGAAAATCTGGGACAGCTATGGCACGCCGCCCGAACATTACAGGCCGGATGCGGTGGCGCGGATATTGTCGTTCTTGAGAAGCGGTCGCGAGGAGCGGCGCCTTGCTTCGTTCCTGGCCATTGTGGACGACGAAATCGCTGGTTCCGTATCTTGCCAGCTGCACCAATCGCCGTTTCCGGAAGTCATTCGGCCGGAACAGCGGTTGCACGGTTACATCTGGTCCGTCTATGTCGCCGAAGCCTTCCGTCGGCGCGGCATCGCTTTGGCGCTGACGAATAAGGCCGTCGATTATCTGAAATCCATCGGCTGCACGACTGCCGTCATTCATGCCTCGGATGTGGGGGAGCCGGTCTATCGGAATGCTGGCTTCGAACTGGCGAAGGAAATGCGGCTGAAGTTTCCTATGGAGTGAGCCGCGTAGCCGAAGCACCTACAGGCGGCTGAGGAATGTGCGCGGCGGCGCGTTTTCTGTTTACGCTTTCGGCTTGCCGGGTGCGATAAAGGCGTTGATCGCCGCCTCGTCATGGCCGGCTTCGCGTAGGAAGCGGCTCGCGAATTCGATGGCAGGACTTCTCAATGCATCGTCCGGCCGGATCAGGTGAAAAGCGACATGGGAATCGAGGGTACGCTGTGACACTGCGACGACGCGCCCGGCGGCTAGCGCGGCATCCGATAGCGGCGGCCGTGCAAGCGCAATGCCGAGCCCTTGCGCGCAGGCGTCGACCACCAGATTGTAATCCTCGAAGCGTCGGTCCTGGCCGCGCGGCGTATAGTCGACACCCTCACGCGCTAGCCAGCGGCGCCAGCCTTCGATATTGGAGTCGTGAAGGATCGGCAGATCGAGCAGCGAAAGGCCATCCGAGCGTTGCCCGAGTCGTGCTGCCATTGCCGATGAGGCGATCGGAAAAGATTTCTCCTGCCAGAGCGGCAGGGCGCGCACGCCGGCCCATGGTCCCTTGCCGCAGCGGATGGCAAGGTCCGTGCCTTCGCCGAAGTCCGCAAGGCGGTGTTCGAGCGTCAATTCGACGTGCAGCTCATTTCCTTCGAGCTTTGCCAGGCGCGGAAACAACCATAGAGAGGCGACGGACGGAGTAACTGAAAGGCGCACCACCGCCTTGTTCGGCCGTGGCAGCCAGCGCTCGCCGGTGTTACCGAGCAGGGAAAGGGCTTCCTCGGCACGGGCGAAGAAGCGCATTCCCTCCGGGGTGAGGCGCACACCGCGAGCTTCACGCGCGAAGAGCCGCACACCCATCCAGCGCTCGAGCCGCGAGACCTGCCGCGATACGGCGCCATGGGTGATTCCGCTTTCCTCGGCCGCGGCCGAAAACGATCCGAGCCGAGCGGCGCGGGCAAAGGTCTCGAGCGTATCGAGCGGGGGGAGCACTGGCGAGCTGTGAACCATGCTCACATTTGATCATCGATTGCGGTGCTTTTCAAGCATGCATCGAAAGCCTAATTCATTGTCGCAAGCACATATGGAGGTGAACATGAGCATGGCGGCAAGCGCACCAGTTTCGGCAAAACAGCAAAGCGGCTTCGATCTGATCGCCTTTGCTGCGATTGTCGTCACCATTCTCTTCTGGGCCTCTTCCTTCGTGGTGATCCGTATCTGTCTCGGACCGCTGACGCCGATCGAACTGGCAACGGCGCGTTATGTGGCGGCAGGCGTCCTCGCCCTTTTCTATCTCGCCATCTACCGGCCGATGCCGGAAAAGCGTGATTTCCTCCGCCTCTCGGTGGCTGCCGTCCTCTTCATCGCTGCCTATGCGGTTCTCCTGAACACCGGCGAGCAGACTGTGGCGGCGGGGCCGGCGAGCTTCATCATCAATACCATGCCCGTCTTCACAGCCCTGATTGCCACATTCGTGCTTAGCGAGCGCTTCGGCCGCTGGGGGTGGGTTGGCACCGCGGTTTCCTTCGGCGGCGTGGCGCTGATTGCGCTTTCCTCCGACGGCGGCTTCAAGCTCGATCCGAACGCCGTGCTGATCCTCGGCGCAGCGCTCTGCTCGGCGATCGCCAGCGTGCTGCAGAAGCCGCTGCTCGCCCGCCTGCCGGCGCTTGCCGTCACCGCCTGGATCCTGTTGATCGGCTCCGTGCCGCTGTTTCCGGCCGTCCCGTCAACGATCCGCGCGCTGGCCGCGGCGCCGGCAGAGGTCAATTGGGGCGTTGCCTATCTCGTCATCTTCCCGACTGCGATCGGCTATCTCACTTGGGCCATCGCATTGAAGCGGCTGACGGCCGCTCGCGCCTCGAATTTTCTCTACGGCGTCCCGCCGGTCGCAACGCTGATCGGGTTCGTCTGGCTGGGCGAGACGCCGACGGCGCTGGGTGCTGCCGGCGGCGTGATGGCGATCCTTGGTGTGCTCGTGGTCAATGTGATGCGGAAAAGATAGGTGCATCGGACCGCCGCCACATAAAGGTGACGAAGTCTCGCTGACAAATAGGCATTGCGCCGCCGTTCGCTTTATTTAAAAACGAAAGCAGAGCGAAAGGGGCACCGATGTTCTTGACCGACCGACAAACTGAAATCGTGGCGATTGCGAAATCGAGCGGCAGGGTTCTGGTCGAGGAGCTCGCCTCCCGCTTTTCGGTGACGCCGCAAACGATCCGCAAGGATCTGAACGATCTCTGCGATGCCCAGGTGCTGACACGCATCCACGGCGGCGCCACGTTTCCGAGCGGAACGGAGAACGTCAAATACGAGGCGCGGCGGCAGATTGCCGCTTCCGAGAAGCAGGCAATCGGTATGGCGGCAGTCGAGCTGATCCCGAGCGGAGCCTCGCTCTTCATCAACATCGGAACGACGACGGAAGCGGTGGGCGAGGCGCTCGCCAATCATCACGAGCTGATGGTGATCACCAATAACATCAACGTTGCCAACAGGTTGCGTCTCTTTCCGGCAATCGAGGTGGTGATCGCCGGCGGCGTCGTACGCGGCTCGGACGGCGGTATCGTCGGCGAAGCGGCGGTCGATTTCATCCGCCAGTTCAAGGTCGATTATGCCGTCATCGGCGCATCGGCGATCGATATCGACGGGGCGCTTCTCGATTATGATTTTCGCGAAGTGAAGGTCGCCCAGGCGATTATCGCCAATGCCCGGCATGTCATCCTCGTTGCCGATTCGACCAAGTTCGAACGCACCGCGCCGGTCCGGATCGGCCAGCTTTCCCAGGTCCATACCTTCATCACCGACCACTGTCCGGTACCGTCGATTCGTAATCTCTGCCTCGAAAACAATGTGAAGCTGATCGAAACGAGCACCAGATCGCGTTAGTCATGCGAACGGAGCAAACATTCGTTTGACATTCGCATTCCTTTCGTTTTAACTGTTCTCACTTTCGCAATCGCGCAGAATTTGTGCGATGCGAAATTGGCAGCGGGCTCGGAGGGGGCAATTGGGCCGGGAGATACACGACATATTCGTCATCGGCGGCGGCATCAACGGCTGTGGCATTGCGCGCGACGCCGTCGGGCGCGGCTATTCCGTCGCGCTGGCGGAGATGAACGATTTCGCCTCCGGCACCTCGTCCGGCGCCACCAAGCTGATTCATGGCGGCCTGCGTTATCTCGAGCATTATGAATTCCGCCTGGTGCGTGAATCGCTGATGGAGCGCGAGATCCTCTGGGCGATGGCGCCGCACATCATCTGGCCGCTGCGCTTCGTACTGCCGTATCACAAGGGCGGCATTCGCCCGGCCTGGCTGATCCGGCTCGGCCTTTTCCTCTACGACCATCTCGGCGGCCGCAAGCTGCTGCCTGCGACTTCAGTGCTCGACATGCGCAAGGACCCGGCCGGCAAGCCGCTGAAGGCGCTGTTCACCAGAGCGTTCGAATATTCCGACGGCTGGGTCGATGATGCCCGCATGGTCGTGTTGAACGCCCGCGACGCTGCCGACAAAGGGGCGACGATCATGCCGCGCACCAAAGTAGTGTCGGCGCGACGCGAGAATGGACTCTGGCACATTGAAACGACCGATACGGTCACTGGCCGCAATGACAGCCATCAGGCCCGCATGCTGATCAATGCCGCCGGTCCCTGGGTCGATCATGTCATTCGTTCCGCCTTCGGCCAGAACGAGGCCCACCACGTTCGTCTCGTTCAGGGTAGCCATATCGTCGTCAGGAAGAAGTTCGACGACCCTCGTGCCTATTTCTTCCAGAATCCCGACAACCGCATCATCTTCGCCATCCCCTATGAGGGCGATTTCACCCTGATCGGCACCACCGACCGCGACTACACCGCCGATCCCAAAGATGTCCGGATCTCCGAGGAGGAGACGGTCTATCTCTGCAATGCCGCGTCGGAATATTTCAAGGAACCGGTCAGGCCGGAGGACATCGTCTGGACCTACTCGGCAGTCAGGCCGCTTTTTGACGATGGCGCCTCGAAGGCGCAGGAAGCGACGCGCGATTATGTGCTGAAGCTGGAGGGCGAAGCCGGGGCCGCGCCGCTGCTCAACGTCTTCGGCGGCAAGCTCACCACCTATCGCCGGCTTTCCGAACATGCGCTGGAGAAGATCGGCGCCGCGATCGGTGTCAAGGGTGCTCCTTGGACAGCCAAAAGCCATCTGCCCGGCGGCGACTTCCCGGTCCGTGGCTACGAAGCGGAGGTCGCCGGTCTGAAGCGGCGCTATCCGTTCCTTGCCGATGCACACGCCCGCCGGCTGGTGCGCCGCTACGGCACCCGGGCTGTGACATTGCTCGGCGCTGCCCGCGGCCATGACGACCTCGGACGGCTGTTCGGCGGCGATCTCTACGAGGCCGAGGTCAAATATCTCGTCGAGCATGAATGGGCCCGGCACGCTGAAGACGTGCTGTGGAGGAGAACAAAGGATGGTCTGCGCCTATCGAAGGAGCAGGCCCAGTCACTGGAGGAGTACATGGCTGCCATACCGGCGATGGCCGGATAAGGCGGCATGTGGTCCCCGCTGCGTGGAGGCAGGGGAATCGGAATGCTGGAACTGCGAAACGCCGCCAAGATGGTGGGCGCGGACTATCATATCTATCCGACCGATCTGGTCCTTGAGCGGGGCACGTTGAATGTCCTGCTCGGGCCGACGCTGTCGGGCAAGACGTCGCTGATGCGGCTGATGGCCGGGCTTGATCGTCCGACCGCCGGCTCCGTCCAATTCGACGGCGCCGATGTCACCGGCATGCCGGTGCAGAAGCGCAACGTCGCGATGGTCTACCAGCAGTTCATCAATTATCCGGCGCTGACGGTATACGAGAACATTGCCTCCCCGATGCGCATATCGGGCAAGGATGCCGCTACCATCGACCGTGAAGTGCGCAAGGCGGCCGAGCTTTTGAAGCTAACGCCCTATCTCGACCGCACGCCGCTCAACCTGTCCGGCGGCCAGCAGCAGCGCACCGCGCTGGCGCGCGCGCTCGTCAAGAATGCCAGCCTCGTTCTGATGGACGAGCCGCTTGCAAACCTCGATTACAAGCTGCGGGAAGAACTGCGTGAGGAACTGCCGAAGATCTTTGCCCAATCCGGCGCGATCTTCGTCTATGCGACGACCGAACCGTCAGAGGCGCTCCTGCTCGGCGGCAACACGGCGACGCTGAACGAAGGCCGGGTAACGCAGTTCGGGCCGACGATCGATGTTTACCGCCGGCCCGCCGATCTCACCACAGCCGGCATCTTTGCCGATCCGCCGCTGAATATCCTCGACGTGACCAAATCGGACAATTTCTTTACGCGTCCGGGCGGAGCGGCACTTCCGGTTCCCCCGCATCTGGCTGCCGTGCCGGACGGGCCGGTGACCGTCGCCTTTCACCCGCATCACCTCGGCTTCAAACCGCAGACCGGTGAGGCTGCCCGCCTGCAGGCGCGCACGCTGGTTTCGGAGATCACCGGCTCGGAGAGCTTTGTTCACCTGGACTACGACGGCGTGCGCTGGGTGATGCTCGCCCATGGCATTCACGACATCGACCCGGACATGGAGATAGAGGCCTTTCTCGACACGCGTCACCTCTTGGCCTTCGGCGCCGATGGCGGCGCCATTGCCACGATTGGCCGCGCTACCGCTGAAGCCGGAAAGGTATAGGAGAGCACAATGGCACGCATTACGCTCGACCATATCCGCCACGCCTACGGAGCTAATCCGCAGACGGAGAAGGATTATTCGCTGAAGGAAGTCGACCACGAGTGGAACGACGGCGGCGCCTATGCGCTGCTCGGCCCCTCCGGTTGCGGCAAGACCACGCTGCTGAACATCATCTCGGGTCTGCTGCAGCCCTCGCACGGTCGCATCCTCTTCGACGGCAAGGATGTGACGAACCTGTCGACGCAGAGCCGCAACATAGCCCAGGTCTTCCAGTTTCCGGTCATCTACGACACCATGACCGTTTACGATAATCTCGCCTTTCCGCTGCGCAACCGCGGCGTGGCGGAGGCCGATGTCGACCGCCGCGTCCGCGACATTCTCGAGATGATCGACCTTGCCGGCTGGGCCAAGCGCAAGGCGCAAGGGCTGACGGCCGACCAGAAGCAGAAGATCTCTCTCGGCCGCGGCCTCGTGCGCAACGACGTCAACGCCATCCTGTTCGACGAGCCGCTGACCGTCATCGACCCGCATATGAAATGGGTGCTGCGCTCGCAACTGAAGCGGCTTCACAAGCAGTTCGGCTTCACCATGGTCTACGTCACCCACGACCAGACCGAGGCGCTGACTTTCGCCGAGAAGGTCGTCGTCATGTATGACGGCCAGATCGTTCAGATCGGCACGCCGGCCGAGCTTTTCGAGCGGCCGAGCCACACCTTCGTCGGCTATTTCATCGGTTCGCCCGGTATGAACGTCATGCCCGCCAGGGTCGAAGGCAGCGCCGTCAAGGTCGGAGACGAGGTTTTGACGCTGGATTACGCGCCGAGGACCGCTGGCAGTTCCAAGACCGAGCTCGGCATCCGCCCCGAATTCATCCGCCTCGGGCGGGAAGGCATGCCGGTCAACATCACCAAGGTCGAGGATATCGGCCGGCAGAAGATCGTCCGCGCCCGCTTCGCCGGCCAGCCAATTGCGATCGTCGTGCATGAGGACGCCGACATCCCCGCAGATGCCCGCGTCACCTTCGATCCGTCCGCCATCAGCATTTACGCCGACAGCTGGCGCGTCGGCAGGGAGGCCTGAGCCATGCAGAAGACGTGGAACAACAAAGCTTGGTTTCTGGTCCTGCCGGTGCTGCTGCTCGTCGCCTTTTCGGCCGTCATCCCGCTGATGACTGTTGTCAACTATTCGGTTCAGGATACGTTCGGGAATAACGAGTTCTTCTGGGCAGGCACCGACTGGTTCGTTCAGACGCTGCATTCCGACCGCTTCTGGGAAGCGCTCGAGCGCAACCTGCTCTTCTCCTTCATCATCCTGGCGCTGGAGATTCCGCTCGGCATCTTCATTGCTCTCAACATGCCGAAGAAGGGCATCGGCGTTCCGGTCTGCCTCGTTCTGATGGCGCTGCCACTGCTTATCCCGTGGAATGTCGTCGGCACTATCTGGCAGGTCTTCGGACGCGTCGATATCGGCCTGCTCGGCCATACGCTCGAGGGGCTCGGCCTCGATTACAACTACGTCCGCGATCCGGTCGACGCCTGGGTCACGGTCATCGTCATGGATGTCTGGCACTGGACGAGCCTCGTCGTGCTGCTCTGCTATGCCGGCCTCGTCTCGATCCCGGACGCCTATTATCAGGCCGCCAAGATCGACGGCGCCTCGCGCTGGTCCGTATTCCGTTACATCCAGCTTCCGAAGATGAAGCGGGTGCTGCTGATCGCCGTGCTCCTACGCTTCATGGACAGTTTCATGATCTATACCGAGCCCTTCGTCGTCACCGGCGGCGGTCCCGGCAACTCGACGACCTTCCTGTCGATCGATCTTGTGAAGATGGCCGTCGGGCAATTCGATCTCGGCCCCGCCGCGGCGATGTCGATCATCTACTTCCTGATCATCCTGTTGCTGTCATGGATCTTCTACACGGTCATGACCAGCAGCGACGCCAACGCCTGAGAAAGGAGAGATCCATGGGTTCGACAAGGAAATACAAGCCCGCCGGAAACCTCTCCTGGGTGGTTACGACGCTCTACATCCTCTTTCTGCTCCTGCCGATCTACTGGCTGATCAACATGAGCTTCAAGGAGAATGCCGAGATCACCGGCGCCTTCTCGCTGTGGCCGCAAAACCCGACGCTCCGGAACTACGCCGTCATCTTCACCGATCCGTCATGGTATAACGGTTACATCAACTCGATCATTTACGTGGTGATGAACACTGTTATATCAGTGCTTGCGGCGCTGCCGGCGGCCTACGCTTTTTCGCGCTACCGCTTCCTCGGCGACAAGCACCTGTTCTTCTGGCTGCTCACTAACCGGATGGCGCCACCGGCGGTTTTTGCGCTGCCCTTCTTCCAACTCTATTCCGCCTTCGGCCTGATCGATACCCATATCGCCGTGGCGCTCGCCCACTGCCTGTTCAACGTGCCGCTTGCGGTCTGGATCCTCGAAGGCTTCATGTCTGGCGTGCCGAAGGAGATCGACGAAACCGCCTATATTGACGGCTACTCCTTCCCGCGCTTCTTCGTGAAGATCTTCATGCCGCTCATTGCAAGCGGGATCGGTGTCGCCGCTTTCTTCTGCTTCATGTTCTCGTGGGTCGAACTGCTGCTGGCCCGCACGCTGACGACGACCGCGGCAAAGCCGATCTCGGCGATCATGACGCGCACGGTTTCGGCGGCCGGCATGGACTGGGGCGTACTGGCGGCAGCCGGCGTGCTCACCATCATTCCCGGCGCGCTCGTCATCTATTTCGTTCGCAACTATATCGCCAAGGGCTTTGCCCTGGGCCGCGTCTGAGGAGGAGACGGTCATGAATTTTACCTGGATGGCCTGGACGCTGCCGACGGCGCTCTTCTTCATGACGATCCTTACGCTGCTCATCGCCATGAGCGTCTGGGAATATTTTTCGCCGGGCGGCACGCCGCGCACGGGCGTGCTGCGTTTTGAGACGACGCGCGGCGACCGGCTTTTCATTTCGCTGCTTGGCGCAGCGTTCATTCATCTTGCATGGCTTGGGCTCGCTGGGCCCAACCTGTGGTGGGCTCTTGCCATTTCCGTAGTCTATGCCATCGGCGTGTTCCGCTACGTGTAACGGCAAGGAGAAGACAGATGGCCGGGGGTACTGGCCGCCTGAGACGTAACTGCAATCGCAAACCCTGGGAGGATATTATGCGACGGCACTTATTGACGACGACAGCAGGCTTGCTGCTGGCGATGACAGCATCGGCCTATGCCGGTATGAACGAGGCCAAGACGTTCCTCGACAAGGAAGTCGGCGACCTCTCGACGCTTTCCCGCGCCGACCAGGAAAAGGAAATGCAGTGGTTCGTCGATGCCGCGAAGCCCTTCGCCGGCATGGACATCAAAGTCGTTTCCGAAACGATCACCACGCATGATTATGAATCGAAGGTGCTGGCTCCGGCCTTTACCGCGATCACCGGCATCAAGGTCACCCACGATCTGATCGGCGAAGGCGATGTTGTCGAAAAGCTGCAGACGCAGATGCAGTCGGGCGAAAACATCTATGACGCCTATATCAACGACTCGGACCTGATCGGCACCCATTGGCGCTACCAGCAGGCCCGCTCGCTGACCGACTGGATGGCCAATGAAGGCAAGGATGTCACCAATCCCGGCCTCGACGTCGACGACTTCATCGGCAAGTCGTTCACGACAGCGCCTGATGGCAAGCTCTACCAACTGCCGGACCAGCAGTTCGCGAACCTCTATTGGTTCCGTTACGACTGGTTCAACGACGAGAAGAACAAGGCGGACTTCAAGGCGAAGTACGGCTACGATCTCGGCGTGCCGGTCAACTGGTCGGCCTATGAGGATATCGCCGAGTTCTTCACCGGCCGCGAGATCGACGGCAAGAAGGTCTACGGCCACATGGACTACGGCAAGAAGGACCCATCGCTCGGCTGGCGCTTCACCGATGCCTGGCTGTCGATGGCCGGCAACGGCGACAAGGGCATTCCGAACGGCAAGCCGGTCGACGAATGGGGTATCAAGGTCGACGAGAACTCCCGTCCGGTCGGTTCGTGCGTTGCGCGCGGCGGCGATACCAACGGCCCGGCAGCGGTCTATTCAATCCAGAAGTATCTGGACTGGATGAAGGCTTATGCACCGGCTGCCGCTCAGGGCATGACCTTCTCCGAATCCGGACCGGTCCCGTCGCAAGGTGAAATTGCCCAGCAGATGTTCACCTACACGGCCTTCACGGCCGACTTCGTCAAGGAAGGCCTGCCGGTCGTCAATGCCGACGGCACACCGAAATGGCGTTTTGCGCCGAGCCCGCATGGCGTCTACTGGAAGGACGGCATGAAGCTCGGCTATCAGGATGCCGGCTCCTGGACGCTGATGAAGTCCACGCCTGTCGATCGCGCCAAGGCGGCCTGGCTCTATGCCCAGTTCGTCACTTCCGAGACTGTCGACGTGAAGAAGAGCCACATGGGCCTCACCTTCATCCGCCAGTCGACGCTGGATCATAAGTCCTTCACCGATCGCGCGCCGAAGCTCGGCGGCCTGATCGAATTCTACCGTTCGCCGGCCCGCCTGCAGTGGTCGCCGACCGGTACGAACGTTCCTGACTATCCGAAGCTCGCGCAGCTGTGGTGGCAGGCGATCGGTGACGCCTCCTCCGGCGCCAAGACGGCGCAGGAAGCGATGGACTCGCTTTGCTCCGAACAGGAAAAGGTGCTGCAGCGCCTGGAACGCGCCAAGGTCCAGGGCGATATCGGCCCGAAACTCGCCGAAGAGCATGATCTCGCTTATTGGAACGCGGATGCGGTGAAGAAGGGCAACCTTGCACCGCAGCTGAAGATCGAAAACGAGAAGGAAAAGCCGCAGACCGTCAACTACGACGAGCTCGTCAAGAGCTGGCAGAAGAAGTAAGGCGGACCGTGGCCGGAGGCGACAAGGTCTCCGGCCACCACTTCCTGCCACCGGCAGCAAGCCGGTGGCCCTACAATCTTTCTCTTATGAAACCTCCGCATCCTGCTGCTCCGCAGCGGGCTGAGCTGTTTCGTGCGAGCCGGAGACGGATATGAGCGGCTATATTCTTTCGATCGACCAGGGCACGACGTCTTCACGCGCCATCATCTTCGATGGCGACATGAAAATGGTCGGCTCGGCGCAGGCGGAGATCACCCAATATTATCCGCAGCCCGGATGGGTGGAGCATGACGCCGCCGAAATCTGGCAGTCCGTCATCGACACGGTGCGCAAGGCGATCGCCGATGCTGGTATTGACGCCGCAGTGATCGCGGCAATCGGCATTACCAATCAGCGCGAGACGGCGGTCGTCTGGGATCGCAGGTCCGGCACGCCGCTTCACCGCGCGATCGTCTGGCAGGACAGGCGCACGGCCGAAATGTGCGAGAGCCTGAAGGCTGACGGATATGAGAAGCTGTTCAGCGCCAAGACCGGTCTGCTGCTCGACCCCTATTTCTCCGGAACGAAGCTGCGCTGGCTGCTCGACAATGTCGATGGCCTGCGGGAGAAGGCGGAGGCAGGCGAGGTCTGCTTCGGGACGATCGACAGCTGGCTGATCTACAAGCTGACCGGCGGCCGTGTGCATGCCACCGATGCGACCAATGCCTCGCGAACGCTGCTCTATAATATCGATGACGGCGCCTGGGACGAGGAGCTTCTCGGCATTCTCGGCATTCCCTCAGCCACGCTTCCCGAGGTCAAAGAATGCGCCGATGATTTCGGCCGGGTCGACGAAGCTCTGTTCGGGGTCGCGCTGCCGATCCTCGGCGTCGCCGGCGACCAGCAGGCGGCGGCCGTGGGCAATGCCTGCTTTGACCCCGGCATGATGAAATCCACCTATGGCACCGGCTGCTTCGCTCTGCTCAACACCGGCCGGGACCGCGTTTCCTCCTCCAACCGGATGCTGACGACCATTGCCTGCCGGCTCGACGGTGAGACGACCTATGCACTTGAAGGCTCGATTTTCATTGCGGGTGCGGCCGTGCAATGGCTGCGCGACGGCCTCGGCATCATCAGCCAGGCCTCCGAAGCTGGGGTCCTGGCCACCAAAGCAGATCCCGGACAGCAGGTCTATATCGTTCCGGCCTTCACCGGCCTCGGCGCGCCCTATTGGGATCCGGCCGCGCGCGGCGCGATCTTCGGCCTGACGCGCAACAGCGGCCCGGCGGAATTTGCCCGCGCGGTGCTTGAATCCGTCGCCTATCAGACGCTCGACCTGCTGGTGGCGATGAAGAAGGACTGGGGCGCCAACCAGTTGGAAACCGTGCTGCGCGTCGATGGCGGCATGGCGGCGTCCGACTGGACGATGCAGTGCCTGGCCGACATCACGGGAAATCCCGTCGACCGTTCGGCGATCCGCGAGACGACGGCGCTCGGAGCCGCCTGGCTCGCCGGTTCGAAGGCCGGCATCTGGCCCGGCAAGCGCGATTTTGCGAAGGCCTGGGCCTGCGACCGCCGCTTCAGCCCGTCGATGGAAGAGACCGAGCGGCAGGGCAAGATCATCGGCTGGAAAAACGCCGTATCGCGAATGATTTCGGAAAGCTCGGCGGGCTGACATATCCGCGGATACGGCAGCTCTTATGCGCGGCCGGCGGATTTCCTGTTGATGAAGCTTAGGGCGAGCACGGCAAAGATCAGCGTGCCCGTGCCGACCTGCTGCCAGTAGAAATTAAGATCGGTCAACAGCAGCCCGTTGGCGACGATGCTGAGCAGCAGCACGCCGAGGACAGTGCCGCCGACGTTCGGCCGCCCAAGCGGGCTGAGAGTCGTGCCGATGAAGGTCGCGCCGATGGCATTCAGCAGGAAGGCGTTGCCGGAGGAGGGGATATAGACGGCAACGGTCGCCGTCAGGATCAAGCCGGCGACAGCCGCGATCAAGCCGACGATGACGAAGGTAGCGGCAATATGGGCCGATGCCGCGATGCCGGAATAGCGAACGACGGCCGGCTGGATGCCGATCGACAGGATGACGCGGCCGAAACGCGTTCGGGCAAAGACAACCGCGGCAGCAGCTATGATGAGGATCGCGACCGCGAGCGGCACCGGAAAGCCGCCGATCGTGCCGTGGCCGAGAACGCGGAAGGCTTCCGGCACACCGCTCGGCGGCAGGTAGACCGGGTTGCCGCCATTGGTCAGCAATTGCTGGACGCTGCGGCCGATGAACAGCGTGCCGAGCGTTGCAAGGAAGGGGGAGACACCGATCCCTGAGATTAGCAGCGCGTTGAAGGCACCGACGAGTGCTCCTGCCGCTAGTCCGGCAAGGGCGGCAATCGCCACCGGCTGACCTGCCAGCACGAGGGAGACGAAGGCGAAGCTCGCAAAATCCATCGCCGTTCCCACAGAGAGATCGATGCCGCCCGAGGAGACGGCGAAGGTCATGGCGATGGAAACGATGGCAAGCAGCGTGAAATTGTTGACCAGGATGCTCTGGAGGTTGGCAAGCGTCAGAAATGTCGGCGTCGCCGCGGAGAAGATGGTGGACACCGCGACGAGCGCGAGGACGAGGCCGTAGCGCGCCGCGCCGGCAGCGATGAGGCGCGGCAGGTCGGTAACGGCAGGTGTCGAACTCTGGAGCGACATGATCAGGCCTCCCGCCGGCGCAACAGGGTGGTCGCGGAGACCACGATGAGAATGAGCAAGCCCTGGATGCCGCTGACCAGCGTGCTCGAAATGTTGAGCAGCTGGAAGCCGTTGGTGAGGAAGCCGACCAACAGAGCCGAGAGGAAAGTGCCGGCCATCGTGGGAACCAGCCGGCGCGAAAAGACCGAACCGAGCAAAGCGGTGACGACGACGGGCAGCAGCATCTCGCCGGAGCCGGTCGTGCTGCCGCTCAGATAGGAAACCGACAGGATACCGGCAATGCCGCCGGACACGCCGCTGGCGATGAACGCGCCTGATAGTAGCCGGCGAAGCGGCAAGCCGGCGGCGCGCGCCGCCTCCGGGAACTCGCCGACGGCATAAAGATGCAGGCCAAGCGGCGTATATTGGACGATGGCCGTTGCAAGTGCCGTGAAGCCGAGAAGCACATAGGCAAGAACCGGCAGGCCTAGGGGATCAGACGCCGAAAGCGCCGAGAGAAAGGGCGTGGAGGCGGGCAGGACGGTATTCTGGGTCAGCACCAGTTCCAGTCCGGCAACGACGTTCATCACGGCAAGCGTGGCCAGCAACGGAACGATGCCGGCATAGACGACGGCAAAGGCATTGACCGTGCCGATCAGCGCCCCGGTCCCGATTGCCGCCGAGGCCGCCGCCGCGTCGCCGTAGCCGAGTTGGGTCAAGGTGGCGTAGACGGCGGCGCTGAGGCCCATATTGGCCGCGAGCGAGAGATCGATGCCGCCGGTGACGACGTTGGAGCCGCCGGCAATCAGAACAACCGTCAGCCCGATGGCGAGTACGCCTGATATGGCGGATTGGCCGAGCACGTTGCCGACATTGCCGACACTGAGGAAGTAAGGCGCGGTGAGCGAGAAGACGATCAGAATGGCTGCGAAAGCGATCAGTGATCCGAAACGCAGCGCCACAGCCGCGATGTTGCCGGCCGGTCGGCGCGGCGGTTCTATTGCCGAAAAGCCGGCAGGCGCGAATTCCACTTCAGCCGACATGGCGATGTCCCTCCGACGACCCGGTCGATTCCGCCAGCACGGCATCCGCCGTGGTCTCCGACGAGATGAATTCTCGCACCACACGACCGCGGAAAAGCACGAGGATACGATCGGTGATGCCGATGAGTTCGGGCAGATCCGAAGACAGCACGATGACGCCGGCGCCCCGCGCCGCAAGCTCGCCGATCAGTGTGTAGATCTCGACCTTGGAGCCGATGTCGACGCCGACCGTCGGCTCGTCGAGGAGATAGACTTCGGAGTGCCGGCTCAGCCACTTGGCGATCGCCACCTTCTGCTGGTTGCCGCCCGAAAGCGTGCGCAGAAGCGCATTGCGCCCGCTGGCTTTCACCTGCAGCCGCGTGATCAGGGCATCGATCTCGCGCTGCTCGCGCTTGCGATGGAGAAAGCCGAAGCGCGTGAAGCGGCCGAGGCTGGAAAGGCTGGCATTCTCGGCAACACTGAGATCGAGCGCAACGCCATGACGGCGCCGATCTTCCGGCACCAGCGCGATCTCGTGGCCGGCAGCCTGAGTCGGATTGGCAAAACGGGCCGGTTTGCCGTTGATTTCGATGCGGCCGGAAGACGGTGACTCCAGACCGAAGAGAGCACGAACCAGTTCCTTTGCGCCGGAGCCGAGCAGGCCGGTGAGGCCGAGCACCTCGCCGCGGCGAAGCGAGAAGCTGATGTCGCTGTATTTTCCCGGCGCCGACAGCTGCTCGACGTTGAGGATCTCTTCACCGGGCGCGACCGCAGGCTTCGGAAACATCTCCTTGATATCCCGCTCGACCATCAGCCGGGCGATCGCCGCGGCCGAAGTCTCCCCGATCGGCACGGAAGCGACATCAAGTCCGTTGCGCAGCACGGTGACGTGATCGCAGAGTTCCTCGATTTCGTTCAGGTAGTGTGAGATGTAGACGATGGTTACGCCTTCATCGCGCAGGCGGCGGATCAGCCGGAAGAGAATATCGGCCTCGCGGCGCACCAGTGCCGCCGTCGGCTCGTCGAACACGAGCACCTTCGGCTGATTGAGGAGCGCACGGGTGATCTGGATGATCTGCTTTTCGGCCGTCGACAATTCGCCGATCAGGGCAGTGTTTGGCAATCGGACGCAGAAATAGTCGTTGAGGATTTCGGAAGCGCGGCGCTGCATCAGCCGCCGGTCGAGGAAAGGCGTGCCCGATATGCGCGGTTCCCGGCCGAGGAACAGCGCTTCACCGACGGTGAAGGTCGGCACCAGCAGCCGTTCCTGGTGAATGAAGTGAATGCCGAGCGCCTCGGCAAGATGCGGCGTCAGCCTGTCGAACGTCTGTCCTTCGATCTCGATCCGCCCGTCATCCGGCTGATGGAGGCCGGCAAGCAGCTTGATCAGCGTCGACTTGCCGGCACCATTCTGCCCGACGAGACCGTGGATCGTTCCGCGTTTTACGATCAGCGACGCGCCTGCCAACGCCTGCGCGCCGCCGAAACGTTTGACGATTCCTTCGAAGCGGATGATGTCGTCTCGCGCCGTCACCGGCTGCTTGAAGGAAATGGCAGTCATGCAATCCATCCCGACGTGGTGGCCAATCTTGAGCGGTCCGGCATGGCCGGACCGTCCGTCAGGCTGCGTCAGCCAATGCCGAGTTTCTTGGTGACTTCGCCGACATTGAGCTTGTTGGCCAGAAGTGCGGGAACATAGGTCTCGCGCGGCAGCGTCTGGCCGGCGAGCAGCTTTGCGACGTTGCGGATGGCAGTGCGGCCGATTTCTGCCGGCTGCTGCGCGACATCGGCGCCAGCAGGCGAATTCGGATCGGCGATGAGCTGCAGCACTTCGGGGCTGCCATCGACGCCATAGGTGCGGATTTCGGTACGACCTGCTGCCGTCAGCGCCTGGGTCGCGCCGAGCTGGGGAATGTCCCAGGCCGACCAGATCGCCTTGATCGAGCCCTTTTCCGGGTACTTGTTGAGGATCGCCGTGATCTGGGTGAAGGCGTCCTGTACGGTGTTCGGGATGACGTCGCGCAGTTCCGGCTGGAGGATCTTCACCTTCGGGAAATATTTGACGACATTGACCAGCTGGTCGTAGCGGATCGCGCAGGGGGTCACGCCATAGAAGCCGTTGAAGACGACGATATTGCCTTCGCCGCCGATATCGGAGACGAGCTGCAGCGCCAGATCCTTGCCGATGCCCCAATTGTCTGACGTGGTATTGTTGATCGAATTGGTCGAGCCGACGTCGACGGTCAGAACCGGGATGCCGGCATCACGCGCCTTCTTCAGCCAGGGATCGATAACGCTCAGTGTGCCGAGGATCTGAACGATCGCATCCGGCTTCTGGGCGATGAGCGTCTGAAGCTGCGAAACGAGCTTGCCGTCATTGCGCCCGGCATCGACGGCGATCGGCTCGCCGCCGAGACGCTTCACCTCTTCGATCTGAGCATTGTAAGCCTGCAGGTCGAAAAAATGATCGGTGCCGGTGGCGCTGATGGCGATGCGCTTGCCTTTCAGCGAGAGCTCTTCGGCCGCAAAAACCGGCTTCTGCCCGATGAGCGAAGCACCGGCGACGGCAACCCCGGCCGCGGCGGACAGTTTCAACAGGTCTCGTCTTGCGAAACCGCTTCCGGATTTTTCGATGGTCATTGCCACTCTCCAAATTGATGATGTCTATAAATTAAGTGTACTAATAGGAATGGGGAGAAACGAATTTCCAAAAAGACCATTTCCGGGGAAAAGAGTGGACGGAGCAAAAGCGCATTCCTGGCTGCGGTTTGCCGTTGACCGGGAATGATTTCGGATGCCGCGCGCTGTTGAGAGCGATCTGATGGTCTGCAGCCACCGATCAGGAAGAAACATGCATTGCATAATTCTTGCGCATGCGACCAAATTTGCCGTGGATGAACGCCTGCTAGGCCGTGGTGCCGTGTGGGCTGACAGCGGTCTTAAAACCACGATTTGAGTGGGCACAGTCGGGTTTTATCCCACGACGTCGATATCCAGCGCGAAGCCTGGCTTCCATTTGGCGCGCAACTTGCCTCTTCTCTGCCAGGGAGAATGAAACAATGCCCGATATCGACCCGCAGATTTTCTCAATAAGCCGGCCATCCCTTGGAGGCTACAGGGCCTTCGTGCAACGCGACATGATCGTTGAGACCTATCGCAGCGCTGCGGGACAGATGGTTTCGAAGGGCTCGCTTCATAGAATTTCAATCAACCGTACGGCGCACGGCAGATATGCCTATCGGCTTGGAAGCGGGGCCTTCCGCAAAGTTGAAAGGCCGCCGTTCACCTTGGGATTTCAACCGGCTGCCACGGTCCTTGAAGTCGAGGGCGATGCGGCGGATTATATCTCGATCTTCCAGTCACCTGCGCTCTACAGCAGCCTCGGGGGCTCTCGCTTCGATCCGGAGCATTGGGATAGTGATGCACTGAGCGCAACGACTGATCCGACAACGCTGCAGGTTGCCCTTTCTCTTGCCTTTGCCGTCGAGAAGACCGGGCACGACGACCTGCTTTTGATGCAGCATCTGGGAATGGCGCTCGCCTGTTGCGTTGTAAAACTGCTGGGCGCCAGACCTGAGGCCGGCGATCGTCCGCTGACATCGGAGAATCTCCGGCGCGTGATCGATTATATCGAGAACCTGCTTGGCAAATCCGATCTGAGTGTGGAGGAGCTGGCCGGTGTGGCCCATATGAGCCCCTTTCACTTCAGCCGGGAATTCAAACGGGCGGCGGGCGTGGCGCCGCATCGCTTCGTCCTCGAACGCAGGATCGAGCGGGCGCGACTTTATCTCGCCGATGGCAAGGAGACGCTCGCAAGCATCGCTTACGCCACAGGCTTTTCCAGCCAGGCGCATTTCTCCAGCGTCTTTCGCCGCCTGATGGGGACGACACCGAAGGAATACCAGCGTTCGGTCCGTCTTTGAGCCGGCGCCCGCCGGTGGCGAATCAGCAATTTTGCGAAAGATAACCGCACGAATTTGAAATCTCTTGAGGCTGTGGTCTGCGAGGCTTTTCACATCAGGAGGCCTGTATGACCGCTTTTGCCCAAACCAATCCGATCACCGACATCTGTTTTTTGGTCGAGGACATCGAAAGAGCGTCTGCCTTCTATGTCGAGCGGCTTGGCTTCAGGCCGCGCCGCCGCGCTCCCGGCTTTGCCGATTTCAAAGGCGCGGGCGTCACGCTGGCGCTCTGGGAGATCGCGCATATCGCCGAGAATACCGGTGTCTCAAGCCGCCGGGCTCCTCCGGGCGTACACAAGGCCTGCGCGGCCATCGAGCTTGCCTCGCCAGAGCAGGTCGATGCTGCCTATACGGAGCTGAAGGCTGCCGGCGTGCTCTTCCACGCGCCGCCGCAGAATTACGTCTGGAATGCGCGATGCTGCTATTTCGCCGACCCCGACGACAATCTCTGGGAGATCTATGCGTGGTCTGAAGGCGGCCCGATCGGCGACATCGAACCGCGATAACGAGCATAAGCGGCTCAGCCGGCCGCCCGGCAAACCAACTAGGGGAAGGCAAGCAAATGAACGGGTATGACAAACAAATCATGGTCGGCAGACGTAGCGTCCTTAAGGGGGGAGCCTTTGCTCTTGCCGCGGCGGCGGCGGGGATCAGCGTGTTCGTACCGCGTCATTCGAACGCCGCCGCATCCAAAGTCGTCATCAAATACGATTGGTTGATGAGCAATGGACAGATCGGCGATATCGTTGCCGCCAAGAAAGGCCTGTTTGAGGCCGAGGGTCTCGACGTCGAGTTCTCCCCTGGGGGGCCGAATTCGGCAACGGTGCCGCCTGTGATCACGGGTGATGCGCAGCTCGGTCAATTCTCGGATTCGGCACAGCTTCTTCTTGCCCGGTCATCCGGCGTGCCGATCAAGATCTTCGCCTGCGGTTTCCGCATGGCGCCTTTCGCCTTCTATTCGCTGCCCAAGGCGCCGATCCGCACCGTCAAGGATATGGTCGGCAAGCGTATCGGCATCCAGCCGACGGCCCGTTACGTGCTCGATGCCATCCTGCTGAAGAACAATATCGATCCCTCGAGCCTCGCCATTACCAATATCGGTTTCGACATGACGCCACTGATGACCGGCCAGGTCGATGCGGTCACCGGATGGATCACCAACACGCAGGCCCTTTCCGTCATCGGCCCCGACCGCATCGATCTGATGATGAAGGAAACGGGCCTGCCATCTTATGCCAATGTCTATTTCGCCACCGACGATGCCGTGACCGGCCATGCCGAGACGCTGGCAAAGGTGCTGCGTGCCGTCGCCAAGGGCTGGGCCTGGACGCATGAACATCCCGAAGAGGCGGTGAAATTGACGGTGGAGGCCTATCCGCAGCTCGATCTTGCCGTGGAACTGAAGACGGTACCGCGCATATTGTCGCTGAGCTTCGACGCAGAGACCGGCAGGAACGGCTGGGGCAGCTTCGATCCAGCCGCTCTCGCCGAGCAGATTTCCGTCTACGACAAGATCGGCCAGTTCAAGAGCGGCGCGCCGAAGCTGGAGGATTGCTATACGACTGAGATATTGGCTATGACGGCGGGTGACCGCCCAAAGATTGCGTGAGAGCGGATTTGCCTGAAGCAGTGGCCATCGAAACCAAGAATCTGACTATCGGCTATGCTGGCGCTGTCGAGACGACCCGCATTCTGTCCGGCGTCGACCTCAGCGTCGGCAGGGGCGAATTTCTGACCATTCTCGGCCCTTCCGGTTGCGGCAAGTCGACCTTCTTGCGTGCGGTGGCAGATCTTCTTCCGACCCTTGACGGGCGGTTGTCGGTGCTCGGCAGGACTGCCTCTGAGGCGCGCCGGCGACGCGAGGTCGCCTTCGTCTTTCAGGACGCAACGCTGTTACCCTGGCGGACCGTGAGGGAGAATGTCGCGCTGCCGCTGCAGGTGGGGAAGAAGAGCATCTCGCGATCGGTCGATCCGCGGCCCGACCATTGGATCGAGCTGGTCGGCCTGTCGCATCTGGCCGACCGCTATCCGCATCAATTGTCCGGCGGACAACGCCAGCGCGTCGCCATAGCGCGCGCTCTTCAATGCGAGCCGGACATCCTGCTCATGGACGAGCCCTTCGGTGCGCTCGACGAAATTACCCGCGAACGATTGAACGATGAGCTTCTGGACGTCTGGCGACGGACCGGCACGACTATCCTGTTCGTAACCCACAGCGTCGTCGAGGCGATCTATCTCGGCGGACGCGTGCTGGTCCTGGCCGCCAATCCGGGCCGCGTCCAGGCGCTGATCGACCTAAAACCGCTGAAAGACGAGCGCGGCCTCTGCCGGCGCGAGAGCCTCGATGTCCAGGAGACCGCCGCCCATCTGCGGGGATTGCTGCAGGAGGGGAGTGCGGCTGCATGACGCACCGTCCGTTGTCCCTCACAGAGGCGATCGGCCTTCCCGTTATCGGCGCCCTTTCGCTGCTCCTCGCCTGGCAGTGGCTGGTGCCGGCGCTCGGTGTCCCGAGTTATATCGTTCCCACGCCGCTGGCGATCATGCGTACGCTTGGCATCGAATGGCGCCTCCTGCTGTCGAACGCCGTCCCGACGTGGGGCGAGGCGGGCCTCGGCTTCCTCCTGGGCAATGGTCTCGCCGTGATACTGGCGGTTGCCTTTGTCTATAATCCGCGCTTCCAGGCCGCCTATTTTCCCGTTGTCCTGCTCTTCAACACGATTCCGGTGCTGGCGCTCGCGCCGATCATCATTCTCATCTTCGGCCTCGGCATGCTCCCGAAGGTCATCATCGCCGCTCTCATCTGCTTCTTCCCAACTCTGGTGAATACCGCCCGGGGCCTCAATCTGGCTACTGTAAGCGAGCTTGAGCTGATGCATGTGCTTTCGGCGAGTGGGTGGGAAACGTTCTGGCGCCTGCGCGCGCCACGGTCCGCCCCCTTGCTGTTTGCGTCGCTGCGCATTTCGGCAACCACCTGTGTGATCGGCGCGATCGTCGGGGAGTGGATCGGCTCGAACCAGGGGCTGGGCGCTGTCATCATTCAGTCGACGTTCAACTATCAGGCGGAAAGGCTCTTTGCCGCCGTCGTGCTCGCTTCTCTCTCCGGCATCGTCTTTTTTGCGGTTGTTGCCCAGATCGAGCGGATTTTCCGTCGGCTGCATCAGGGGCAAAGCTGAGCCCCGGCACGAGCGAACGCCGCCCCGCGCTGCCCGGTTGGGACAGCATGCCGGCCGCCGTAGCAAGTCTTTCGGCGAAAAATGCCGCAAGAAGAACGCTGCGCCATGTTGCGGTGACAAGCGTCGTCGCCCGCGTCGACCGTAACATCTTGATCAACCCGGCCCACCCGGAATTCCCCCCGATCACCGCCCCCGTGTTCTGGGACCGCCGGGCATGTGACGGGGTTGGGGTTCAATCAACCTTTCCGCAGAGTAGACCAAAACGCCGGACGGATGAGACTTGGTCAGCAGATTATGATGTTGGCACTGTTCGACATCTTGCCGCAATCACACCTGCCGCCGCGGCGAGCGGGCCATCAGCCGGGCATAGGCGATGGCGGACAGCATGTTGACGTGGTTGGCCCTGCCGGTGCCGGCAATGTCGAAGGCGGTGCCGTGGTCGACCGAGACGCGGTCGATCGGCAGGCCGAGCGAGACGTTGACCGCGGTTTCGAAGGCGACGAGCTTGATCGGAATATGGCCCTGGTCGTGATACTGGGCGATGACGAGATCGAAGGCGCCGTTATAGGCACGGGCAAACACCGTATCGGCGGAGATCGGGCCGACGACATCGATACCCCGAGCCTGTGCCTGCTCGACGGCCGGCGCCAGAAACTCCATGTCCTCGGTGCCGAACAGGCCGTTTTCGCCGCAATGGGGGTTGAGGCCGGCAACAGCAATGCGCGCGGTCTTGCCGAGGCGCAGGAAATGCCTGTGGCCGGCTTCGATGGTTGCCAGCACCCGCTCGGTCTTGGCGCGCTCGATCGCGCCCTTCAGCGAGATATGGGTCGAGACGTGGATGGTGTTCAGCCGCTCGGAGGCCAGCAGCATGAAGGAACTTTTCGAGCCCGTGAGATGCGCGAGAAGCCCGGTATGGCCGTCATGGTGATGACCGGCAAGGTTCATCGCCTCCTTGTTGATCGGCGCGGTGACGATGACATCGGCTTTGGCGGACATGGCGAGATCGACGGCGCGGGTGATATAGCGCACGGACGCATCGCCCGCGACCGGGCTGACCTTGCCGATCTCCGGCAGCGGTGCGCCGAGCGGGACTTCATCGACGGCAATCCTGTCGTCATCGGATCTATCGGCAGGCACGAACTTCAACCCGGTGCCGCTAACGCGGTCAGCCCGCTCCAGCGCTTCCACGTTGCCGACGATGACGAAATCGCGGCGCTCTTCACTCGGAAGCGCCGCCAAGGCCTTGACGATCACCTCGGGGCCGACTCCAGCCGGATCGCCCAACGTCACGGCGACTTTCGCATTCCTGTCCATCACCAAAGTCCCTTCTGAAACAGTATTAAAAGGCGGCCGCGTAAATCGAGCGGATGTCGGCTCGGCTGAGATCACGCGGATTGTTATCAAGCAGACGGCGAATGGCAAAGGCGTCGTCAGCCATGGCGTCGAGATCGCTTTCCGGCACGCCAAGGCCGGAGAGCTTCATCTCAATGCCGAGTTCGGCGCAAAAAGCATAAGCCGCATCGAAGACCGATGCCGCATTGTCCGAGGCTTCATAGCCGAGCGCTGCCATCACCGCTTTCGTCTTCTCCGCGGCCGCCGGCGTGTTGAAGGCGAGAACATGCGGGAAGATCAGGGCATTCGCCGCTCCATGCGCCACGTGCCAGCGCGTGCCGAGAGGGTAGGCGAGAGCATGGCCGCCGGCGGTATTGACCGGGCCGAGGCAGAAGCCGCCGTAAAGCGAGGCGAGCGATAGGCCGGCGCGCGCCTCTGCGTCGTTGCCATCCTTGACGGCGCGGGCGAGATATCTGCCGACGAGCCGCGTTCCCTCAATCGCATAGATGTCGACCATCGGATGGGCTTTGCGGTTGGTGAAGGCCTCGACGCAATGGGCCATGGCGTCGACGCCGGTTGCGGCGGTGGTGCGCGCCGGCACGCTGAAGGTCAGGGCTGGATCGACGACTGCGATGTCGGCCAGCATATGCAGGCTCTCCACAGCAAGCTTCGCCATCGTCGCAGGGTCGGTGACGAGCGCGCGGATGCCGGCCTCGCTGCCGGTGCCCGAGGTTGTCGGTACCTGGGCGAGTCCCACCTTGCGCGGCCCGCGTACCCTGTTCGGGCCGACGACCTCATGCAGCGTCTGCCCGGAACCGGCGAGAACGGCGGCGAGCTTTGCCAGATCCATGGCGCTGCCGCCGCCGAAGCCGACGACCAGCTCGGCATCGGCGGCGTTGGCCGCAGTCATCACTTTGTCGAGATTGGCCGTATCAGGCTCAGGCGTTACTTCGGAGAAAACCGCAACCTCGCCCTTCAGTTCCAGCACGTCGACGCGCGAAGCGTTGAAAGCGTCCGAGATGACAAGCGTGCGCCGATAACCTTTCTCGGCAGCCCATTTGCCGAGCTTTCCTGCCGTGCCGATGCCGAATTCGATCTGATGCGGCCGAATTATCGTGATTGGCGAACCCAAGCTGGCCATGACCAGTCCTCCCTGCAGGATCTTGCGGCAATAGTGTCGCCCTCTTTAATGTAAAGTTGTCATATCGAAGTCAAGCGGGCATTTCTGAGAGCGCGAAATTTTATCGTCTGGTATGCGCTGGATTCAGGTTTCAGCAGCCATCTGCATTGATGTTTGATAATTATAATCAGATATATAGCTGAACTTCGTCGATAGTAGACGGTGCGAGCCGGCCTTCACTGCGCTGGCGACGAGGCTGCCAACTCTGTTGTCAATTTCTCCACGTTCAGTCGGCCGAACCGATCATGCCAGCGACCTTTTCGCGCTAGATGGGACGCAAATTTACAACAAGCCAGCGGCCGCCTCGCTACGGCAGGAGTGGCGGGGCGAGGCGCACATATTTGATCGCCCGCCGATAGTAGGTGTAGGCGACATGAAGTGTACCGTCGCCGCCTTGGATGACCGAGGGATACGAGAATTCGCGGTTCAGCGAGTCCTTGGAATTGTTGCTGAGGCAGAACCCGTCACCCGTATCGAGATCCATGCGACGCGGAAAACTCTTGCCGCCATCCCTTGATATCGCAAGGCTCAGGGGCGCACGAGGAACACCCCAGACCGCCTTGCGAGCTATATCGGCGAGGACGGCGGCCGTTTCTCCAGCCTCGTCGCCCTCGATTTCGTCATAGAGAGATTGGCGCCGCGCGTCCGACATGGCTGCATTCGAATGATTGTAAACCATTGCGATCGATCCATCATTCAGGACTGTTGCCTGGATCGAGGAATTGTTGTTCGGCAGTTCCGTGGGCTCGGGCGCGCTCCACGTCCTGCCGCCGTCACTCGATCGGCTGGAAAGAATGTTTTCGGCGAAACGGTTGCGGTAGAAGGCGACCATCTCGTCGCCGCCGAGCGGCAGGATGTTCATGTGCACGGCGCCGATACTGTTCGGAATGTCGTGCATCTGCCAGCTCGCACCGCCGTCGCGCGAGATCAGAACCGCTGCCGTATCGGCGTCGCCGCTCCAGCGCCGTCCGTCGAGACCGACGCAGCGGAAGACCGGAAGCAGCCACTCGCCCCTGTCGTTTACGACGATCTGTTGGCGAACGAATGTGCCGGGGCTGTCGCAGAGGAGCCGGACCGGGCCGAACGTCCGGCCGCCATCCTCGGATATCCGGCATTTGACAACGGAACCGTCCTGGTTGCCCGAGGTCTGCGAGGTATAGAGCAGCCATGTCTTTCCGTCAGGAGCGTTGAAAATCAATGGGTTCTGCTCGGAATTCTCCGGATCGTCGCTCATCTTCTCCGGCTCGGACCAGCGATCGGAGCCCGGCGCCAGCCGCGACATGTAAATCGAGATATCGCCCATGCCCTCCATCGTGCCGCCGAACCAGACGCAGGTCAGCGTACCGTCGGGCAGAAAAGCAAGATTTGCCGCGTGGTTCTGAATGCAGGGCGAGGGCAGATAGGCATCCGCGCGGCCTTTGAAGGAGGGATGAGGAGCGATGATCCCGGTCATCAGGGCGGGAACGGCTTCGGGGCGCAGGCCGGTAAAGCTCATGGCGGGTCTCCTCAGGGCAGCTTGGCGCAGCTTTCGGCGAGTGCGGCATAATCCGCTTCGCTGAGCGGCATCAGCGGTGCGCGCGTGCGCTTCCAGGCGGGATTGCCTGTCTTCAGCCCGACCATTGCCTTGATCGTCGGGATCTGGACGTAGGAGTTGGACAGCGTGCGATAGGCGTTGATGCGCGCCTGCGCCGCCTCGACGTCGCTGGCACGCCCCTCGTCATGGACGTGGTCGTAGACGGTGCGCAGCGAATCCGCCACGAGATTGGAGGTTGCCGTGATGCAGCCCGCACCTCCGGCCTTCAACAGTGGCAGCAGCAGCGGATCGGCGCCCGCCAGCACCGAGAAGCCGGGATAGGCGGAGATGATTGCCTGCATGTTGTTGAAATCGCCAGCAGATTCCTTGATGCCGACGACGGTTTCCGGGAAGGCGGCGATCAGCCGGCCGATCAGCGGAATGGAGAGCGGTACGCCTGAGACCTGCGGGATATGGTAGAGGATGACCTGCAGGCGCGTGTCGGCGACCTTGTCCAGCACCTGCGAATAGGCGGCGAAGAGGCCGTCGTCGGAAACGCCCTTGTAGTAGAAGGGCGGCAGCATCACGACCTTGGTGACGCCGAGCGACAGCGCGTGCCGGGTCAGTTCGACGGTTTCGGGAATGGCGACGACGCCCGTACCCGGCAGCAGCTTACCGGCAGGAATGCCGGCTTCCAGCGCCGCTTCCAGAATGGCGCGGCGTTCGGCTCCGGAGAAGGAATTGGCCTCGCCGGTGGTGCCGAGCAGGGCCACGCCATGGCAGCCCTCGGTCAGCAGCCGACGGCAATGATTGGTGAAAAGAGCGAGATCCGGCGCGTTATCTGCGGTCAGCGGCGTAGCGGCCGCGCTGAAAACGCCTGTAATCCTGTGATGGCTCATTCCGCCCTCCCTTAGGCGCGCTTGCCGGGCCGGCTGCGCAGAAAAATTGTCGTTCGTCTGTGGCGATGAGTGCCAAGAACTTTTCCATCGTGACGCTTTTGTCAAGAAGACAAAATTGATTAATACGAGAGCGAAAATCTACATTATTGTAATTGTTGAATTATTTTAAGCTCAAAATTTTCAACGGGTCAAAACTGCGATTTTTTGTTGACATATTTACATTAACGAGTGAACGATAGGCGACGGATTGTGCTGCGCCCGGCAGGCGCAGGGAGAACGCTGCCGAATTCACCGTGGGAGGGAATGCCATGTCTTTTGATCAATCGGATAAAACCAATATTTCACGTCGCAACGCGCTGAAGCTCGGCCTTGCGGCGGGCGTCGGCCTCACCGTGTTCGGTATGAATGCGCGCATCGTGCTGGCCGATGAAGGCCAGGTGCTGAAGGTCGCGCATCCGGCCTTCGATCAGGACTGGTCGCCGCTGCGCGGCGGCGGCAGAACCTTCCGCTGGAATTCCATCTGGTGGGCCGCGCCGATGTATTTCGACAGCGAAGGCAATATCAAGCCTTACGTCTTCACCAGCTGGGAATCGGCCGACAACACCGTCTGGACCTTCAAGATCGACCCCAAGGCCGTCTTCTCCGACGGCAGCAAGATCACCGCCGCCGACGTCAAGGGATCGTGGGAAGTCGCCTCGATGCCGAACACCAAGAGCCAGCGCGCCGACCAGGTGCTGAGCAAGGTCAAGGGCTACGCCGAAATCGCCGCCGGCTCCGGCAACGAGCTGACCGGTGTCGCGACGCCCGACGAGGGGACGGTGGTCGTGACGCTCGCCGCGGCTGATCCGATCTTCTTCATGCGCCTGGCAAACCACATCGCGCCGATCACAAAGGCATCGCAGTCGCGCGGCAGCGATGGCGAGGAAATCATCGACTGGTACAAGCCTGAGAATGAGCCGGTCTTCTCCGGCCCGTTCAAGCTGACGAGCATCGATATCGATGCCGGCAAGATCACGTTCGAGCCGAATGAGAACTTCTTTGGGCAGAAGCCGAAGCTTGCCCGCATCGACATCACCTCGATCGAGGACAATGTCACTGCGACGTCGCTGATCAAGTCGGGCGAGTTCAACGCCCATACCGAGCTCGTCACCTCGACCATCATCCAGGATCTCGGCCCGGAATTCTCGGCCGGCCCGCTGATCCCGACCAGCCAGCACTTCTGGTTCAACATCTCCCGCGCGCCGATGGACGACCCGAAGGTCCGCCAGGCACTGATCATGGCCGTCGATCGCGACGGTCTGTTCAAGGCCTCCTATCCGGATGGGCCTCACAAGAAGGCCGACCAGATCCTCAATTCGGTTCCCGGCGCCGACAATTCCGGCTTCGAGCCTTTCCCCTATGATCCGGCCGCCGCCAAGAAGCTGCTTGCCGAATCGAGCTATGGCGGGCCCGAGCGCCTGCCGAAGCTCCTGTTCGTCGGCATCTCGGCGCCGGCCATTCAGGCCGCCGCCCAGTTCATCGCCGAGCAGTGGCGCCAGAATCTCGGCATCACGGCCGTCGATATGAAACCGCAACAGGACGCCTATGCCGGTCCGGATCAGAACTCGGTCCAGATCTTCCGCGACGACGTCGGCACCCGTGTTCCAGACGCCGTTTCCTATCTTGCGGGCAGCATCGCCTCGACTTCGTCGAACGCGCAGAACAAGCTCGGCGGATACAAGAACGAGAAGGTTGACAGCGCCCTTGCCGAAGCGGCGACCAAGGCTGCGGACGATCCGCAGCGCGTTACTCTCGCCCGAGAGGCCCAGAAGGCGTTCCGCGAGGATTGGGCCTTCATTCCGTGGTATTCTCAGGCGATGTCGCGCTGGGCCACCAAGGAGGTCAAGGGCATGGAGAAGAATCTCGACTGGCAGATCGCCGAGCCCTGGAACATCTCCATCGGCTGATCGGGACTTTCGTTTCTGACAATAAGCGCGCGAAGGCCGCAAGGCCTTCGCGCAAGTTTCAAGAAGAGATGCGATCCGCCGGGCTTCAGCAAAGAGCGGGAGCGCATCGTTCAACAGGTGGGAGGTGGCCCCTTGCTGCGCTACGTGCTAACCCGGTTCGCCATCTGGATTCCGTCCGTTCTCGTGGTGATGTTGGCCGTCTACGCGCTGGCTTTCTACGGCGCCGGCGATCCGATCAAGCTCATCTTCCTGCGCGCGCCGGGCGACGTCGCCTACAATCCGCAGCGCATCGAGGCCATTCGCGAAAGTGCGGGTCTCAACCGGCCCTTCATCGAACAGTTCGGCCTTTACATCTGGAACCTGCTGCACGGCCGGTTCGGCAATTCGCTGACATCGGGCCGCGCCGTCTGGGCGATGGTTTCGGCCGCTGCACCCGTCTCCTTCCAGCTTGCCCTCTGTTCCATCATCCTGACGGCCGTCATTGCGATCCCGCTCGGCATGATCGCTGCGCTGAATCAGAATTCGCGCCTCGACTATGCCATTCTGGGCTCCGCGCTCTTTCTCTGGGCGATCCCGGCCTATGTCGCCGGGCCGCTGCTGATGGTCGGCCTCATCATGCTGCTGCCAGGCACGAGCGTGCCTTACGGCTGGGGCGGCGTCTTCGATGTCCGCATCCTGCTGCCGCTGATCGTGCTTTCCTTCCAGCCGATCGCGCTGATCGTGCGCCAGACGCGGGCCGCCGTCATCGAGGTTCTGTCGGAGGATTTCGTCCGCACTGCGCGCGCCAAGGGCGTGCCGGAGATCGTCGTGGCGCTGCGCCATATCCTGCGGCCGGTGCTGACGCCTGTCGTGACCCAGCTCGGCCTGATCATGATCACCATCGTCAACGGTGCGATCTTCGTTGAACTCGTTTTCGGCCTGCCGGGTCTCGGCCGGTTGACTGTGCAGGCGCTGATCAATTCCGATTATCCTGTCATCCTGGCAATTACGCTGATCGGATCTTTCCTGGTCATGGTGTCGAACCTGCTGGTGGACGTGCTCTATCCGCTGCTCGATCCCCGCGCCAATGATTCAAGAAGGAGCCGCTGACCATGTCTGCAATCCCTCTTTCCACCACCGAAGCCGTGGATGAGCCGCCGGTCAGCCTGTGGCGCGACGCCTGGCATCGTCTGCGGCGCAACAAGCTTGCCGTCTTCGGTCTCATGGTTGTTCTAACTCTCGCTTTCACGGCGATCTTCGGGCCATATCTCACGCCCTATGATTATCTGAGCCAAGACCTCAACGCCCGCAACGCGCTGCCGTCGATGAGCCACCTCTTCGGAACCGACGATCTCGGCCGCGACGTCTTCAGCCGCGTCGTCTTCGGCACGCGGACAGCCTTCCTCGTCGCCGTGATCGTCACCTTTTTCGCGGTGCTGATCGGCCTCACGCTCGGCGCCGTCGCCGGTTTCTTCGGCAACCCTTTCGACCGCGCTATCATGTGGCTGACCGATGTGACGATGTCGGTTCCGAACCTGCTGCTCGTCGTCGTCATCAACGCTTCGCTGAAATCGCCGATCACCAAGTGGATGGAGGCCCGTTATCTTGAGACCCTCAATCCCTTCTACCGCCAGACCATATGGGTGGATTTCATTCTCGTCTTCGGGTCGATGGCGCTGATCTCCTGGCCGCCCTATGCCCGTCTGGTGCGCGCCCAGGTGCTGTCGATCCGCAGCCGGCCCTATATTACGGCTGCTCAGGCGCTTGGCCTTTCCAACTGGATCATCATCAAGCGTTATGTCGTGCCGAATGCGCTCGGGCCTTTGATCGTCTCGGTCAGCGCCGGTCTCGGCACGGCGATGGTGCTGGAAAGCGCTTTCAGCTTCCTCGGTGTCGGCGTCAATCCGCCGACGCCGAGCTGGGGCAACATGATTTCGGACGGTCTTCGCGTCTGGCAGCATTATCCGCATCTTCTCGCCGCTCCGGCGGCCGTGCTCGGCCTTGCCTCCGTTGCCTTCAGCTTCCTCGGCGACGGCCTCAACGACGCGCTCAATCCGCGGGGCAGCAAATGATGAACACGAAAAGCACAGAACACCTGCTCGACGTCAGGGGTCTCACCGTCGAGATCGACGGCCGCAACGGCCCTGCCGTCGTCGTCGACGGCATCGATCTGCATGTCGACAAGGGAGAGACCCTCGGCGTCGTCGGCGAATCCGGCTGCGGCAAGAGCCTCACCATGCTGAGCCTGATGCGGCTGCTGCCGAACAAGATCAAGGTCGCCAAGGGCTCGGCCACCTTCGACGGCCGCGACCTGCAGACGATGTCCAATCGTGAATTGCGCAAGGTGCGCGGCGGCGATATCGGCTTCGTCTTCCAGGATCCGATGACCTCGCTCAATCCCGTCATGCGCGTCGGCGACCAGATCTGCGAGCCGCTGATCTATCACCGCAAGATGAAGAAGGCGGAAGCCCGCGACCGCGCTGTCGAGCTGCTGCGCCTCGTCGGCATTCCCGGCCCGGAAGAGCGGCTGCAGGCCTATCCGCATGAGCTTTCCGGCGGTATGCGCCAGCGCGTGATGATCGCGATTGGCCTTGCCTGCAATCCCAAGCTCCTGATCGCCGACGAGCCGACGACGGCGCTCGACGTCACGATCCAGGCCCAGATCGTCGATCTGGTGAAGGATCTCAGAGCCAAGCTCGGTATGTCCGTCGTCTGGATCACCCACGATCTGGCGCTGATCGCCGGCCTCGTCGATCGCGTCGCCGTTCTCTATGCCGGCACGGTCGTGGAGGACGCGCCGGTCGACGAGCTCTACGCCCGGCCGAGCCATCCCTATACGCGCGGCCTGCTCTCCTCGATCCCGAAACTTTCAGATCCGCCGGCAAGCCGGCTGAGCTCGATCGGCGGCACGCCGCCGGAGCCCGGCCGTCGGCCGAAGGGCTGCCCCTTTGCGCCGCGCTGCCCGCTCGCCGAAACAATCTGTCACGAGAAGGTGCCACGGCTCGAACTGCTCGCCGGCAGGAGCAATCATCGCGCCGCCTGTTTCGTCGTCCAGAGAATGCAGGAGGCCGCGTGATGGCTGCTCAACCGCTGCTCAAGGTCGAAAACCTGGTCAAGCATTTTCATGTCAAGCTTGGCGCATTCGGCGAACGCTCGGCAACCGTCTATGCGCTCGACAATGTCAATCTCGACATCATGGAAGGCGAGACGCTGAGCCTCGTCGGCGAATCCGGCTGCGGCAAGTCGACGACCGGTTTCACCATCCTCAACCTCTACAAGGCGACCAGCGGCAAGGTCGTCTATAAGGGCCAGGATCTCGCCACACTCGACGAAAAGCAGATGCGGCCCTTCCGCCGCGACCTGCAGATCGTTTTCCAGGACCCCTATTCGACGCTCAATCCGCGCATGACGGTGGGCGAAGCGATCGGCGAGCCGATCCTCTTTCATAAGCTCTGCGCCAAGGCCGAGCTGAAGGAGAGGGTGGCGACGCTGCTCACCGATGTCGGCCTGCCCACACGCTTTGCCCAGCGTTACCCGCACGAGCTTTCCGGCGGTCAGCGCCAGCGCGTCGTCATCGCCCGGGCGCTCGCCTGCCAGCCGAAATTCATTGTCTGCGATGAGGCAATATCGGCGCTCGACGTGTCGATCCAGGCGCAGATCATCAACCTGCTGCTCGATTTGCAGGAGAAATACGGGCTAACCTATCTTTTCATCGCCCATGATCTTGCCGTCGTGCGCCACATCGGCACCCGCGTCGGAGTCATGTATCTCGGGCGGCTGGCCGAACTGGCCACCCGCGAGGACCTCTTCGACAATCCGCTGCACCCCTATACCAAGGCGCTGCTGTCGGCCGTTCCGGAGACCGATCCGGAACTGGAGCGCACCCGTCAGCGCCAGATCCTGCAGGGCGACGTGCCGAGCCCCCTGAGCCCGCCGTCCGGCTGCCGTTTCCATACGCGCTGCCCGATCGCCATGGATGTCTGCAGCAAGGTCATCCCCGCCTGGAAAGAAGCCAGGCCTGGCCACCTCGTCGCCTGCCACGCCGTCAATACGGAGCAAATCGCATGACGCTGAAGGTGGCGATCATTGCCGACGATCTGACCGGCGCTCTCGATACCGGCACGCCCTTTGTCGAAGCTGGCCTTTCGGTCGCCGTCGCCATCGATATAGAGGCGGCGCGGGAGGCGGTGGCTACCGCCTGCGATGTCGTCGTCATCAACACCGCCTCCCGCGCACTGGATGAGCGCGAAGCTGCCGAAAGAGTTCAATTGGCGGCGGATGTCTTTCGTGGCGAGAAGCCTGCGGTCGTCATGAAGAAGATCGATTCCCGGTTGAAGGGCAATGTCGCGGCGGAAAGCATGGCGCTCGCGAAGGCATTCGACCTGAAGGCCATCCTCGTTGCGCCCGCCATTCCCGATCAGGAGCGGTTGACCTACCGTGGCTGTGTCGTCGGCCGGGGCATCAACCGTCCGCTGCCGATCGCTGAGCTGTTCAAAAGGGGTGCGGACCGCGTTGTCGTTGCCGATGCCGGGGACGATGCCGATCTTGACCAGATCGCCGCGGGACATGACTGGCAGACGACCCTTGCCGTCGGCGCCCGGGGTCTCGGCGCCGCACTTGCCCGCCGCCTCGGCGAGGCAGGTCAGTCGACTAGGAGGGAATTTGCGGCAAGCCCGCGGACCCTGTTTGCCTTCGGCTCGCGCGATCCGATCACTGTCGCTCAGATGAGCCGGCTTGAAGGCACGGGCGCCCTACGCGTGGTGTTGGATGCGCCGATGGGCGAGATCGAATGTGGCGAGGGTCTGGCGCTGCCGGTGCTGTTGCGTTGCACAGGCGATATGGCGGTCGATGCGGGGCTCGTCGTTCGCAACTTTGCGTCAGGCGTCAAGGCTGTCATCGATGATACGAGGCCGGATATGCTGATGGTCGGGGGCGGCGATACGGCTCTTGCCGTTTTCCGCACATTGGGGGTGCGGGTATTGGCGCCCCAGGGCGAGATAGAAGCCGGCATTCCGTGGTTCGATGTGACGGCCGCCGATGGCCGGCGTTTTCGGTGCGCCGTTAAGTCGGGGGGCTTCGGCAAACCGGATAGTCTGCTAAAACTGGTTCTTCGGAATCAGGCGGCATAAGATACCGTCGGGGAGAATATGACACGTGGTTGACGCGAATGGCGAATCTTTGAACGCGGAAGCCGGCCCGCCGGGCAAGCCCGAACGCGGCAAGGCCGTCAAGCTGGTCGACCGTGTCTTCGACCAGCTGCTCGAGCGGATCCGCGGCGGAAACTATCCGCCGGATTCACGCCTTCCAGGCGAACACGAACTGGCCTCGATGCTGGGTGTTTCCCGGCCTATCGTCCGTGATGCGCTGGCACGGCTGCGCGATCAGGGCATGGTCTATGCCCGGCAAGGCGCGGGCACCTTCGTCAGCGCGCATGGGTCGCCGACGACGCAACTCGCCTATTCGCCTGTTAAAACCATTGCCGATATTCAGCGCTGCTACGAATTCCGCCTGACCATCGAGCCGGCCGCCGCCTATTTTGCCGCCAAGCGACGCAATGAGCAGGCCATCCAGAAGATCGCCAGCGCCCTTGCGGATCTGCGCGAGGCGACCAGCCATCAGCTTCACCGGGCCGATGCCGATTTCACTTTCCATCGCGCGGTGACGGAGGCTGCCAACAATCATTATTACACGGCCTCGATCGATGCACTGAAAGCCCATATCGCCGTCGGTATGCATCTCCATGGCCTTTCCCTGCTCGGCCCGCGCCAAGGGTTAGAACAGGTCTATGAAGAGCATAACGCCATTTACAAGGCGATCGCCGATGGCAGGCCGGAGGATGCGCAAAGGTTGATGAAGGCGCATCTCGAAGGTTCTCGCGACCGTCTCTTCGAGGGCAGGGTGCTCGACCTGTCCTTCTGAGGCACCCCCGGTTGCAACCTGCGTAAAGGGGCGGCGTCCAAATGCTCGCCGCGAAACGATGCGGTGAGCTACCGCCGTGACAGGATGCCGGCAAAGAGCTGGCGGAAGGTGCCGGCAATGACTCCTGCTTCATGCGGATCCCCCGTCATCAAGGCAGAGGTGATGTTCCGCATTTGCTCGAAGCTGATGTGCGGCGGCAGCGGCGGCACTTCCGGATCGGTCTTTACTTCGAGGATGACGGGGCAATTGGCGCTCAGAGCTTCTTCCCACGCGGCGCCGAGCTGAGCCGGCTGGTCGACGAAAATGCCGCGCAATCCGATGAGGTCGGCGAACTTGTGATAGGCTATGTCAGGAATGGACTGCGACGCTGCGAATTTCGGATCGCCCTCCATCACCCGCTGCTCCCACGTCACCTGGTTCAGATCCTGATTGTTGAAGACGCAGATGACGAAAGTCGGATCGGCCCAGTCCTTCCAGTATTTGGCAACGGTGATCATCTCGGCGAGATTGTTCATCTGCATGGCGCCGTCACCGACCAGGCCGATGACGGGGCGATCGGAATGCGCGAATTTGGCGGCGATCGCGTAGGGGACGGCAGCTCCCATCGAGGCCAGTCCGCCGGAAAGCGATGCCTTCATGCCGCGGCGCATCTTCAGGTCCCGTGCATACCAGTTCGCGCAGGAACCGGAATCGCTGGTGACAACGGCATTTGCCGGCAGCCGCGGCGAAAGTTCGCTGACGACGCGCTGCGGATTGACGGGATTGGCGTCGACGTGGGCGCGCTCGTCCAGCGTCTTCCACCAGGAGGCGACGTCTTTCTCGATCGTTTGCCGCCAGCTGGTATCAGGATTTTCCCGCAACAGAGGCAGCAGCGCCCTGAGCGTTTCGGCCGCATCACCCGTCAGGTTGAGCTCCATCGGATAGCGCAGCGACAGCATGTCGGGATTGATGTCGATCTGCACGCCGCGCGCCCGGCCTTCCTCCGGAAGGAATTCGGAATAGGGAAAACCGGAGCCGATCATCAGCAGGGTGTCGCAGTCGCGCATCAGGTTCCATGAAGGTTCCGTCCCGAGAAGGCCGATCGAGCCCGTCACCCATGGCAGGTCATCCGGCAGAGCGGCCTTGCCGAGCAGGGCCTTGGCAGCGCCCGCCTGGAGGCGGTCCGCAACGGCAATGACCTCGTCCGTGGCGTTGAGCGCGCCGGCGCCGACGAGGATCGCCACTTTCTTTCCCGCATTCAGAATATCGGCCGCGGCCTGAAGATCGTCTCCGTGCGGAAAGACTCGCGGCGGGCGGTAACCCGGACCCGAATGCACGGTTCCATGCTTTCGCGCTGGCTCCTCATAGGGCATTTCCTGCAGGTCGTTGGGCAGAATGATCGCTGTCACCGCCCGGTTTGCGAGCGCGATGCGAACCGCGCGGTCGATCAGATGGCGCACCTGCGCCGGGGTGGAAGCCTGCTGCACGAAATCGCTCGCGACATCCTTGAAGAGGGCGGCAAGGTCGAGCTCCTGCTGGTAATGTCCGCCGAGCGCGCGGCGCGCCTGTTGGCCGACAATGGCGAGAACCGGCTGATGGTCCATGCGAGCGTCGTAAAGACCGGTGATCAGATGGGTGGCGCCGGGTCCCGAGGTTGCGATGCAGACGCCGAGTTCGCCTGAGAACTTCGCATAGGCGGCTGCCATGAAAGCCGCCATTTCCTCGTGCCGTGCCTGGATGAACTCCATCTTGTCGGATGCGCGATGGAGCGCCCCGAAGACGCCGTTGATGCCGTCGCCGGGATAGCCGAACATACGTCGCACACCCCATTCGCCAAGCCGTGCCACAAGAAAATCGCCGACAGTTTTCGCCATGGATGCTGTTCTCCCGGCTCCGGATCAAGCCGCAGTTTCGGGGCCGGGCCAATCGATTCGACCTGGTCTGTTTTAGCCGTGGGTTTAATCGCGGAGGCGGCCCCAAGACGGATCCCATTCGACGTCCTCGACAAGTTCGACGAAGACGGGCTGGCTGCTGTTGCCTCTATGGGACTCTGCCAGTTTGAATGCCGCCTCGGGCTCCATTTCCTCGCCGGGATAGACCGTGTCATCCAGGTCGCCTTCCGCGACCTTGCGAACATATCCCCGGATCTGGTTGCTCGATCGATAGAGTTTGATGATCAGCGACCCTGCCGGCGCCGCGCCATGGGAATATCGGATGTAATCCCGACCATCTTGCGCCGGGTCAACCGTTTCGTCGCCCGCTCGATACCAATGTGCGAGGTCCTGACCTTCCGGGCGTCCCTCGCTTTCCCAAATCCGGTAGGCGCGGATCCTTCTTGTCTCCTCATCGATCATCCTTGCCTCCCGGCGGGCCTCATGATCGCCTTGACCATGCGATCTTGCCGCTTACTTGTTGAGTTCCTCGGCCATCTGGAGATGATGTTCCAGAGCGGGGCGCGTGCTTGCAGCCCATGCCTTCAGTTCTGGATTGTCCCCTTCGTCGCCATAGCGCTTGAAGAGATCGACCGCGTCCTCATGGGCAGATTCCTGGTCGGAGTGATATTGCTTGTTGAAATCGGCTCCTTGCAGGCTGTTCAGCTTGTCGAGCATGCTTTTCTGATCCGACGTCATGGCGCTCGGAAGCGCTGCCTTGACCTTGCCGCCGGAAACCAACGCCTTGAGTTCTTCGCTGGTCTTCTGATGGTCGGTGAGCATCTGCTGCGCGAAGGCCTTCGTCGCATCGTCGCCACGTTCGATCGCAAGCTTGCTGGAGGCGATTTCGAACATGTCGCTTGCGGCTGCTTCCTTGACGAAATCTTCCGTTTTCGGCGGCACGCCGATCAGGGAATTGACCCCGCTCTTTTCGGCAGCCGATTGCGCGAATGCCGGAACAGCAAGCGAGAGGGCGAGCGAAGCGATAGCAAAGCGTTTCATAAGGATCTCCTGGGTTGGTAATCGCCAAACTTGCGGGCAGGCGCAGAGTTCCCGCCTTATCGCGTTGTTGATGATCGCTGTTCGTCCGACAGAGGCCGGGGCTTAGAGCCCAAAGGGAAACGTTTCCGGATCCGATGAACCGGACTCCGGTGCCACAAGCGGTGAAAGCGCTCGAGTTTCATCGAACCAGAGAAATGCATCATATTGCCGCGACAGCGATGTCGACATGTAATGGCTCAGCCGTTCCGTTTCCGGCCGGTAGATGACGCCAATGAAGCGCTGAAGCCGCTGTTCGACGAGGCTTGCATGCAATTCTTCATCGGCCGCGAGGTCGAGAAGAAATCGCGGCTTTCCGGAATCGTGACAGAGACGCTCGTAGCTTTGCGGCAGGGACGGATTGACTTGCTTCTTCTCGGCCTGTCCATCCCAGTCGTTTGCCGCCATCACCTCACCGGAATGCGTTCCCAGTCCTATGAGGCTTGTCATTCCGTCGAAACGCTGCCGGCACAGCTGGCCAAGGTTCAGTTCGTCGCGGGCGGCTGCCATATCGGTATAGCGGGCATCGCCGATATGCGAGTTGTGCGCCCATATGATGATCTTTGCCGTCGGACCGTGGAAGTCGAGGAGATGCTCGACGGTATCGGCCATGTAGGTGTCGCGGAGATTCCAGGCCTGAGAACCGCCGTAATACATGATCCGGTAATACCGCTCGGCTGCGGCTAGCAACCGCGCCGACTGGGCGGCGTTCAGAAAGTCACGACCGTCTGAGGCAGCGTCGTCCAGGGAGCGCGCCAGCAGCTCCGTGCATTGCCTTAGCACCGCCTCCTCGCATGATCTATAGGCATCGGTAAGCACGGCCCGGCCGTAAGTCGCCGGATCGCTCTGCCAGGGGCTGAGGCAGCCATAGCGTTCCCTGGCAATTTGGGCGGTTTCCGGGCTGACATTTTCGAGATAGTCGAGGACGGAGCGGATCGATCCCGACATGTTGTAGAGATCCAGGCCGTAGAACCGAACCGGATCGGCGTGCAAACCCTTGCGACGCTCATTATCCGTCTTCAGCCAGCCGAGGAACCGCGAAAATTCCAGGTTCCGCCACATCCACTTGGGAAAACGGCTGAATGGCTGATCGCCTTTCGACGGCTGACCGTTTATCCAGCGGTCGACCGCCACGGCGTCCGGCCAATCCGCTTCGACCGCCACCATGTTAAAGCCGTGATGTTCGATCAGGTGACGGCTGATGGCCGCGCGCGCCTCATAGAATTCGGCCGTGCCATGGGTGGATTCACCAAGCAGAACGATACGGCTTTCGGCAAACCGATCGAAAAGGGCGGCAAAGCTCCGGTCGTCGACCAAGGGAAATTCTTCCGCCACGGCCGCGATGAGTTTGTCAGGCGCTTCCTCCATGCGCGATGACGGGGCTGCCGCCGTGTACATCGGATGTGCGGCAGTCCAGGCATCCTCGCCGATCAGGGGAACGAAGAAGACGCCGCCGAGATCCTCCTCCTCGAAGGTGGTTGCACCGGTGCGCGTGATGCGTTTCAGCCGCTGCTCTTCACCTCGGCCGACCGGGATGATGAGGCGCCCTCCGAGATCCAGCTGCTCCTTCAAGGAGGCCGGAACCTCCGGTGCGCCCGCCGACACGATGATGGCATCGAAGGGAGCGGCTTTGGCCCAGCCCTTGCTGCCGTCGCCGACCCGGACGTCGATGTTGCGGTATCCGAGCTTGTCGAACCGCTCCCGGGCCTGAACCGCCAATCTTTCATGCCGTTCGATGGAATAGACGTGTTTTGCGATCCGGCTGATGAGGGCCGAGGCGTAGCCGGAACCGGTTCCGACCTCCAGAACCTTGTCGCCGGCGTCCAGATCGGCTTTTTCGATCATCAGTGCGACGATGTAAGGCTGCGAAATTGTCTGCCCCTCGCCGATCGATAACGGGGCATCCTCATAGGCGAATTCCTCGAAGCCGGGATCGACGAATTTTTCGCGCGGCACCATCCGCATAGCTCGGGTGACGCTTCGATCGCGAATGCCGCGACCCACGACATGATGTTCGACCATGTGGTCTCGGCTGCGGGTCATATCCATGGATCACCTCCACTCTCAAGGAGAACAGCTGAAAGCAGGCGGTTGTTCCGGGGCAATGGCGCTATTGCGGCTTCGGCCCGCTTGCCGCCATGGCTTGCGCGGGCAACCGGATTGCCGCGCCCGTCAGCTCGGCATTGATTTCCTGCGCGCGTCTGAGGTGATCGAGCACGATTGGCAGCATCGACGCCGCCAGACGTTGCATTTCGGCGTCTTCACCGAGGGAGATTTCCCAAGCCAGCAGTTGCGCCGTCTTCTGATGGTCGACGATCTGTGCCTTGATATAGGCAATATCGAACGGCGTGCCGCTCAGCTTGTCCAATTGATCGCGAACCACTTGATGATCCGGATCGAGCGTCTCGGGAAGCGGAATCTTGGCAGCCTCACCCAGCTCTTTCAGCTTGGCGTTGGCCTCCGTGTGATCGCGAACCATCACCTCCGCGAACTGTGTGGCGGCATTCGCTTCCGCCTTGCCGGACGCCATCCTGCCCAGCTCTACCTCCGCCAGCCCGCCGGCGGCTGCGAGCTGCGCAAACAGCCTGTCCTGGTTATTGGTCTGATGCGGAGCCGGAACGCCGGGCTTCGACATCTTCGTGTCGGCGCCCATTCCGGCCGGATTGCCGATCTGAGCGAACGCAGTGCTGCTGAGCAGCATGATCGTGGTGAGCACGGCGACAGGGTTGCGGTACACGGGCCTCTCCTTCATGCCTCACAGCGTCAACAGGTAGGCGACGAGATCCTTCTTTTCCTGTCCGGTCAGTTTGACCCCGAGGACAAGATTGAAGAATTCGACGGTGTCGGCGAGCGTCATCAGCCGGCCGTCATGCAGATAAGGAGGCGAATCCTTGATGCCGCGCAGCGTGAAGGTTTTGATAGGGCCATCAGGCAGCGTGACGAAATCATTGTAAACCTGGCCGATCCTGTAAAAGCGCTCGAGCTTCAGGTCATGCATGTTGTTGTCCATGAACTCCGTCTGCGGAACGTGGCAATCGGCGCAGCGTCCCTTGCCCATGAAGATTTTTTCGCCGGCCAGTTCCTGGGAGGTGGCGAGCGCGGGATCCAGCCGACCGAACGGGTCGAGCTTCGGAGCGGGTGGGAAATCGATGATATTTTGCATCTGCGCCATCATCGCGACCTGGTTCGGGCGGTCGGGAAGATTGACGCCTTTGCGTGTCGCGCTGACATGGTCGCCGTTGAAATAGGCCGTTCGCTGTTCGAATTCGGTGAAGTCTTCGACCGACCGCAGCGAGCGCTTCGATCCGTGAATCTGCTGGTTGAAAAGGCCGCGCAGGCTTGTCGTGTCCAAGCGGAAACGGTCCGCTTGCGGGCGAACATCCGGGGTCAGGTGAAAGGCTGCATTGGTGTGGAAATTGGCATGGCAGTCGAGACAGGCGACGCCCATGCTCTGGTCCGCGACCTTCCTGTCCTCGGTCTGGTTGAACTCTTCCTGCGGAAAGGGCGTCAGAAGCAGCCGCAGCCCTTCCATCTGAACCGGCGTGATGATGCCGTTCATGTTCTCGTAGAAGTTCTTGATCGTCAGCAACTGGCCACGGGAAACGTCGCCGAGCTCCGGATGGGTAGTCAGAAAGACAGGTGGCGGGAATTCCGGGGTGAGGTTGTCGGGAAGGTCGAAATCGACGTCGAAGCGGCGGAGATCCCGCATTTCCCTCGCATTTATCTCATCGATCTGGCGATTGGGAAAAACTTGCCCGCCGGTCGCCTGCTTCACATGCGGCAGGGGCAGGAAGCCTTCCGGAAGCAGGTTCTTCTCCTTGATCTCTGCCGGTGTCATGTCCGCCAGCTGATCCCAGCTCGTATCCGCCGGAAGCTTCACGCGGATGCCATCTTGCACCGGCTTCATGCCCCCCGACATCATGACCCCCGGCATCGGCTTGTCCGCCAGATCGTAACGCCGCTCCAGAAGGGTGCGCTGCCGTTGAGCGACCTCGGGTTTCTGCGCCTCGTCGATTTTCCTTGCCTCGGAAAACGGCATGGTCGGCAAAGCCCGATAGGTAGTGTCGGGCGGTAAGGGGTCTGACAATGCGCCGGCAGCAAGGACGCCGACACCGGCAAAAGAGGCCGCGTAAAGCAGTCCAACAGCGTGAGATTTCCGCATGTTCCCTCTCCTCTGCTCGCGGGTTGAGCTGGCGTCCGAACTGCACGCGCAACTAATTGTTCCGCACAATTCGCGTGCGGTCTGCAGTTTCTGGTGGATCGGTTCGGGGGCAGCGGACTGTCCCGTGCCGGGAATAGCCTATGCCGCGGCGCCGGGAACCCGAGCGAGCGCCGATTGTTGGTTATCGCCGTCAGCCCCGGGATAGGAATAGAAATGAACCTCGCGACTTTCCTGCTTGGTCGCCGTCTCGCCAATCGCGAGCACGAAGACAAGAAGATCGGTTGGATAGAGGCAGTGCCCGCAATGGGGCTCGATGGCTTGGGTTCGTCGTCTTACGGCCCCGAGGCAGCGCTCACCATTCTCATGCCGCTGGGCGCGCTCGGTCTGACCTATATCGGGCCAGTGATGGGCTGCATTGTCGCTCTGCTGACGATCCTATATTTCTCCTACCGGCAGACGCTTGCCGCCTACCCGACGAATGGCGGCGCCTATGTGGTGGCGAAGGAAAATCTGGGGGAATATCCGAGCCTGCTTGCTGCTGCGGCGTTGATGATCGATTACGTCTTGAATGTCGCTGTGGGCGTTTCGGCAGGAGTCGGAGCGCTTGTCTCGGCGTTACCGGGCCTTCATCCGTACATTCTGCCTCTCTGCCTCGTCGTGGTCCTCATCGTCATGCTCGCCAATTTGCGCGGAACGGGAGAGGCCGGTTGGCTATTTGCACTGCCGACCTACCTCTTTATCATCTGCTTCCTGGGCGTCATCGGCTACGGCCTGATCGCGATGGCCCTGGTGGAGAAACCTGCACCCGTCGTCTCCCCGCCTCCGCTGAACCCGATAGCACAGGGCGCGACCATATGGCTGCTTATGCATGCATTCGCCAGCGGCTGCACGGCGATGACCGGAGTGGAAGCCGTCTCCAACGGGATGGGGTCGTTCAGGCAGCCCGTCATGCGGAACGCCTATATCACGCTCAGCGTCATCGTTGTCATTCTCGGTCTGCTTCTCGGCGGTATTGCCGCCATTGTCAGCGTCTTCGAAATCGGCGCAATGGATCAGACGAAAGAGGGCTATCAGAGCGTGCTGTCGCAGCTGATTGCCGCCGTCGCCGGCCATGGCGCGTTCTACTATATCGCGATGGCAAGCCTTCTCAGCGTTCTTTGCCTGTCGGCCAATACCAGCTTTGTCGGCTTCCCACGTCTTTGCCAGATGGTCGCCGCCGACGGCTATCTCCCCAAGGCCTTCGCCCAGCCGGGACGCCGGCTGGTATTTACTGTCGGCATCCTCTTCCTTTCCGGCTTCGCCACGCTGCTTCTGATCGTTTTCGGAGGAATCACCGATCATCTGATCCCGCTCTTTGCAATCGGCGCATTCTTGACGTTTACGATTTCTCAGGCAGGGATGACCGTTCACTGGCGCCGTCATCCCAAAAGATACACCGCAAAGCTGACGATGAACGCGGTCGGCGCGGTTTCGACAGGTGCGGCGCTCATCATCATCCTGATCGCCAAGTTTGCGGAGGGCGCGTGGATCACCCTCATCACGGTCCCGGTGACCATTGCCATTCTGAAATCGATCAAGAGCTACTACCGCTCGCTTCAACGCGAACTCAGGACGCCTGGTCCTATCACCGTCGAAGATATCGAGCCCCCAACCGTTCTCGTCGTAACCGAAACATGGAACAGGTTGAGCGAACGCGCCATCAAGTTCGCACTGACGATCTCGCCCGATGTTGTCGCCGTCCATTTCATCCGTCTCGGTGGGCCCGATCGGGAGGAAGGTGAAAAAGCGCTTCGCGAGGAATGGCGCATCGAGGTGGAAGAGCCGATCGCCGCCCACGGGCTGAAGCCGCCGCGGCTCATGCTCATCCCAGCGCCTTATCGGCAACTGCATGAGCCGCTTTTGCGGCTGATCGAAAAGCTCGATGCCGATAGTCCGGAGAGGCGGGTCGCGGTTCTGATCCCTGAAACGGTGAAAGACAAATGGTGGCAGAAGCTGCTGCACATGAACAGGGCAGGACGGCTAAGGGCAAAACTGGTCAAGCTTGGAGGTCCCCGCCTGACGGTGGCGACGGTTCCGTGGCGGCTATATCGGGAGGAGCAGGCGGCGGCGTGAGGGGCCTTTGCGCCGCCCCGTGGCGGAACTTAGTGTGCGGAGGGAAGTTGGACAGGCATCAGCAAAGAGGCGCCGATGTCCGCGAATCCACTCATGACAGAACCGGTCGAAGAGCTTGCCACCCGCCTCGAGGCGATGACTGACGACGAGCTGTTCTTGACCATGAGCGCGCTGGAACAAGCGAGCAATGCCGCCAAGAACGATGCGACGGCAGAGGTTCTTTTCCGGATTGCTTTGACCGAGGACGAGATCGAGCGGCGTTATCCTGGCCAAGTGCTCGCGCCCTATCGTGACTGGAAACAAAGACAACCGCTGCTGTAACCGCGTGAGCCATGGCAGCACGATCGCTCAAAACCAAGAGGAATGGAGGCTTCAATGAGCAGTTCTGAGACAACGACGGATCACAAGAAAATCCGCAAATGGGCGGAGGAAAGGGACGGCAGGCCGGCAGCTATCCGGACTCGCGGCAAAGGCGGCGTTCTCCGGATCGATTTCGGCGAAAAGGAAGAGGAATTCGACGAGATCGACTGGGACGAATTCTTCAAAATCTTCGACGAAAACAAGCTCGCCTTTCTTTACCAGGACAAAACCAAGGACGGAAAGACGAGCCGCTTCAACAAATTCGTCGAGCGCGACTGAGCGCTCGATCTCATTGGCTTTGGTCGCTGCCGTGATGATGGCGGCGACCAGTCGTTTAGGCAAGCTGCCATCTATTTTGTGCCCGAACCGGGCTTTGCCACCTTCGAATGCTGATGGGCGAGCACGCTTGCCGGCGTGACATTGGCAACGGCAGCTTGGAGCTTGTTCTTCCAACCGCTCACAACATCGCCTTCGCCGTCCATCATCGCGTCATAGCCGATGCGCGCGACTTCGCCGGCGTCGTCCTTCTTCGACTGACCGATCGCCGTATCCAGAAGACCGGCGCGTTTGAAGAACTCGGTTTCCGTCGCCCCCGGCATGAGGCAGCTGACGGTGACGCCGGAATCCTTCAATTCCTCGCGCAAGGCGAAGGAGAAGCTGTTGATGAAGGCCTTGGTGGCGTTATAAACGGCCTGGTAGGAGCCCGGCATAAATCCGGCGATCGAGCCTGTCAGCAGGATGCGGCCAGCGCCGCGGCTGCGCATCTGGTTGCCGATCTGATGGATCAGGTAGATCGTTCCGGTGATGTTGGTTTCGATGACCTTGCGCGCCTCATTGAAATTCTGGTCGAGGAAACCTTCGCCGATGCCGCGCCCGGCATTGGCCATCAACAGATCGACCGATCGGCCGCTCGCGGTGATGCGCTCCGTCAGCCGGTCGACCCCTTCAAGCGTTGAAAGGTCGGCCTCGACAGCATCGACTGAGGTGCCGAACGCCTTGAGATCGGCGGCCGCCTGTTTGATCCGCTCCTCGTCGGCGGCAACGATGAGATCATAACCGTCCCGGGCCGCACACTTCGCCAGTTCGTAGCCGATGCCGGTGGAGGCGCCGGTGACGACCGCCAGGCCTTTGCCTGATTGACGATCAGCCATCATGTTTCTCCTTAAGGTTTTAGGACGACCTTGATGCAGCCGTCCTGCTTGTCGCGGAACGTCTTGTAGAGGGCCGGACCGTCTTCCAGGGTGCCGCGATGTGTGATGACGAAGGACGGATCAATGTCGCCCTTTTCAATACGCTCCATTAGGATCGGCAGATAATGCTGGACCGGCGTCTGGGCCATTTTGAAGGTCAGGCCCCGGTTGATTGCCGAACCCATCGGGATCTTGTCGAGAAAACCGCCATAGACGCCGACGATCGAGACCGTGCCGAAGTTGCGGCAGCAGTGGATGGCCTGACGCAGCACATGCGGGCGGTCCGTGCCCATGAACATGGCGACCTTGATGCGGTCGAGGCGCGAATCCCAGCTGGCGGCTGCTTCGGCTTCGGTTCCGACGGCATCGATGCAGGCGTCCGCACCTCGCCCGTCGGTCAATTCCATGATCTGTTCGTAGACGTCCTTGTCCATGAAATCGAGGGTGACGGCGCCGGCCGCTTGCGCGAGCGCCATCCGCTCGGGCACTGCATCGATGGCGATCACCCGTTCGGCTCCGAGCAGGAAGGCCGAACGTATTGCCATCTGGCCGACCGGGCCGCAGCCCCAGATCGCGATCGTATCGCCGGGCTGGATGTTGCAGAAATCGGCCGCCATATAACCGGTTGGGAAAATATCCGAAAGAAAGAGCACCTGCTCGTCGGAAAGCCCTGCCGGCACCTTGATCGGCCCGACATCGGCATAGGGCACGCGCAGATATTCCGCCTGTCCGCCGGCATAGCCGCCGAGCAGATGCGAGTAGCCGAACAGGCCCGCCGGCGAATTGCCCCAGAGTTTCGCGACCTTGGCTCGATCGGGATTTGAGCGCTCGCAACCGGAATAGAAGCCGCGCTTGCAGAAGAAACATTCGCCGCAGGAGATGGTAAAGGGCACGACGACGCGGTCGCCGACCTTGAGCTTGGTATTGTCCGTTCCGACTTCCACCACTTCGCCCATGGTCTCATGACCCATGACGTCGCCGCTGTGCATCTCCGGCATGACGCCGTCGTAGAGATGCAGATCCGATCCGCAGATCGCGCAGGCCGTGACCTTGATGATGGCATCGCGTCCGTCCTGGATCTGAGGATCGGGGACACTATCACAGCGGATGTCATGCTTGCCGTGCCACGTCAGAGCTCTCACGGTGGTTCCTCCTCGCCGGTCGCCAGCCCATCGGTCCGAAAATTGGAATCGATTTTCGGAAAGGCCGATGCGCAGATCCAAGGTGTTAAAGCGCTTTTGAGCGTCCGAAAGGACGCGCAGCGCTCTAATGGCGCTTCAACCTCAGCTTCGGAGAAATGTTCCCGACGATGCAGGGCTTTCATGGTCACGGGCCCTGGGCCGCCTCAGGGGAACCGGGGACCGTCCAGTGAGTTCACTCCGGAAGGGTCGCAACGTTTCAAGGAGAAAATCATGACCTCCCCCAAACATGCCAAGACCACGAAGCCAAGCGATATCGACCTTACAGACGATCCGGGCATCAGCCGTTCGCGGGGCATCGTCTCGCCGCCGGACGACGAAGCGATGCAGGCCGAAAACACCGTGGAAGGCGATACGGCCAACGACACGACGCCTCAGGGCAGTGTGAATCCACGCCGTCGTGGACGCACCAACAAATAAGCGTGATACTCGGGCCAGTCAGAGATCAAGCAACGCGTAAGTCTTGCCGGTGGGTTTCTCGATATGGGCCGCAACATTGTAGACGGGGGCGCCGCCCGGCGTGCGGCCCTCATAGGATCCCCGGTGGGCATGACCGTGTACGACCGCATTGACGCGGAACCGGTCGATCGTTTCGGCCAGCCGTGAAGAGCCGAGAAACGGATAGATTTCCAGGGGTTCGCCCGCCACTGTTTCGGCAATCGGCGCGTAGTGCAGGATGACGAGGGAACGATCGGAGCGGACTTGGCGCATCGCGTTTTCCAGGCGCATTGACTCCTCGACGCTTTCGGCAACCATCGCCTTGATCGCCGCCTCACCGAACGAGCCGAGCATGTGTCGCCCGAAGCCGCCGGCAAAGCCCTTGACGCCGACGAAACCGACGCCGGCGACTTCGGCCGCCTGGCCGTTGAGCAGTTTCACGCCGGCATCCGTCAGCACCCGGCAGACGTCATCGACCTGGCCGCTCTCGTGATCATGGTTGCCAAGGACGGCGACTGTCGGCACGGTGCAATGGCGCAGATCGCTCGCAAGCAGTTCGGCTTCCTTGGGCTTTCCGAGGTCGGTGAGGTCGCCGGCGATGACGAGAACGTCGGCCACGGAGGAAATCTCCGCGAAAAGATCCTTGTAGGACTTGGCGCCGTCTTCAGTCACATGAAGATCGGCCACCGCCGCAATTCTCACGCTCTTTCGCTGTTCATCCATTACGGTTCTCCTAATCTCCTCGCAATTCACCTTCGCCGCCGACATCGGCAAAACCCCATTCCTTCACGTCAATTTCGAAATCCACGCGGGAATACATCCGGCCGCGGCATATTTTCATTTGCGGCAATGGCAGCTCCTGCTGCGCCTTGAGCCGATCCAGCAGTTCGTCCAGCAGCCATTGCGGAATCTTGTCTCGCTCGGTCGGGTAGATCCACCTGAAATTGAGAAGATGGATGAGGAGGACTTCCCAGTGGACTTCCAGATAAGCCAGCAGCTTGCGCCAATCGATGGAGTCATGTGCCTTCAAAATGACGTGCGCGATATCGGCGCCATCATAGCGGTGGCGCAGTTGGACAAAGCACTTCGACCAGACCAATTCGGTCGGGCTGACGATCCTGACCGTGTGGCCGCACATCTTGACCCTGCGCGCATCCTCGAACCAGTCGTCGCCGACCGGCATCGTTCCGTTGGAGGAGGCAAAGATGACGTCAAAGAAATGGTTGCCCTTGAAGACCTTTCCGAGCCAGCGCTCGTCTTCGACTTCGACCGTGTAGCCCTTGGATTTGAAATGGCCGAGGATGCGCGCGTAGTCGCCCGCTTTGCAAAATATGTCGAAGTCCTTCGTCTGGCGCGAAATGCCCGTATAGGCGCAGACGGCATAGGTGCCGGCGACCAGAAACGGGATCTGCGATCCGACGAGCTCTCGGACGGCCTGGGTCACGAACGGCTCGGCGTCGGGATCGATGAGTTCCGGAACCGCCTTCACTTTCATGAGCGTGTTGTTGTTTTTGTCTCTTTCGGCACTTCGAGCGGTCATCGTCGATCCCAGTGATTGATACGCAAAGCAACACTTGGATGGCGTCTATGTTCCGCCGCGCTCCATCCTGACGATGAGCTCGGAGAGGACATGCCATGACACCCCCGGGTCATTCCGGAACTTCGCCAGCGCCGCGTCGTTTGGCCAAAGGGCGCGTAACCGTCCCCAGAATTGAACGGAGGCTGTCATGGACAGAAAAGCAAAAATATCGACCGGCACGAATGACAGGCCCAGAAACGAGACCATTGCTGAAAGCGGCCCCGGCATTCCCGATGATAGCGGCCGGACGGTTGAGGTGCCGGATGCGGAAGCAAGGCGCATGAAAGCGTCGCTGCTGCGCGATCGGCTCGACGAACTCAAGGAGAAGCTCGATGAAGAGACGGAGCTTCCGCAAAGGGGCGCGCCATGAGCGAGGTGAGGAAAGGCGGCTCTTTCCCTTCAGGAATGAGCCACGATAACTCCCAGCCGCCGCGGCGCATGATGATATTCGTCGTCACCATCTTCCTGATCGCCTGCCTTGTCGCACTCGCATTCACATGGATGACGCATCACGGCGAACCGGACGAGAAATCACCTGCCGCGACGACGGAGCAGAAACGATGAGCGATGGGGATAAGGATCCGGTTCAGCGGCCGTCGTCATCTCCCGTGGGCAAGCGCACGAGGCTCAATGCCGGCAGGATAGCACTGATCCTGGTCGGCACGGTCGCCGTCGTCGCATTCACCCTTTATGCGACGATAGTGCTTTACGGCCTTATCAAGGGCTCCTGACCGATTACATGCCGGCGCCGTAGATACCGTCGATCGCCTCCGCCACTGCGATAAAATTCTCACACGCGGGATCGTAGCGCTGGCCTGCGGCCAGCTTTCTTGCCCAATCCACGGCAGCCCTTCCGCCCCAATCATCCGGGGGGAGGGCCAGAGTTTCGCTCGAAGTGCCGGACATCCTGATGGCCGTAAAATCGTAGAATGAGCCATGGACATTCCTGAGGGAGGCCCCTCCCTCCGTTCCGAAGAAATCGGCGCCGATCTCGGCGTCACAACCGGCATTGAGACGCCAGGAGCATGTCAGTCGGATGATTTCGCCGCCGGCGAGCGTCAGCGTTGCGGCTGCAAAATCCTCGACCTGACCGTTGTTTTCGAGCCTTTCCCCACCGGCTCTCAAAGCGCTCGTGACATTGGTGACGAAGGGGAAATCGAGGCACCATAAGGCCAGGTCGACGAGGTGAACGCCGAGATCGATGACGCAGCCGCCGCCGGACTGGCTCTTATCGTAAAACCAGGGTTTATCCGGGCCATAGGCGTTGTGGAAAGTCAGATCGGCCGCAAAGATCTTTCCGAGGGCATGCGAGCGGATGAGCTGCCGGATCTGCTGCATGCCTTGCGTGTGTCGATAGGAAAGATCGACGCCAAGCAGCCTGTCGGCGGTTCTGGAAGCATCGACGACAGCCCTGACCTCGGATGCCGTTCGGCCAAGCGGCTTCTGGCAGAAGACGGCAAAGCCTGCCCCAAGGGCGCGGATCGACTGTTCGGCATGTGTGGCGCTCGGCGTTGCGATCACGACGCCGTCGAGCTCCTGCGCCAGCAACCCGTCCAGATCGGCGACGATCCTGGCATCCGGGGCAAGCGCCAGGGCCTCTCGGGCCATATTTGTTGAGGGGTCGGCGATGGCGACTGCCTCGGCCACGCCGCTCCCGAGGATCGCTTTCATCCGATGCCGGCCGATCCAGCCTACGCCGAGAAAGCCGAGCTTCAGCCGTTTGGCGTTCGCCGCATTTTCTTCGGAAATCAACACATTCATGAATATTGCACCAGAGCCTTGAGAAAACCGTTAGGCCGGTCGCGAGTCGTGTTGAGGGCGTCGTCCAGCCTCTCCAGCGGATAGATATGCGTGTAGAGCGGCTGCGGATCGATCCGGCCCTGGCGCACGGCTTCTATGGCGTCGCGAATGCCTTTGATATAGACGGCCGGCTCGCGCTCATGAGCGTTGATGACGTCGAGCCCGCGCCAGTTCCAAAGCTGCATGTTGATTTGACGAGGCCCGTCCTGGTGATAGCCGGCAATGATCAGTCGCCCCCGTTCCTTCGTAAGCTCGCCCGCCAGGTCGAGCGGCCATTGTTTGCCGACGGCTTCGATGACGCAGTCGCAGAATTTTCCGCCCGTAAGTGCTTTGACGCTCTCGATGATTTGCCAATGATCGTCCATCGGAATGGTCTCGGCCGCTCCCATCTCTCTCGCCACCTCGAGTGAATAGGGCCTGCGCGAGATGGCGATCACCCTTGCGCCGGCTGCCGCGGCAAGCCGGGTGAGGAGGGCGCCCAGGAAACCGATGCCGATAATGACGACGGTCTGGCCGCGCTCGATGTTGCTGCGGCCGAAGATGTTCATGGCGCAGCCGAGCGGTTCGCCCGGAAAGGGCTTGCCATCCAACTCCTTCGGCAGTGATGCGACCATCGAGGCATCGGCAATGTCGTGCGTGGCGTAGGCATGGTAGGAAAGAGCGGCAACCCGCTCTCCCAAGCGAATTCCCGTGACATCGGGGCCAATGGCATCGACAATACCCCAGCCCTCGTGGCCTAATCCACCCGCCTCGGTGGGGAACGTCATCCAGTCCGGTCCGGCCCAGGGCGTGAGGTTCGAGGCGCAGACGCCGCATCCTTCCAGTTTAACCCTGACCTGGCCCGGACCGGGTTCGGGCAGGGGGCGGGTCTCCACCGAGATATGTCCGGGGCCGGTGACGATGGCAGCCCGCATGAGCCCGGCCTTCTGTGTCGCCGCAATGTCCATGAGATGTCCTCCATGTGGCACCCCTAGAACAATAGGCCTCCTGAAGAGTTCCGGTAGAGCTCAAAGAAGTCATTGATGATGAAGTCAATAAAGATGTCATTGAAGCAGGAAAGATGTCATTGAAGCAGGAACTTTTCCATCCGCGTTCGGTTCGGCGCCTATCTCCGAAGCAAATTATTCAACCGGACGGATCTCATAATGACGATTTTGATAACTGGCGGGTGCGGCTTCATTGGTCGCCACGTTGCTGAAGAACTTCTGAACAACGGCTATGAGGTGCGCATCCTCGATGCGCTGATCGACCAGGTGCATGGCGATGCCGAAGTCAGCGTGCCTGATGGAGCCGAGATTATTCAAGGCGACGTCAGAGACAAGGACGCCGTGCGGGCGGCGCTTGCCGGTGTGAACGGCGTCATCCATCTCGCTGCCGAAGTAGGCGTCGGACAGTCGATGTACGAAATTGCCCGCTATGTCGGCTGCAACGACCTCGGCACGGCGGTGCTCCTCGAAGCCATGATCGGCCTTCCCGTCAAGACGATCGTCGTCGCCTCATCGATGAGTGTCTATGGAGAGGGGCTCTATCGGACTGCGGATGGAAAGCGGCTCGGCTATGTCAGGCGACGCATGCAGCATGTCAAGCAGGGCAAGTGGGATCCGCTTGATCGGGACAACCAGCCGCTGACTCCGGTCGCCACCGATGAGGAGAAACCGGTCGATCTTGCGTCCATTTACGCTTTGACGAAATACGCCCAGGAGAGGCAGGTTCTGATTTTCGGTGAAGCCTACGGCCTGGATGCCGTCGCGCTGCGTCTCTTCAACGTTTTCGGCGCGGGCCAGGCGCTTTCCAATCCTTATACGGGCGTACTCGCCAATTTCGGTTCGCGCCTCGCCAACGGCCAGCCGCCGATGATCTTCGAGGACGGCAGGCAGCGGCGCGATTTCGTCCATGTCCGCGATGTGGCGACAGCCTTCCGCCTGGCTCTGGAAAAACCCGCGGCAGCCGGTCACGTGATCAATATCGGCAGCGGCCAGGCCTATTCGATCGCCGATGTCGCGACGCTTCTCGCCGATGCCATGGGCGTGCCCGAGATCGGCCCTGACATCATGAACAAGGCGCGTTCGGGTGACATCCGCAATTGCTTCGCCGACATTTCCAAGGCGCGCGAACTCCTCGGCTTCGAACCGAAATATCGTCTCGAAAATGCGCTCGCGCCCTTCGCCGAATGGGTGCGGCAGACGGGGGCTGTCGATCGTGGCGCCGAAATGAAGCGGCAACTGGAAGAGCGGGGGCTGGTTTCATGAACAAGGCCGGTTCTCGAGCAGCCGATCAGCAGGAGACGAGACAATTCGGTTTTGTCGAATGGTTCCGGCCCGGAGAATATGAGCGGACCGAGATCGTGCTGCCGGATATGCTGAGATGCGGAGCCAGCTATCTCCGTACGCATCTTTCCTGGGCCGAATATCTGGCCCCCGGCGGCAAGGAATGGTTCGATTGGCTGATCCCGCGTATCGGCAGTGAAATCGATCTCCTGCCCTGCATACACTACACGCCGCCTTCTCTGTCCCGGACGGGCAGGTCTTCGGGTCCGCCGGTCGATCTCAAGTCCTATGCTGACTTCGTTGATCATGTCCTGACGCGCTATGGCCGCTATATCAGCCATGTCGAGCTCTGGAACGAACCGAACAACCTGCTTGATTGGGACTGGCGCCACGACAGCGACTTCCTGCTTTTCTGCGAAATGGTCGGAGGCGCCGCCTTCTGGGCGAAGCAGAGGGGCTATAAGCCGGTGCTTGGCGGCCCGTGCCCCTTCGATCCCCATTGGCTCAATCTGATGGGCACGCGCGGCGTACTTGGCGTCGTCGATGCAATCGGTTTCCACGGTTTCCCTGGAACCTGGGACAGCGAGGAGGCAAGCTGGGGCGGCTGGGACATGCATCTCGGAGAGATGCGTGGGATTATCGATCGTTATAATGCCGATGCAGAAATATGGATCACCGAAACCGGCTACTCCACCTGGCGCAATGACGAGATCGAACAGGCGCGGCGCTTCATCAACGCGCTGAAAGTACCGGCCGATCGCATGTACTGGTATTCATGGCGCGACGTGCCGCCGGATGTTCCGGTTCAGGAAGGCCTGTGGTTCGATCCCAGGCATTATCATCTGGGCGCTGTCAGCCACGACAATAAACCGAAGCTGCTTGCACGCCTTCTTATGGAGGGAGGCGTCAAGAGGCTGGAGGAGGTCGCCGCCCTTGCCGCTCCCAACATCGCCTCTGGCGCCGCGCCGATCATCGTCACCGGCGGCAGCGGGTTTGTCGGCTGCAATCTCGCCGATAGCCTGCTGAGCGACGGCGAGGACGTCATCATTCTCGACAATCTGGCGCGATCTGGAGTCGATCAGAATCTCTCCTGGCTGAAAGATCGGCATGGCGGGCGGGTGCATCCGGTCCTCGCCGACGTTCGCGATCTGCTAGGCATCGAAGCAGCCTTCAGGGATGCCAAGGCAGTGTTCCACTATGCTGCGCAAACGGCGGTGACCACCAGCCTCGTCGACCCGCTGCAAGATTTCGAAACGAATGCGCGCGGCACGCTGAATGTGCTGGAATCGGTGCGCAGGGCAGGCAAACGGGCGCCGGTCATCTTCGCCAGCACCAACAAGGTCTATGGCGCTCTCGACGATCTCGGCATGATCGAACTCGACGATCGTTATCTTCCCGAAAACGAGACCGTCAGGAGGCAAGGGATCGGCGAGGACCGGCCGCTCGATTTCTGCACGCCTTACGGATGTTCGAAGGGTGTGGCCGATCAGTATATTCTCGACTACGCAAAGTCCTACGGCATCCCTGCCGCCGTCCTGCGGATGAGCTGCATCTACGGACCGCGTCAGTTCGGCACCGAGGACCAGGGCTGGGTGGCGCATTTCCTGATCCGTGCGCTCGGCGGCGAGCCCATTTCCATCTACGGCGACGGCAAGCAGGTGCGGGACATTCTGCATGTCGATGATGCCGTCGCTGCCTATCGGGCGCTGTTTTCCAATATCGAGCGGGTCAGCGGCAAAGCCTTCAACCTCGGCGGAGGGCCGCGTAACGCCGTCAGCGTGCTCGCGGTGCTGCGCGAGATCGAAGTGCTTGCGGGCCATCCTGTCGAAACCAGCTTTGGCCCATGGCGCGCCGGCGATCAACTCTATTTCGTGGCCGACACGACGAGACTTGAACAGGAAACCGGCTGGCGAGCCGGAATCGGATGGCGTCATGGTTTGCGGCACCTCGCCGAATGGCTGACGGCCCATCGTTTCGGTGGCCGGCAGATCCGCAGAGAAAAGCGGAAGGCATCGGCATGAGCGAACATGAACGAAGCAAGCGGCACCGCCGCGTGCTGATGACGGTTGATGCCATCGGCGGCGTCTGGCGTTACGCGATGGATTTGGCCGCAGCCCTGAAATCGAACAACATCGAGGTTGTTTTTGCGGGGCTGGGGCCTTTCCCGACAGACGACAAGGTTGCGGAGGCTAGCCGGGCCGGCAAGCTCGTCTGGCTGGATGCGCCGCTCGACTGGACGGTCGAGAATGAACAGGCAGTTGCCGAAGTTCCGGGGCTGATCGCCGATCTCGCGCGCCGGGAACAGGCCGATCTTCTGCATCTCAATCTGCCGTCGCAGGCGGCGGGCATGGAAACAAACCTGCCGATTGCCGTGGTTTGCCATTCCTGTGTCGTCACTTGGTTTGCCGTCGTCCGCGGAAGTGAAGTCCCAAAGGACTGGCAATGGCAGTATCGGCTGAACCAGGAGGGCTTTGCATGTGCGGACGCGGTGATCGCACCAAGCCGCAGCCACGCTAGAGCGATGGAAGCGGCCTATGGAACGATCGGAAATCTCCAGGTCGTTTATAACGCCAGCGCTCTTGAGGCCTCCGACGAGCCCAAGCAGGAGTTTGTTCTTGCCGCCGGGCGCTGGTGGGACGACGGCAAAAACGGCACGGTGCTTGATAAGGCTGCAGCTATGACGCGATGGACGGTGGCGGCGGCCGGCGCGACCACCGGTCCCAATGGCCAGACCATGCGATTTCGCCATGCCGATCACCGCGGCGAGCTTTCGCATGAGCGGATGAGCGCCTTGACGCGGCGGGCGGCCATCGTCGCCTCGGCGTCCCTCTACGAGCCTTTCGGTCTAGCCGCTCTCGAGGCGGCGCGGGCGGGCGCGGCCTTGGTGCTTTCTGATATCCCAACCTATCGCGAGATATGGGACGGGGCTGCTCTTTTTGCCGAGCCTCATCGCTCCGATGCCTTCGCCGATGCTTTCAATAGGCTTGCCGACGATCCGCAGCTGCGGGCAGCGTTCGGACGAAAAGCGCGTGCCAGGTCCGCCGCCTTCAGCGTCGAGGCTCAGGCAGAGGCGATGTGCGCGATCTATTCCGGCATGCGGGCGCGTGGCTTTTCAACAGCAGCGGAGTAATCATGAAGTTTGTCTTTTACACCCATTCGCTGGTCTCCGACTGGAATCACGGCAATGCTCATTTTCTTCGCGGCGTCATGCGCGATCTCCAGCGGCGCGGTCATGAGACGCTGGCGCTGGAGCCGCAGGATGCCTGGAGCCGGGCCAATCTGGTGCGAGACCAGGGGGCGGCTGCGGTCGAGGCATTTCACCAGGCATTTCCGCAGCACCGTTCGCGGACTTATGGAGTCGAGTTCGACCACGAAGCAGTGCTTGCCGACGCCGACGTCGTCATCGTTCACGAGTGGACGGAACCGCAATTGGTCGAGAGGCTCGGCCGCATCCGGCGCGATGGCGCGACCTTCACCCTGCTTTTTCACGATACGCATCACCGGGCTGTCTCCGCCGAAGGCGATATCGCGGGGCTGGCGCTTGACGACTATGATGGTGTGCTGGCCTTCGGGCAGACGCTGCGCGACCGTTATCTCAGAGCCGGCTGGGGAAAGTCGGTCTTTACCTGGCACGAGGCGGCCGACGACGCCCTGTTTCGGCCGCTGCCGGAGATCGAGAAAACCGGAGACCTCATCTGGATCGGCAACTGGGGCGACGACGAACGGTCCGCCGAAATCGGCGAATTCCTGATCCGTCCCGCCAGAGATCTCGGATTGAACACGGTCGTTCGCGGCGTGCGCTATCCCGGCCGTGCATTGGACGAGCTGCGCAAGGCCGGCATCGCCTATGGCGGCTGGATAGCCAATGCCGACGTTCCCGCGGCCTTCGCCCGCCATAGGGTCACCGTACACATTCCGCGCCGACCCTATGTCGAACATCTGCCGGGTATTCCAACCATCCGTGTCTTCGAGGCGCTCGCCTGCGGAATACCCCTGCTTTCGGCGCCCTGGAATGACGCCGAACATCTGTTCGAACCCGGCAGGGACTATTTGGTCGTCGGTGATGGCGAGGAGATGAAGAAAAGCCTGCGCGATATCCTCTCCGATACCGATCTGGCTACAAGCCTTGCCGCTGCCGGCCTCGAAACGATCAAGGCCCGTCACACCTGCCGCCACCGCGTCGACGAGCTTTTCGCCATCCTGGCGCGCTGCGGCACGCATAGGGTCACCGCAAACCTGCAATCCAGGGAGGCCGCCGAATGAAGATCGCCTTTTATGGTTCGAGCCTCGTCTCCGCCTATTGGAACGGCGCCGCCACCTATTATCGCGGCCTGCTGAGGGCGCTGGCGGAGAAGGGTTATGACATCACCTTCTATGAGCCCGATGTCTATGATCGGCAGAAGAACCGCGACATGGATCCGCCGGACTGGTGCAGGGTCGTCGTCTACGAAGGGACGATTGACGCCCTCAAGGCCGTCGCAATCGAGGCGGCCGAGGCTGATATCGTCGTCAAGGCAAGCGGCGTCGGTTTCGAGGACGACCGATTGCTGGAAGAGGTGCTGCGCAATGCCCGGCCCCAAGCGTTGAAGATCTTCTGGGACGTGGACGCGCCGGCGACGCTTGCCGAACTCAGGGCCAACCCAGATCATCCGTTGCGCCGTGCGCTCGCCGGGCTTGATCTCGTGCTGACCTATGGCGGCGGCGATCCTGTCGTGAGCGCATACCGTTCCGTCGGAGCGGCCGAATGCGTGCCGATCTACAATGCGCTGGACCCGCAAACGCATCATCCGGTGCCGCAGGACTACCGCTTCGCGGCCGACCTAGGGTTCCTTGGCAACCGCCTGCCGGATCGCGAGGCGAGGGTCGAGCATTTCTTCCTGGAACCGGCGTCTCGTCTGCCGAACCGGACATTCCTGCTTGGCGGATCCGGCTGGCAGGACAAGCCGATCCCTTCAAACGTCCGCTATATCGGCCATGTCCCGACGCGCGATCACAATGCTTTCAACGTGACGCCGATGGCGCTCCTCAACATATCGCGCGCCAGTATGGCGGAGAATGGTTTTTCCCCTGCGACGCGCGTCTTCGAGGCGGCTGGCGCAGGGGCTTGCCTTATTACCGATTACTGGGAAGGCATCGATGTCTTTCTGAAGTCCGGCGAGGAGGTCCTGGTCGCCCGCGACGGACAGGACGTGGCTGCCCTGCTCAGCGGCTTGTCCCGGCAAGCCGCACGGGAAATCGGAGAAAGGGCGCGTCGGCGCGTTCTGGCCGAACATACCTATGTCAATCGCGCCGAAACGGCGGACGAGATTTTTCGCGCCCGTCTTGGCGCGCGGGAGGCAGCTGAATGACGAGACCGCTCGACATCGTCTTCCTCGGCCTCTCTCTTTCCTCTTCCTGGGGAAATGGCCATGCCACGACCTATCGCGCCTTGATCAAAGGCCTTAGGCAGGGTGGCCATAGGGTCCTGTTCCTGGAGCGGGACGTGCCTTGGTATGCCAGCCATCGGGACCTGCCTTCGCCTGATTTCTGCGAGCTCGCCTACTATTCCGGTATCGGCGCAATGGTCGAGCGTCACGGCGAAAGGCTCGGCAAGGCCGATGCCGTCATCGTCGGATCCTACGTTCCCGATGGTGTGCCGCTCATCGACAGGCTCGAGGCGCTGGAGCTGAAACGGCTCTGCTTCTATGACATTGACACGCCGGTCACCCTCGCCAAGCTCGATCGCGGCGATGAGGAGTATCTGGCGCTGCGCCAGATTCCTTTATTTGACACCTACTTCTCCTTCTCCGGGGGAAGGGTGTTGACGCGGCTCGAACAGAGATATGGCGCGCGCAGGGCCATCGCGCTCTATTGTTCGGTCGACCAAGACCGCTATGCTGATACCGGCGAGCCCACTTGCTGGGATCTCGGCTATCTCGGAACCTATAGCCCCGACCGCCAAACCACACTGGAGCGGCTTCTGCTGGAGCCGGCGCGCCGCCTGCCGTCGATGCGCTTCGTTGTCGCCGGGCCGCAATATCCCGCCCAGATCGAATGGCCGGCCAACGTCGAGCGCATCGAGCATCTGCCGCCTGCCGATCACGCAAGCTTTTACAGCCGGCAGCGGTTCACGCTGAACGTGACCCGCGGCGACATGATCGCCGCCGGCTGGTCTCCCAGCGTGCGGCTGTTCGAGGCTGCCGCCTGCGGGGCGCCCATTATCAGCGACTTCTGGCAGGGCCTCGATGAGCTGCTGCCGGACGGCGAAGCCTTGTTCATTGCGCGCGCGCCGGAGGATGTCGTGGCGCTGCTGACGGAGCTTCCCGACTCCGACCGTCTGGCCGTCGCCGCCGCAGCGAGAAAGCTGGTGATGAGCAGTCATACCGGTGCCGCACGTGCCGGTGAGCTCGTCGGGGCTCTTTCCGACCTGCCCACCAATCCAGCTTTTGAGCGTATCTCAGCGTGAAGGAGAGTATCGATGCTTCAAGTCAATCGTCGCGGAAAAGGCAAGACTGTTCTGGTGGCAGGAGGCGCCGGCTTTGTCGGCTCGCATCTCTGCGATGCTCTGCTCGGCCGTGGCGACACCGTCATTTGCGTCGACAGCTATATTACCGGCTCTCCGGACAATGTCAGGCCGTTGATGAACCATCCGGGCTTCCGGCTCATCGAACAGGATATCTGCAAATTCATTGAAATCGACGAACCGCTCGACCAGATCTACAATCTGGCCTGCGCCGCGTCCCCGCCGCAATATCAGGCGGATCCCGTACACACGATGATGACGTGCGTCGCCGGTACGGGCAATCTGCTGGCGCTTGCCGAGCGGCATCGGGCCGCCTTTCTTCAGGCCTCCACGAGCGAGGTCTATGGCGATCCCGCCGAGCATCCGCAAAAGGAAGACTATCGCGGTAATGTCAGCTGCACAGGACCGCGCGCCTGCTATGACGAGGGAAAGCGCGCCGCCGAAGCTCTTTGCTTCGACATGCTGCGTGGCGGCCGCGTCGACGTGCGGGTCGCCCGCATCTTCAACACCTATGGGCCGCGAATGCAGGCCAATGACGGCCGGATCGTCTCCAACCTGATCGTGCAGGCCCTCTCGGGGAAACCGCTCACCATCTACGGAAGCGGCATGCAGACCCGGTCCTTCTGCTACGTCAGCGATCTTGTCGGCGGCCTCATGGCGCTGATGGATGTGCGGCCGAACCCCGGCGTGCCCGTCAACCTCGGCAATCCCGGGGAGTTCACCATCAACGAGCTCGCGCAGATGATCCGTTCAATGGTGCCGGTACGAACGGCTGTTGCCTACAGACCTTTGCCGAAGGATGATCCTCAACGCCGCCGGCCCGATATTTCCCGCGCGACAGAACTTCTCGATTGGCAGCCGACGGTGCCCCTTGCCGAGGGGCTCAGATATACGATCGACTGGTTTTCCGCCAATTTGGATGATGGTCCCCGGAAACGCGTCGCTGCGCCTCGCCGTCATCGCGCCGGGGCCGCCTCGCAGGCTGCCCCCTTGGACAACTGACCGAGAGGATGCACGCGATGATGAACCTGGCTTTGCAACAGCGTATCAACGAACTGGGCCCCTGGTTTCAGAATATGCGGTTCGGAGAGATCGAAACCGCGCCGGATCATTTTCTCGGCGACTATCCGGCGTTCAAATGGGAAGGCTTCAAGCATGTCGTGCCCAAGGATCTGGAAGGACGCAGCGTTCTCGATATCGGCTGCAATGCCGGCTTTTATGCGCTCGAGATGAAGCGCCGCAATGCCGGGCGGGTGTTGGGCATTGACAGCGATCCACGTTATCTCGAGCAGGCGCGTTTCGCCGCCGATCATTTCCGCCTCGATGTCGAGTTCAGGCAGATGTCGGTTTATGAGGTGTCGAAACTCCAGGAGAGGTTCGATCTGGTGCTCTTCATGGGCGTGCTTTACCATCTGCGCCATCCGATGTTGGCATTGGATCTGCTCTACGAGCACGTGGTTGCAGATCTCATGCTGTTCCAATGCCTGCAGCGTGGCGAAGAAGGCATCGCCACGCTTGAAGGAGACTACGACTTTTCGGAATGGAAGATTTTTGAGCGGCCGGATTTTCCGAAACTGTTCTTTGTCGAAGAACGTTATGCTGCCGATCCGACGAATTGGTTCATTCCCAACAAGGCAGCGGTCGAAGCGATGCTGCGCAGCTCGGGCTTTGTCATAGAGGCCCATCCCGAGCGAGAAGTTTATCTCTGTCGCCGAGGCCGGCGGCCATACATGGTCGAGCCGCCGCCCGGTTGAGGCGATTGCTCACCCAGAGCGGTTCAGCTTTCGTGGAACTGCAGAAGCGCTCTAAACTATTGGCGGGTCCAGAATGTTCAAAGGTGCCCGATTGTTTTCGACAGCTGTTGCCGCGGTCCTCCTTGTCTTCTTCTTTACCTGGCTCCTGACCAGGCCGCATCTACGTTTCGCGGCCGACGATCCCACGCTGACGCCTGGAGATGCTGCGCGCGGCAGACTCGTCTTTGCCGCGGGCGGATGTGCCTCCTGCCATGCTTCCCCCGGTCAGCCCGACCGCTTCAGGCTGGGAGGCGATCTTGCGCTCGCCTCACCCTATGGAACCTTCAGAGTTCCCAATATCTCGCCCGACCCGGAGGCCGGTATCGGATCGTGGTCGGTCGCCGATCTCGCCAATGCCCTGCTATCAGGCGTCTCTCCTTCAGGGCAGCATTATTACCCAGTATTCCCCTATGCCAGCTACACCGGCATGACACTCGGCGATATCAGCGATCTCTATGCCTTTCTGCACACGCTGTCGCCGGTGCCGGAGCGTCCGCAGCCACACGACATCTCCCCCTTGTTTCGGATTCGGCGGTTTGTGGGCTTCTGGAAGCTCCTGTTCTTCCACGAAGGCCGATCGGGAGCAACGCCGAGCGGCGATCCCGTGCATGATCGCGGCGCCTATCTCGTGGAGACTCTCGGTCATTGCGCCGAGTGCCACTCGTCCCGCAACTTATTCGGCGCCGTGAAGCCCAAGACGCGGTTCGCCGGCGGAGTGAGTTCCGAAGGTGTCGGCTTCAACCCTAACATCACGCCGACAGGTATCGGCTCGTGGTCGGAGCAGGATGTCGCCGAAATGCTTCACAGCGGCAGGACGCCGGGTCACGGCTATGTCGGCTGGTCCATGGCGGATGTGGTCGAGAATACGGCGGAGCTCCCGGAGGCCGACCGGATAGCCATCGCCCGATATTTGAAGTCGCTGCCGCCGCGGCCAACACCGCATCCCTGACGCATATCTGCGCAAATCATCGCAGACTGCCACGGAGTTGGATTCGCCGACCGGCAGAAGAAGGCAAGGACGCGGCCGACCTTAGAGGATATTATCTGCCACAATACCACAGATCGGGAACAGGCCATTAACGTGAACGTTTTTGTCCTTGAGGCATGATACCGGGAGCAGATAGTGGTGAACACGGTATTTGACAAACTCGCGCGACAGGCTGTCCTGATCGTTGAGGATGATTACACGCTTGCCAGCGAGCTGGCGTCCAAACTAAGCCAAGCCGGGATCAATGTCGTCGGGCCAGCGCCCAATGTCGAACAAGCGCTGAAATACATTGAGGATTCCAAGATTGAAGTCGCCATATTGGACATCAATCTGGGGGGGGCGATGGTATTTCCCGTCGCCGATGAGCTGTCGAGGCGCAATATCCCGTTTTTCTTCGCGACTGGTTACAGCCGGGACGTCGTTCCTCCCCGGTTCGCCGATCGAATTTTCGTGGAAAAGCCGTTGGACACGAGCGCGATTTACGGTGCCCTTTCCACTTGCCGCAACACCACACCGAAACCAGCGGATGGCCAAAGGAACCTGGTTCTTTCGGCGCTTTCTTCCCGCGAAATTGATCTTGTTCGCCCGCTTCTCCAGCCCATTCGGCTGGCCCAAGGCGAGGTTCTTGAACAACAATTCGGAGAGATAACGACTGTTTTTTTCATCGAAAGCGGCACAGTTTCGGTGGTCGCCTCGGCTCCAACCGGTCCGCGGGTCGAGGTTGGCCTCATCGGGCGTGAAGGCCTGACCGGCAGTGGGCTGTTGGAGGGGGATTGGCGCACGCCTTATGATCTGGTCGTGCTGACAGAAGGCAGCGCCCAGCGCATTGATATCGACGGATTCCTTCGTCTGATGCAGCGAGCGCCGCAACTACGCTCTCTTGCATCTTCGTTTTCAAGGACACTCGCAATCCAGATCGGTTATACGGCTCTCGCCAACAGCCGCTATTCCATCGAGCAGAGACTGGCCCGCTTGCTGCTCATGCTGAATGATCGATCGGAAGACCAGTTGCTGCTTCTGACCCACGAACACATGTCTTCCATGCTCGGCGTCCGACGGTCCGGAGTTACGAGCGCGCTTCCAATCCTGGAGGGGGAAAAACTCATCAGGTCTGTGCGAGGAAAGGTCATTGTTGTCGATCGGGAGGGCCTTGTCGTCAAAGCCAATGGGTCTTACGGCATCCCCGAGGCGGAATACGAGCGCGTGATGGGGTTTTCATTGCGAGGCACCGGGAATGCCAAAAAGCCTCTCGGCCGGCCTCACTTTTACGCACCGAATAACAGGGAGAAATGGTAACAGTAAGGCCTCGGCCGGGGTCGCAATATTCTAAGGGCATGGACAGAACCGCAGTGGAAAGGTCCCCAGGTGAAGAACGCCAACCCGACTAGACTTTTCTTTGGAAAGCGTATCCTGGTCGTCGAAGACGAATATTTCCACGCTGACGAGACCCGAAGGAGGCTGGAAGATCTTGGTGCAACGGTCGTGGGGCCAGCGGCAAACATTCGTAGCGCGCTTGGCCTTATCGCTTCCGAACAGGTCGATGCGGCGATCCTTGACGTGCATCTTGGCGATGAGTTGGTGTTTGCCGTGGCCGACGAGCTGGAGAGGCGAGAGATCAACTTCGTCTTTGCTACCGGATATGACCCATCCTTTATCCCACTGAAGTACGAGGGCTTTGCGCTTTGCGCAAAGGCGGCCGAACTTGAAAAGATTGCCGTCGCACTCTTTGATCCAGATGATTTGAAAAAGCTGAATTGATCGTCTCGGCGCGGGAAGAACGGAGGCGCGTCGGAGCAAGCATTGTGCATCCCGCGCGTGAGCCGAGTTGCTGCGACGAATTCTGTCTGCATTCGCAGGGAACCATGAGCGGCATGGGGGGTTGGGGTGTGAAGTCGAAAGGTAAGACGATGTCTTCCAGCCCCACCAGGGATATCATCGCTATCGGCGGGTCGGCAGGAAGTGGTACGGTGCTCAAGACCCTCGTTGCCGATCTGCCTGCCAACCTTCCGGCAAGCATATTTGTCACCACTCATGTGCCGGCAAGCTATTCCGGCTATCTACCTCAGATCTTGTCGGCAAGTTCCAAGCTTCCAGTGACGCAGGCGGTTGACGGGCAACCCATCGAGCGGAGTCATATCTATCTTGCTGCGCCCGATCGTCACCTTCTCCTCGAGGGTGAAACGATCAAGTTGGGAGTTGGACCCCGGGAAAACATGGTGCGGCCGTCAATTGATCCGATGTTTCGCTCTGCCGCCCTGTCGTTCGGCCCACGAGCCGTCGGGCTCATCCTGACCGGGATGCTCAACGACGGAGCCGCGGGACTGCAGGCGATTAAATCCCATGGCGGAACCGCAGTCGTGCAGCACCCGCTTGACGCGGAGGCAGATCAGATGCCTTTGGCGGCACTGGAGGCGGTGGAGATCGATCATGTTGCCTCGGCAGCTGAGCTCGGCGGGCTGCTTGCCAGCATCGCTGGAAGCAAGGCGGGACCGACAGTTGATATGCCGTCGGAGGATCTGCGGCTGGAGGTCGAAATTGCCGCCGGCGCGCGGCTCGGCAGTGCCGAACTTCGGAACATTGCCTCTCCAGCGGCTCTGACTTGTCCCGATTGCCACGGTGTGCTTTCAGAGGTTCGTGGTTCGCGGCCGCTGCGATTTCGGTGTCAGATCGGCCACGCCTTTACCGCCGACGTCCTGGCTTCGCATATCGATGAACTTGACGAAGCGATCAGGGTCGCCATGCGAATCATGGAGGAGCGCGTGACGCTCGTGGAGCGGATGGCGCGAGATGCCCGCGATACCGGCCGCACCGCTGTCGCCGAGCTCTATGAGGCCAGAGCAGCCGAGTATCGGCGATATTCTACTACTCTGCGTGACGCCGCTCTGACCTCACTGCGCCTCGGTCGGGCCTCACGTTTCCAGGATCTCTGATAAAGTTGTATCTTTCTGCCATGCCGAAGGTTTAAAATCGCGGCGGCAGACACATGGATAGACGAATGGCATACGACGAACGGGAAGACATGGAGCAACAGGCGGGCGCGTCCGAGCAGGACCAATGGGAGCGGCCGCTCGTGATCGTCGGCATAGCAGTGTGCGCGCGGTCGCTTCCGTCGCTGGAGCGGATATTCGCCGAAGTCGGCGTTGGCCTCGGCGCATCCTATCTCGTAGCGGTGCGCCAGCAGGAAGGGCTCACCACAGCTGCCGTCTTTGAAATGTTACAGCGGCAGGAACGACTGCCGGTGACGGTCGCCGTGGATGGAGAGCCCATTCTTCCGAACCATATCTACATCGGCGGGTCCGACGATACGATCACCCTCGAGGATGGTCATATCCGGGTTCGGGCGGCCCCGGAACCAGTTGGGCACCGTGGCACCGTCGACACCATGTTGATCTCGCTGGCAGAACATGCTCACGAACGCGCCATTGCAGTGGTGCTGGCGGGTCTGGAAAGTGACGGCACGGCCGGGGTGGCGGCAACCAAAAAATTCGGGGGGCTCTCGATCGTAGAGATCAGCGAGAGCGACGACAGATCTCCCGAAGAAGCAGGAGGGGCGCTGGCGATCGCCGACCTCAGATTGCCGGCTGAGAGTATTGCAGGTCACATCACGCTTTATGCCGGCAATGTCGCCGAGGAGGAAGATGTCGGCCTTGATGACGAGCCGGTGAGCGCCCTGGAGGCGCAGATCACGCAGATCGCCACGGTTCTGCGCAATGTCACCAGTCACGACTTCCACGGATACAAGCGCGGAACTTTCACACGGCGTGTCCAGCGGCGCATGCAGGTGCTTCAGATCGGCAACATCGACAGCTATATCGAGCGGCTGCGCGCCAGCCGCGATGAGGTGCAAAACCTTTTTCAGGATCTGCTGATCGGCGTCACTCAATTTTTCAGAGATCCGGCAGAGTTCGAAGCGCTCGAGCGTGAAATTCCAAGGCTGTTCGAGGGCAAAGAGCCGGGCGACCAGCTGCGCGTCTGGGTGCTTGGTTGCGCGACCGGGGAGGAAGCCTATTCGATCGCGATGCTGCTGCGCGAGCATATGGCGAAGATGGATTACCCTCCGGATGTGCAGATCTTCGCGACAGACCTCGATGCCCGTGCGCTGGGGATTGCGCGTGCGGGGCGCTATTCAGCTGCGATCACCTCTCAGATCCAGCCCGACCGGCTCGCACGCTGGTTCGTGCGTGAGGGCGATACTTATTGCGTCGTAAAGGAATTGCGGGAGATGTGCATCTTCTCGCCCCACAACATCGTCAAGGATGCGCCGTTCTCCCGAATCGACATTCTGTCTTGCAGGAACTTGCTGATCTATCTCGATAGCGAGCTGCAAAACAGGGTCATCCCGATCTTCCACTTCGCTCTCAGGCCGAGCGGCATCCTGTTTTTGGGATCGTCGGAAAACGTTACCCGTCACGCCAAGCTTTTCGCGCCCATCGACCGCAAGAACCGACTGTTTCGAAGGCTCGAGACAGCGACCCGCATCATTCCGGACTTTCCGCTCAGTCCACGCCCGCGCAGCCCCGACCATGCCCTTTCCGCGCCGGCTCCGACGCTGCAAACCGGCCGGCTGTCGGCGACGATCAGTCGGCAGGCCGAAGTGGTCGCCGAGCGCTTCGCGCCAGCCTATGTCGTGGTCGATTCGCATTATGACGTGCTGCACTTTTCAGGCCGCACGGGCCGCTATCTGGAGCCGATGTCAGGGACAGCGACCCTTAATCTCCTCAGTTTGGCGCATCGGGATCTCAGGCTCGATATGCGCTCCGCGCTGCAGCGTGCCACGACTGAGGCCGTCAAGGTGGAAGTGCCCAGGGTGCTGCTGCGTCAGGATGATCGCACTTACGCCGTCAATATCATTGTCGAACCGCTCGGCAGCGGCGACGTCACCTCGCTGATCGTGCTGTTCCAAGATGCGGGGCAGGTGGCCGAGGGGACAGCGCCCGACGGCGGACGGCTGACGAGCGAAGAGCATGTCCAGCGCCTGGAAACCGATCTGCGCGTCACCCGGGACCGGCTTCAGGCGACGATCGAGGAATTGGAATCGACCAATGAGGAACTGAAGTCTTCCAACGAAGAGTATCAGTCGATCAATGAGGAACTGCAGTCGGCGAACGAGGAGATGGAAACCTCAAAAGAGGAGTTGCAGTCGGTCAACGAGGAACTGCAGACCGTCAATGGCGAGCTTGCGCATCGCGTCACCGAGCTGGACCGCACGAATTCTGACCTGAAGAACTTGCTTGAGGCAACGCAGATCGCCACCGTGTTCCTCGACAATGATCTGCGCGTCAGGAGCTTCACGCCGGCGGCGACGGAAATATTCCACCTGCTGGAAACCGATGTCGGACGGCCGCTCGATCACGTCGTTTCGCGCGTTGCATATCCGGAGCTCCTGGACGATGTTCGTCTCGTTCTCAGGACGCTGGTGCCAGTAGATCGAAAAGTCAGCGACCCGACGAACAACCGCCACTACGCCGCGCGTGTCCTGCCATATCGCAGTGTCGACAACTATATCAGCGGGGCTGTCGTGACGTTCACAGATTTGACCGCAACTTACGAGGCGGAGGTTGCGCTTCGCCGCAGCGAAGAGCGCTTGCAGCGTGTCCTGGAGACGGATGCAGTTGGAGTGGTGTTCATCAATCAGGAGGGCGTCATCTGCGATGCCAACGAGGTGTTCCTGAAGATGACAGGCTATACGCGCTCGCAAATGGAGCGCTCCGAGCTGCACTGGCGACGGCTGACGCCGGCTGAGCACCTTGCGGAGACCGAAGCGCAGATGGCTGCGGTGAAAGAGACCGGCAAGCTCGGGCCCTATGAAAAAGAATATGTCCTCGCCGACGGGACGCGTCGCTGGATGCTGTTTGCTGGGCGCGATCTTGGCGATGGCACGATTGCCGAGTTCTGCATCGACATCTCGGCGCGCAAACAAGCTCAAGCCGCTTTGCGGCAGGGGGAGGAGCAGTTCCGTCTGTTTGGCGAAGCCTCTTCCGACGTCTTGTGGATCCGGGACGCCGAGACGTTGCAATGGGTCTATTTGACGCCGGCGTTCGAGACGATCTATGGGGTCGATCGGGAGCAGGCCATGACCGGCAACAACTTCCGCAGCTGGGCGGAACTGATCATTCCCGAAGACCGCGAACAGGCGCTCTCCGAAATCCGCCGCGTGCGAAACGGCGAACGCGTGGAGTTCGAATACCGCATCAGGCGTGCTTCGGACCATGAGATACGCTGGCTGCGCAATGCTGACTTTCCGATTCTAGGAGAGGAAGGCAATGTGAAGCAGATTGGTGGTATCGGCCGCGATATCACCGATGAAAAAGCCTCTGCCGACCGGACGAAAGTGCTGGTCGCCGAACTTCAGCACCGCACGCGCAATCTCATGGCGGTGGTGCGGTCGATGGCGGACAAGACCATGCGCACCAGCGCCGATCTGCCTGACTTTTATAAGAGGTTTTGCGACCGCCTGGATGTATTGGCGCGTGTGCAGGGTCTTCTTTCGCGCCTGCAGGAGGGGGAGCGCATCACGTTCGATCAGCTTATCCTATCGGAACTGGCGGCGCACGGCGTGCAGGACGGCCAGATGGACCGGATTACTCTCGAAGGTGCGGACGGCGTCAGGCTACGCTCGACCAGCGTACAGACAATGGCATTGGCAATGCATGAATTGGCGACGAATGCGGTCAAATACGGAGCGCTGAGCCAACCTCGGGCACGTCTGGCCATCAACTGGCATGTCGAGCAATCCGGCGACGGTGGCAAGCCATGGCTACATGTCGACTGGCGGGAGAGTGGGGTGAAGATGCCGCCCGAAAATTCCGGACCCCAAGGGGGCGGCCAGGGCCGTGAACTGATCGAGCGCGCGCTGCCCTATCAGCTGAATGCCAAGACCACCTACACTCTTGGAGACGATGGGATCAGTTGCTCGATCGCAATTCCCATTTCTCTCACCAATCTGATCGCGGGTGAGGACTATGGCTGAGGGCATGCTGCGGGCCTGATCCCGGCCTCATGCTGCTCCTCTTGGCAAGGCAAGTTCCGCTTTGAGCCTGTCGAGGTGAGCAAGATGGATGATTTGGAATTGTTCGAAATTCGTCAGAAGCCGTTCGGCTTCCGTGAGATCGGCGCCACGATGAGTCAGCTCGGCCAGGATTTCGCGCTGCCGAGCAAGATGCATTTCTCCCAAGGCGACATGCTCGCGCGCCTGCTGCAAATGTTTCTCCGCCATTGCCCGCTCCATGGCCATCTCCTCCCGGTAGATCATGCGCCTAATCTCTGACTTAGTGAACGGAAATCGCTGGTCGCCAGGCGCGAAGCGCGCTTTGCGTCCGCGTTCATGAAACGCAGCCATGCGATCACCGCCCGCGATAGCGATGACGTCTTCCCTGGCTTCGACTCGCCGATCCACCAGCGCAGCAGACGTGAATCCGGCGATAGCGCCGCTGTCTGATGTAAGGCGGCATGTCCGAGAAATAGCGCGTTGCACTCAGCCTTACTTATGCGGCTCCCGGACAGGCCGACGTGTTTCGAGATCGAACCTATCGCCGGAGCCCAGCACATGAAGCCTGAGATCGTAGATCGATAGAGCTTCCTCAGGAGAAGCTTCGGCAATGTTCGAATGGGTGACATCGCCGCCGTCGACGAGATAGACGGCTCCGCTGCCTATCACCCGGAACTGATGGCCCTGAACAACGATCGCTGTATCCTCGTCGATACCGATGCCGAGAACGCGCGGGTTCTGCGAAACAGCCCCGATGAGCCGGCCGATCCTCCCGCGTTCAGCAAAATGCTGATCGATGATCACGTTCGGAAGAAGGCCGAGACCAGTAGCCATGCTGATATCGCCGATACGGAAGGACGAGGCATTCCGCCCGCGCACCAACATCGTCTCGCTCATTGCCGAAGCGCCCGCCGAGGTTCCCGCGATGACCCCGCCGCCGGCGAAGATGTCGTGAATCTGCCGGTAGATGGGGGTATCGCCGACCAGGCTGGTGATCCGCAGCTGATCCCCGCCGGAGAAAAACACCGCTCTGACCTGCCTCAGACCGTCGAGCTTCTCGTCCATCGCCGCCTGGTCGCGCTCATCGATATAGAGCTCGGTCACATCGGGCACGCCGAGTTCGGCAAAGGACGACCGGTATTTTTCCAGGTAGCCGTCTGGTTCGTGCGAGGCCACCGTTGCCAGCACGAGCTTGCCATCCTTGATGCGGCTCGCCACCTCCTTCAGAATGACCCGGTCCCCATCGTGATCTTCGTGGCCGCCAATGATGATCAGGGTGCCGTGGCCGGTTTTCGCGGCCTTCGTTTCCTTAGCCACGGCTTGTTTTCCTCTTTCTCAGGTAGATCTGAGGATCAGGACGGGCGCTGCTTGCCAAAGCAACCGCGAAATCTTCGCTGTTATGGCCCCAGCCGAACTTTCCGTCGGGCGTCAATACGATGCCGCCCGCCTCGCCGCCGGTGCGCTCCAGATGAGCAAGCGCCGCCTCGACCGCCCGATCGGGCGACAAATCCTCCAGCGCCTGCATCACGCGCGCGGCGAGGATCGTTCGCGCGATCTGCTCACCATCGCCGGAGAAGACGACGGCGCCGATATTGTCGTCGCAGTAAAAGCCGCAGCCAGGCTGCGGCGAGTCGCCGACCCTTCCGGCCGGCGCGCCGTCAAGGCCGCCGGTCGAGACGGCCGCCGCAAGACGGCCGCTGTCGTCGAGCGCGATACAGCCGACGGTGTCGTGTCCCCTTTCCTCGTGTGCCGATCCTTTGGGCAAAGCGATCATTGCGTCGGCGTCGCAGAGCCTCTCCCCCGCCTCGGCAGCGAACGCCCTTGCGCCGTCGCCGGCAATCAGGACAGGTTCTTCATAAAGCATCGCCTTGGCGACGGAGATGGGATTGCGCAGGCCCCTTGCTACGGCCACGGCTCCGACGTTGAAGCCCGCTCCCTCCATCAGTGCTGCGCACATTTCCACCTCGCCGTCGGCGTTGAGCGCGCTGCCATAGCCGGCATTGAATGTCGGATCATCTTCCAACACGCGAACCGCCGCTTCAACGGCGTCTACGCAGTTGCCGTGGTTCTTCAGGATCTCTGCGCCCGCCTCTAGCGCCCGGCGGCAGCCGGTGCGGTTCGCAGCTGCGTCCTTTTCGGCGATCTTCTTGGCCCCGCCATGGAGAATGATCGACCACATCACGAGATCCTTGCCTCGGCCTTCGACGTCATCTCGGGGGGAACGAAGGCCTGCTTTTTGCGCCTGCGGACCTGACGCGATGCCTGCTGCCATACTTGACCTACATCGTCGGCAGTGATGACGACGAGATCGTTTTCCAGCGCCATGACGAGTGCCTTGTCGACGGCTCGTCTTTCATTCGGCACGATTTCGATATTCTCAAGCGGGAGACCCGCGCGTCGCGCTCCTTCCATAAGAATAGCGGCCACCTCACCGACGGCCCGGCCACGTGGATCGCCATCTTCCTTCAGGATCAGCTTGTCGAAGATGCCGCCAGAAAGTCTGCCCATTTCCAGTATGTCTTCATCACGCCGATCACCTGCGATCCCGATCACGCCGATGCAGCTGCCGTGTTCCGTTCTGAGCTTTTCGACAAGCCCGCCGAGTGCGCGCAGACCGTCCGGATTATGGGCATAGTCGACAATTATCTTTAAACCATGCCGTTCGATGATGTTCAGGCGGCCGGGAGACTGCTCGAACGAGGTTCCGAAGGTGCTCAGCGCGCTGCGGATCACCGGAAGGGCGATGCCGCCGCAATAGGCCATCGCCGCCGCCGCAAGCGCATTCTCGACGTTGAAACCGGCCAGGCCGCCGAAGGTCGCCGGAATTTCATCCGCCGTTGCGACCAGCATCACCTGGCCGCCATCATAAAGCAATATATCCTGCGGCTTGGATGCCAGGTCACAAACGACGGCTCTGCCGCCTTCCCAAATATGATCCTTCAGGAAATCGGGCCAGCGGTCCGGCGGCTGAGCCGTGAAGTAGCACAACTGACCACCTGCTTCCTCACGCATTGCGGCCGTATGGCTATTGTCGGCGTTCAGAATGCTCCATCCGCCCCGCCTGACCGACTCCACGATGATGGATTTAACAGCAGCCAGATCCTCGAGGGTGTCGATGCCCTTCAAGCCGAGATGATCGCTCGACACGTTCGTCACACAACCGACGTCACAACGGTCGAAGGCCAGCCCCTCGCGCAGGATGCCGCCCCGGGCCGTCTCGAGTACCGCCATGTCGATCGTTGGCTCGGCAAGGACCACGCGGGCACTTTTTGGCCCAGTGCAATCCCCGCTCATGATCTGCCGGCCGTCTATGTATATGCCGGTGCTGGTGGTCAGCCCCACTTTCTGGCCATCGGCCGAGAGAATATGGGCAAGCATCCGGGCAGTGGTGGTCTTGCCATTCGTGCCCGTAACGGCGAATACCGGTACGCTCGAGGGCGTTCCTTCCGGATAAAGAAGGTCGAGAACCGGCTTCGCGACATTACGGGCCCGTCCCTGGGAGGGATGGAGATGCATGCGGAAACCGGGCCCAGCATTGACCTCAATTATACCGCCACCTGTTTCGAGGACAGACTGGCCGATATCCGGCGCGATAAAATCGATACCTGCAATGTCGAGACCGACTATCTGTGCCGCCCGGCAGGCAATGAGCGCATTGTCGGGGTGAACCTCGTCGGTGCAGTCGATTGCGACGCCGCCGGTCGAAAGGTTGGCCGTCGGAAGCAGCATCACCCGCTCGTTCCTGGCAGGCACGCTCGAAAGGCTGAGACCTGATCGCGCGATGAAATGCAGGAGGCAGTCATCTATCACAATCTTGGTCAGCGCGGCCTCGTGCCCCTCGCCGCGGCGTGGATCCTGGTTCACCTGTTCGATCAGTTCCCGGATCGTCGATAGCCCATCGCCGGTGACTTGTGCGGGAACTCGCTTGGCCGCGGCCACGAGCTTTCCGCCCACGACCAGGATGCGGTGATCGGCGCCTGCCATTTGCTGCTCGACGAGGACTGATGGACTATGCGCCTGCGCCTGTAGGAAACCCCACGCCACTTCCTCGTCGCTGGCCAGGCCGACATTGACGCCGCGGCCATGGTTGCCATCGATCGGCTTAGTGACGACGGGAAAACCAAGGCGACGTGCAGCACGCACTGCGGCTGCGGCATCTTCCACGATGATGCTTCGCGGAACCGGCAGCCCGGCCTCCTGCAGCAGCTTGCATGTCAGATCCTTGTCGCTGGCGATCTCAGCCCCAATTTCCGAGGTGAGCGAACTGCAACCCGCCCTGATACGCCTGAGGTGCTTGCCGTAGCCCAGCTGCACCAGGCTACTCGAGTCCCGCCGGCGCCAGGGGATCCCCCGCAGCTCCGCCTCCTTGATGAGAGATGCCGTGGTCGGGCCGAACGCCCGGTCCCGATGAAGCGCGCGCAGAGCGTCGAGCGCTCCGGCGAGCTTGAAGGTGTCAATTGAAGAAGCAGTGATTTTCCCGAGGCTCGAGACACCCTGGAGCTCTGGCGGCAGCAGGCTATCCACCAGTTCCAGCGCAAAACGCCCGGCCAGCAGGCCAACCTCCTCGTCCTGATAGGCGAACATGACGTTGTATACGCCTCGTTCGCCTGCCACCGAACGAGTTTTCCCCCTGGCGACGTCGGCCCCTGCCATGTTCTGCAATTCCAGAGCGACATGCTCGGTCACATGCCCGAGCCAGGTTCCTTCCGCCATGCGGCGGAGGAAGCCACCCGCTTCGCCGTAGCAGCAGCCGTGTTGATGCAGCCCGGGAAGCAGCTGCGTGAGCTTTCCCGCGAAGCCAGGAAGGCGGTCCGTCGGATACTGCTCCAGCGTTCCCAAGTCCAGCTGGATGCGGATCATTGGCGTTTGGCTGTAAAGATGCGGTCCGCGATAGATCGCTACCTCGCGCACATCCATGGCTCTCACCGCCCGCTTGCTTGTGACGGTGTTGAGGGGTTTCATGCTGTTTCTCCGGGTGTCGAATGCGATTCGGGTCGCTTTGGTCCACGACAACCGCACTCCGCCTCGGTGGTTCCGCTACTGTACGGCACCGCACTCTCTCGGAACGTCCGAACTGTCGCGCATCTGCCGACCCTTCACTGCAAAAGGTAATCCGGTCCGTGGTCTGCTAGGTGAGCTTCAGGCTCTCGTTCGGCTGGACGACATAGGCATTTCATCTCGATCAAAGTCTGTGTGGGTCGATGCATGAGGGAGCTGCTCGCAGCATCAGTCCGAACCCACCACAGTTTAAGTGTGTGCTGGAACCTTCGACGTCCCCGGTTGTTAGCGGCATCTGTCGTGAAAACGGGTAAGTAAGCACGGTCGAAGCTGGCGACATCCGAAGCCGCCTAAGCGCGCTTGAACAGTCGGCGCTTAGGCTGTGTGGCGACGGGCGTTGGCAAAACACTGTTTTGGGAAGATTTCATGCCGCATCACGTAAAGACGACGGCAGAAGCAGAAGGTTCGGCGAGAGGACGCCGCCGAGTTGTCGTGGTAGGTGGCGGTTTCGCAGGCCTTGCCTGTGCCCGGGAGCTCGGGAATGCTGATGTAGACTGCGTCGTCGTCGACCGCCGCAACCACAATCTCTTCCAACCGCTTCTCTACCAGGTGGCCACCGCCGCCTTGTCGCCGGCTGACATAGCAGAGCCCATCAGAAAGACGCTTGCGGGTTACAGGAACATCGAAATGATCATGGCGGAAGTGGTTGGCGTCGACACGTCAAAGCGGCGGGTCCTGCTCGCGGACGGGGCCGATATACCCTACGACCAGCTCGTGATAGCCACAGGTTCCGAATACAATTACTTCGGACATGACGAGTGGCAGGCTCTGGCGCCGGGTCTCAAGACGATCCATGAGGCGCGAGAGATTAGGCATCGCCTTCTTCTGGCGTTTGAGAAGGCCGAAAGAGCGGACAGCCCCGCCGAGAAGCAGGCGCTGTTGACGAGCATCATTATTGGCGGCGGCCCCACGGGCGTCGAAATGGCCGGCGCCATTTCGGAGCTCGGACGCTTCATGATCAGCAAGGACTTTCGTAACCTTCAGCCCGACCATCTCCGCGTTCTGCTGGTGGAAGCAGGCCCCCGCATTCTGGGGGCCTTTCCTGAGCATCTCTCTGAATATGCAACACGATACCTTGAAAAGATCGGCGTCGAAGTTCGCACAGGAAGCCGGGTCGTCGAAATTACAAAGGACGGTGCGAACATCGGCGGCACCTTCGTCTTAGCCGGATCGATCATCTGGGGAGCCGGCGTGAAAGCGTCGCCAGCACATCGCTGGCTCGGCCTCTCGGGCACTGCCGGCAACCGCATTCCGGTCGATGATCAACTTCGCGTCCAGGGCTTCGAGGATGTCTATGCGCTCGGAGACACAGCCGCTTTGATCGGAACGGACGGAAAGCCGCTCCCCGCGCTTGCGCAGGTTGCTAAACAGCAAGGCATCTACCTTGGACGACGGCTTCGCAAGGAGCCTGCGATTAGGGGGCCGGGCTTCGTCTTCCGCAACAGAGGCAATACAGCCGTTATCGGTCGCAACGCCGCCGTCTTTGACTTCGGCCGGTGGACCCTGAAAGGAAGGCTCGCATGGCTGCTGTGGGCAATCGTGCACGTGTATCTGCTTATCAACTTCGAAAAGCGGCTTCTCGTCAGCATCCAGTGGATCTGGCGCTACCTCACGCGTCAGCGCGGCGCGCGCATCATTGATGAAAGCGCCGGCCCGACCGCTGCCCTTGCCTCGGACGACAGCCGCCTGACCCACTCGGGGCAGACTTGAGGACGCGTAGGGAGCAGGAGGAGGATGTCGATGGATCAGGATTCCCCGTGCGGATTGGTTCTGGCCTACGCAGGTATCATCGTCACCATCGGGGTCATCATTACCATCGGCTCCATTTCATCCTGGAAGTTGAGCGGTCGTGACGAGAGCCCTTCACCCGCGATCGAACGAGGAGAGCTTGAATGACTAAGAAAAGGGACAAGGCCGCCGCGCAGATCCGCGGGGCGATCCAGTCGGGAGCGACCGGCGATATCAGACCCGGCTTCGACCCTGCAGCCGCACCACTAGAAACGGATGCCGAGGCTGCGGGTCAGCCGATAACTCCCGAACAGGTCGGGATGGCACTGAATGCCCGGAATATCGGGGCCGCCGATCATCAGCGGAATTACGACGTCGCGATGCGCGAGCCAGGAAGCGCGGCGACCATTCCCCAGACCACCCGCTCGCCTGCGTTGCGCATCTTCATTGGCACGTTGGTTGTTGTTGCGGTCGCGGTGGCGGTCGCGAGCTGGATCTATAGCTGATCAGGATCGGGCATGGACCAGCCGGTTCGCGTTGCCGGATCTTATGCGGACATCCTTTTCTGCTCTGTCCGAGGGAACTGGAGGGCATCGAGCTTGTTCGTCCACATGGCAAACGAAGGAGATTGTCCCATGGACAGAAGAAACGTCATATTCGGAATGGCAGCGGTGAGCCTGTTGCCGATGGCAACTCGTGTCGTTGCGCAGGATGCAGGCATCGAGAAAGGAAAGTTGAAAGCCCTGATGGGAGGCGACTTTGCGACAGCGACGAGTGAGCTCGCTGTAGCCAAAGCAACCAACCGCGCAGTCAAGACATTTGCCGAACTTGAGATAGCAGAACAAGCGGCAGTTGCTGAGGCGTTTGGTTCCAAGCCAGGCGCTAATGGGTTCAGCGAAAAACATCAGACGGCGGTGCAGAAGCTCCAAGCGGCCAAAGGAGCGGAATTCGACCGCATGTACATCAACGGCCAGATCGATGGGCATGAGGAGCTGCTAACCATCCACAAAAGCTACGCCAGAAATGGCGATGACCCCATGGCACGAGGAGCGTCCATGGTCGCAGTAACCGGCATTCAGAGCCATCTGGTTATGCTTAAAACCATTAAGAGCACGCTCAGCTAATGTGCTAGGACGGCCGCGGGCTGTCGCAAGATCAGTGCCAGCGACTTTTGCGATTCCTCTTGAATTCGCGACACACGAAAACCAAATCGGATGCCGTCGGCTGATCCAGCACGGAAAGCGGCCGAACTTACAGACATCAGAGGGCGCCATGGCCGCGGCGCCCGTCAGCATCGCGGGTTGGGAAGGAGAGAATGATGAAGCCCGATATGTTCAGACAGCCTGTCTCCGTTCTTGTTGGTCTTGGATTTCCAGTTGAGGTCCGCAGCGTGATGGACGCCTATCGGCATCTTATCGAATGGCCGGCGTCATTACGGGATCACGCGCATTCGATCGCACTCAAGGCTTGCGGTGCGGCGCTGCGCGGCGAGATCGAGCCGGAGACGGCACGCGGCCTGTATGTTGCCTTCGCTGAAAAACACGATTTGCTGGCGCCGGGAGACCAATTCCTTGCTATCTCTCAGATTTCGCGAGATAGGGATCCTCAGCTGTACTGAATGAGCTGATCACGGCAGCACCTTGAGCCGCGGCCCACGGTCGCCGTTCGAAACCGCTACCATGGTCGTTCGGCGTGCCGCTGCGCGGCTCCTGTCGGGCGACCAGCCGTGTAAGATCAGTCGATACGATCTGCAAGGTTGAGCGGCAGGCGGTGTTAATGCTCAACGTCCCTATAGCCGTGAGCAAACGCTTCTATCTGTCAGGCCGCGTCCTGGACGCTAGCCGCAATTTTCGGAGGCGGTCGTTCTTTTCATCGCGAAGGCGACGCTCTTCTTCAGCGGTTTCCGCCGCCACCCTACTCGTGTGTTCGAACGCCGTGGCGCGCTGCTGCACGGTCAGCGTTCTCCTGATTCTGCTTACCATGAAAATCGATCCATAAGGCTTTTCTCATATTTGGGTCCGGTGGCAAACCTTATCAACAGGTTGAAGCTTTGTGTCCGCTCGCGTACCAGCTGGAAGTGGACCTTGTTCAAGCCACCGCTACGCCCATTTACATCTGACTATCCCGAGTTCTTCCCAACCATCCGAAGCGGCGTCCGCGCGCCTCTCGTCGAGGGGAGGGCTCAGCGCATCGACGTCGACAGCTTCCTTCGTCTCACGCACAGAGCGCCTCGATGGCGCACTCTTTTGTCGTCATTTTCTCGATCGCTCGCAATCCAAATGGGCTACACCGCCCTTGCCAGCAGCCTCTATACGCTCGAGCGGAGACTGGCCCGCTTGTTGCTCATGCTCGACGATCGGTCAGAAGGCCATGTGCTGCATCTCACCCGTGAGCAACTATCTTCAATGCTCGGTGTCCACCGTTCTGGAGTAACAACCGCGCTTCACTTCCTGGAAGGTGACGGGTTTATCAGGCCGACATGAGGAAAGGTGTTCATCATCGACCGGGAAGGCCTTATCGCCAAGGCCAATGGCTCTTATTGTATCCCGGAGGCGGCGTATGAGCGCCTGATGGTTTCCCCAAGAAGTACAGCAGATTCCCGGGAGAAAGTCCGCAAGCCAGGCTCCCAACTTAATGGCGTCAATACCGGTAAGACGTTGATTGACATTACCTATCGCGCAACTTTTGTCTTAAGCAAGGGTTCGACGCGCGAAGGCGTCAGCCGGTTGGCGGCTGTTACCTGTTCGGAGAGGCCCAGTGGAAAAAGGCAATCAAAAACTTTTCTCGGGAAAGCGTATCCTGATCGTCGAAGACGAATATTCTCTTGCCGACGCGACCCGCCGGAGGCTCGAAGACTTAGGCGCAACCGTCGTGGGTCCGACGGCAAGAGTCGGTCACGCGCTCGGACTTATTGCCCGCGAACATATCGATGCGGCAATCCTCGATGTCTGCCTCGGTGACGAGCTCGTCTTCGCTGTCGCCGATGAATTGCAGGAGCGACACATTAGCTTCGTCTTCGCCACTGGCTACGACCGAACAGTCATTCCCACCAGGTACAAGGGCGGTGTGCTCTGCGGCAAACCGATCGACCTGGAAAAGGTCGCCGCCGCCTTGTCCTTGTAGCGCTCCTGACGGAAAGTATCGGCTATCGACAACATGGACCAAGCCTCCCCCTTCGGGGCACCGACACGGCTCGACTTAGCATTGTCTCGCCATGGCCAGCGTTTCAGCGGATCTACTTCCATTGAATCGACAGGGTGCAGCAAACGTTTTGCATTCAGCCTCGGAACCCCCTCGAAATCCTGATGTCTTGCGGCGGAAAAGCGGCATTGCAGTCCGACCGGGCCGCTCCGCGAGATGTTGGGCCAGGGCTGCCAGGGGCGGCCAGGGCCGAGAATTGACTGAGCGCCAGCGCGCTGCCTACCAGCCGAATGCCAAGACCTCCTACACTCTTGGAGACTATGGGATCAGGTGCTGGATCGGAATTCCCATATCCGTCAGCAATCTGCTCGAGGACCAGGGCCACGGCTGAAGGCGACAAGGCAGCGATGCGGACGCCCGGCAATGGAGGCCAGGTTCTGCTGCCGGAGAAGGTCTTGCTCCGGCTGAGACCAGCCAGCTACACCGCATCAAGTTGCCGGTCAATGGGTCGCACTACCTGCGGATCCGCCGACCTGACGCTTCTCTTCACATTCGAGCAACTCTGCCTTAAGCCTCTCAAGGTGCGCCACGTGCATCACCTGCGATTCCTCGAAATTGGTCAAAAGCCGTATCGCTTCCCTAACGTCAGCACCGCGATTGGTCAGCTCAGCGATGAGCTCGCGCTGCCGAGCGACGTGCAACTCTCCCAGGGCGACATGTTCCAGCGCCTGCTCCAAATGCTTCTTCACAATCGTGCGATCCATGCGGATCTCCTTCTAAAGCGCGGCGAGAAAATTGATTCCTGCCAAGCGCTTTAGTTTCTTGTCTTGATGCATGTCACGATCCTGGAGCTGCAGACTTCCGGACGACATGCACCTAAGGGTGATCATGCGCTTATTATCAGCGTTTGCATACTGGCGCGTCGTGATGGTCCGAGTAACTGTTGAAGGCGAGTTGATCGGAAACACCAATTTCTTAGCGAGCATAGAGATAGGCTGCGAGATCGCGGGCTTCCTGTTCGGATATTCCGGTGGTGGGCATCGCCGTCTTTGGCGAATGGGCCTGTGGCGCGACGATCCAGGCGATGAGGTTGTCGGTGGAATTGTTGAGCACGCCGGCAATGTAGACCCGCTTGCGCAGACCGGAGAGATCGCCGCCGACCTTGCCGTCGGCGCCCTCGATGCCCGGAATGGTGTGACATCCGGCGCAGCCATATCGGCGAAAAATCGCTGGCGCCCGCGCCGGATCGCCTTTTGTCATGGCGACGGCAACAGCCTGCCTTTCGGATCGCTCCCGGTAGATGTCGGTCAAGCTCAATCCCGCCGTCAGGCCCACCACGCAGGCGGCGATGACAAAGGCGGGGCGAAGGGAATCATGGGGCGACGATAGGCGTTCCATCTGCGCCTCCCTTTCCGGAATCCCTGATCCATAATGCCGTCAGCGCCAGCGCAACAGTGGCGTAGACGATGCCGGCAGGAATCCACATTACCAGGCCGGCCATCTGCTGGTCTTCGAGCGGCGACAGCCCCCAAGCCCCAGACGATCGTGTCTGCACGACGTAGAGCACGTTCGGCGACAGGGCGATAAGGGCCCCAAGAATGCTCATATGGAGCATCGTCACGAACAGATGCCAGGCCGCAAGCCCCCTGTTCGTCTTCCAGATGACAGGCCACCAGAACAGGATGGCACTCAGGAAAAAGAAAAGATGCTGCAAACGGTGGAGCGGCGTGCTTTCGATCGCGGCGTCGAACAGAAGAGGCGCGTGCCATGCCCAGATTGCCACCCCGTGGAGCAGCGTCGCGACAGTGCCGTTGCTCAGCAACGTCCAGGTCCTGCGGACCACGCTCGAGGCGAGCACCTGTCCCGCCCGACGCCTGACGGTCCTCGGCAGCCCCCAGAGCAGCACCGCCGACGGGCGTGCCAATACGATGAGCGGCGCGGCAACCGCCATAACCAGTTCATGTTCGATCATATGGACGGTGAAAAGCTGTTCTCCCAGCCAATGCAGGGGAGAGACAAGCGCGCCGGCAAGCACCAGCCAGCCCGCCCAATAGGCCCAACACCGGTACGCGAAGACTCGCCGGCCCGTGGATGATCGCGACATCAAGCGAAGGCTTCCGCTTGCATAGAGGGCTGCGCAGACTGCGAGCGGCGCGATTATCCAGGGATCGGCCGTCCATGGGAGGGAATTCGAATGGGCATGGCCTTCATGTGCCAATCCCGGTGTCGCCATAAGAAGAAAAGCGATTGTCGTTGCTGTTCTCATAGCCGTGGCACCCAATAGATGCATCCGTAGAGGGGAAGCCAGGCGAGGACGACAAAGTTCCAGTAGAGCGCGTTGTCTTCGACATCGCCGTAGCGCCGCGCATTGTCGCCATGCTTCGAAAACATCAGGCAGGCGAGAACGACGGTATCGACGAGGTCGGTGATGATGTGGGTCGCGTGCAGGCCGAGCATCGTCCAGACGATCGATCCATAGGCATCGTCGTCCCAACCGATGTGAAGGGCAGGAAATTCATAGGCGCGGGGTATGAGGGGTGCTGCTCCGAGAAGAGCCATGATGATCAGTCCCGCGCGCACCTTGCGGAGATCCCTCTGCTTCGCCCACCGCGCGACGAGCATATTCGGCACGATGCTGACGAGAAGCAGCAGGGTCAGAATTGTGCCGGGAAGGAGATCCGGGGCAGGGGCTTCGATCGGCCAACGCGGCGCCAGGCTCATGAGATAGAAGTAAACGACGATCGCCAGAGCGAATCCCATGCCTTCGATCAGCATGAAGGCGCTGGTGCCCCAGAAGGTCAGGCTGGCGGTGCCCAAGCCGTGCAGGGGAAGCTTCGACAGATCGGTGACCACGCGCTCCTTCATGACTCGTCCTCCGGTGTTTGCTTGGGCCAGAACCATCCGGTCAGAGTGATCGCTACCGGAACGGCTCCCCAGACGACGGCCCACGGGCTGAAGATCGAGGCGATCAGCATGATGCTCGTGGCGATGGCGGCCAGAAACGGCCAGATGGAATCGGCTGGCGAGGACTCCCGCGCCTCCGGCTCCGCTGCTGCAACGCTGCTGACGATCACTTCTCGCCGGTCGAGCCGAAGTCCCGTGGCCACGGGCAATGTTTCCCTGTCGGTCCAGAGCGGTTCGGCCGATTCCACGACGGGGATGTGGCGGAAGTTGTAAGGGGCAGGGGGCGAGGATGTGGCCCATTCCAACGTCGAGGCGTTCCAGGGGTTCGGTTCCGCGGGCGGCCCGAATTTGAAGCTGCGGATGGCGTCAACGAAGAAGACCAGGAAGCCGACGGCCAGGATGATAGTGCTGAGGCTGACAAAGAGGTTCAAGCCTGCCCAGGGCAACTCCGGCGGATAGGTATAGACACGCCGCGGCATACCCTCAAGGCCGAGGATGTGCATGGGGAAGAACGTCAGGTGAAAGCCGATGAAGATCAGGCCGAAAGCCCATCGGCCGAGCCTTTCACTCATCATCCGGCCGGTCATCTTCGGGAACCAGTAGTAGATCGAGCCGATGAGAGGGAAGACCGAGCCGCCGATCAGCACGTAATGGAAATGCGCCACGACGAAATAGGTATCGTGAACCTGAGTGTCGAGCGGCACGGACGCAACCATCACGCCAGTCATTCCGCCGATCACAAAGGTGATGAGGAAGCCGATGATGAAAAGCAGCGGTGTCTTGAAGACTGGACGGCCATCCCACAGCGTTGCCAGCCAGCAGAAGATCTGGGTTCCGGCGGGAATGGCGATCGCCATGCTTGAGGCGGTGAAGAAGCTGCTTCCCAGTCGGGGCAGACCGGCGACGAACATGTGATGCACCCAGAGGCCGAAGGCCAGGACTCCTGTCGCGATCATTGCCAGCACCAAAGGCAGGTAGCCGAAGACAGGACGCTGCGTGAAGGTGGAGATCATGGCGGACACCATGCCGACCGCCGGCAGGAAGATGATGTAGACCTCCGGATGGCCGAAGAACCAGAACAGGTGCTGCCAGAGTAGGACGTCGCCGCCTTCGGAGGGATTGTAGAACTGCGTGCCGACCAGCCGGTCGAGAATGAGCGACGAGGAGCTGAACATGATCGCCGGCATTGCCAGGATGACCAGAAAGGCCGTCACCAGCATCGACCAGACGAAGAGCGGGATGCGATTGAGCGACATGCCCGGCGCCCGCAGCTTGAAGACGGTCACGACGATCTCGACGGCGACCGCGAGGGCGGACACCTCGGTGAAAGTGATCATCTGCGCCCAGAGATCGGCCCGTTTCCCCGCGCCATACTGCGGGCCTGCGAGTGGCACATAGGAAAACCAGCCGACATCGGGCGCGGTATCGAGGGCAAGCGAGATCCACAGCAGCAGTCCTCCGGCGAGGTAGATCCAATAGGAGAAGGCGTTCAGCCTGGGAAAGGCGATGTTGCGGGTTCCGACCATCAGAGGAACGAGATAGACCGCCATCGCCTCCATGACCGGCACCGCAAACAGGAACATCATGTTGCTCCCGTGCACGGTGAAGATCTGATTGTACCGGTCGGCGCTGATGAAGCGGGCCTCGGGGAAGGCGAGCTGGATGCGCATCACAAGCGCCAGCACGCCGCCGAGGATGAGAAAGACAAAGGCTGTCGCGATATAGCGCCGACCGATGATCTTGTGATCGACCGTGGAGAGCGCTGCCAACAATCCAGGCGGCGTCGACCATGTGCGCCTGAGGAAGGCGTCCGCCTCTTCACTGCCGGCAGCCAGATCGGCGGGGGAAGGGGTTCTGCCGCCGCCTGTCATGGCAGACCACTCATATAGGCGCTCACCTGTCGCAGCTCGTCGCCGGTGAGGGGAACCAACGGCATGTTGTTGCCCGGCTTCAGCGTTTGCGGGTCGGCAATCCATGCCGCAACCGATCCCCGCGTATTCTCCAGCAGCCCCGCCGCAATCATGCTGCGGCTGCCGACATGGGTGAGGTCAGGCCCTGAAGTGCCCGATGCCTCGGTGCCCCGGATGGTATGGCAGGCGGCGCAAGGCTTGCTCATGAAGACGAGCTTTCCCGCAGCGGCATCACCATCGGCCGGCGCGGCTGCCGTCTTTCTCTGCGACTCCAGCCACCTGGCGTAGTCCTCCGGCTCCTCGGCAATCACCAGCAGTGCCATGTGGCTGTGCTGCAGGCCGCAGAATTCGGCGCATTGGCCGCGATAGATGCCGGCCTTGCTGGCATGCAGCGTCAGCCCGTTCTCGCGGCCGGGGACCAGATCCTGCTTTCCCGTCAGGTTTGGCACCCAGAAGGAATGAATGACATCAGTTGCCTCCAGGCGCAGCCGGACATCGGCTCCCACCGGGATATGCAGTTCGTTGGCAGTCTGGAAGGTTCTGGCGGGATCCGCATCGAGATAGGTAAACTGCCACCACCACTGCTGCCCGCGGACGGCGATGGTCGGCGGATTGTCCCGGCCGCGGTCGACGCCATTGGTTGCGTAAAAGCTGGTGATGGTCAGGAAGCTTACGACCAGGAAGGTCGTCATGATCGCGCCGGTAACGACCCCGCCGATGGAACGCTGGGTCTGCGGTTCGCCGGGGCGCTGGTTCTTCCCGCGAACCAGCGCCCATGCCATGACGCCCATGACGAGCACGAAGACGACGCCGCAGACGGCGACGAACAGGAATAACAGGCTCTTGAGTTCCGAAGCTGCAGGTCCGTCCGCATTCAGCGCCGATTGCGTCCCGACAGCGCAGCCGGACAGAAACAGGGTGCATGCCGGAGCGATCTTCAAGGCCGGACACCTCGATCGGAGCGGATGCCCACCGGCCCTTCCTCGAAAAGAGTTGCGGCCGGCGCCCGGTTCTCGGCCGGCCTCGTATGCTTGTCGTCATTGCGGCTCGGCGCGGTATAGAGGGCGGAATAGGTGCCGATTGTCCTGATATAGCCAGCAAGCTGCCAGATCTGGTCGCTGGTCATTTTGTTCGCGAAGGCAGGCATGCCGTGAGGCCGTCCGTCGCGTATGGATGCCACCACCGATACCATTTCCGAGCCATAAAACCACCAGCCGTCAAGAAACGAAGGGCCGGTCCCGCCTCGTCCGTCTCCATGGCAACTAGAGCAGCCGAACCAGGAATAAAGGCGCTTGCCCTGGCTCAGATCATAGGCGGTCGTCTCATAGGGCTTGCCAAGCGCGAAATAGACGTCGGGTGGTGTGCCGCCGATCCTGTCCGGCATCAGGCGGAACTGATCGAGAGATGATGTGACGGGCGGATCGGCACGGTATTGTCTTGGATGTCTTGCCCAGCCGAGCGCGGCTCCGATCACCAACATACCGAATAGCAACGTCGAGACGAACCAGGTGCCGCCCTTCTTGACGGTGCTATCGGCAAGCAAAGGGAACAGATTGGACGCGACGACGGGATGGGCGCGACGCAAGCGTGGACGGCTTGCCCAGGCGATGGCGGCCCATACGGCTGCCATCGCGAGAAGCGATACTGCCGCCGACCAGGGGACCTGCTTGCTTTCGCGCATTGCCGGGACCTGGGTCAGGACCGCGACGACAGGGCCGAGAGACTGAGCCGCACCGGCAACATCTTGTAAGACGGGGTCTTGGCTTTGGCGTCGTGATGTGCCAGCGGAAAAAGCGGGTTCGCCTCGGGGTAATAGGCCGCGCAGCACCCGGCCGGAATCGCGTGCCGAGCAACCTTGAAGCCGGTGACGCGACGCGTTGTGGCGACGTCGATGGCAGTCGTCAGATCGACGAAATCGCCTTCTTTGAAGCCCAGTCTGCCAATATCCTCTTCGTTCATGAAGACCACCTTCCGCGTTCCCTTCACGCCCCGGTAGCGATCGCCGTATCCGTAGATTGTCGTGTTGAATTGGTCGTTGGAGCGCAGCGTGGCGAGGTTGAGAACCTCAGTGGCGCCTGGACCGATGTCGAGTTCGGGGAAGAGCCGCGGCGGCGTGATGAAATTGGCTTTCTGGTTGGGCGTCGTCCATTTGCGCTCCCGGGCCGGAACCGGTCTCGGAATGCCGCCCGGTTGAAACATGCGTTTGTTGAAATCCCTGAACGTTTCGGGATAGGTCGCTTCGATCGCGTCACGGATCTTCGAATAATCGCCGACCCATTCATCCCAAGGAACGCGGCCTTTGGTCAGCGTCGCCTTGGCTATGCCGGCGACGATGGCTGGCTCCGACAAAAGCTCCTCGCTTGCGGGCTTCGCCTTTCCGCGCGAGCCATGAAAATGCGCCACGGAACTTTCGATGGAGACGGCTTGCGGACCGCTTGCCTGTTCATCGATCTCGATACGGCCGAGGCAGGGCAGGAGATAGGCGACTTTGCCGTGGATGACGTGGCTGCGATTGAGCTTCGTCGCGATCTGTACGGTCAGGCGGAGTTTGCGCCACGCCTCCTCCATCGCCTCCGTTTCCGGGACGGCGCGCAGGAAATTGCCGCCGAGGCTGACGAAGGCTTTGGCGTCGCCCTCCAGGATCGCCTTGCAGGTGTCGACGGTTGAGCGTCCTTCCCATTGTGGCGGTTCGAACTGGTAGAGTTGCGCCAGTTTGTCGAGCGGCACGAGGTCGGGCTTTTCCGTTATCCCGACCGTGCGCTGGCCCTGCACGTTCGAGTGGCCGCGCACGGCGCAGATATTGGCGCCCGGCTTGCCGATATTGCCGCGCAGCAGCGCGAGATTGGCGACCATATGAACGTTCTGGACACCCATCACATGCTGCGTCAGACCCATGCCATAGACCATCAGCACTGCCTCCGAATGGGCATAGGTGCGGGCTGCCTGAATCATCTGCTCGCGGGTCAAGCCAGAAACACGTTCCAGTTCGGCCCAGTCATATCGGCGGGCGGCTTCGGCAAACTCCTCGAAACCCGACGTGTGCGTGTTGATGAAATCGTGGTCGAGAACATGCTTTTTGTCGGCCGCCGCTATGGAAGCGGCGAACGCCACTGCCGCGGCATTATCCGGCTTATGGGGCACGGCATCGGAGCCTGAAACCTTGCTCATGCCCAGTGCCTTCATCGCATCGTCGGCTTCGATCAAGGCTTTGCAGACGCCGAAGAGGGCCGCGATGTCGCCTCCGTTCTTCACCTGATAATATTCCGACGAAATCGGCGTCGACCGGCCGGTCAGCATCTGGCTCGGCATTTGCGGGTTGATGAAACGTTCGAGGCCCGGTTCGCGCAACAGGTTGAAGGTGACGATTTTCACGCCCCGATCGACGGCATCCTGCAGGTCATGCAGCATCCGCGGGGAAGAGGTGGCGACGTTCTGTGCCATATAGAAAATGCAATCGCAGTTCTGGAAATCGGAAAGGATTGCCGTGCCGACGGAGGCTCCGATGCTTTCCGGCAGGCCGACCGAGGAGCTTTCGTGACACATGTTGGAAGAATCGGGCAGGTTATTGCTGCCGAAGATGCGGGCAAAAAGCTGATACATGTAGGAGGTTTCGAGGGCGGCGCGCCCGGAGGTGTAGAAATCGACCTCACGCGGAGAAATTGCCCGCAGCTCCTCGCCGATTTCTGAGAACGCATCGCTCCAGTCCACCGGTTCATATTTGTCGGTCGAGCTGTTCCACCGCATCGGATGGGTCAGCCGACCTTGTTCTTCGAGATCGTGCTCGCTCCATTGCTCCAGCTCATGCAATGTGTGGGCTGCGAAGAAGGCGCGGTCGGCGCGGCGTGAAGTGACCTCCCAGGCGGTCGCCTTTGCGCCGTTCTCGCAAAACTCCATGGCATGGGGTTTTGCAGGCTTGGCCCAGGCGCAACTGACGCACATGTAGCCATCTGGTTTGTTGTGATGGGAAAGCAGCGACGGCCCCGAGCGGGGGACATGCTCGCGAAGAAGAATCTCTCCAAGAGATCTTGCCGCCGCCCATCCGCCGGCCGCAGGCGTGCTCTCACCAATAGTTGGCGGATGTTTCGATCGCGCTGACATTGATACCTCCCGATATCGGCGTGGGGATCCCGAATTTTTGCGACCCGAACTCTTCGAGAAACAAACTGTTCCAGATGACATGCCAAAACTGATGAGCGGGCGGTCGACAGTCGGTTAGGGGAGACGGGTGGCAATCGCCTGGCCATCTTAGCCGTGTCGCTTGTGCTCAGAGCTGCGTCAGAGCGTCGGCCTTCACCTCGGCATAGAGCTGTCCGCACATCGTCAGCGACCGCCGCATCGCTGCGACGCGATCTTCGGCGTCTTTGGCTGAATAGGCCCACACGTCGGTCGCCCAGCTCTTGCCGTCCATGTCGTACTGCAAGGCAAATTTATAGAGCGGTCGCGCATCTGCGTCGGTGTTGACGAAAGCTCGATCGGGTTCATCGTGGAGCTGGCGCGGGAAACTTACAACATTCACAACGTGCTCCTCGGGTTCAACTCGTCGCCAGGGCTCGAAAGACCGCTTTTCCTTGGACTAACCTGATCGCCCGAATTTCGTTCCCTGCGCACCTCGTCAGAGCAGGCCTACTCGCGGTCTGGCCCTTTCCTTCCGGCAACTTGCATCGCCGCGAAAAATCTATGATGTACACACGGATGATTTACATTCACGAGTTCGACTTCGGAAAGCAGAATGTCATGCTTACGACAAAAGTATTCAGGAATGGCAATTCCCAAGCGGTGAGAATTCCCGCCGATTTGGCTTACAGCCAGACCGAGATGGAGCTTCAAATCGAGCGCATTGGTGACGAGCTCCGCATCCGCCCGCTAAAACCCTCCCTGGAGGGCGTATTGGCGCGTTTCGCAAGATTTGACGACTCATTCATGGCGGAGGGGCGCGGTGATCAGGAGCAGGCCGAACGGGATAGGGCGTGGAGATCAATGCAACCCTCAGGTGGCGATGTAAAAGCTGGTTAAAACTGCGACGGCGCCAGCCAATTGGAAATGCGACGCTGGCATTGACGATCAGCCCCCCGACCGAACCGGCTGGGCCGGGTTGCAAGGGTGGGGAGGGGGGCGGATGAGACGCACCCCCGGCTTTAGACTAGCTTTGAGACTATGTCCGTCACATTCATTCCGCAGCCTCCACCCGCGCCAGCGCCTTCTGTCGTTTGGCAATCACCTCCGGATCGTTCATGAAGTCCTTGAACACACCTATCTATCGCAAGTCGCACTTCATCCTTGAACCCACCGGCTGGAGAAGCTAACCCAAGTGCATCATGCCTGTTTTGCAGGATAGGGGATCACCCATCTTCGCGCAAATGCGCCATAAATACCTCGGTCGGTGTCCTGTATCCGAGGCATTTGCGCGGCTGATCGTTGATATGGCGCGTCAGGTTGAGAAGGTCGTGTTGCGACACAACTGCCAAGTCTGTGGTGCCTGGCAGGAAACGTCGAATGCGCTTGTTGGTGTTCTCGACGGTTCCTTTTTGCCAAGGCGCACTTGGGTCGCAAAACCAACTATGCGCACCGATCCCTTCTTCCAAAGCCCTGAATCCGGCAAACTCGGTACCGCGATCAAAGGTGAAGCTTTGACGCGCGAAGGCCGGCAAAGGCGAAAACGCTCTGATGATCTTGTCCATGATCGGGCGCGAGTGCCGGCTCGGATTCTTGATGAGAACGGTATAGCGGCTCTTGCGCTCGACGAGGGAGGTGACATTGGCATGGCCGAGTGGACGTTCGAAGATGAGGAGGTCGCCCTCCCAATGCCCAAACTGCGATCTATCTCCAACAGAATCAGGACGTTGGGATATGCGGTGCGTGGCTGGAAAAACACCGTCGCGCGGCTTCCTGGAGCGCAGTGGACGACGTTTGCGGCGCGCTTCCGGTAGATACTGATAGAGACCAAGCCCATAATCTTCCTTGCTGTAGATAAAGCGATAGATTGTCTCCTTGCAAACGCGAACACGACTGAGGCCGTCCGACAGCAGGCGTCCGGCAATCTGTTCCGGAGACCAGCGAGCCTCCAACTGGTTGATGATCTGTGTTCGCAAATTCGGGTGACGCCGCAGCTTTTTCAGCCGGCGACGTCGGTCCTGCGCAATGTCGTTCGCAACCGTGCTGTAGTAGCCGTCGTAGTCCGGCAGGTCACGATCGCGAAACGTGTTGCGCTTGATCTCGCGGTAAATCGTCGAGCGGTGACGGCCAAGCTGACGGGCCATCTCGTTGACCGGAACTTTCGCCGCCACCAAGTGATGCAGGCGTCGGCGATCGGCGAGGGCAAGCTGCGTATAGCATCGGGACATGCCAAAATCTCCAAAGTGAAGCCATTGAAACCATTGGCATGTCGCACTTGGAAATAGAATGTACCGGCTACAAGGCGAATCTGGCATAAGCTGAATTATGGAACAGCGGCACAAGTGGCGACCTCCAAAGCTGGAGGTGAGCGTTCTGTGGCACAAAGCGGTGAGCCGCCGTACTCAGCCCTCGCGTTCTATTTCGACAAGGGCATCCTCAATTGCGTTGAGCAGCATATCGGCATTTTCGCGAGAGAAAGGGAGCGGCGGCCGAATTTTGAGAACATTACCATTCAGTCCTGAAGCACTTATCAACACACGCCGTTCGCGAAGCTCGCTCACAACTTTCAACGCGACGGCGCTATCTGGCTCGCGGCTGTCCTGATTGCGTACAAACTCCAATCCGAGAAACAGACCGCTGCCCCGGACATCTCCAATCGAACCGAACGTCTCTTTCAGGCTCTTCATTCCTGCGCGCAGGTAGTCCCCTGTCTTGCGCGCATTTTGCATGAGATTTTCGCTCTCGATAACGTCAAGTACAGCCGAGGCAGCAGCCAAGGAAACGTTGTTGGCCCCAAATGTGTTGAAGTAACGTATATCCCGGCCGAAACACTCCTGGATGTCCGACTTCATAATGACCGCTGCGATTGGCATTCCGTTACCCATCGGCTTGCCTGTCACTGCAATGTCCGGGATGACTTCGTGACGCGCGAAACCCCACATGTTTGTGCCCATTCGCCCAAAGCCGGGCTGCACGTCGTCAGCGATATAAAGCACGCCGGCTTTTTTCAGCACATCGACGACGGGTTTGAGGAAACCGGGCGGATCGGCAAAAACGCCGTCCGAGGAAAAGATGCTGTCGGCGATAAAGGCGGCCGGCGTGATACCCCGGCGGCGCATGTGGCCGATCGCTTTGGCGACGTCGTCCGCCAATGCCGCGCCGACATCGCGACCATTGGCGCGATAGGTGTCGGGCGCCGGCACTGTCAGCACATGCTGGCCAAGGGGTACGCTGTCGCCGAGCAACGGCGAGATTTCCGCCGCCGAGGCCGTCACGCCATGATAGGCGTTCTCCGTAGTGATGATACCGGTGCCACCTGTGTAATGGCGTGCCAACCGCAGGGCCAGATCGGCCGCCTCGCTTCCGGTGCAGGTGTACATGACACGGTCGAGTTCGGCCGGAAATGTCGCCAAAAGCCTTTCTGAGTAGGAGAGGATTTGCTCGTTCAGATAACGTGTATGCGTATTGAGTTGCGACGCCTGGTAACTTATTGCCTCCACAACGTGCGGGTGGCAATGACCGACCGACGGCACGTTATTATAGGCGTCGAGATAGGCTTCTCCGTCCGGCCCATACAGCCATACGCCCTTGGCCTTCGTGACATGGACCGGGTTTTCATAAAAGAGCCGATACGACGGTCCGAGTAACATCTGTCGGCGCTCGATCATCTTTCGCTCTCGCTCCGGCAGGCTGCCGAGCCGTGCCGAGTCGAAACCATTGACCATGGGTGCGCTCGGCTTGGGGGAAACGGTTTTTTTCATGCTTGTGATCACCGATTGGCTTCGCGCAGTCTTTCGACAGCGACGGTTCTTGGAACCGCGTCAAGGCGCGCCAATTGCGCCCAAACGCCCGCACTTTGGGTGGTCAAGCGCTGAGCGTGCTCGGGGAACAGCCGTGCGCGCCATCTCGGAATACAAAGCCGCATTACCAACCGCATGACCGCTGCCTTGTAGATGAGGGGGATTTCGGCGTCGGACAGGGAGCATTCGCTGCGATATCCCCCGATAAGATCGCACATCGCCCCTATCGGATCAGATTCATCCCCGATCTGATAGGCAGCAGCGACCCCCACGTCGAAAAGCGTCGGGGCGTGCACCATGTCGCCAAAATCGATGATACCAGTGATCGTATCCGGCATTGTCGTATCGACAAGGATGTTTTCCATGTTGAAGTCGTTGTGGATGACCTGGGCATCCAACGTATTCATGATCGGCACAATCGCCGTCTCGAACTCGTCGATCGCATTTTCGAGGCGTGTTCGCTGATGTAGATCGGCAAATGTCGGCAGGGCTTCGCGCATCCCTACCGCATGTTTCAAATCCCAGCTGATGCGATGTGATGCGGCCTCATGCGAAAAGCTCTTTCAAGGCCTTTTGCAAACGTCCTAGCATTGTGCCAACCCGCCGCCGCTGCAGAGGAGACTGTGGCGCGGTCCGTTGAGCAACGCCCGGCGCGAAGGTGACCATGCGTACGCCGCGTTCGCTGCCGTCGTCCGTCACAACGCGAAAATCCGCAGCTCCGTCACGTGTGCGAATGACACGCTGGGTAGGAATTCCCGGATCCACTTCTTCCACATGTAAGAGCGCTAAGCTGTGCATGGAGGTGACGAGAGGATCCTCTGCAGGATTGAGGATTTTTAGAAGATAGGCCGTACCATCCTCGAGCAACAGGTGAAAATTACTGTCCTTCTCGCCCCACAGCCATGTTGCGCGACCAGCAAGGCCATAATGGTCGCACGCAATTTGTTGCGCTTTGTCACATGACACCGGGACAGAAGCAGTTTCCAGTTCGGCGCCGAGCACACCAGTCTTGGATTTTTTTTGTAACACCGACATTCTCCACCTCTTTAGGTAGGTCTTTTGAAATTTTTCGGGCCTTCTGAGGTCAAAAATCGAATTATGTCGCTTCGGTCACTAGCTTTGTATGGAAGTAGCTTTCCATTGCCTCGGCCCCGCCTTCTGAACCATAACCGGAATCTTTGATGCCGCCGAATGGCAGCTCGGGAAGCGCTAGTCCGTGGTGGTTGATAGAAAGCATGCCGCTTTCGATGTCGCGCGCAAGCTCGGCGCTCGTCTTGGCCGAAGTCGTGTAGGCGTATGCAGCCAGCCCGTATGGCAAGCGGTTGGCTTCCGCAACGGCAGAACCGTAATCCGAAAATGCGCTGACGATCGCCATCGGACCGAAAGGTTCTTCGTTCATCACGCGCGCGTCTTGTGGAACATCCGTCAGAACCGTCGGCTGGAAGAAATTGCCGAGATTGCCGATCCTTTTGCCTCCGGTTGCAATCCGCGCGCCGCGCATGACGGCGTCGGCGGTCAGTGCTTCCATTGCTTCGACCCTTCGCGCGTTGGCAAGTGGCCCATGGTTACGCCGTCGCGCATTCCATCGCCGACATTGACTGCCTCGGCCGCCTTGACGAAGCCGTCGAGGAATTTTTCAAAGACCCGTTCCTGGATGAGGAAGCGCGTTGGGGCCACGCAGACCTGGCCGGCATTTCGAAACTTCGCACCGGCCAAGATCCTGACCGCAAGATCGATATCCGCATCATCGAAAACCAGAGCCGGCGCATGGCCGCCAAGTTCCATCGTGACGCGCTTCATGTGGGCGCCGGCGAGCGAAGCCAACTGCTTTCCGACCAGCGTCGATCCGGTGAAGGAGATCTTGCGGATGACGGAATGCGGGATGAGGTGATTTGAAATATCGCCCGGAATTCCGAAAACCAGATTGAGGACGCCCGCCGGCAGGCCGGCTTCGGCGAAGGCGCGAACAAGTTCGGCGCAGCTTGCCGGCGTCTCCTCCGGCCCCTTCAAAATAATGGAGCAGCCGGCCGCAAGGGCCGCCGAGACTTTCCGCACCGCCTGGTTCAGGGGGAAGTTCCAGGGGCTGAAGGCCGCCACCGGACCGACAGGCTCCTTGACCACAATTTGCCTGACATTGGTCGCTCTCGGAGGGATCAGGCGGCCGTAGCTACGCCGAGCCTCTTCGGCAAACCAATCGATAATGTCGGCGGCGCCCGCCGTTTCAGCCCTGGACTCTGCCAGCGGCTTGCCCTGCTCCAAGGTCATCAGTCGCGAGATTTCCGCCGAACGGCCGCGCAGGATCTCGGCCGCTCGCCGCATCAGCTTTGCCCTCTCGAACGGACTGACTTGCCGCCATTGCTCGAACCCCGCGGCGGCGGCGGACAGCGCTTGGTCGAGATCATTCCTGCCGGCATTTGAAACGCGGCCGATGACCTCACCTGTGGCGGGATTGACGATGGAAAGGCGGGCGTTCGAACCGTCCCTCCAGAGGCCATCAATGTAAAGCTGGGTATCCGGATAAGCCGGCATTTCGCGCTCCATTGCCGTCAGTAGCCGAGCGCGCAACCATCTTTTCGATGATCGGAACCGCCCAGCAGAACATTGTGTTGATCGTCAATCCAGATTGCCTGGGCGCCGCCGATCGCCCAATTCGGCGCGACAACCTTGAAACCGCGCGCTTCGAGATTGTCACCAATGGAGGTTCGAAGACGCGCTTCGGCCTCGACCGTCGCCGTGCCGGGGAGCGGAAAGAGCCGAGGCAGATCGATCGCGCTCTGGATATCCAGACCGAAGTCGAACAGCTTGGAGAGGACGTGGGCGTGGCCCATTGCCTGATAGTGCCCGCCCATCACGCCGAATGACAAAACGGTTTTGCCGTGGCGTGTCACCAATCCGGGGATGATCGTGTGCATAGGCCTCTTGCGCGGTCCTATCGCGTTTGGATGGCCCTGTTTCAAGCTGAAGCTCTGCCCGCGATTGTGGAACAACACGCCGGAGTTTGGCGCCATCAGACCGCTTCCATAGGAATGGAAGATGGAGTTGATGAAGCTCGCAACATTTCGGTCCTTGTCGACAACCGAAATATAGACTGTGTCGGCATGCGCGACACCGTCGAGAGCCGCCGTGGTGTCGGCAACTTCGTTCATATTGATCTTGGCCGCAAGACTATCTGCGAGTTCATCGGACAACAGGAAATCGACCGGAACATCCGATACCGAGGTGTCGGCTATCCACCGATCGCGGGCTGCGTAGGCCAGTCGAGTGGCTTCGATTTCGATGTGCAGATTATCAGCGTCAAGCGGATCGCCCGTGCGTTCAAAACGCTCAAGGATCCTCAATATCATCAGAGCGATGATACCCTGCCCGTTCGGCGGGCATTCATGCACCGTCCAGCCTCGGTAGGTCGCGCTGATCGGCTTCACATATTCGCCGGCGGTAGATGCAAAATCCTCAAGCGTATGGAGCCCGCCAAGCGAATTCAGCCGCGCCACCATGTCTTCCGCCACGGGGCCGCGATAGAAGCCGTCACGCCCCAGGGCTGCTATCGTCTCCAGCGTTTGGGCCAATTCCGACTGACGTTGAACCGATCCCACAGGCGGCACTTGGTCATCGGCCAGGAAAATGCGGCGCGTCGAAGAATCGCGCAGCAACAATTCGCGTTGATTGGAGATGTCGGCGGCAACTCGCGGAGTGATCCCGTAGCCATCGCGCGCCAACGCTATCGCGGGAGCGAGAATTTCGGAGAGCGGCATCCTTCCGTGATCTGCGACCAGACGCGCCCATGCATCCACCGCACCGGGAACGGTCACCGCATGCGGCGACGATCGCTCGAGCGAGGTTATGCCATTGTCCCGATACCACTCGAAGTGCGCGGCGGCCGGCGTGCGGCCGGAGCCGTTATAGGCAATGACATCATCATTGCCATTGGATGCGAGGAGCGCAAAACAATCACCGCCGATGCCGGTGGATCCGGCCTCGACCACGCATTGCACGGCACAGGCACCCACCGCAGCGTCGATCGCCTTGCCGCCGGCCTTGAGGATATCGATCGCAGTCAAAGTCGCCGTAGGATGCGATGTTGCTGCCATCCCATTGCGGCCGACAGCTATCGATCTTCCCGGCATTTCGAAATTTCGCATGTCTTCGATTCCCTTGCTCAGTAGAGGCCGGTCGCCCGGGCCCATGTGTAAGTGTCATCCAACGCACGGGCAGAGCGGTCGAACAATTCGTTGATCTGTGCTTCGGTAATGATGAGCGGAGGGCAAAGCGAGTAGTTGTCGCCAAGTGCGCGGGTGATGACGCCGTGGACCTGGGCCTGCTTGCCTGCGTGAATGGCAATGCCGTCCGTCGGCTTGAACGGCTCTTTGGTTTCCTTGTTGCGAACCAGTTCGAGAGTCCCGATGAGGCCGCGGCCGCGGGCGTTCCCAACGAGCGGATGGTCGCCAAGCTCCTTCAACCGCCTCTGGAATACCGGGGCGATATCCCTGACATGACCGACAATGTCGCGCTCCTCATAGATTTTCAAGGTTTCCAAAGCGACAGCGGTTGCAACGGGATGGCCGCTATAGGTGAAACCATGTCCGAATGTTCCGATTTTCTCGCTCTCGGCAACGACTGCGGAATGGACCTTTTCATTGATCATCAGTGCGGATATCGGCTGATAGGCGGCCGAAAGCTGCTTTGCCATGACGATCATATCGGGCCGAAGCCCGAAGCTTTCGGAGCCGAACATAGTGCCGAGCCTGCCGAAGCCGCAGATGACCTCATCTGCGATCAGCAGCACGTCGTATTTCTTGAGGATCGCCTGAATCTTCTCGTAATAGGTCGGCGGCGGGACGATGCAGCCGCCTGATGCCATCAACGGCTCGGCGAAAAATGCACCGATGGTTTCAGGCCCCTCGGCGAGAATCATCTGTTCGAGCGAATCTGCACAGCGCGTCGCAAACTCCTCTGCCGTTTCGCCCGGGCGGCCGTAACGATAAAATTCCGGACAATCCGTATGCAGGACCCGATCGATAGGCAGATCGAAATCGCGATGGTTGTTAGGAAGTCCCGTCAGGCTGGCCGAAGCGATCGTCACACCGTGGTAGGCTCGCATCCGCGAGATGATTTTCTTCTTTTCCGGCTTGCCGATGGCATTGTGATAATACCAGACAAGCTTCATGGCCGTGTCGTTGGCCTCGGAACCCGAATTGGCAAAGAACACCTTCGACATCGGCACCGGTGAAAGCTGGATGAGCCGGTCGGCAAGCTCGACCGCGGTCTCGTGCGTCTTGCCGCCGAAGCTGTGATAGAAGGGCAATTCCTTCATCTGGCGGGTTGCCGCGTCTACCAGCCGCTGTTCGCTGAAACCCAGCGAGGCACAAAACAGCCCACCAAGCCCCTCTATGTATTTATTGCCGTCGCTGTCGATGATGTGGATCCCCTCCCCCTTGGCAATCACCAGCGGGCCGTCCTTCAAATGCTGCGAAGCGTTGGTGTAGGGATGAAGAATGAAGGCGGCGTCGCGGGATTCGAGGGAGTTGAGAAGGATGGTCACAGTGGTTCTCCAAAATGATCGTGTGTTTCGATGGCGACGCTGGGCCGGTCAGCCGGCGCGACCTCTCGGTGCGCCGGCTGCCAATCGCTGCCGAAATGCGAGCGCTGCCGCTTGATCAATCAAGCGTCGTCTTCATCCACTTCTGGGCGAGTTTGTTGATCGTGCCGTCCGCTTCGGCAGCTTCGATCGCCGCGTCGAACATCGACTTCAGGACGGTGTCGTCCTTGCGAAGGCCTGCCGCGATGCCCTGGCCGAAGACCCCGCCTTTGAAGGTGGGGCCGGCGATCTTGTAGTCTTTGAAGTCTTCCTTGCCGAGCGTTGCATTCAGTGACGTCTTCTGCGCAACGACGGCGTCGATACGACCGGCCTGAAGGTCGAGATCATGCTGTTCGACGGTCTTGTATTCCCTGGGATCGACAACACCCTTGAAATAGGCATCTAGAAAGGCCGCGTTGGCCGTCGACACCTGGGCGCCTACGGCCTTGCCCTTCAGGGCGTCTCGAAGCGGCTGCAATTCCTGCTCGACCTTCGCTTTGTCGCCAGCGAGGTCAACCGTCGTTCCGGTTCCCGGCAGATTTGCGAGAGGGCCGGTTTTATCGACCATGAAGGCGGCCGCCGTCGAAGCATAGGGCTTGCTGAACGATATGACGGCAAGACGCTTCTCGGTAACGATCATCGACGCCATGATGGCGTCGAACTTCTTCGCAGTGAGCGATGGAATCAGCCCGTCCCAATCCTGGGCGACGATGGTGCACTTGATCTTCATGCGAGCGCAGAGGTCGTTGGCAAGATCGATCTCGAATCCTGCGAGCTTGCCGTCGGGGCCGGTAAAATTCCAGGGCTCGTATGCGCCCTCGGTTGCAATGGTGATCTCCGTCGGTTTTGTCTCCGCGGCGGCGACGCCAGCCGACAGCACGCCAAGCAGAGCGGACATCAGCAAAAGTTTTGATAATTGCATATTGGCATTCCCCTTTTGTTGCACCCTGCCCTTTTCCCAAAGCAAGGCTGTTGCAGACTCCGCGCGTCCGGCGATTTGCTAGGACGCGCGAACCTTGATTGCCTCGGCCGCAAGGCAGAGGAGCTCGAATAAGACCTGAGCGGCAATTTGCGCCGTGTTCGAGGTAGGGTCGTATTGCGGAGCGATCTCCACGACGTCGCCGCCGACGATGTTCAAACCTGAAAGACCGCGCAGAATTCCAAGCGCCTGGGCGGATGTCAGCCCACCGACCTCCGGCGTCCCTGTGCCGGGCGCAAAGGCCGGATCAAGAGAATCGACATCGAAGCTGACGTAGGTCGGGGCTGATCCGGCGATTTCTCTCGCCTTTGCGATCACGCCCCTGGCGCCGAGATCGGCGACTTCCTCCGCATGGATGACGGTCATGCCCGATGCATAGGAGAACTCCCACAGATACTCGGAATTTCCTCGAATTCCGATCTGGATCGTCCGTCTGGGGTCAAGAACACCGTCGAGAACCGCCTGGCGGAATGGCCCGCCATGATGGAATTTGCAGCCCTCAAATGACCCGCCCGTATCGCAATGCGCATCGATGTGGATCATCCCCACCGGCCGTTGCCTGCCGATGGCCCTTAGAATGGGAAGGCTGACCGAATGGTCGCCGCCGACCCCTAGGGGCACGACTCCAGCCCTTATCAGGCGGTGGACAAATTGCTCAATATCCTGGTGGGACGCAGCAAGATCAAAACGGCTTTTGAACGGGACATCGCCCACGTCGGCAACGCGTGCATTTGCAGTCGGGACGGCTCGCAGAACATGATTGTAGGGCCCAACGCGATCGACGTTGCGTACGGCCCTCGGTCCGAACCGCGCACCCGATCGGTTCGTCACCCCGAGATCCATGGGAATTCCGAAAAGCGCGATGTCCATATCCGTGAAATTGGGTGCGGCATCGGGACGATACGGGGCCTTCAATAATGTCGGAAGGCCACAATAGGGCGCCTGACGGCTATCGCCGTCACCAAAGACCAGTTCGGCGACTTTTCGAAACTCCTCATCGAACATTTCACCGCCCGAAGAATTCAAGTAGCGCTTCCGCAATTCGTCCAGGCTGAGAATCTCCGGCATCGGACCTCCATATGTTCTGCCCCATCAGGCAGCGATCACAAAGCAAACTAGGACCATTGCTTGTTGTCGCCAACATTGTATACATAATCGTATTCTTCTTGATCGGGCAAGAGAAAAAACGTTAAGGTGAATTCGCCGGGACCCGGTGAATGCACCAGAGATGGAAGGGGAATTGATTGGCACCGACCAAAACGGAACAGCGGGGATCGTTGCGCGAAAGCACCTATTCGCAATTGAAGGACTTGATCCTCAGCGGCCAACTTCGCCCCTCGGAGCGCCTTTCTGAGGTTACGCTTGCCAAACGCTTCGGCGTCAGCCGAACGCCGCTGCGCGAAGCTCTGATGAAGCTGGAAGAGGAAGGGCTTGTCGTCGGGCAGCGGAATTTCGGTTACACGGTGACCGATCTCGACGTCACCAAATTCTGCAATCTCCTAGTCGTTCGCGAAGCGCTCGATGTTTGCGCGGCACAGCTCGCCTGCGAGATGGCGACCGAGGAAGACCTCGATCGGCTTCGCGACGTCATCATCCAGATGGTGGAACTCAAGGAAACGACCAACGAGGCGCCATCGGACGCCGCGCGCAATCTCGATCTTGGATTGCACATCCATCGCGTGATCGTCGAATCGACCCGAAACGAGGCCCTCGTGAGGGCGACGGATCAAATTTACCAGCAGCTTCGCCTGGCGCTTTGGCTCGAAGTGCTCTGGGTTGACCTGGAGCACACCGATCTCGACGAGCATCGGGCAATCGCGGACGCCATCTGTGCACGCGACAAGGAGGCTGCCGCGATCGCAGCTCGGGCGCATGTCCAAAGCTCGCTCAAGAACATGTCGAAGCTTCAGCGCATTTGGGCGCACCGGCGCGCTGCCGAGTGAAGCAACCCTGATCTGTCATCAAGAGGTCCACGCATGGCATTTATCGGTAGTTACCTGACTCTCATCGGTTTCGGACCAACCGGTTGGGGGTGGCTGCTTCTGACCGCGGTGGCCATGACGATCGGTGTATCCGTCTGCGGCTTTCTGGCTGGAACGGTGATCGGCTCGGTCGTCACCTTCATGCAGCTGTCCCGCCACATGGCACTCCGCTGGCTTGCCGACTGCTACACCACAATCCTTCGCGGCGTGCCTGACCTTCTGGTCATCTATCTCTTCTATTTCGGCGGCAGCGCATTCCTAGGGACTGTCGGCGGCCTTTTCGGGTATCAGGGTTTTATCGGAATGCCGGCATTTTTGACCGGGACGCTGGCGCTTGGCGTCGTTTCGGCGGCCTATCAGGCCGAAGTATTTCGCGGAGCCTACAGATCGGTTGCACGCGGCGAAATCGAAGCCGCCACCGCCGTCGGCATGCGGCCGTGGCCCAAATTCAGGCGTATCGTCGCGCCGCTCGTCCTTCGTTACGCCATTCCCGGCCTTGGAAACACCTGGCAACTCGTGCTGAAGGAATCGGCATTGATCTCCGTCACGGGCCTTGTCGAACTGCTGCGCCAGTCGCAGATCGCTGCAGGCTCCACTCGCCGGCCATTCGAGTTCTACCTGTCGGCGGTCATTCTCTACCTCGTCGTAACCTGGTTCTCCTCGATTGTGTTCAAACGAATGGAAGCTCGAACGACCCAAGGCGTGAGGAGAGCGCTATGACGGATATCGGCTTCATGTGGGATACGTTTCTCACGCTTCTGACCGGTGTGCCGCTAACCCTCGAGCTTGCGGTCACTTCCATTCTGGCAGGCAGCATCCTGGCGCTTGCGATCTCGCTGCTGGCGGTGACCGGCGGTGCAATCGGACAAAACATAGCCGGTGCCTACGTCTTCGTCTTCAGAGGTTCGCCTCTGCTCGTCCAAATGTTCCTGATCTATTATGGTCTCGGCCAGTTTCGGCACGGATTGCAAGACCTCGGGCTCTGGTGGTTCTTTCGCGAGCCCTATTGGTGTGCGGTGCTGGCGCTTACTCTGAACACGGCCGCCTACTGCAGCGAAATTTTCCGCGGTGGCCTCAGGGCCGTCTCCAGCCCGGAGATCGAGGCGGCACGCGCTTGCGGCATGTCGAGCGTTCTCCTGTTCAGACGAATCATCCTGCCAATCGCCATCAGGCATGCGCTGCCCGCCTATGGCAACGAGATCATCCTGATGATCAAGGCAACAGCCCTCGCGTCTGTCATTACGATCATGGAAGTCACCGGCCTTGCTGGAAAACTAATCGCCGACAGCTTCCGCGCTTTCGAGATCTTCATTGTCGCAGGCGCGATCTATCTCGCGATCAACTTCATCGTCACCCGGATGCTCATGGTGATCGACTTTTGGCTTTCGCCGCACATGCGCATACGGCTGCAATCTTAGACGGGAGTGACTATGTCTGACAGGGGAACAGTTCTGGCAAGCGACAACAAAAACAAGAGCGCTGCCGTTTCGGTCAAGGACCTTCGCAAATGCTTCGGCCCGTTGGAAGTCCTGAAGGGGGTTTCGCTGGAAGCGCATGAGGGAGATGTGATTTCCATTCTCGGTTCATCCGGCTCCGGAAAGTCCACGATGCTCAGATGTCTTAATATGCTTGAAGTCCCCGACAGCGGAGAAATCAGCATCGGCGGCGAGATATATTCTCTGAAGAAAGTCGGACATCGAACGGAGCCTGCTGATCGCAGGCAAGTCGATCGCATGCGCGAACACATCGGCATGGTATTTCAAAGCTTCAATCTCTGGTCGCATCTGACCATCCTGGAGAATGTGATAGAAGCGCCGGTGCACGTACAGAAGCGAAACCGCGCGGAATGCGTTGCCGAAGCCGAAGCTCTACTCGAACGGGTTGGTATCGCCGACAAGCGAAACTTCTATCCAGCGCACCTCTCCGGCGGGCAGCAACAACGCGCTGCAATCGCTCGCGCACTGGCCCAGCGCCCAAAGGTAATGCTATTTGACGAGCCGACTTCCGCACTCGATCCCGAACTCGTCGGCGAAGTGCTCAAGGTTATGCGCTCCCTTGCCGAGGAAGGTAGGACGATGCTTGTCGTGACGCACGAAATGGCTTTCGCGCGCGACGTGTCCAGCAAAGTGGTGTTTCTTCACAAAGGTGTTGTGGAAGAAACGGGCACGCCTGCTGAACTCTTCAGCCGTCCGCGATCCGAGCGGTTTCGGCAGTTTCTTGCCAATGAGCGAAAGTGACGTAGGAGACTGCAACTCGTTTGACAATGCGACCTGGGTTCCATGTCGATCCAGCGATCATGCTTGTTGCTGTTCCGATGGTTGTGGGAACCGTTGCGATCACCATCCTCCACGTCAAGCATGCTTTGAAAGAAGGGTCGTGAAATCGCGCGCCGAGAACCCCTTGCGCCCTTCTTGATCCACCCCTTAAAGAGTTGCCTGCGGAGAGAACAAGGCGCTGTTGGTTCTCGTACCCGGTTACATCAGGACAAGCACCTGATCGTGATCACGCCGCCATGGTGCGGACGTTGTGTCTAGGCTCAACGGCCCGAGGGGGTTGACGGTCGAGAGTGAACTGATTGACCAGTTCGCGCAGTCTGCTCGCCTCTGCCGACAAGGAAGCGGCCGCTGCGGTGGATTGCTCGACCATCGCGGCATTCTGCTGAGTGGACTGGTCCATCTGATTGACGGCCGTATTGATTTCGGCAAGTCCGGTGGACTGTTCACGCGCAGACGTAGCAATTGCGTCCATCAACTGATTGATTTGAGACACTTGCTCGCTGATTTCGTTCAGCGACTGGCCAGTCTCGAGAACCAGTCTTACGCCGGTGCCGACTTCGGCGGAGGACTTTTGGATAAGGCCCTTGATTTCCTTCGCCGCCGTCGCTGCGCGCTGGGCAAGCTCGCGAACCTCCTGGGCAACAACCGCAAAACCTTTGCCGGCTTCGCCGGCCCGTGCTGCCTCGACGCCAGCATTCAGCGCCAGGAGGTTGGTTTGGAAAGCAATGTCGTCAATGACGCCGATGATGCTTGATATCCGCTCCGAGCTTTCCTCTATCCGCCGCATCGCCTGTTCGGCGTGAGACACAACGGCAGCAGAACGTTCTGCACTGACATTAGCCACCTGGGCGACAGTGCGAGCCTCCTCGGTTCTCTTCGAGGCGGTCGTCACATTGGCGGTAATCTCATCGAGGGCTGCCGCAGTTTCCTCCAGGGAAGCTGCCTGCTGTTCGGTCCGCTTGGAGAGATCTTGCGCACCGGACGCGATTTCGCATGTTCCGTTGTCAATGCTGTGCACCGTCTGCAGTACAGCACCAATGGTTGTGCCGAGTTGTCGAAGCGAAGCATTGAAATCCCCACGCAGCGCCTCGTATTCCGGAGCGAACGGCTCCGCCAACTGGAAAGAAACGTCACCGCCCGCAAGGCGTCTCAATCCATCGCCAAGCGTAGTTGTCGCAAAGCGCAACTGCTGTGCTTCCCGTTCGGCGCGCTCCTGTGCGGCAGCGCGCGTCGCCTCCGACTGGCTTCGCGATGCAGTTGCTTCCTGCTCCAGTCGAAGAACATTGATGGCGTTCTGTCGAAACACCTCCACTGCTCCTGCCATTGCCCCGATCTCGTCGCCACGCCCAGCGTAGGGAATTTCGCTTTGCAGATCTCCGTCGGAGAGGATCGTCATGGCAGAGGCAATTCGGCGGATCGGATTGGCGATGCCGAAGACGGCAAAGAGCGCTCCGGCAGAGGTGACCAGAATAGAAAGGGTGGCAATCAATGCCGTGGTCGTGAACGCGTTGCCCGCGGTTGCATTGCTTGTGGTCACATATGTTTCGGTCTGTCCGAGAATGAAGGCCACCAGGTCCGCAATCTCCTGGCTCACCAGATCAGATTGTGCCTCCATGTTCTGCCGAAAGAGACTGCTTGCCTCGGCGGTCTTGCCGTTGTCCTGCAGTTGGACCATTTGCCCGGCGAGCTCACTATATTTCTTGAGCCCTGACTTGACGTCATTGATCAGCTCGCGACCTTTCTCCGTCCGGACGCCCGCCACATACTCTTGGATTGCCCGCTCGACTGCGGCTTTCGTCTCGTCGATCAGCTTCGCCTCGGCGGCCCGCTTCTCCGGCGACGCCTCCAACAGGTAGCGCGCATAGGCGAGCTTCAGATCAGAGAAGTTGCCTTTGATATCTCTGGCAGTGATCATCCGCTTCATCCAGAAGCCGCCAATCTGCTGAGCGCTGTCATTCAGTGTCGAGATTGTGCTGAGGGAATTATACGATAGAACAATCAGGAAGGCACAGATAACAGACAAAACGGCAATAAGGGTCTGTTTGACGGTGGGGCGTTTCATACAATTCTCCAGTACTCTAGGGCGGGCTATACAGCTCAGATAACCTGAAGAATTCGCGCGAGTCGCTAATTTAGGATTAACTTTAAATAGTTCGGCCGTCGCTGCTTGAATAATTTATGTCGCTTACAAACGAAGCGTAGCAAAGTGCTCTTCGCTGCTATCAAGGGTATGTTAGTGGCGACTCAGGTGTGATCGAAAGGCTCGGCCGGCAACGGCCTCGTGCCTGACTGTGCCGTCGATCCGCTTCCGTCTCCACGCGCTTTGCGGCTTCAGTATCAAGAGGTCACCGGTGATACCTCATTCGCGCGCCGCCACGGCGCGGTCGCGGCCAGCCACTGTCGCGTGCGGGCCTCGGGATCCGCGTTGCGGGTGATATCGGTGACCACGGCAGCACTGTCGGCGCCTTTTTCCAATACCAGCGGCGCGCGTTCGGCGGTGATCCCGCCGATGGCGACGAGCGGTATCGCGCCGACACGCTGGCGCCAGTCGGAAAGACGTTCAACGCCTTGCGGCGCCCATTTCATCTGTTTGAGGATCGTGGGCCAGACCGGCCCGAGCGCAACATAATCCGGCTCGGCGGCCAGCGCCGTCTCCAGCTCCGATACGTCGTGGGTGGATAGGCCGAGCCTCAGGCCGGCGCGGCGAATGGCATTCCTGTCGGCGGCCATCAGGTCTTCCTGGCCGAGATGAACGAAATCGCATCCTTCATCGATCGCCAGCTTCCAATAGTCGTTGACGACCAATTGGCAAGCCGCTGCCGCGCAGGCAGCCTTCGATCGCCGGATCTGCTCGCCAAGCACGGAGTCCGGGCAATCCTTGATGCGCAGCTGGACGAGTTTGACGCCGAGCGGCACGAGACGCTCGACCCATTCGGCGTTGTCGACGATGAGATAGAAGGGGTCTAGCTTCATGAGAAGACTGCCTTGCCGATGACGGGAGTGGATGGGACGGCGATGTCGCGTGGCTCCAGCGGTATTGCGCCATGCGCCAGACGGCCGGCATCGATTGCAAGCGCGAACGCCTCGGCAATGCTGGCGGGATCTCCGGCGCCGGCAACGGCGGTGTTGAGAAGGACGGCATCATAACCGTACTCCATTACGGTGGCGGCGTGAGACGGGCGGCCGATGCCGGCATCGATGATCAGCGGCACATCCGGAAAGTGCGCCCGGAACGCTCGCAGCGCCATCGGGTTCAGCGGCCCCTGAGCGGAACCGATGGGCGCGCACCAGGGCATCAGCACGCGGCAGCCGGCTTCCAGCAGCCTTTCGGCGACGACAAGGTCATCGGTCGTATAGGGGAAGACCTGAAAGCCCTCGCCGGTCAGGATGCGGGCCGCCTCGACAAGGCCGAAGACGTCAGGCTGCAGCGTATCGTGATGTCCGATAACTTCGAGCTTGATCCAGTCGGTGCGGAAGACGTCGCGCGCCATCTTCGCCGTCAGCACGGCCTCCTGCACGCTGTGACATCCGGCCGTATTCGGCAGCACATGCACGCCAAGCTCGCGGATCAGGTCGAAGAAGGCGCCGCCCGCTTTGCCGCCGATGGCTTCGCGGCGAAGCGAAACGGTGACGATCTCGGTCTTCGAGCGCTTGACCGCCTCGGCAAGGATAGCTGGAGACGGATAACGGGCGGTGCCGAGCAGCAGTCGGGAGCGGACTTCAACATCATAAAGTTTCAGCATCTCAGCCACCTTGCATGGGGGAGAGAATTTCGATGCGGTCGCGTTCTCCGAGTCTGAAATCGCCGCGGTCCTCACGGTGCACCAGCTCGCCGTTCACTGCGGTCGCCAGCCATTCGCCTTCGTAGTCGAGAGCGAGAAGAAGATCCGCGAGCGTCGCGGCCGCGACCTCCTGTTCCTCGCCATTGATGATGAAGGTCATGATGCCTTCCTTTCCGAGTGCTTGTCTTTTCCAAGAAGAAGCCGCGCCACCTCCCCTGCCATGGCCGGCGCCAGCAAAAAGCCATGACGGTAGAGGCCATTGACATGGAAGGTGCGCCCCTCCTGCGTCACCCGCGGCAGATTGTCGGGATAAGCCGGGCGCACGCCTGCCCCGGTTTCCGTAACCCGTGCCTCGCCGAAGGCAGGATTGAGGGTATAGGCGGCATTCAGCAACTCCATCAGCGAACGCGCGGTAATCGGGCCGATGTCGTTGCTTTCGATCATCGTCGCCCCGATCATGAAGCGATTTCGCTGGCGCGGCACGATATAGATCGGGTGGCGCGGATGCAGCAGGCGAACGGGACGGGAGAGAGAGATCTCGTTCGTTTCGACGCAAAGCATCTCTCCGCGAACGCCGCGCAATCCGGGCAGACGGCCGATCTGGGCAGCCCCGGTGCAGTCGATCACGCGATCGTAACGGGCAAGGTCGGCATCGCCCCTGACGCCGAATGTGAGGCGCATGCGAGCTTCCTCAAGTCCGGCGGCAAGCCCGGAGAGCGCCTGCCGCGGATCGAGATGCGCTTCCTGCCGGAAGAACAATGCCCTGCGGAAGCGGCCGGCGAGATCCGGTTCAAGCGTCGCGATCGCCGGCTCGTCCAGCCATTCCCATCCGCTTGTCCGGCGGCAAAAGCGGTCGAGTTCGCCGGCATCTCGCCCGGCCGCCACCACAAGCGTCCCCCGGCGATTGACATGGCCGGGCAGCGCTGCCTCCCACCAATCGGCGGCAAGACGGCCGAGCGCCAGGACCGGCTCGTCTGCGCTTTCCCTTTCGCACCATGGAGCCAGCATGCCGCCGGCAAAGCCGGAAGCACCGGCGCCGACCTGTTCGGCTTGCTCAGCGACGCTGACCCGGAAACCGTGCCGATGGAGCTGCCAGGCAACGGTGAGGCCGGCAACGCCGGCCCCCTTGACGAGAACATGCATCGTCATTCTCCGGCAAGCGTTTTCGCAGCGTCGGCGACCGGCATGTAGAGGTCGCCGCCATCGCGATACCTGGCGGCCATGGCTTCCAGTCCTTCTTTCTGCGCCTCGGCGCGAATATCGTGGGAAATGCGCATGGAACAGAATTTCGGGCCGCACATCGAACAGAAATGCGCCACCTTGTGGGCCTCCTTCGGCAGGGTCTCGTCATGGAAGGAACGCGCCGTATCCGGGTCGAGGGAGAGGTTGAACTGGTCTTCCCAGCGGAATTCGAACCGCGCCCGCGACAGCGCATCGTCACGGATGCGGGCGGCCGGATGGCCCTTGGCGAGGTCGGCGGCATGCGCGGCAATCTTGTAGGTGATGACACCGGTCTTGACGTCGGTGCGGTCGGGCAGGCCCAGATGCTCCTTCGGCGTGACGTAGCAGAGCATGGCCGTGCCGAACCAGCCGATCATCGCGGCTCCGATGCCGGAGGTGATGTGATCATAGCCCGGTGCGATGTCGGTCGTCAGCGGTCCGAGCGTATAGAAGGGAGCCTCGCCGCAGACCTTGAGCTGCTTGTCCATATTCTCCTTGATCTTGTGCATCGGCACGTGGCCAGGGCCTTCGATCATCACCTGGCAATCCCTGGCCCAGGCAATCTTGGTCAGTTCGCCGAGGGTTTCGAGCTCGGCAAATTGCGCAGCGTCATTGGCATCGGCGATCGAGCCCGGGCGAAGGCCGTCTCCAAGCGAGAAGGAGACGTCATAGGCACGGCAGATGTCGCAGATTTCCTCGAAATGCTCGTAGAGGAAGCTCTCCTTGTGGTGATGCAGACACCACTTGGCCATGATCGAGCCGCCGCGTGAGACGATGCCGGTGACACGATTGACGGTGAGCGGAATATAGGCAAGCCGCACGCCCGCATGGATGGTGAAATAATCGACGCCCTGCTCGGCCTGTTCGATCAGCGTATCACGATAGACTTCCCAGGTGAGATCCTCTGCAATGCCGTTCACCTTTTCAAGCGCCTGGTAGAGAGGCACCGTTCCGATCGGAACCGGCGAATTGCGAATGATCCATTCGCGGATGTTGTGAATGTTGCGGCCGGTGGAAAGGTCCATAACCGTGTCGGCGCCCCAGCGGATCGCCCAGACCATCTTTTCCACCTCTTCCGCCATCGACGAGGTGACCGCCGAGTTGCCGATATTGGCGTTGATCTTCACCAGGAAATTCCGGCCGATGATCATCGGTTCGGATTCCGGGTGGTTGATGTTGGCCGGAATGATTGCCCGGCCGGCTGCGATTTCCTGGCGCACGAATTCGGGCGTCACGAAATCGGGAATATCAGCGCCAAAGCTCTCGCCGTCGCGCGCGAGCGCCTCCTTCGCGGCCTGCCGGCCGAGGTTTTCGCGGATGGCGATGAATTCCATTTCCGGCGTGACGATGCCGGCGCGCGCATAGGCGAGTTGCGTGACGGCGCGGCCTGCTTTTGCCTTCAGCGGCGTGTTGCGAATAGGGAATTCCGGCGTCAGCCGATCGCCTGCGGCAAAACCATTATCTTCAGGCTTCACCACCCGGCCTACATAGGCTTCGACATCGCCGCGCGCTCTGATCCAGTTCTCGCGCAGACGCGGCAGCCCGGCGTCGATCGAGACCGTATGTGCCGGGTCGGTATAGGGACCGGAGGAATCATAGACCGTGACCGGCGGTTCACCGGAGGTCGGGTGAAGGCTGATTTCGCGCATCGGCACGCGCAGATCAGGATAGAGCGTTCCGGGCTTGGCGATCTTGGTCGAGGCCGGAAGCGGGCCGGTGGTGACGACCGGAGTAAGCTTGGGTGCGACGATATTCATGGGCGAGGCTCCAAGGTTTGACGTTTGGAGACCCAGTTCCAGTGTTGGAATGATGGAAAGACGCCTCATGCGACAAAGCGAAATCCGCCCGACAGCCGCAGCGTCTGCACCGTCCCTACGCCAGTATGAACTGGATCAGGTTCAACGGGTCACTGCGCCACAACAGGCAAAGCCGTATTGTTCAGCAGAATCTCAGCCCCTTGCCGGGACACCCCTGGTGAATGTTCGGCATCAAAGACCGCTGCGGCCCTGATGTCAAGCCAATGCTCACGCGTTCCCATCCGGACCTTTTGAGTCGGCGGCCAGTCCGATAGAGCTGTATTGATTGTGGATGGGCCGGCTCCGCCGGCCCATTTCACTCGCCAGGACGCTGCCGTCCATGCTCTGAATATTCGTGGCATGGTCTCATGTTTTGCTGACGGGCGATAACGTCCGTTTATTTGTCAGGCGCCTGCTGGATCACTCTATCGCAACACCATTCTTGTATTCATGGCCTATCGTTTTTTCCACACTGCCGATCTCCATCTCGACTCTCCCTTGCGCTCTCTCGCACTTCGCAACGCAGAGCTGGCCGATCTCGTCAGTGACGCCAGCCGGCAGGCGTTGGTCGCGATCGTCGATCTTTGCCTTGAGGAGCAGGTCGACGCGCTTGTCATCGCCGGCGATCTCTACGACGGGGAGCAGACGTCGATGAAGACGGCGCGCTTCCTGGCGAGTCAGCTGGAGCGGCTGCACCGGGCGGGCATTGTCGTCTTCAAGATCCGCGGCAATCACGATGCCATGTCGAAGATCGCTCGGGAACTGGTGATGCCTGATACGGTGAAGATCTTCGGCGGCCATGCCGAGATCGTGGAGGCCACGAAGGGCAGCTTGTCGGTCGCGATCCACGGCCTGAGCTTTGCGAAACCGCAAGCCCCGGACCCGCTGCTGCCGAAGTTCAAGCCGCCGGTGGCGGATGCCGTCAATATCGGCATCATGCATACGAGCCTGGCCGGATCGGCCGGACATGATGTCTATGCGCCCTGCAACGTGCTCGACCTGCATGCCTCTGGTTTCGATTACTGGGCGCTCGGGCATCTCCACCAGCGCAGCCAGTATCCCGGCACGGCGACGGTCATCATGCCCGGCATGCCGCAGGGCCGCGACATCAATGAAGCGGGCGTCAAGACCGTGTCGCTGGTGACCGTGGCGGACGACCGGACCGTGACGGTCGAGGAGCGGCGCACCAGCATCGCGCAGTTCGAGCGCGTCAATGTCGACCTCACAGGTGTCGATGATTGGCGTGAGGCGGCCATGATGGTCGAGACGGCCCTGATGGCGCAGCGCGACCGCACGGCTTCGCCGCATCTTGTCGCACGTCTCAGGCTTTCCGGCCGCACGCCGCTCTCCTGGCAGCTGCGGCGCGATGTTGATCTCATGCAGACGGAAGCCGAGCGGCGCAGCGACCTGATCGGCCGCACGTGGATCGAGAAGCTGGAACTCGCCTTCGAAGCGCCCTCGATCCCCGCAGACGCGTCCGCCGCCGATCCCGTCGTCGAACTCGGCGCGCTGATGCGCGACGAGGTCATGGCCCGCGGCGGTTTTCGTGACGATGTCAGGGAGATGGTCCGGGACCTGCTTGCCGACCTGCCGCCCGAAAGCCGGGCATTTGCCGGCCAGAACGAGGCGGGTTTTGAACGCTTCATCGACAGCCTTCTCGCCGATGGCGCCGAGGACATCGCCGCCCGGATGAAGGCGGTGGATCGGGGAGACAGCTGATGCGTCTGCGCCGCCTCGATCTCACCCGCTATGGCAAGTTCACCGATCACTCCATCGATTTCGGCGCGGCCCGTCAAGGTTCGCCGGACTTGCACATCGTCTATGGCCTGAACGAAGCGGGCAAGTCGACCACCTTCGCCGCCTATCTTGATCTGCTCTACGGCATTGGTGAGCGCAGCACCTACAATTTCCTGCATGCCTATAATACGATGAAGGTCGGTGCGCGGCTGGAATTTGGTGGTTCGGAATACGAGCTCGCCCGGCTCAAGCTGCGGACCGGCAGCCTTGTCGACGATCGGGGACAAGCTGTGAACGAGGCGCTCCTGGCCGGCGCGCTTGGCGGCGTCGGTCGCGAGGCCTATCGCACCATGTTCTCGCTCGATGATCAGTCGCTCAAGGAAGGCGGCAACGCCATCATACAAAGCAAGGGCGAACTCGGCGAGTTGCTGTTCTCGGCAAGCTCGGGTCTGGCAGGGCTCAGCCGTTCGCTGGTGACCGCGGCCGACGAAGCCAACGCGATCTACAAGAAGCGGTCGTCGAGCACGAGGCTCGCGGAACTCAAACGCTCGCTCGAAGCGCTCAAGGTCGAGCGCAATGCCATGGACACGCTTGCCTCCACCTATTCGGCCCTGAAATCGACTTATGAGCAGGCCGACGCTGCCTATGGCAAAACCACGCGGGAACTGGCCGAGGCCAAAACCCGGCATCAGGAGCTGACGCGCCTTCTCGGCGCCCTACCCGCGGCCCTGGAGCTCCGGCGGCTGGATGCAGATGCAGCCGGCATGAGCGATCTGCCGCGGCCGCCGGCCGAATGGTTCGCGCTCCTGCCCCAGCTTTCGCGCGACGAGACGCGGCTGCAGGCGCTAGTCGAAACCGCCGACCGCACGCTGCGCCAGCTTGCAGATGAGATCGAGGCGATCGCGATCGACGACAGGGCGCTGGCGGTCGCCGCGCATATGGACCTGCTGGATCAGGGTCGAGCGCGCTATCTCGCGGCTGAGAGCGACCTGCCGAAGCGCCGGCTGGCGCTGGCCGAACAGGAGGGTGAGCTGGTCAGACTGCTGGCCGATCTCGAACAGCCGGGCCATGCGAAACCCGAGGCCCTGCTGCTGCCCGCTTCGCTGATCGGCATCATCCGCGACCTCATCGAACGGCGTTCCGGCGTCGAGGCGAAACTGGCAGCCGCTGATCGGGAACTGTTGCGAGCGCGGGAGAATCTCGAAAGGCTGGACAGGGAGGGCGGCGCGCGAGATGGAGCTGGGGTCCTGGATCCCGAACGTTTCGGCCACATCGAGATCGCCCTGAGCCGGCTGGCGGGATCTGATCTCCTCGTGCGGCTTACCATGGAAGAACGCACACTTGTCCAGGCGAAACGAACGCAGGAGAACCAGTTTGAACAGCTCGCACCCTGGAGCGGCAACGCCGTCGCTCTGCGGCGGACGACCGCGGCAGAGCCTCGACAGATCGAAGCCTGGCGTGGCCGGGCGGCGGCTATCGACAAGCGGATTGGCGATCACGAGGGAAGGCTGCGCGATCTCGGCACCGAACTGGCGATGACCAAAGCCCGGATCGCGGCCTTCGTCGCCGGCGGTTCTATCGACGATACCGAGGCCGCGCGGCTGCGCGATGAACGCGATGCCGCCTGGCAGGCGCATCTCACCAGCCTGAATGCCGCCACGGCTCGGATTTTCGAGGAGCGGATGCGGCAGGACGACGTGGTATCCGCCGGCCGGCTGTCGCGGGCGCAGGAACTGGCCGAGCTGCGCCAACTCCGCCAGGCGGAAGCGGCAACGGCAGCAATGATCGAGCGGCAAAGGGAACTGCTTGGCGAAGCGCGCGCCGAACACGATGCGCTTGCCGGGCGCATCGGTGATCTGCTGCCTGAAAACATCGAATATGACGCTGAAGCCGCGGCGCGCGTGGCCGCACTCGAGACTTGGAGCACCAAGCGAGCCGCGGCGCTGGCCGCCTGGGACGATCTGCAACACGCAGAAGACACGGTGCACGCGCTTCGCATCGAACTGGACAGGCATGCCGCAACGCTTGCGGAGAGCCTTGCAGAAGCCGGTCTTGACGACGCAGACCAGCGACCGGTCGCCGAGCTGATGCAGGCTGCGAATGATATACTCGCCGCCGGCAGAGCCGAGCGGGCGGCGCGGCAGGCGCATGAGAAGGCGGTCGGCGATCTCAGCCACGATCTCAGGGAGCGCCAGCGCGACCGGCAGGAGGCGGAAGCCACCATGGCGGCCTGGGAGCGGGAATGGGCGGAGGCACTGTCGCAAACCTGGTTTGCCGACAAGGCCGGCTCTATGGCGGCCGTCCGAGCAATGCTGAATGCGCTCGCTACACTGCCCTCCATCCTGAAGGAGAGGGATGACCTCGCAAGTCGTGTTGCCGCGATGGAGCGCGACCAGCAGCAATTCCGCGAGCATATCGCCGGTCTTCTCAGAGATTGCGACCTCAGCCCGCCGCCGGCGGATATGCTCGCCTCTGCAAACGCCCTTGTGGAACGTCATGAGGCGGCGCGGCATGCGGCTCAGCTTCGGGCAGATCGGCAGGCGGATCTCGACAAGCAATTGGAAAAACGGCGTGCGCTGGAGGAGGAACTGGCCGTTCACAATGCCGGCAAGGGCGAATTGACCGGCTATTTCGCCGCTGACTCGCTTGCTACGGTCGAAGCATTCCTGAACCAGTCCCGAGAACGGGACCGGCTGGAGGAGCGGGCCGCAACCTTACGCCATCAGATCACCGAGGCATTGCGTGCTCCGAGTTTTTCCGAAGCCGAACGGCGCCTTGACGGTGTCGACGCCGCTGCGGTCGAGCGCGAGGCCATCGAGCTTGGTGCCCGGATCGAGGATCTCACCGAGCGTGCGAAGCTTCTCTATTCCGACGTGTCGCTGGCGCGGCAGAAGCTCGAGGCCGTCGGCGGAGACGACGCCGTGGCCCGGATCGAGGCCAAGCGCCGAACCATTTTCCTTGAAATCGAGGAACTGGCCGTGCGGCACCTGACGCTGCGCGCCGGCACGCTCGCGGCCGAACAGGCGCTGCATATCTATCGCGAAAAACATCGCAGTTCGATGATGAACCGCGCATCGGAGGCCTTTCGCCTGATCACCGGCGGCAATTATTCCGGCCTGACAACCCAGCCCGACCGGGATAAGGAGATATTGATCGGCGTGTCGCGCGACGGTGGTTCGAAGCTTGCGGACGCGATGTCGACCGGCACTCAGTTCCAGCTCTACCTCGCGCTGCGGCTGGCGGGTTACGAGGAATTCGCAGCGTTTCGCCCACCCGTACCCTTCGTCGCCGACGACATCATGGAGAGTTTCGACAATCCTCGCTCCGAAGAGGTTTTCCGCCTGCTCGGCGAAATGGCAAAGGTCGGACAGGTTATCTACCTTACCCACCATTGGCACCTCTGCGAGATCGCTCGAGCCGTTGTTCCGAACGTGACCATACATCAACTGCCGTGACAGGGCGCAAAGAAACGCCGCGCCCCCAATGCTCTGGGTGGGAGTCGAACTGGCGGCATTCGTTGTGAGGAGAAGCCCTGGCCGAAACATTGTCTCTGCGTCTCGGCAGGAATCAATCTTGCCACGGATCCAGCACGATAATACCCGTGCCTTCGAAACCCCGGACATTGCGGGTAACGACAGTCAGGCCGTGAACAAGGGCAGTCGCGGCAATCAAGGCATCGGCTTCATTGCGCCGGTCTGGAAGATGCAGATGCGCGCAGCGCGTCGCGACCGTATCGTCGATCGGCAGGATACGGTCGGCAAATGCTGGCCGAACCTGATTTTCCAGCCACGCACGCAGACGAGCGCCCTGCGCTGCAACACGGCGCTGGACGCCGAGTATTCCACGTTCCAATTCCAGGATCGTCATGGCGGAGATGCATAGGCCTGTTGCATCTTGCGCTCCAGCCCATGCGACCACATTGGCATCGGCCTTGCCGTCTCCGACCTTGCGTAGTTCGGAAACAACATTGGTATCCAGCAGATATTTCAAGACAGATCGACTCCTCGGGGGGCGATCTCAACACGAGGCAGGTCGAAGTCTATATTCGACAGGCCCGGCATGGAGAGAGCATCGACGAGACTGCGAGGCTTGCCGGTTAGCCGCTCGAATTCGTCATAGGTCATCAACACGTGGGATGGCTTCCCACGATCCGTGATGATGACCGGACCATTTTGCGCCGCCTTCTTTGCCCTGCTCACGTCGTGATTGAGTTCGCGGCTGGAAAGATGTGTCACGCTCATAGTCCACCTCCGATGTAGGCACTTACCTACATATAGCATCCGGAGAATGAAAGCCAAGATCGGCCATAACGCTCTTGCGCGGATCGGGCAACCCACCTTTTCGCGGCGGGAGCCGTCGGGTGACGATCGCCAAATCGATGTGGGGCACACGAGCGATGCAGGGATATTGGCTTCCCAGATCATCTCTGATCTAGTCCCGACTCTCAGCCGCGCAACCCAGCCGCGGGCTGATGGATTTGAAAAAGCGAGAGCCGTATTCTCATGACCACTCACCGCTTCATTCCGACGACCTTTCACAATGTCATCGGCTCTCTTCCGCCCGCCTTGCACATCGCTGACGGCGATACCGTCGTCACGGAGACACTCGACGCCATCGGCTATGACAAGGACGGCATCCGCTGGGCTTCCGGTCCCAACCCGATGAACGGCCCGATCTTCGTGGAAGGCGCGGAGCCCGGAGATGCGTTGACGGTCGAGATCATCAGCATGATCCCGACGAGGGACACTGGTTTTACGCGCAGCATCGTCGCGGCCAATGTCATCGATCCCGAAACGGTTCGCGAGCTGCCGCCGCGCGATATGGCGATCTGGGCGATCGACCGCGAAGCATTGACGGTCCGATTGTCCGAGCCGGTCTCCGGCCTCGATAATTTCGTTCTGCCTCTTGCGCCGATGATCGGCTGTTTCGGCGTTGCGCCCAGCCTTGGCCAGGCAATCTCGACGGCGACCAGCGGCGAATATGGCGGCAACATGGATTATCGCCTGTTCGGTCCGGGCACGACCGTTCGATTGCCCGTATCGGCGCCGGGCGCCCTTTTCTTTTTGGGTGACTGCCATGCCGTGCAAGGAGATGGCGAGATCGTCGGCACCGGCGTCGAGACGACTTTCGAAATCACGGTGCGGCTGACGGTGGACAAGAAGGCCGGGCTGGTCTGGCCACGCGGAGAAACCGCTGAAGACATCTTCACCATCGGCAATGCCCGGCCCCTCGATCAGGCGCTTCAGCACGCGACGAGCGAAATGTTGAATTGGCTGGCCTCGGATTACGGACTCGACAGGACGGCGGCCAGCCATCTGCTGGGTCAGGTGGTGCGTTACGATGTCGGCAACGTCTTCGATCCGGCCTATACGATGGCCTGCCGGGTCGCCAAGAAATGGCTGGTCCGCCGATCGTGACGGACCGGCATATGCGTCAGTCGTACCGCGACAGGAAGCGGGAAACTGTCGTCATGCAAAGCGACTTTTCCTCGACATGCGGCATATGGCTGGAATTTTCGAAGAGCACCCACTCGCAGCCGGCGACGCGATCGAGATAGGGCCTGACGACCAGGGGCGTTGCCTCGTCATATCTGCCCGAGATCAGCAGCGTCGGTGCTTCGATGCGGTCGAGCCTGTCTTCGATCGTCCAATCCTTCATCGTTCCAATGACGTGGAATTCCGTCGGGCCGTTCATGTTGCGATAGACGGTATTGTCTTCGTCCATGATGGCGAAGGTGCGCGCCACTTCGGGCGGCCATGGCACGACGCGGCAGACATGGCGATCATAGAAGACGCGCGAGGCGGCAATATAGTCCGGATCGGCAAGGCTTCCCGCCCGTTCGTGCTTCAGCAGCGTGTCCTGTACGTCCTTCGGCAATTCCTGCCGCAGCCGATTGGCTTCGGTAACCCAGGTGTGCATGTTGGCCGGCGAGTTGGCGATGACAAGGGCTTTCAGGCCTTGCGGCCGGCGCACCGCATGTTCGGCGCCGAGCATGCCACCCCAGGATTGGCCGAGGAAGGCGTAACGATGCTGGATGCCGAGATGGGCAAGCAGCGCGTCGAGCTCTTCGAGGAAGAGGCCGACCGTCCAGAAATCCGGGCCCTTGTCCGGAAGGCGGGTGGAATTGCCGTTGCCGAGCTGGTCGTAGTGGATGACCGGGCGGCCGTCGAGGGCGGCGATGTCCTTGAAGGAATCGACGTAGTCATGCGTGCAGCCGGGGCCTCCATGCGCAACGACGAGAGGCAGCTTGTCGCTTTTCAGCGAACCGGTGACGCGGTACCAGGTGCGATAATCGCGAAAGGGCAGATAGGCTTCACTTGTTGCGACTTCGGCCACCGACATCTCCATTCCTCGGAAGTCTGGAGACCATAACGCGGCGGCAGCGGCGAAGGCAGCTATCACAAGTTATAGGATGGCAATGATCGGCCATGCTCATCGAGCAGGCGGTAATGGGTGGCGCGGACGACGGCCTGGGTACGGTTGCGGGCGCCGAGTTTCTTGGCGGCGGCGTTGAGATGCATGACCACGGTCGGAACGGAACGGCCGATGATGCGCGAGATTTCCTTGGCGGAATAGCCTTCCGCCGAATGGCGCAGGCATTCGCGCTCCCGCTCGGTCAGGCGGATGGTGCCGACGCTGCGAGCCTTCTTGTCGAAAAGCGAATAGGCGCTCTCATGGAAGACGTGGGCAAGCAGGTTGAAGTCGGCGATAGCGCGCAACGCATGCCGTTCGAAATCGCGGTCGCCCCGGAAACGGATGCCGGTGACCGTCGCATAATCGCCTCCCGGCATATGCACCGGCACGGTGACACCGGTCGACATGTCGCGTTCACTCAAATAGCGCGTCACCGGTGCGGTGTCGTCGTTCATGAAGCGGTTGATCAGCGTGTCGGCATTCGTGTCGTAATTCCAGAAGAACGGAGCGCTGCTGCGCAGCGCCACCTGCTGCACCGGGTCGATGCGGAAATAACCGCGATCGAACCAATAGTCGTGCATATCTTCGGCGATGTTCCGGAGCTTCAGCAGCGACGGGATCATGATCGCGCCGTCAAGGTCGTAGGGCACCGGCGTATAGTCGTAGATCAGAGCCTCGAAGCCCAGCTGCTTCATCGCCTCGAAGGCCTGGTCGATCCGGCCGTCCAGCGTTTCATGCGCTGTAAACTGCCGTCTGATCGTTCCGATGTCGTCAAGCATGGGCTGCTCCCGGTTTCGGCGTGGCGCCCTACCCTATCACTTCTTATAGCTGGCACGGAACGCGATTTACGGTAAAAAATTAACCACGCCCAAATATTGAGCAAGGGGTATTTTCTGCTGGAGCAATCAATGTGGCGTGAAATACAGCCGGACGCGCGATTTGAGATCGATGTCGGTGGCTATCGCGTCGTCGCCTATAGCTTCGGAACCGGCAACGAGACGGTTTTCTGCCTGAACGGCGGTCCCGGTCTGCCCTGTGATTACCTGCGCGAGGCGCACTCCTGCCTGATCGACCAAGGCTACCGAGTCGTCGCCTTCGACCAGCTCGGCACCGGCGCCTCCGACCGGCCGGACGATCTGTCGCTCTGGACGATCGGCCGCTATGTCGAGGAGACCGAAACGGTGCGCAAGACGCTCGGGCTCGGAAAGGTCCACATGCTTGGCCATTCCTGGGGCGGGTGGCTCGCGATCGACTATGCGCTGACCTATCCCGAAAACCTCAAGACACTGATCCTCGAGGATACCGTCGCCGATATGCCGCATCTGATTACGGAACTGGAGCGGCTGCGGGCAGCACTCGGCCCCGAGACCGTCTCGATGATGCAGAAGCACGAGGCACAGGGCACTTACGACCACCCGGAATATCTCGCTGCCGTCACCATCCTCAACTACCGCCATGTCTGCCGCCTGGCCGAATGGCCGGCACCGGTGCGCCGCTCGCTCGACGATTGGAACATGGCGCCTTACGCGACGATGCAGGGGCCGAACGAGTTTCTTTATATCGGCAACCTCAAAGACTGGAACCGCATCCCGGATCTGCCTCGGCTGACGCTGCCGGTGCTGATCACCACGGGAGAGCATGACGAGCTGACGCCGGCGTGCGCTCTCAGGATGAAGCTCGCGCTGCCAAATGCCGAGCTCCGGGTGTTCGCCAATGCCAGCCACATGCCCTTCTACGAGAACCCGCAGGACTATTATCCGGCGCTTCTCGATTTCCTCGACCGGCACAAGGCAGCCTGATGCAAATGAAAGCGGCTCAAACCGGACGAAGACAGAGGGGCGAGCGCCGTCATGCATCGCTATAAATTCGTTCTGACCCGACCGCTGCAGTTCCTGCCGGTCATTTTCGGCATCAGCGTCATCACCTTCATTCTGGTTCGGCTGATCCCTGGCGATCCCGCACGCAACATCCTCGGCACGCGGGCGACGCCGGAGGCACTTGCCAATATTCGCGCCCAATACGGTCTCGACCAGCCGATGTGGCTGCAATATGTCTATTTCCTCAAGAACCTCGCCAATGGCGAGATGGGCAAATCGATCCTCTACAAGATCGACGTGCTGAAGCTGATCGCGACCCGCATCGAGCCGACGCTCGCGCTTGTTGCCGCCAGCGTCATCCTGTCGGTCCTGATCGCGGTGCCGATGGCGGCGATCGCCGCGCGCAATGCCGGCCGTGCGCCGGACCATGTGGTGCGCATCGTCTCGACCTTCGGTATCGGTTTCCCGCCCTTCTGGCTGGGGCTGATGCTGATCATCCTCTTCAGCGTCGAGCTCGGCCTGCTGCCGGTTTCTGGCTACGGCGCGACCCTCGGCGAAAAACTTGCGCATCTTGTGCTGCCGAGCCTGACGGTGGCGCTCTCGCTCTCGACGGTGCTGACGCGCAGCCTGCGGGCGGCAATGATCGAGGCGCTGAGATCGGATGTCGCGACGGCGGCGCGCGCCCGCGGCATGCCCGAAGCCATCGTCTTCTGGCGGCACGTGCTGCCGAATTCGCTGGTGCCGACGATCAACCTGCTCGCCGTCAACATTGGCTGGCTGATCGGCGGCACGGTTGTGGTCGAGAGCGTCTTTGCGCTGCCAGGCATGGGGCAGCTCCTCGTCAGGGCGATCTTTTCGCGTGACTATATGGTGGTGCAGGGCGTCGCCATGGTCTTTGCCTGCGCCACCGTGCTGATCAACTTCATCGCCGACATCGTCACCGTTGCCGTCGATCCGAGGGTGAAGCTATGAGCATCGAGGCGACAGCACCCGCGTCCCCTGGCTGGCGCCGCCTTCTCGGCCGGCGGTCGATGTTTGCCGTTGGCGCCGGCGTGCTGCTGTTCTTCATCCTGCTGGCGCTTGGCGCGCCTCTTATCGCGCCCTATGACCCGATCATGCAGAATGCCGAGGTGCGCCTGCAGGCGCCTTCGCTGCTTCACCCCTTCGGCACCGACAATTTCGGCCGTGACATCCTTTCCCGCGTCATCTGGGGTGCGCGCATCGATCTCCAGATGGCGCTGATCGGCGTCGTCTTCCCCTTTCTGATCGGCACGACGGTCGGCACGATCGCCGGTTTTTTCGGCGGCGTCGTCGACGCGCTGTTCATGCGTCTGGTCGATATCATTCTTGCCTTTCCCTTTCTCGTGCTGATGCTGTCGATCATCGCGATCCTTCGCCCCGGGCTCGGCAGCTTCTACATCGCCATGGCGCTGGTCGGCTGGGTTTCCTATGCGCGGCTGATCCGGGCGCAGATGCTGGTGCTGAAGGGCAGCGATTACGCCGTCGCCGCCGTCAGCCTCGGCTTCAGCCGCCCGCGTATCATGTTCCGGCACTTGCTCCCGAACGCGATTGCCGGCTCGATCGTCTTTTCCATGTCCGATGCGACATTGGTGCTGCTCAGCGGCGCGGCCGTCAGCTATCTCGGCCTCGGCGTCCAGCCGCCGATCGCCGAATGGGGTGTCATGGTCGCCGAAGGGCAGAGCTTCATCACCACAGCCTGGTGGATCACCCTGTTTCCCGGCCTCTCCATCGTCTGCCTCGCCTTTGGCTTCAGCATGCTTGGCGACGCGCTCGGCGAATTGCTGGGAGTGCACGAATGAGCGGGTCCGTGCTCTCCGTCCGCGATCTCACCGTCAGGGCGCATCTCGATTCCGGCCCGCGAACGCTCATCGATGCGGTCTCGCTCGACCTCGGCCGCGGTGAAATTCTCGGCCTCGTCGGCGAGAGCGGCTCGGGCAAGAGCCTGTTCTGCCGCTCGCTGGTGCGCCTGCTGCCCTCCTCGCTGCTGACGATCGAAAGCGGTAGCGTGCTGCTCGAAGGGCGCGATCTCATGCGGGTCGACGATGGCGAGATGCTGAAGGTGCGCGGCGGCGAGATCGGCATGATCTTCCAGAACCCGACCAGCCATCTCGATCCGGTGATGCGCATTGGCGACCAGATCGCCGAGGGCATCCGCTATCATCAGGGTCTCGGCGCCCGCGAGGCTCGCGCGGCAGCGACGGACATCCTGGCGCAGGTCGGCTTCCCCGATCCGAAGCGCCAGTACGATAGCTACCCGCATGAATTTTCCGGCGGTATGCGGCAGCGGGCGATGATCGGTGTGGCCCTGTCCTGCAATCCGAAAATCCTGATCGCCGACGAGCCGACGACGGCGCTCGACGTCACCATCCAGGCGCAGATCCTGCGGCTGTTGATCGACATTCGCGACCAGCGCGGCCTGTCGATCATTCTGATCACCCACGATCTCGGCATCGTCGCCCAGACCTGCGACCGCATCGCCGTGCTGCGCGGCGGCAAGCTCATCGAAGAGGGGCCGAAGCGGGCCATCCTGGCGCGGCCGCAGCATCCCTATACGATCAACCTGATCAACAGCCATCCTTCGCTGCCGGGCGGGATAGCCGCACCGACGCTCGAGCTTGCCGAGGTCAGGCGGCCGGCGAGACCCTTGCTGGAAATCGACGATCTGCATGTGCGCTTCAGGGGCGGCGGCAGCCTGTTCAAGGGCAGTGCCAAGACGATCAGCGCCGTTGCCGGCGTCAGTCTGCAGATCATGCCTGGCGAGACGGTCGGCATTGTCGGCGAATCCGGCAGTGGCAAGAGTACGCTTGCCCGCGCCGTGCTGGGATTGACGCCGCTTTCTGCCGGCCACGTCACGTTCGACGGCATCGATCTCGCGCAGCAGAGGAGCGCGGGCCTTGCAAAGCTCAGGCGCGAAACGGCGATGGTGTTCCAGGACCCCTACAATGCACTGAACCCGCGGCTGACGATCGGACAGATGCTCGCCGAGGTATTGAAGGTCCAAGGTAAGGTCGCCGCCGTCGATATCTCGGCACGCATCGGCGAGCTGCTCGATCTCGTCGGTCTCGAACGCGAATTCGCCGAGCGCAAACCGCGCAGCATGAGCGGCGGCCAGTGTCAGCGGGCCGGCATCGCCCGCGCGCTCGCCGTCGAGCCGAAGCTGATCATCGCCGACGAATGCGTGGCGGCCCTCGACGTCACCATCCAGGCGCAGATCATCGAGCTTTTCCGCCAGCTCACCGCCAAGATGAACCTCACGCTGGTCTTCATCGCCCATGATCTGGCGATCGTGCGCAATCTCTGCCAACGCGTCGTCGTGATGTATCGCGGCGAGATCGTCGAGGAGGGCCGCTCCGACGAGGTCTTCGCGCGGCCGAAGCATGCCTACACCGCGGCGCTGATCGCTGCCATTCCCGACATCGATCCCGACAAGCCGCTGCTGCAAGGCACCGGCCGCAGGGAAGAGCCGCAATCCATATCCATCAAACGCATGCCATAACAAAGAAGGGAACGAACTGATGACAAACAGGTGGAAATCAATCGGGCTCGCCGCCATGCTCACTGGCCTGACGCTGAGTGCGAGCTATGCCGAGGCCGCCGGTGTGCTCACCATCGGCCGCCGCGAGGATTCGACGACATTCGATCCGATCAAGACCGCGCAGAACATCGACAATTGGGTGTTCTCGAATGTCTACGATGTGCTGATCCGCGTCGACAAGACAGGCACGAAGCTGGAGCCGGGGCTGGCCGAAAGCTGGACCGCCTCGGATGACGGGCTGACCTATACGCTCAAGATCCGCGACACGAAATTCTCCGACGGTTCGTCGCTGACGGCGGAAGATGCGGCCTACAGCCTGCTGCGCATCCGCGACGACCCTACCTCGCTCTGGAGCGATTCCTACAAAGTGATCGACACGGCGGTTGCGACCGACGCGCATACGCTGACGATCAAGCTCAAGAATCCGTCCGCGCCTTTCCTCTCGACGCTGGCCCTGCCCAATGCCTCGGTCATTTCCAAGAAGGGCATGGAATCGCTGGGACCCGATGCGTATGGCGAGAAGCCGATCGCATCCGGCGCCTTCGTGGTCGACGAATGGCGGCGCGGCGACCGCGTCATCCTCAAGAAAAACCCGAATTTCTGGGAAGCCGACCGCGTCAAGCTCGACGGCGTCGAGTGGATTTCGGTGCCCGATGACAACACCCGCATGCTGAACGTTCAGGCCGGCGAGCTCGACGCTGCGATTTTCGTGCCCTTCTCCCGCGTGGAAGAGCTGAAGAAGGATCCGAATCTGAATGTCGCCATCGACGCATCGACACGCGAGGACCATCTGCTGATCAATCACGCGCATGGCGCGCTCGGCAAGAAGGAAGTTCGCCAGGCCTTGGACCTTGCGATCGACAAGAAGGCGATCGTCGACACCGTCACCTTCGGCCAGGGCACCGTCGCCAATTCCTACATTCCGAAGGGTGCGCTTTATTACTACGCCGACAACCTGCAGCGGCCCTATGATCCCGCAAAGGCGAAGGAGCTGCTGGCTGCTGCCGGAGCCTCCGACCTAACGCTGAATTACGTGGTGCGTGCCGGCGACGAAGTCGACGAGCAGACGGCCGTCTTGGTCCAGCAGCAGCTACAGAAGGCCGGCATCACCGCCAATCTACAGAAGGTCGACCCGAGCCAGGAATGGGATATGCTCGTTGCCGGCGACTATGACATCTCGGTCAACTACTGGACCAACGATATTCTCGACCCGGACCAGAAGACCACCTTCGTCCTCGGCCACGATTCCAACAACAACTATTTGACCAATTATAAGAACGAGGCAGTGAAGGAACTGGTCGCCAAGGCGCGTCTCGAGCTCGATCCGAAGAAGCGCGAAGCGATGTATGTAAATCTGCAGAAAATGGCCAAGGACGACGTCAACTGGATTGACCTCTATTATAGCCCTTACATCAACGTCTCGCGCAAGAATATCGAGAACTTCCACCAGAACCCGCTCGGCCGCTTCTTTCTGGAAGACACGGTCAAGAACTGAGTTCGTGCAGCATGCAAAGGCTCCGCCGCCTTTAGGGCCGCGGAGCCTCGTTCATTGCCGCGACAAGTGAATGATCGGCTTGCTTATTCGGCTGCCGCGAGCTTGTCCTGCGTTCTGGTTTCGAAGTCGCTGGCGTCGTGACGCTCGTGCAACTGGCTCGACGGGTCGCCGGAGAGGCGGTTGACCATCCGGCCGCGCTGCACGGCGGGCCGGCTGTAGATAGTGTCGGCCCAGCGCAACACGTTCTTATAGTCCTCGACCTGCAGGAATTCGCCCGCCCCGTAGCTCCAACCCTTCACCAGGCCGCCGTACCATGGCCAGATGGCAATATCGGCGATCGTATAATGGCTGCCTGCCACATATTCGCTTTCGGCAAGACGGCGATCGAGCACGTCGAGCTGACGCTTCACTTCCATGGCGAAGCGGTCGATCGCATATTCGATCTTGACGGGCGCATAGGCGTAGAAATGGCCGAAGCCGCCGCCGAGATAGGGCGCGCTTCCCATCTGCCAGAACAGCCATGACAGGCATTCTGCGCGTTCGGCCGGCTCAGTCGGCAGGAAGGCGCCGAATTTTTCGGCGAGATAGGTGAGGATGGCGCCGGATTCGAAGACGCGGATCGGCTTCGGCCCGCTGCGGTCCATCAGCGCCGGAATCTTGGAGTTGGGATTGACGGCGACAAAGCCGCTGCCGAACTGGTCACCCTCGCCGATCTTGATCAGCCAGGCGTCATACTCAGCACCGCTATGGCCAAGGGCCAGCAGTTCCTCGAGCATGATCGTGACCTTCTGGCCGTTCGGCGTTCCGAGCGAATAGAGCTGCAGCGGATGACGGCCGATCGGAAGCTCCTTCTCATGTGTCGGTCCCGCTATCGGGCGATTGATATTGGCGAATTGGCCGCCATTCGCCTTGTTCCAGGTCCAGACTTTCGGGGGGATATAGTCGGAGGTACCGCTCATCTTTCAAACTCCTGGCATTGATCGGACAGAGCGCGACGCCTGTTGGGTCGCCGCATTTTTCCTGACATAGCAGAGGTGATGAGGGTTTGTCACAGCTGTCGGAATGGTTTCACGCAAACGTCAGAGCTTGGCAGAGTTGCGGAAAATGACCGGTTCAGGCCGCGCCCTCGCCTTCATGGTTGACCGCCGTCCTGGTGCCGGAGGAGAACATGATCAGGGCGAAGAGCGGTTCGCTGCCGAGCGCGCGCGCCCAGTGCCTGACGTTGCGGGGGATGCGGATCGCATCGCCGGCTTCGAGCCGATAAAGGGCGTCGCCAAGCTTGTGCTCGCAACTGCCTGAAACGACGTAAAGGATCTCCTCGCAATCGGGATGCGAGTGCAACTGGTTGCGCTCGCCGGGACTGATGCGGCAGGTGCCGAAGGTCATCTCGGCGCCGGGCGTGCCGTCGCCGGTGATCTTCCAGTTGAGTTCGCCCCAGGAGGTCGGCATGAATTCGCCGCCGGCTTTCCTGAAAATGATGTCGGTCTCGTTCAAGACTGTGCCTCCGGTCAAAGATTGGAAGTGACGCCGGCATCCGTGCGTCTGTAGAATTCGAAGAGCTTCATGATCTCGCGGGCGATTTCGAGCGTGCCCCTTGATATCTGCGTGCCGGCAAGGATCGCGTCGGTCAGGTGCAGGATTTCGGGCACATAGCCGAGATAGAAGAGGTTGTTGTTGTAGAGCTGGCCGAGCGAATGTTCGGGCTCATAGAACAGCGCCGCATTCTCGTCCGGCTGGATGAAGCTTGCGGCGCGGCCGTAGGACGGCAGGTCCGCCTTGCGGAAATAAGTCAGTCGGCTGCCGTTCTCGACAATGGCGTTTGCGCCTTCGCCGATGACTTCGACCCGCTCGAAGATGCTGCCGCCCGACTGGCCAGCGGCAAAATGCAGCGTGCCGATCGCGCCGGAGCGGAAGCGCAGGCTGGTGACGCTCGCGCCCGTCAACGGCTCCCATTCATAGCCAGCGCGCTCGATCTCACCGCCGAGGAAATTGAGGATCGCGCCCGGATGGTAGATATGGTCGAGGAAACTCTGCATCTTGACGAGATCGGCGCGGTCTTCCGGTCTCGGCAGGCTCTGGGGATAACGGACGTTGATCGAGGTCAGCCTGCCGAAACCGGGCGAGCCGATCAGGTCCTTGAGCTTCTCAATCGTCGGGAAGAAGGTTTTCTTGAGGCCGGTCATCACCATACGGCCGGCCGCCGTACTTGCCGCCTGCAACCTTTCGATATCCTCCAGGCTCGCAGCCGTCGGCTTTTCCATCCAGACGTGGGCGCCCGAGGCAAGTGCGTCGAGCGCAAGGTCGGTCGCCTGCACCCGGCCGTCGGGATGATAGGCGGTGACGAGGAAGACCAGGTCCGGCTTTTCCCACATGAGCATCTCGCGATGGTCGGTATAGGCTTTGCCGGCGCCGAAGAGTTTGGCGAATTTCTCGGCGCGGCCGATATCGAGATCGCAGATGCCGGCGAGGTCCACGGGCGCATAGCGCAGCGCCGGATAGACATTGCGGTAGGCATGGCCGCCGGCGCCGATGAAGCAGGCCTTGATGCGGTGATCGAATTCGAAATTGTAGCGGATTTCCCGCTGGACATGATGCGACATGGTCAGCCTTTGATTGCTCCCTGCGTCAGCCCCTCGGTGAAACGGCGCTGCATCAGGATGTAGAGAAGAATGATCGGCAGGAACGAAATCACGGTTCCCGAGAAGACCAGACGGTAGTCGGAAGCATAGGTGCTGACGAAACGCACCAGCCCGAGCGGCAGCGTCTGCACTTCGGGGCTGATCAGCACGATCAGCGGCAGGAAGAAGTCGTTCCAGGTGGAGAGCGCGGTGATGATGACGAGCGCCTGCACCGCCGGCGTCGAGATCGGCAGAAAGACCTTGGTGAGGATCTGAAAATGCGAGGCGCCGTCGATCCTGGCGGCTTCGATCAGATCGTCGGGCACGCCGATAAAGAAGCTTCGCATCAGGAAAATGCCGAAGGGAATGCCGTTGCTGACCTGGACCAGCACGATACCAGCAAGCGTGTTGACGAGGTTCAGCCCGAAGAGCACCTGGTAGAGCGGGATGACGATCGCCTGGACCGGCACGGTGAGGCCGAGGATGAAGGCATAGAACAGCCATTCCCGGCCGGGGAAACGGATCTTGGCAAGGGCATAACCAGCCGGCGCGCAGGTGACGAGCGAGAGGGCGACGACGCCGACGAGGTTGATGAGGCTGTTGCCGACGAGGTCGCCGAAACCGCCGATCTGCCAGGCGTCGAGATAATTCCGCCACATCAGGTCGGCGGGCCAGGTGAAGGGATCGGCCCGGCCGATCTCGGCCTCGGTCTTGAAGCTCGATATCAGCAGCCAGACGAAGGGGGAGAGGATCAGGATCAAGACCGGGGTCAGCGCCAGCGCCACCGGCCATTCGCGGCTGCGCACACTCATTGGGAGAGCCTCGCGCGCCAGCGGTTGAAGACGATGGTGATGGCGATCGCAAGCAGGCTGAGCAGGATGCAGAGCACCGCCGCAAGCCCGTGATCCTGGGACTGGAAGGCAAGCCGGTAGATATAGGTCGTGATCAGCTCGCTCTGATAGAAAGGCCCGCCGTTGGTCATGACGAAGACCGTGGCGAAGCCCTTCAGGCCGTTGATCATCGCCAGCGAGACGACGAAGGTCATGACCTCGCGAAGCCCCGGCAGCGTCACATAAATCAGCTTCTGGAAAGCGTTGGCGCCGTCCACTTCGGCCGCGTCATAGAGCGAGTGGTCGATATTCTGCAGGCCGGCGATGAAGAGCAGCATGTAAAGGCCGAACCCCTGCCACGAGCTTGCGACATTGACGGAGAACAGCACCAGGGCGGGATCGGAAAGCCAGCCTTGGGTGAAGGCGCCGAGGCCGATCCTTGTCAACGCCGTGTTCAGCAGCCCGAAAAACGGGTCGTAGATATTGGCCCAGATGACGCCGACCACGGCAAGCGAGACCAGATGCGGCAGGAAGAAAGCGGTGCGGAAGAAGACCTGCGTGATCTTGAGCCTGCTGACCGCAAGCGCCAGCAGAAGGCCAAGCCCGCCTGCCATCACCACGTGGTAGGCCAGCCAGATGAAGGTATGGCCGAGGCTCTTCCAGACGATCGGATCCTGCGCCGCCTTGGCGTAGTTGTCGACGCCGACGAAACTCGCGGAGGTATTGAAGCCGGCGGAACTGTTGAAGCTCAGCCAGAAGGTGGCAGCGATCGGCAGCAGCGTGAAGAGGGCATAGAGAGCGAGCGCCGGCGCCATCAGCCAGAATGCGGTGCCGGCATCGCCATCGGGCGAAGCCGAGCCTGCCGCCCGGCGTTTGGACATAGGGGCGGGCTTGCCGCCCGTATGTCCCGCCATGGCAGGTGCAGTGCTAAGAGGAGCCACGGCCTTGCTTCCCGGCGTTTCTGGAATGGCCACTATTTCGCCTCTATCATCTTCGCCTGGATCTGCTTCATGCCGTCCTCGCCGCCGATCTGGCCGGAGATGAGACCCTGGATGACCTGGAAGTAAGTGTCGAGTACGGGGCCGGGCAGATAGACGCTCGGATTGTAGCCGACGCCGCCGGCGGCTGCCGCGAAGATATCTTTGAGAACGGGGGTCGGTGGTTCTACGCCGGGGATTTCACGCGGATAGATCATCGTGCTTGCCGGGTCCTGCGCCCGCTTTTTCATCACCGCATCCGACAGCATGAAGTCGATCCACTTCATCGCAAGCTCCGGCTGCTTGGAGTTAACCGGCACCAGCCAGCTCCAGCCGACGCCGCCGGTCGGGATATCAGCCCCCTTGATGTCGGAAGGCATGGGCGCATAACCGGCATTGGCGAGGTCATAGCCGGCCTTGCGGGCATTGGCGGTGAACCAGGGGCCGGCAACGAACATGGCGGCGCGCTTGTTGAACCAGAGGCGTGAGGCGCCGTCGAGGTCGAGACCCGCCATTTCCTTCTTGATGTAGCCCGCCTCGACCAGCTTCTGCAGCCGGATGGCGCCGGCGGCGACCGAAGGATCGCTGAAGGCGATCTCGCGGCGCAGCGCCTTGCCGATCACGTCCTTGCCGCTCGCCGATTGCAGGAGATTGCCGAAAAGATGGCCGGCGCTGCCCGGCGTGCGCGGACCGATGGCGATCGGCTGCAGGCCGCTTTGCTCGATCGACTTCATCAGCGTTTCGAACTCGGCCCAGGTCGCCGGGATCTTCCAGCCCGCCTGCTCGAAAAGATCCTTGTGATACCAGATACCGAGGGCATCGAGCCCATCGGGAACTTCGTAGATTTCCCCGCCGAACTGGCCTTTCAGTTCGGTGTAAAGCCAGGGGTAGATCTCATCCTTCCAGCCGCGCTTTTCATATTGTTCGGTGAGCGGCATGACCTGCTTGGCATTCTTGACGACGCTGACGCGGCCGATGCCCGAATTGGTGAGGATTACATCGGGGCCGGCATCCGACTGGATCGCTGCCTGCACCGCGCCGTTGCTGATCGTGCCGGTCGGCGGCATGAATTCGACTGTCACACCGGGATTGGCCTTTTCGAAATCGGCCTTGATGCCGTTCCACAACTGGGCGACCAGCGGTTCGGTGATCTGTTCCGGACCCCACATCTTCAGGGTCTCGGCATGCGCCGGTGAACTTGCGGCGATCATCGCCGCCAGTGCCGTTCCGCGGGCAAGAAATTTCAGCATTGTCCCTCCTCCTGGGCCGCTCCACGGCCACGTTTTTCGCTTGTTGAAAAGGAGACCCCCCTCTCCTTCATTCCATCAGGCCACGGGTGTCGCGATCTTTCAAATTCGCTTCCACGCTTAGGTTTTTGGTTTCCGCATGTCGTAACCGCAAAACCGCTGCACACTTTTGCGCGACTGCTTTAGCGCGCCGGATTTTCCTTCTGAAAGCGCGCCATGACGGCCTGCTGAACGTCGCTGATATGCGCGTGCATCAGCGCCTTGGCGCGGGTTATGTCGCGCGACCGGAAAGCCTGCAGGATCTGATCGCGCTCCTCGGCTGCCCGCTCGGCGAGATCGCGGCTCTCATTGGCGATTGAGCGGCAGATCTGGATTTGCAGCGCGAGCCGTGCCAAGGTTTCGACCAACGGGGCGCTTCCCGAAAGCTCGGCAATCGTCTCGTGGAATTCCTTGTCGCGGATGCCGTAGGTCGCCATGTCGCCGCGGCGCAGCGCCGCCACTGCCTCATCCAGAATACGTTCGAAACCGGCGATATGCCGGTCGCTCATCTGCGGAACGGCGAGCTCGACGGCGAAACACTCGAGCGTCTTGCGCAGCTCGTAGAGGTCGTCGATCTCCTTGGGCGTGAAGCTGCGTACGAAGAAGCCGCGATAAGGCTTGATCTCGATCAGCCCTTCCTTGGCAAGCGTGCCGATCGCTTCGCGGAATGGCGTGCGGCTGACCTGCAGGCGTTCCGTCAGTTCCTTTTCGTCGATGGAGACGCCGCTCGGCAGTTCGCCGGAAACGATCAGCCGAACGATTTCCTCGTAGATCCGCTCTCGAAGGGTCAGGTGGCGCGGTGCGTTCATGGTCTCCACTTCCGTCTGGCATTCGCGATTTAAGTATGCAATATACGGAAGAATATACAATATGGAAAATATACAACGGGGAATTTTGTTGGAAGATCAGCGGGAGCTGGACCAAAAGGGGAGGAACACCAATGGGAAAGGTCTATATCGTCGGCACCTCAGACACCAAGGGCGCTGAACTGAACTACGCCAGGGAGGTGGTTCTTTCAGCCGGAACCGAGGCCGTTCTGATTGATGTCGGCACGCTTGGTGAGGGTGCGGGCGCCGATATTCCAGCGCGCGACGTCGCGGCATTTCATCCGGATGGTGCTGCGGCCGTGCTCGGGCAGACTGACCGGGGAACGGCGGTTTCGGCCATGGCCAAGGCGCTGACGGGTTACCTGAAATCACGCAACGATATCGGCGCTGTGCTCGGCCTCGGCGGTACCGGCAATACTGCGCTGGTGACCGAGGCGATGCGGGCGCTTCCGATCGGCCTGCCGAAACTGATGGTCTCGACGGTGGCCTCAGGCAATGTGGCGCCCTATGTCGGCCCGAATGATCTGACCATGATGTATTCGGTCGTCGACATCGCCGGTCTGAATGCGATTTCACGCAGAGTGATCGGGAATGCGGCCAATGCCGCGGCCGGCATGGCCCGCAACCCCGTTCCCGCCTCCACGGATGATCGGCCGGGCATCGGCATGACCATGTTCGGCGTCACCACGCCTTGCGTGACCCAGGTCCGCGAGATGCTCGGCAAGACCCATGAAGTCTACGTCTTCCATGCGACCGGCGTCGGTGGCCAATCGATGGAGAAGCTCGCTGAATCAGGTCTGCTGCAGGGCGTGATCGACGTGACGACGACCGAGGTTCCCGATCTCCTTGTCGGCGGCGTCTTTCCCGCGACCGAGGATCGCTTCGGCGCAATCATCCGCACCGGCCTGCCCTATGTCGGCTCGGTCGGCGCCGTCGACATGGTGAATTTCGGCGCGCGGGAAACGGTGCCGGCGGCTTTCCGCGACCGCAGGCTTCACGTCCATAATGCGCAGGTGACCCTAATGCGCACCACGCCGGAGGAAAACGGCAGGATCGGCGCTTTCATCGTCGAACGGCTCAACCTCATGCAGGGCCCGGTCCGCTTCCTGCTGCCGCTTCAGGGCGTCTCGGCAATCGATGCCGTCGGTCAGCCGTTCCACGATCCGGAAGCCGACGCCGCGCTGTTTTCCGCCATCCGGACCGGCTGGCGCGACGCGCCAAACAGACGTCTCGTCGAGATAGATACCCATATCAACAGTCCGGAATTTGCCGCGACACTCGTCGCCAGCTTCCACGACATCCCTGCCTGAGGAGAGAGTTTTGTCCCGTATCGATAGAAACGACATTCTGAACAAGCTTCGCCGCAAGATCGCCGAGGGCCGGCCGATCATCGGCGGCGGCGCCGGCACGGGCCTTTCGGCCAAGAGCGAGGAGGCCGGCGGCATCGACCTGATCGTGATCTATAATTCCGGCCGTTATCGCATGGCCGGGCGTGGCTCGCTGGCCGGCTTGTTGGCCTACGGCAATGCCAACGAAATCGTCAAAGAAATGGGCCGCGAGGTGCTGCCGGTCGTGCGCCACACGCCGGTGCTTGCCGGCGTCAATGGCACCGATCCCTTCATGCTGCCCGATCACTTCCTCGACGAATTGAAGGCTATGGGCTTTGCCGGCGTCCAGAATTTTCCGACGGTCGGGCTGATCGACGGAACGTTCCGCGCCAATCTCGAAGAGACCGGCATGGGCTTTGAGCTGGAAATCGACATCGTCGCCCGTGCGAACGCTAAGGATATGCTGACGACACCCTATGTCTTCAGCAGCGATGACGCCGCCGCCATGACCAAGGCCGGCGCCGATATCGTCGTCTGCCACCTCGGCCTGACCACGGGAGGCGCGATCGGCGCGGAAACGGCGCTGACGCTTGACGGATGCGTGGAGAAGATCAACGCATGGTCGGACGCCGCGAGGTCGGTACGCGACGACGTCATCGTGCTCTGCCATGGCGGCCCGATCGCCATGCCGGCGGATGCGGCCTACGTGCTGGCCCGTTGCAAGGGATGCAACGGTTTCTACGGCGCAAGTTCGATGGAGCGGCTGCCGACCGAGGTCGCCATCCGCGCGCAGGTCGAGGACTTCGCCAGGATATAAGCGCGGTTGGACCGGCCGCATGCCAGCCGCCGGCGCCTCGTTGTGGGGCGCCGGCATGTGAATCTCGATGGTTGACGACATCGCGGTAAAACTATTGCCGACGGCCATGCCGCCAACTGAACGATCAGCCGCGAGCCCATTCCGAAGACGACCGCCGTTCATGCGTTGCGATGCCGCGGCATTTGTGTTTGATATCGGTCAAAACGGAGGTCGCGGGTGCCGGTATGATCGGTGCGGCTATTCGCATTCGGGATATCGGTTTCAATGTATCGAACGATCATCTGCGGCATCGGCATGGGTTCCCGGGAAACGGCAATCCGCCTCCTGCGTCGGGCGGCGGCGCTGTTGGACCACGGCGGCAACATTGTCGTCTTGCATGTCATCGAGAACATTCCGCACCGCCACCTCATGGATCTTCCGGAGGAGTTCGAAACGACGGCGATGGCCGAGGCTGAAAAGAAGCTCGTATCGCTCTGCAGGGAACTGGGTGTTCCGGCAACTATCGAGGTTCGCATTGGCGTTGCGGCCTCCATGCTCGTATCGGCCGCCGCTGAAAAATCGGCCGATCTCATCCTGCTGTCATCGCATGTCACCGATATCACCGACTACGTCTTTTCTTCGATTGTCGAAAAGGTCATGCGTCGCGCGGGATGCTCGGTCCTCATCGATCGGCGTCCCGATCAGCCGCAGGAAGACGAAGCCGTTTTCTGAGTCTCAGGGCCTCCCCTCCCCGCCGGCGCCTTGACAACCTATATCACAGCCAAATCAACGGCAGAATTGGCTGCCTGAGCGGAGACATGCATGAGCCAGGATCCCTATGAGCTTCTGGGCGTGAAACGGGATGCGTCGCAAAAGGATATTCAAAGCGCGTTCCGTAAACTTGCCAAAAAATTGCACCCCGACCTGAACCCAGGCGACAGGAAGGCCGAGGAACGTTTCAAGGAAATTTCGACCGCCTACGAGATTCTGAGCGACGAAGAAAAGCGCGGACGCTTTGACCGCGGCGAGATCGATATGACAGGCGCCGAGCGGGCGCAGCGCAACTATTATCGCGACTATGCCTCGGCCGGCGGCGCCGATAATCCCTATCGCAACAGCGCCGGCTTTGCCGACTTCGGCGATGCCGATGACATTTTTGCGAGCTTCTTTTCGCGCCGTACCGGCGGCGGCCGGGCGCGCAGCCAGGGCCAGGACCGGCGCTTCTCCATGGAGGTCGATTTTCTCGAGGCCATCAACGGCACCAGAACCGAGGTCAAGCTCCCCGATGGCCCCGCGCTCGAGGTCGGGATCCCGCCAGGAACGCGCGACGGCCAGACTTTGCGGTTGCGCGGCAAGGGTGAACCGGGCATCGGCGGCGGGCCGGCGGGCGATGCGCTCATCGAAATTCATGTGCGCCCGCACCGTTTCTTCACGCGCGACGGCGACGACATCCGCCTCGAGCTGCCGATTTCGCTCAGCGAAGCGGTGCTCGGCGGCAAGCTTCGCGTCCCCACGCCTTCCGGCCCAGTCAATCTGACGCTGCCGCCTCATTCGAACACCGGGAAAGTCCTGCGCCTGAAGGGCAAGGGCGTTCCGAAACGCGGCGGCGGGCATGGCGACATCTACGTCACCTTGAAGATCGTGTTGCCCGACCAACCTGACGAACGGCTGCCGTCCCTGGTGAAGGAGTGGGCGGCGGCGCATCCATACGATCCGAGGAAGAACATGGAGGCCTGATCATGGATGATCATGAGTTCCGTCTTTACTTGAAAATCGATGTGGTCCAGCTCGATTTCTGGGTCGAACAGGGTTGGCTGATCCCTGAGACCTCAGGCGAAAAGCGACAGTTTCGCGATGCCGATGTCGCCCGCGCCCGGTTAATTCTGGATCTCATGGGCAATATGGGCGTCAACGAAGCCGGCGTCGACGTCGTCATGGATCTGGTCGATCAGCTTCATGGAATCAGGGGAACAATGAGTCAGCTGATGACCGCCATCTCCAGGCAGGAACGCGATGTCCAGCGGCGGTTGTTAGAATGTCTTGAGGATCTCGAACAGTTTTGACTAGGCCGCAGCTCGTGTCTATGTCGTGAACCAATAGCGGACGATGTGGAAGAACAGCGGCGCGGCAAAGGTGATGGAGTCGAGACGATCGAGCACCCCGCCATGGCCCTCGATCACATAACCCCAGTCCTTGGCGTTGAGATCGCGCTTGATGGCGGAGAGCACGAAGCCGCCGAAGAAGCCGGCGACGACGATGACGGTGCTGACGGCTGCGGCCTGCAGAGGCGAGAACGGCGTCAGGCGATAGAGCAGCGTTCCCACCAGTATGGCCGATGCGCCGCCACCGAAGAGGCCTTCAAGCGTCTTCGATGGGCTGATGTTCGGCGAGAAGCGGTGTTTCCCCAGGAGCTTTCCCCAGACATACTGGAAGACGTCGCTGAGCTGCACCACGATGACGAGATAGACGAGCAGCAGGGCGGGCGGCGTGCCGGTCTCCAGCATCAGGAGCGCGGGGGCATGGCTGATCGAATAGACCGTCAGCATCAATCCCCATTGCACCCTGGCGGTGCGCGCCAGGAATTCGTTTACGTCGCCCGTCAGGGTCGCCACTGCCGGCAGGATTAGGAATGCATAGACCGGGATGAAGATCGAAAAGAGGCCGTACCATAGAGTCCCGAGCAGCACATATTGCACCGGCAGGACAACGAAGAAGGACAGGAAAAGCGCCAGGTGATCGCCGCGCCGCGATGGCGTCAGCGTCCAGAATTCGCGCAGTGCCATGAAGGACAGGAATGCGAACAGGACGACCACAGCGGTGTCGCCGAGCAGGATCGCACCGCCGAATATCGCGACCATGATCCACCATGAGCGGATGCGGGCATTGAGGTTATGCACGGTGGCGACGGATCCGGGCTCGGTCGCGCGCCGCTGAAGGATGAAACCAGTAGCGGAGGCGACGGCCAGCAGGCCGAGGATTGCGGCAAGCACGATGGAGAAAAAGCTGCTCATGCGATGTGCTTTCCGTCCGCTAACTCGATGACTGCTGCACGGGCGCGGGCCAGGAATGCGTCCTTTCCTTCGCCCGGTTCGACGCGCAGCGGCTTGCCGAAGCGGGCCGTGCAGGTGATCGGCACGATGAGCCAGCTTCCCTTCGGCAAGATGCGCTGAAGATTGTCGAGATGGATCGGCACGAGATCGACATCGGGGAAACGACAGGCAAGACGATAGATGCCGCTGCGGAACGGGGCGATCTCCTCGCTGGAGCTTCTCGTTCCTTCCGGGAAGATCAGGACCGAGCACCCCTCCTCCAGCAGGCGCTCGACCGGCTCCAGCGGGTTGCTGTCGGGCAGAGGCTTGCGGTCTATCAGGACGGCGCGCAGGCCTTTCTCGGCAATGAAACGCCGAAAGGCGCTCGTTCCCCAGTAATCGCGCGCCGCGACCGGGTGGGTCAGCCGTCGCACCGGCCACGGCAGGGCAGCCATGACGGCAACAGTATCGACATGGCTGTTGTGATTGGCGAAATAGATGCGGCGGCGAAGGTCGGGCGTACAGCCCCGCCACTCGCTTCGGGCGCCGACCATGATCCGCACGAACAGCACGAGAAGGCGACGGACGAGGGCGATCGCCCAGGACGACGACCGGCTCGCGATCGGCCGCCGCGAGGCGTCTTCTTCTTCACCCATTTCAATTTCCCCAACCCAACGGTTCTATGCATAGCGTGCCGGAGTTGTCGCGCCAAGCCCTGCAGATCCGGCCCGAGAAGCACGGCGGCACCGGGCATGCAGACCTAGGACGTCTCGTTCATTCAGCCAGGCTGCTGCGGCCGATTAGCCTGATTTTTGACCCGGTTCACTGCTTGACACGTTTTTAGGCGCTACTATGATTTTTGAACCAGCTGGTAAAAAAAGGGGAACAATCAATGACCAAAGACATGTTGATTTCACGCCGGGCAGTGATCGCGTCGGGCATTGCGCTTGGCGTCAGCGGCTTCGCCTCGCTAGCAAGGGCGGCTGCGCCCCTGAAAGTTGCCGGCATCCATGCGTCGCCGGTTGAAAATGCCTGGAACTCATGCCTGCACAAGGCCCTCCAGGACGCGGCCAAGGACGGAGTCATCGAATATGTCTTCTCCGAAGGCGTCTCGGGCACCGATTATCCCCGCGCCATGCGCGAATATGCCGAACAGGGCAACAAGCTGATTATCGGCGAGGCCTATGCCGTGGAGAAGGAGGCCCGTCAGGTCGCGGCCGACTATCCCGATACCGCTTTCGTGCTTGGTTCGAGCGGCGAGCAAGCCGGCGACAATTTCGGTGTTTTCGGCACCTGGAATCACGACGGCGCCTATCTCGCTGGCATGCTTGCGGGCAAGATGACCAAGTCGAACATCGTCGGTTCGGTCGGCGCCATTCCGATTCCCGAGGTCAACATGCTGATCAACGCCTTCGCCGCCGGCGTCAAGGCGGTCAACCCTGATGCAAAACACCTCGTCGCATTCATCGGCACTTTCTTCGATCCGCCGAAGGCCCGTGAAGCTGGCCTTGCCCAGATCGACGCCGGCGCCGACATCCTGTTCGGCGAACGCATCGGCACGGCCGACGCCGCCAAGGAACGCGGCATCAGGTCGGTCGGCTCGCTGATCGATTATACGCCGCGTTATCCGGATACGGTCTTCGCCAATGCCATGTGGTACTTCCGTCCGATCCTGAATGCCGCGATCGCCGATGTCGCCGCCGGCAAACCGGTGGGCCGAAACTACACATCCTACGGCCTGATGAAGGAAGGCGGCAGCGATATCGTCTTCGTCAAGGGCGTGGCGCCTGCCGAGGCGGAAGCCGCGATGGAAGCCAAGCGCGCGGAGATCAAGGCCGGCACCTTCGAAGTTCCGAAGATGATGGACGAGCCGAAGTAGTTCGGTCCATGCAGGGCGACGCAACGGAGCTGGCGGCAGCGATCAGGCGCGGCAGCCTGAGCGCTGCGGAAGCGATGCAGGCCTCTCTTGAGAGAGCTGCACGGCGTGAGTCGCTCGGCGCGATCGCCTATCTCGATGCCGCCATGGGCCTCGCCGCCGCACACGCCAGCGACCGGGAGCGGCGGAGCGCGCCGGATCATTTCTCTGCCCGGCCCTTTGCCGGCGTGCCGACCTTGGCGAAAGATCTTGGCGGTCCCTTTCGAGGGCTGCCGGTCACGGCGGGTTCCCGCCTGTTGGAAAGAAAGGGCGGCGAAACCGATTCCGATCTCGCTTTTCGCTTTCGCGACGCCGGCTTCTGCCCGTTTGGCCTGACGACGAGCCCGGAATTCGGTCTATCGCTCGCCAGCGAACCGGCAATTGGACCGGTCTGCCGCAATCCGCTCGATCCGGCGCGCACCGCTGGCGGTTCATCCGGCGGCGCGGCGGCAGCGGTTGCTGCCGGAATCGTCGCGATCGCCCATGCCACCGACGCCGGCGGCTCAATCCGTGTGCCTGCCGCCTGTTGCGGCCTCGTCGGACTGAAGCCGACCCGCGGCGCCATTCCCGGCGGTCCATCCTTCGGCAACCACCTCGCCGGTATTGCCAGCGAACTGGCGGTCTGTCGCTCGGTGCGGGATACGGCGCTGATTTTCGACCGGTTGAGCGGCAATTCCCGCGGACCCGTTCCGGATCCCGCCCCCACCGATATCGACAACGGCCGTCTGCGGATCGGCCTGCTGACCGATACCGGGCCGACCTATCCGACCGAGGGTAGCCGGCTTGCCGCCGTCGAAGACGCGGCGCGCATGCTGGAGAGCGACGGACACGTCATCGTTCCTTTGGCGTGGGCCGATTTCGAATGGAGCATCGCCGCCAGCCGCCGCGCCTTTGCCGATATCGTTTCCGTCAACCTTTCCGCACTCATCGAGGCGGCGGCTCTTGAGGAAAGCAGAGCCGAGCCTCTCACGCAGGCTTTCGCGGCGCGCGGCCGGGCGCTTTCGGCGTCTATGCTCTGGAACACGCTGAACGATGCCGTTCTGGTGAGCCACGCCCTTTGGGCACTGTTCGATAAGGTCGATTGCATCCTGATGCCGATGCTTGCATCCGCGCCTCTTGCGATAGGCTCCTTTCCGTCCGATCATGCCGACACGAATTTGCATCTCGAACGCATGGCGGCATTTGCGCCGGTTGCCTGTCTGGCCAATATCTCAGGTTTCCCTGCTTTGACGCTCCCTTTCGGACAGGATGAGCACGCCATGCCGCTGCCGGTGCAACTCATAGCGTCGATGGGCCAGGAGCCACGCCTCCTGTCGCTGGCGGCACGCCTGGAGGCCGAGGCGCTATGGCAGCACCGTTTTCCGGTCGCAGGATTGGCGACATGACCGGGCCTGTTCTGGAAATTATCGGTGTCAGCAAACGCTTCGGCGACAATCTCGCCAATGACGATATTTCCATGACGCTCGCGAGGGGCGAGATCGTGGCCCTGCTCGGCGAGAATGGTGCCGGCAAGACGACGCTGATGAGCATCCTTTTCGGCCATTACATGCCGGACGCCGGGCGAATTCTGATCGAGGGCGCGGAGGTGCCGCAGGGAAAGCCACGCGCGGCAATCCGCGCCGGTGTCGGCATGGTGCACCAGCATTTTTCGCTCGCCCCCAATCTGACGGTCCTCGAAAATGTCATGACCGGCACTGAAAAACTGTGGTCCTGGCGGTCGGCAACATCGGCGGCGCGCAAGAAGCTCCTGGCGATTTCCGAACGCTTCGGCCTCACGGTCGACCCGGAAGCCCGCCTTGGCGATCTGTCGGTCGGCGAGCAGCAGCGGGTGGAAATCCTCAAGGCACTCTACAACGACGCCCGCATCCTGATCCTCGACGAGCCGACGGCGGTGCTGACCAACATCGAGGCCGAGCGACTGTTCACGACGCTCAAGGAGATGGCCCGCCAGGGCCTGTCGTTGATCTTCATTTCGCACAAGCTCGATGAGGTCATGGCGGCGGCCGACCGCATCGTCGTCTTGCGCGGAGGCAAGATGGTCGCCGAACGCAGGGCATCGGACACGAGCAAGGTGGAGCTGGCTGAATTGATGGTCGGACGCCGCGTGACACGGCCCGTTCGCGAACCATCGACACCCGGCGCCGTTGTCCTCGAAGCTGCCGGTGTAACGGTGCGCACGGGCGGGGTCGACCGGCTGAAATCGATCAGCTTTCGGCTGCATCAGGGAGAGGTCCTCGGCATTATCGGCGTTTCCGGCAATGGCCAAGCGGCGTTGGCGCATGTTCTGTCGGGTACGCTGGCGCGCAGCGCCGGCGAGCTCAAGCTGTTCGGGGAAACCATCGGCAATCTCGGCGTCGCCGATGTCGTCGAAGCCGGCATCGGCCGCATTCCCGAGGACCGCAACCACGAGGGTGTGATCGGCGAAATGGCGATCTGGGAAAACGCCGTGCTGGAGCGGATCGCCTCACCGGCCTTTTCGCGCCGTGGTCTCGTCAACCGCAAGGCGGGCATGGCTTTCGCGAGGGAGATCATTGACGGATTCGACGTTCGCGGCGGCGGCCCGGCAATTCGCACTCGGCTGCTTTCCGGCGGCAATATGCAAAAGCTCATTCTCGGGCGCAGCCTGTATCGACGGCCGCGTATCCTGATTGCCGCGCAGCCTGCCCGCGGCCTCGACGAAGGTGCAGTCGCCGCCGTGCACGCACGCCTGCTCGAAGCCCGCCGGCAGGGAACCGCCGTGCTGCTGATCTCGGAGGATCTTGACGAGGTGATCGCACTTGCAGACCGCATACAGGCGATCGTCGGCGGCCGCCTGTCGCCGCCCGTCGAGGCTGAAGACGCCGACGCCCGCAGGCTGGGGCTGATGATGGCCGGTGAATGGCAGGAAACTCCAGGGGCCGGCCATGCGATTTGAGCGCCGCGAGCACCGCCCGCTTTCCCTGCTGATATTCACGCCTGTCGTTGCGGTCATCGCAGCGCTGGCTCTGGCGGGCATCCTGATCGCGATTGCCGGCGCGCCCGTTCTCGATGCCTACCGGCGCATCCTGACCGGCGCCTTCGGCTCGCGGCTTTCGGCGACCGAAACACTGACGCGGGCAACGCCGCTGATGTTGACCGGGCTTGCGGCCGCCGTCGCCTTTCGGGCGCGGCTATGGAATATCGGCGCCGAGGGCCAGTTCTACCTCGGCGCCATCGCCGTCGCTGCGGCGAGTTCGAAGCTACTTGGCAATCTCCCCGCGCCCATCCTCATCCCGCTCCTGCTGCTGATCGGCGCCGTCGCCGGCATGGTGCTGATCCTGGTTCCGCTGTGGCTCAGGCTGCGCTTTTCCGTCGATGAGGTCGTCACCAGCCTGCTCCTGAACTTCATCGCCGTGCTTTTCGTCTCGATGTTGATCGACGGCGTTCTCAAGGATCCGCTCGCCTTCGGATGGCCGCAATCGCAATCCGTCAGCGATCACGCCATGCTGCCGAAACTGCTCGCCCGATCGCGCCTGCATATCGGCTTTGCGATCGCGATCGCTCTTGCCGTCGTCGTCCATTTCGTCCAGTCCCGCACCGTCTTCGGCATGCAGTCCCGCGCTGCGGGCCTCAATCCTGCCGGTGCGGTCTTCGCAGGCGTGCCCCTCGGCAAAACGCTGGTGAAGGTCGCCTGTCTCTCCGGCGGGCTTGCGGGGCTCGCCGGCGCAATCGAGGTGATGGGCGTCAAGGGTTACGTGACGACCGATCTGTCGCCCGGTTTCGGTTACGCCGGCATCGTCGTCGCCATGCTTGCCAACCTCAATCCGCTCGGCGTCGTCTTCGCCGCGATTTTTACGGCCACCATGTTCGTCGGCGCCGACGGCATGAGCCGTGGCCTCGGCATTCCGACCTATATCGCCGATGTGACGGTGGCGCTGTCGCTGCTGACGATGCTGATCGCGTTGTTCTTCACCCAGTACAGGATCCGGCGATGACGCAATTGTTCGACATTATCGCCTCCGCCGGCCTCTGGGCGGCGATCCTGCGGATCGCCACGCCGCTGATCTTCGGCACGCTCGGCGCCCTGCTGTGCGAACGGGCGGGCGTGCTCAATCTCGGCATCGAAGGCATCATGACCTTTGGGGCGATGATCGGCTGGCTTTCCGTCTATCATGGCGCCGATCTCTGGACCGGCCTGCTGATTGCCGCGATAGCCGGCGGCGTCTTCGGCCTGCTGCATGCGGGGCTGACAGTGACGCTCGGCCTCTCCCAGCATGTCTCCGGCCTCGGCGTCACGCTCTTTGCGTCAAGTTTCAGCTATTATGTCTTCCGGCTGATCGTGCCGCTTGCCAACACTCCGCCGACCATCGCGCCGTTCCAGCCGATCGCCATTCCCGGCCTCTCGACGCTACCGTTTATCGGCCCCGCCTTCTTCACGCAAACCGCGCCGACCTATCTTGCGATGCTGATCGCCCTCTTGATGGCCTACATCATCTTCCGCACGCCCGTCGGGCTTGCGATCCGCATGACCGGCGAGAACCCGCATGCGGCGGAAGCGCAGGGCGTCAACCCGATGAAGGTGCGTTACGGCGCAGTCATTATCGGCAGCGCACTGATGGGAATGGGCGGTGCTTTCCTGACCTTGTCGGCGTTCAACAGCTTCTTCCCGACCATGGTGCAGGGACGCGGATGGATCTGCATCGCGCTCGTTGTCTTCGCCTCCTGGCGCCCGGGCCGCGCGCTTTTCGGCGCCCTGCTCTTTGCCTTCTTCGATGCCTTTCAGCTTCGGCTGCAGACCGTGCTGAGCGGGCTCGTGCCTTATCAGCTCTTCCTGATGACGCCCTATATCCTCTCCATTGCCGCGCTTGCCGTGATGGCCCGCCGCGCCCGCGTTCCGCAGGCGCTCATGCAGCCCTATCGCCGCGGCGAGCGCTAAAACCACCACATCCAACGAGGCTCCGATGTTCGATCTGATCGTCCGAAACGCAAATCTTCCCGATGGCCGCAGCGGCATCGACATCGGCATTGAGGGCGGCAGGATCGCTGCCGTCGAGGGTAATCTCCAAGCTCAAGCGGGCGAAGAAATCGACGCCACCGGCAGGCTGGTCAGCCCGCCTTTCGTCGATCCTCATTTTCATATGGACGCTACCCTGTCGCTCGGCCTGCCGCGCATGAACGTCTCCGGCACTTTGCTCGAAGGTATCGCGCTGTGGGGCGAGCTGCGCCCGATCGTGACGAGGGAAGAGCTGGTCGATCGTGCGCTGCGCTATTGCGATCTGGCGGTGACGCAAGGCCTGCTCTTCATCCGCAGCCATGTCGATACCAGCGATCCCAGGCTGGTGACCGTCGAGGCGATGATCGAGGTCCGCGAAAGGGTCGCGCCCTATATCGACCTGCAACTGGTCGCCTTTCCGCAGGACGGTTATTACCGTTCGCCGGGTGCAATCGACGCACTCAACCGCGCCCTCGACATGGGCGTCGACATCGTCGGCGGCATTCCGCACTTCGAACGGACGATGGGCGAAGGGACGGCCTCGGTCGAGGCGCTCTGCCGCATCGCTGCCGATCGCGGCCTGCCGGTCGACATGCATTGCGATGAAACCGACGATCCGCTGTCGCGCCATATCGAAACGCTGGCGGCTGAGACCATCCGCTTCGGCCTGCAGGGACGTGTCGCAGGCTCGCATCTGACCTCGATGCACTCGATGGACAATTATTATGTCTCCAAGCTTATCCCGCTGATGGCGGAGGCTGAAATCAACGTCATCCCCAATCCACTGATCAACATCATGCTACAGGGCCGGCACGATACTTACCCCAAGCGCCGCGGCATGACCCGCGTGAGGGAATTGATGGATGCGGGGCTGAATGTCTCCTTCGGGCACGATTGCGTCATGGATCCGTGGTATTCGATGGGATCGGGCGACATGCTGGAGGTCGGCCATATGGCGATCCATGTCGCGCAGATGGCCGGCATCGACGATAAGAAGAAGATCTTCGACGCGCTGACAGTCAACTCGGCGAAGACGATGGGACTTGCAGACTACGGCCTGGATAAGGGATGCAACGCCGACCTCGTCATCCTCCAGGCGCGCGACACGCTGGAGGCGCTGCGGCTGAAGCCGAACCGGCTGGCGGTGATCCGCCGCGGCAAGGTCATCGCCCGCTCGGCGCCGCGCATCGGCGAGCTTTTCCTGGATGGGCGTCCGGCCCGGATCGACGGCGGCCTGGATTACGCACCGCGCTATTGAGACGTATCGACGCCTGCTCGGCGAGCTGTGATGATCCAGGCGCGGGAGTCGAAGAACACCCCCTCCGGCGTCATATGCGCCTCCAGCAAATCGCGCAGTCGCTGCAGCGCTTTGCCGGGCGGTTCACCGGTATGCGCAAGCGCGTCCTTCACAAGATAAAGACCGGCGAGCGCATCAGACGCCGCATTGACATCTGGTCCATAGAAGACCGGCTCTCGCACCTCGATAAAGTCAATCGAGGCAAAGCCTGCTGCGCGCATAAGGTTGGTCGCAACAGCGGGATCACTGAGCGAAAAGGGATCGGGAGTATCCGTAGAAACCGCAGCCGGCGCCGCCAGGGCTCGGCGGATGGCGCCGGACCACTCGTTTCGCTCCGCGCTCTGCCACACCATCCACACAAGGCGCGCGCCCGGACGCATAGCCCGACCGATGTTGGCTAAGGCCGCTGCCGGATCGGCAAAAAACATCACGCCGAACCGGCTGATGCAGAGGTCGAAACTGGCAGCCGGAAAGGCGTGGAATTGCGCGTCTGCCTGCTCGAACACCACATTTCGCAAACCCTCCGCAGCGCTCCGTCGCCTTGCGATCTGGAGCATCTCTACGGAAATATCCACACCGACCGCTTCTCCTTGAGACGCGGCGCGGGCGGCTTCACGCGTCGTCTGCCCCGCACCGCAGCCGATATCGAGCACCCGGTCATCCGCGCCGACATCGGCAGCATCCCGAAGGTGCCGGTTATGGCGCGCCAATTCTGCATCGTAAAAATCGGCACGATCGAACGCCATGACACTGACTCTGCTTCGCGTGAGCTTCGATCATCGGTTTGATGAGAATGCCGGAGTTCCTCCCGGCATCCATGAGCGGTATCAGGCGATCTTCTGGCGGGCCGGCAGTTTCCAGCCGGGCCGGACGAAGTGGCAGGTATAGCCGTTCGGGATCCGCTCCAGATAATCCTGGTGCTCGGGTTCGGCCTCCCAGAAATCGCCGGCCGGCACAACTTCGGTGACGACCTTGCCGGGCCACAGGCCCGAAGCATCGACATCGGCGATCGTGTCCCTAGCGACGCGCTCCTGCTCCGGGCTGACATAGAAGATCGCTGAGCGATAGCTCGTGCCGACGTCGTTGCCCTGGCGGTTGCGTGTGGTCGGATCGTGGATCTGGAAGAAGAATTCGAGGATTTCACGGTAGGTGATCCGGGCGGGGTCGAAGATGATCTCGATCGCCTCGGCATGGGTACCGTGGTTGCGGTAGGTGGCATTCGGCACATCGCCGCCAGTATAGCCGACGCGGGTCGAGATCACGCCCTTGTAGCGGCGGATGAGGTCCTGCATGCCCCAGAAGCAACCGCCGGCGAGCACTGCACGTTCTTCGGTCATTGGAGGTCTCCTTGTTTGCCATGAGATAGTGTCTCACGTCGCCGATTTCCATAAGATGGAAATCCGCCGGCCGCGGCGGCTTATGTCCTAATCTGGAAACCCTCCCTGAGCCAGGGATGCAGCGCCCTGCTGGCGGCTAGGATGTCTCCAGCGCCGTCGACTGTCGCGCCGGAAAAACGCGTGACTATGCCGCCGGCCTCTTCGACCATCAGCGCCGAAGCGCCGAAATCATGGATCGAGAGGCCGTCCTCGAAGAAGCCGTCCAGCCGGCCGCAGGCGACATAGGCGATCGACAGCGCTGCCGAGCCCAGGCGACGCACGCCTGCCGTATTCGCCATAAGGCGCTTGATGGCTTCGAAATAGCTGTCTTCCGCCACCGCCTTGACCTGGCCCGGGATGGGCAGGCCGGCGCCGATCAGCACGTTCTCGATGTCGCCGACATCGGCGCAACGGATGCGCTCGCCATTGAGATAGGCGCCGCCGCCGATCTCGGCGCTGAAGAGCTCGTCCTGCATGGCATCATAGACGACGCCGACCACCTGCCTGCTGCCTTCGGCGATCGAGATCGTGATACCGAAATGCGGGAGGCCCCAGGCGTAATTGGTCGTGCCGTCGATCGGGTCGATGTAGATGATCGGCGTCTCCGGCCCGGCCGTGCGGTTGCCGACAGCCTCCTCGCCCTGGATGGCATAATCGGGAAAGGCCTTCGTAAGCTCCTCGACGATGATACGCTCGACCGCGACATCGATCTCGGTCTGGTAATCGCGGGGCGCCTTGGCCAGCATTTCCCCGGATGTCCGCCGCCGTAGGGAGGCTCGGGCCGTCTCGCCCGCCTTCAACACCGTTTCGGCAAGCACGATGAGGCGGGGCGACGCGTTCGGGGATAGGCGCGCTGATGTCGGGGAGGATGCCATGAAGAAAATCCGGATGCTGCAGATATGAACGAAGTGAATCGTGCGGAGCCACTCCCTTCGCAGAGACCGGTGAGGGTTTTTTGAAGCTGTCCGCGCCTGACGGGTCTTATATCAGGCGCTCGGTCGATGCGTCAAAGAGATGGACTTGGGCCGGATCGACCGATAGTCCGATCATCTCTCCTGGTCTGACCTTGTCGCGCCGCGTCTCGACGATCGTCAGTTCCGGCTGCGTCGCTGCGACGATGAAGGTCGAGGAGCCTGTCGACTCGACAAAGGCGATCGGCACGTCGAAGCTGCCCTGCCCGGGCGCGACCACCTCGATATGCTCCGGCCGGATGCCTGCGACGAGCTTACGTCCAGGTTCGACCACGCGTGCTATCGCAAGCCTCTGCTTCACCGCTCCGAAATCCAATACAAGGCTCTTGCCGTCTTCGGCAGCGACGGCGGGAATGAAATTCATCGCCGGCGAGCCGATGAAGCCGGCGACGAAGCGGTTGGCCGGACGGTCGTATAGGTCAAGCGGCGCGCCCTGCTGTTCGATGATGCCGTCACGCATGACAACCACATGATCGGCCATCGTCATCGCCTCGACCTGGTCGTGCGTGACGTAAACGAAGGTAGCGCCCAGCCGGTCGTGCAGGGCGCGGATTTCCTTGCGCATCGAGACACGTAGCGCAGCATCAAGGTTGGAAAGCGGCTCGTCGAATAGGAAGGCCTGGGGATTGCGGATAATGGCGCGGCCCATGGCGACGCGCTGCCGTTGGCCCCCGGAGAGCTGGCGCGGATAACGGTCGAGCAGCCGGGAAAGACCGGTGATAACAGCGACTTCCTCGGCTTTCTTTTTTGCTTCGGCCTTAGGGACGCCGTGCATTTTCAGCGAATAGGTCAGATTCTGTTCTACCGTCATATGCGGATAGAGGGCGTAACTCTGAAAAACCATGGCTATATCGCGTGCCCGCGGCGGCACGTCGTTCATCACCTTGCCGGCAATCTTCAGCGTACCGCCGGTAATTTTTTCCAGCCCGGCAAGCGAACGGAGCAACGTGGACTTACCGCATCCGGACGGGCCGACCAGCGCCACGAACGTGCCCTTGGGAATTGAAAGGTTGACGTTCTTAAGGGCGTGAAAAGCGCCGTAGTGCTTCTCGACGCCCGAGAGTTCGATTTGGATGTCCTGGCTCATACCGAAAACCTTGCTGGCCCCCAAACGGGACCGATGAGATGGTCAAGGGTGAAAAACGTGGTCACTTGACCGCTCCGGCGGCGATGCCGCGTGTTAGGGTACGCTGGAAGATCAAGAAGAAGATCACGGTCGGTATTATACCCAGGAAAGCGGCCGAGGCCTGCAGCACCGGGTCCGACATGTTCTGTCCGCGGGTAAGGCCCATTGCAACCGAGACCGTCTGGTTGTTGTTGGACACCAGCATGACGAGCGGGATCAAGAATTCGTTCCAGGTCCAGATGAAAAAGAAGGTTCCGAGGACCATGAGCGTAGGTCTCAGCACCGGGACGACTACGAACCAAAGCGTCTTCCAGTGGGTCGAGCCATCCATCTCCGCCGCTTCAAGGATTTCCTTGGGAAAGGTACTCAGCACGGTCGAGAGCAGGTAAGTCCCAAAAGCGCTTTGCAGGACCGCAAAAATGATGATCACGGAAAGCTGTGTATCGTAGAGGCCGCTAGCTTTCGCCATGTAGTAAAGCGGGTAAATGATAGACTCCTGCGGCACCATAATGCCGAGAAGAAAGACCACCAAAATCACGCGCGACCCCGGCACCTTGCCGACTCCAATCGCATAGGCGTTGAACAGGCTTATCAATACCCCTAATACCGAAACAGCGAGACTGATCACCACACTGTTGAGCAGCTTGCGGCTGAAATCAGACACCGTCCAGAATTTCTCGATCGCCGTGAGATCGATCGACCTGGGAATTGAAAGCGGTCCGCCGACTGCGTATTCGGCGCTCGCCTTGAAGGCGTTGAGCAGAGCAAGGAAAAAGGGAAAGAGCGTAAAGGCGAGGAGTAGAATAAGGATCGCCAGCACCACCCACCGCATGGAATCGCGTCGCGCGCCATCGGCTGCCGCCGTCGCCTTTGCCTTGGTCTTACCATCGCTGAGAACTGAGTAAGCCATGATCTACCCCTTCGACTCCTGCCGGCTCTGGAAGCGTAGGAAAATCACAGCCAAAGCGATCGTCAGAGTCGTCTGCACGACCGCGATAGCTGCGGCATAGCCGACGCGTTGGGTTGTGAAGAAGTGGTAGTAGGTCAGATAGGATGGCACCAGGGTCGAGTTGTCGGGGCCGCCGGCGGTGATGACAAAGATTGGCGCAAAGACTTTCAGCGCTGCGATAAGCGTGGTCAGCACGACGACGAAAATCTCCGGCGCCAGGAGTGGGATCGTGAGTGTCACCAGCCGGCTCCACCAATTTGCCCCGTCGAGGTCGGCAGCCTCGTAGAGAGACGGGTCGATGCGCGAAAGACCGGCCATGAAAACCACCAAGCAATAACCGACCTGTATCCAGACAATAACGAGCGAGACGGCAGCAAGCGCGTATGTCGCATCGCCGATCCAGTTCTGGGCAAGATTATCAAGGCCGATGGCCTTTAGCGTGATGTTGATGACACCGACGGGGTTGAGAATCCAGCCCCAGAGCACGCCCGCGACCGTTACTGGCAGGATCTGCGGCAAGTAAAAACCGGCCCTGAAGAAGCTTGAGACCCATTCCCCGAATTGGTCCCTGACATAGTCGAACAGCAGAGCGGCCAGGACCAGGCCGATGCACACGGGTATCACGGTCATCGAGACGATGAACAGCAGCGTGTGATACATCGATCCCCAGAATTGATCGTCCGCAAGCAGGCGATGATAATTCTGCAGGCCGACCGGTCGCGGCGTGCCAACGCCTTTCCATGCCGTGAAGCTCAGCCCGATATTAGCAAGCTGCGGTATGAGCACGATCAGAATGAAGCCGATCACCCCCGGGATGAGGTAGAGGCTATAGCTTTGTGACCCGTCGCTCGATCGCTGGCTGGATATGGCCATGTCATTCTTCCTTCAGCCCTACCACAATGGGCTGCGCCGGAGCGCAGCCCAGCGTTCAAGGTCGCGCTACTGGTTCTCCTGCGCGTCGTCGTAGACCTGCTTGATCTCTTCGACGAACTGCTCCGCAGTCAGACTGCCCTGGAAGAGGCCGGTGTCTTTCTGATTGAGCACGTCGTAGTAGCCGGGGACCGGCCAGTCAGGATAGAAGCCGAGGCCGTTTTTGTCAGAGATCTGCTTGAAAACCGCTGCGGCGTTCTTGCCGATGGGATTGGTGATGGCGGAAAGATCAGCGGCGATCGGGACGCCGCCCGCATTGCCGAGTTCAGCTTGGTACTTCGGCGACAAGGTCAGGCTGATCCACTCGGCGGCGAGGTCGGGATTTTTGCTGCTCTTGGGAACCACCCAGAGATTGCCTGTCGAGCCGACAGAATATTTCGGCGTCGGAATCACGAACTGACCCCACTTGAAGTCCTTGATCGTCGAGGCAAAGGTGCCGAGATTCCACGTGCCCGAGACGTACATCGGTGCCTTGCCGGAGGTAAACAGCAGAGCAGCGTCCGGGTCCTTCATGCCCGTGGAGTCCTTGCTGATGTAGCCCTTGCTAACCCAGTCGACCAATGTCTGCGCCGCATAGAGGTAAGGCGCGCCGTCGAGAGGGGCCTTTAAACCCTGATAATTCTGGATCCAGGCGTCATCGGCCTTGGTGTAGGCGAGAGAGGCAAGCAAGTGCTGGCCACTGGTGTCGATGGCGCCGAGCGCGAGAGGCGTGATACCTTTCTGCTTGAAGGCTTCCAAGTCAGCGACCCACTCTTCAAGCGTCGTCGGCGGCTTGAGGCCTGCCTTTTCGAACATGTCAATATTGTAGAAGCACGAAACATATTCGCCGAAAACAGAGACGCCCCAAACAGGGCCGGAGCCATAGATGCCCTTTTCGTCATAACGGCTTAGGACAAAATCGCCCTCGTTAAGGATCTTGTCCCAGCCCTCCTTCTTCACGTAGTCATCCAGATTGGTCAGCAATCCCTGGCTTGCAACCAAGCCAGCGGTCGCATTGCCCTTGTTGTACTCGAGCACGTCAGGAGCCTGGTCGGAATTGAGGATCATGCCGCCTGAGGCCTGCAACTGCTGAAAGGTCTTCTGCTCAAAGCTGACGGTGATATCAGGATGTTTCCCCTTGAACTCCTCGAGCGCCTTCTTCCAGACAATGCCCTGAGCCGTGGTCGGCTCCTCGAACCACCAGATCTTGAAGGTCTTCTGTTCGGCATGGCCGATCGATGTCATCAGCATCGCCGTGCCGAGTGCTAGCGCAAGTGTTGCAATTCTTTTCATGCCTTCCTCCCAAAAAAGCGGCTGCGCCGCGAAAAGACAAGTTAGTCAGTCATGGCGCCCCGCCCGGCCTCCCAGCCCGGCGGCGCTCCATTTTAGGCGGTTGATCAGGGATCAACAATGAAATCTCCGCCCCGGCATTTCTTTAGATAGTTGAGCCCGTGAACCTGGCCAGTCATCTCAAGTTCGTCGCGATAGACCGGGTCGTGCCAGCCCTCGATGTCGATCGAGCCGGACCAGCCGGCAAGGCGCAGTTCGGAGATAATGTCGGTCCAGTTGCTGTCGCCAAAGCCCGGCGTGCGCATGTAGACGAACTTCTCCTTGCCGAAGATGCCGTGTTCCTTGATGACCTCCCAGCGGATGGTCGCGTCCTTGCCGTGGACGTGGAAAATCTTGTGCGCCCATTTGCGGATCTGCGGCATGGGATCGATCAGATAGACCATCTGATGGCAGGGTTCCCATTCCAGCCCGATATGATCATCCGGCGTCTCGTTGAAGATCAATTCCCAGGCATCCGGGTTGTGGGCGATATTCCAGTCGCCACTCGCCCAATTGCCATCCATGGCGCAGTTCTCGAAAGCGATCTTGAGGCCTTTGTCGGCGGCGCGTTTGGCGAGTTCGCTCCAGATCTCTTTGTAGCGCGGCAGACTGTCAGTCAGCGGCTTGCCGCGAATGCGGCCGGTGAAGCCGGCGACGCAGGTGGCGCCGAAATGATGGGCGTTGTCGATGCAGTCCTTCCAGCCCTGCAACGTCTCCTGGTCGATCGCGTCCTCTTCCAGCGGGTTGCCGAACATGCCGAGCGTCGAAATGGTGATGTCGCGGTCGCCGATCGCATCGAGGCAGCGCTTGCCGAGCTCGGCGAGGTTCTGTCCCTTCGTCGTCTGCCAGAAGAACGGTTCGAAGCTCTCGAAGCCCAGCTCGGCAATCTGGCCGATGCGTGTGGCGGCGTCGCCCTTGTTGCCGCTGACCATGGTGCCGATGCGAATGGATTTTGCAGGATTGCTCACGTCAGTTGATCCTATGCTGTAATTTCAATGCGCCGGCCTGTCCTGGCGCTTTCGATCGCGCCGAAGACCATCGCAAGGCTTCTGATATTGTCGGAATTGACGGTCTCGGGCTGATTGCCCGTGCGGATCGCCGCGATGAAATCGGCAATGACGCTGGCGTGGCCGTGGGTTTCCTCGTCATGTTCCGGACCGGGAACGTTTACGGAAACAAAGCCGCGCAACAGACCCGGCTCCTCGCCGGCGACGGCGGCCTTGAAATTCTCTTCGCCGTCCCAGGTCAACATTCCCTTCGAGCCGACGAGACGCCACTGACTTTCCCAACTGGTGCGCTCACCCTCGGCGCACCAGGAGCCGCGATAGGTGAAAACGATATCATCGGAAAATTCGAAGATTGCGTTTGCCGAGGCGCCATGCCGATACCAGGAACCCTTCGGGTTCCGCTCGACGCAATAGACGGCGAGCGGCTTCTTGTCCGCGACGTAGCGCGCCGCATCGAAGGTATGGATCGCCATGTCGAGCAGCAGCACATTGTCCATCTCTTCGCGGAAGCCGCCGAAATGCGGCGCGAGGAAGAAGTCGCAGTGAATGGCGGTAAGCTCGCCGATCGCACCGCTGTCCACGAAACGGCGCAGGCGCCTGACCCCCGGTATGAAGCGTCGGTTCTGGATAACGGCATGGATACGGCCGGTCTCTGCGGCGAGATTGATCAGCGCAGCGCCTTCGGCCAGCGAGGCCGCCATCGGCTTTTCGCTGAGTACGTGGCAGCCGGCCTTGAGTGCGATCGAAACGACATCGTACCGGGCGGACGGAATGACGATGTCGAAGACGAGATCGGCCCTCGTGACAGCAATAACTTCGGACAGGTCAGAGCCGATGACAGCGGCTTCCAGGCCGAACTCGGCCGCGAGCTTTTCCGCCGTCACCCGGTTCAGGTCGACAAGGCCGACGATGGTGATGGACTCGGCGAGGTGAGGGTCGGACGCGATGGCGCGCAACCAACCTTTGGACATAGCTCCGCACCCGCACAGAATGGCACTGAATTTCACGATTTCCTCCGAGGGAATGGCGCCAACTCTCCTGGTGACACGCATCCCGTAAACGTTTACGACTGTAGGCGAAAACATTTTATGCTGTCAATAGAGGCAAAAAGCGAAAATGCGGAGCAGAGGAAAAGCGCCAGCAGCGAGAGGCATCCGCCAGCTTGCCCAACACCTAAATATCTCGATCGGCACGGTCTCCCGCGCGCTGAACAACAAACCTGACGTGAACGAGGAAACCCGCCGGCGCGTGCTGGCGGCGGCCGAACACCTCGGCTACGTCGCCAATCAGTCGGGACGGAGCCTTCGACAGGGAGAAACGAAGGTCATCGGCTTGATGATTGAATCCAGCCAGGAAGTGGTCGAAAATGCCGACAACTTTTTCCTTGGGGTTACCAGCGGGCTGCAGCATTGCTTTGCCCGCCATAAGCTCGACCTCCTGATGCTCCCCTGCCCGGCCGATGAGGACCCGCGCGAATATCTCAAGCGGATGGTGGCGCGACGTGTCGTCGATGCGATGATCATCTCCAACACGCAGCGAATCGATCGGCGTATCGATCTTCTCTCGCGCGCCAAGATTCCCTTCGTTGCTGTCGGCCGCAGCCTTTCGCCCGGCAAGTTTCCCTGGGTCGATCTCGATTTCGAGGGCGTCGCCGAACGTGCTGTCGAACGGCTGGTTGCCCACGGCCATCGCCGGATCGCCATCACGGCGCCGTCGACCGAGGCCAATCTCGGCTACCTCTTTGTCGACAGCTATCGCCGTGCGCTCGAACGGCACTGCATCCGTTTCGATCCGTCGCTCGTCATTCGTGTCAAGTCGAGCGAGCAAGGCGGCTATCAGGCAGCGCATGAACTTCTGCAGCTTGAAGATCGGCCGACCGCGGTCATCCTGATCTACGAGCTGATGGCGCTCGGCCTTTACCGCCGGCTGATGGAGTCGGGCATTCGGATCGGCCGCGATCTCGCGGTGATCGGCTTCCGCGATGCCCCCCGCGCGCGCTTCCTGCAGCCCTCGCTCAGCTGCTTCCGCATGTCGCTCTACGATCTCGGCATCGCGCTCGGCCAGATGCTGCTCTCCAACATGCCGGCCTATCGCGCCTCCTATCCGGATGGCGGCCGCAACATCATCTGGCCGCTGGAACTGGTACCGGGCGAGAGCGACACGTTTGAGGTCGGGCTCCAGCCTGATCGTCTTGCAAAGTAGACACGATGTAGTATATTTGAGCATAAATGTAGTATGGATCTTTCGATGAGAATGTCCTTCATGACCAGCGCCGCCTTCAACCAGAATCCGAGCAAGGCGAAGAAAGAGGCGAATGAGCGGCCGCTCGTGATCACCGATCATGGCGAGGCAGCCTATGTGCTTGTCAGCTACGCCGAATTCCAGGCGAATTGGAAAGCGCCGAAGACGCTCTTTGCGGCATTGCGCGATCCTCGGGCGGATGAGCGAGAATTCGAGCCTGAGCGGCTTGGCTTCGACGGCAGGACCGTCGAGTTCTGATGGCATTCCTGCTCGATACGAATATCATTTCCGCTGCGCGCAGGGTCGAACGGCAGGCGCAGGAATTCCAAGACTTCATGAAGGAATTTTCCGTTGCCGAAGCCTATCTCTCGGCGATCACGATCATGGAAATCCAGTTCGGCATCCAGCGTGAGCGGACAAGGGATCCCGGCTTCGCCGAGGATCTTCGCCGCTGGATGGACGAGATCGTGCTGGCGGAATTCGCCGGACGCATCCTACCCTTCGATACCGCGACGGCAAGCCGAGCCGGTCTCCTGCCGACCGCAGATAAGCGTCCCTCCGCCGATGCGATGATCGCCGCCACGGCGCTGGAGCACGGGCTGAAACTCGTGACGCGCAATGTTGTGCATTTCATCCCGCTCGGGGTCGAATGCATCGATCCCTGGCGCTTTGCCGGCACGCCGGGTTGAGCACTCGCGAGCCGTTGTTCATGCGCCTGCGGCGAAAAACCGGTTCTCCGGCCGTGGCAATCCGAGATGCTCGCGCAGTGTGGTGCCCTCGTATTCGCTGCGGAACAGGCCGCGGCGCTGCAACTCGGGAACCAGCCCTTCGGTGACGTCGGTGAGGCCCTGCGGCAGGTAGGGGAAGACGATGTTGAAGCCGTCCGAGCCTTCTTCCTCCAGCCATAGTTCCATCTCGTCCGCGATGCTTGCCGGCGTGCCGACGAAGGCAAGGCCGGCATAACCGCCATAACGCTGCGCCAGCTGGCGAACGGTCAGCTTCTCCTCGGCGGCGAGCTTCAGCACCTGTGCCCGGCCAGTCTTGCTGGCATTGGTGTCGGGAATATCGGCCGGCAGCGGCGCGTCGGGATCGAAGCCGGAAACATCATGGCCGAGCGCGATCGACAGCGAGGCGATGGCGCTGTCGTAATGCACAAGGCTGTCGAGGGTGGCGCGTTTGGCGCGGGCCTCCTCGATGCTGTCACCGACGATGACGAAGGCGGCCGGCAGGATCTTGAGATGGTCGCGATCACGGCCGATTGCTTGCATGCGCCCCTTGATATCGGCATAGAGCGCCTTGCCCGCGGTCAGTTCGCGCGGCGAACAGAAAACCACTTCGGCGGTCTCGGCTGCGAGCTGACGGCCGGGATCGGACTGGCCGGCCTGCACGATGACAGGCCAGCCTTGCGGCGGGCGGGCAATGTTAAGCGGCCCGCGAACGCTCAGTTCTTCGCCCTTGTGGTTAAGCACGTGCATCTTTTCCGGATCGAAGAACAGGCCGCTTTCCCGGTCTCGGATGAAGGCATCATCGGCGAAGCTGTCCCAAAGACCGGTCACGACATCAAAGAATTCGCGCGCACGATGATAACGCTCGCCATGCTCCACGTGCTCGTCTAGGCCGAAATTGAGCGCGGCGTCTGGATTGGACGTGGTGACGATGTTCCAGCCGGCACGGCCACCGCTGATATGGTCGAGCGAGGCAAATCGCCGGGCGATGTGATAGGGCTCGTCGAATGTGGTGGAAGCGGTCGCGACGAGGCCGATGCGCTCCGTCACCGCCGCCAGCGCAGACAGCAGCGTGAACGGCTCGAAGGAGGTCACGGTGTGGCTGCGCCTCAGGGCCTCGACCGGCATATTCAGCACGGCGAGGTGATCGGCCATGAAAAAGGCGTCGAACTTCGCCCGTTCCAACGCCTGCGCGAAGGATTTCAGGTGTGCGAAATTGAAGTTGGCGTCGGGATAGGAGCCGGGATAGCGCCATGCGCCTGTGTGCAGACTGACGGGACGCATGAAAGCGCCGAGGCGCAACTGCCGTGGGGTCATGATGTTCCTCATGGATTGGGCACGGCGGACGCCTGCCCCGGATCTCGGATACGTAGGAATGCGATGAAATCAAATCGAGGCCGCAAGCGGCATTTTCAGCCGCAAACTTTTCCGGCGTTCCAAGTGGCACCGCAGCGCGACCCTTCCTCCCAGACCGTAATGGCGCGGGCGGGAGGCTGATAAGCAAACACTTTTTATTTTCGATCACATCTATAGAATTTGTACTCTTATCTCGGCGCCCGATTTCTTTCACCGATAGCATCGTCAGAATTGGAGGCATCGATGAACAGCGTGCTGAGGCAAGCAGACCAGATTCGGCCAGTGGCCGCACGTATCGGCAGCGACGAGGAGGCGATCGCCACCGCGCGGAAGCTGGCTGCGCTATTTGCGGCGCGCGCCGCCGAACGTGACGCCGACCGGATCCTGCCTTTCGCCGAGCTTGATCTCCTCGCCCAGTCCGGACTCCTCGCGATCACCGTGCCCGCGCAATTCGGCGGGCTCGACGTTTCCAACGCCGTGCTTGCCGAGATCACTGCGATCCTGTCGGAGGCCGACGGTTCGATCGGCCAGATCCCGCAGAATCATTTCTATATTCTCGAGGCGCTGCGAACCGATGGCAGCGAGGAGCAGCAGCGCTATTTCTTCGGCCGCGTACTGGCCGGTGATCGCTTCGGCAATGCGCTTTCCGAGCGCGGCACCAAGACCGTCGGCCACTACAACACGCGCATCACCCGCGACGGGCCCGGCTACCGGATCAATGGCCGCAAATTCTATTCGACCGGTGTCCTCTTCGCCGACTGGATCACCGTCTTCGCGCTTGATCCGGAAGACCGGCTGACCATGGCTTTCGTGCCGAAGGGCACCGAAGGCGTTGAAATCGTCGACGACTGGGACGGCTTCGGCCAGCGCACCACCGGCAGCGGCACGACGATCCTCGACAATGTCTATGTCAACGCCGATTCCGTGGTTTTCCATCACAGGGGCTTCGAGCGGCCGACGACGATCGGCTCGGTGGGGCAGATCATCCACGCGGGTGTGGATCTCGGCATCGCGCGGGCAGCCTTCGCCGCAACACTGGATTTCGTCAGGACGAAATCGCGCCCCTGGATGGATAGCGGCCTCGATCGCGCCTCAGACGATCCCCATACGATCGCCAAGGTGGGGCAGATTGCCATCCGGCTGGAGGCGGCGACGGCACTGGTGGAACGTGCCGGTCACAAGGTTGACGCCGCGCAGGTCGAGACGACGGAGGAAAAGGTGGTCGAGGCGACACTTGCCGTTGCCGCCGCCAAGGTGCTGACGACCGAGGTGGCGCTCGAGGCTTCCAACACGCTCTTCGAACTTGCCGGCACCTCGTCGGTGCAGATCGGCCTCAATCTCGACCGTCATTGGCGCAATGCCCGCACCCATACGCTGCACGATCCCGTGCGGTGGAAGTACCATGTCGTCGGCAACTATCACCTGAACGGCGTCAGGCCGCCAAAGAACGGCGCTCTCTGAATTCGAGCCCCCAAAAAAACCCGCCGCCGGTGCGTCGGCGGTGGGCTTGCTTTCTGGCGGGCGTGGTCGCCTCAGCTGTAGAGGCTGACCTCCGGTATCTTATCGTTCAGCACGAATTCGCCGACTTCCTTGGCCTTGTAGAAGACGGGATCGTGCAGCGTATGGGTGCGGACATTCCGCCAGAATCGGTCGAAGCGGTATTTGTCGGCCGTCGAGCGTGCACCGGTCAGCTCGAAGACGCGCGAGGTGATGTCGAGCGAGACATGGGTGGCGTGAACCTTGGCGGCATAGGCTTCGGCCGCCGCTTCGCCGCGCTCGCGTTCAGTCACCTTCAGGCCACGGGCAAGGCCAGCCTGCACCGCAGCGGCCGCGCTGTCGGCAAGCGCTGCCGAGGCCTTGAGCGCCGCGGTGAATTCGCCGACACGTTCGAGGATATAGGGATCGTCGGCCGCCCGCTCTACGCCCGAGGTGATCCACGGCCGGGTGGTGGTGCGCACATAATCCACCGCCGCCTGCAGCGCGCCTTCGGCGGTGCCGAGATAGAAGTTGACGAAAACCAGCTGGATGAAGGGCGTGTTGAAGGTTGAAAGCACCGGCGCGGTTGCATCAGGTGCGGCGGGGGCGCCAACGAAATCCTCCTCGTAGACGGGGAAGTCACGGAATTCGACGCTGCCGCTATCGGAGAGACGCTGGCCGATATTGTCCCAGTCGTCATTGGCGACATAGCCCGGCCGATTGGTCGGCACGGCAAAGCCGGCGATCTTGTCGTCGAGCGCCGCATTGGCGTTGATGTAGTCGGAGACGCGCGCCGCCGTGGAGAAGGACTTGCGTCCGTTCAGCACGTAGCCGTTGCCGCGGCGGGTAAGCACCAGACCGGGATCGCGCGGGTTGACGGCGGCGCCCCAGTAGAGGTTCCTGGCGACGGTTTCGCTGCCGAGTGCATGGGCACGCGCCGGATCGAGCGCCCAGTAAATGTACTGGCTGTTGACATAATGGTAGCCGAGCAGTTGGCCGATCGAGCTCTCGCCCCGGGCGAGGATGCGCACCAGCTTCAGACTGTCGACCCAGTCGAGGCCGCCGCCACCGATCTCGGTAGGATGCAGCGCATTCAGCAGCCCGGCATTCTTCAGCTTGACGATCTCGGCGAGCGGCGGACGACCGTCGCGATCGAGGTCTGCGGCGCGGCGGGAAAGGTCGGCCGAAATCTCCTCGGCACGGGCAAAGAGGTCTTCTCGCGTCGGGTTGCGGCTCACCGCGAAGACGACATTGGACTGGCTCATGGACGGGGCTCCAATTCTCCAAAAAGATGATCCGGCGGGAGCCGAGTGCTCCCGCCGGAAGGATCGCGCTGAAAAGCCTTAGAACAGCTTGTCCGGGATCCAGCTCGCGGTCGCCGCATCGCTCGTGCTGAAGGCCGGGATCTTGGCCGCCAGGTCCTCGATCGTCTTGACGCCAGCGGCGCGCAGGCTTTCCTGCGTCAGAAGGGTCGGCTTGACGGTAATCTGATGGGGAACCGTCTGTCCGGCGATTTCCAGCGCCGCAGCGCGGATGGAGACGGCGCCGACGACGGCAGGATTGGTCGCCACCGTTGCGACCCAGGGGCTGCCCTCCTCGGTGATCTCCTGGATATCGGCTGTGGAAACGTCGGCCGAATAGATCTTGAGTTTCTTGGCGATGCCAAGGTCGTTTGCGGCAAGTTTTACGCCGCGGGCGAATTCGTCATAGGGCGCGAAGACGACAGATATATCCGGATTGGCGGCCAGCGCGGCCTTGGCCTGGTCGGCGGTCGAGGTCGCCGTCGTGTCGCTGACATTGCCGAAGCGGGCCTTTTCTACGACGCCCTTATTCTCCGACTTGAATTTGTCCCAAACTTCATTGCGGCGGTCGAGGGGCGCAAAGCCGGCGACATAGACATAGCCCGCTTTGAATTCCTTGCCGTTGTCCTTTACCACCTGCTCGAGAGCGAGGGATGCGAGTTCATGGTCGCTCTGCTCGACCTGCGGAATCTTCGGGTTGTTGAGGTTGACGTCGAAGGCCACGACCTTGATGCCCTTGTCGAGCGCCTGCTGGACCACGTCGCCGAGCGATTCCGGCAGGCCGTGGTCGATGACAATGCCGGAGACGCCGAGATTGATCGCCTGCAGGATCTGTTCTCGCTGCTCGGCGGCATCCTGCCGGCCGGGGAAGACGCGCAGGTCGATATCCAGAGCCTTGGCCTGGGCCTCAGCACCGGCCTGATATGCCTGGAAGAAATCGCCCGCCGAGATATAGCTGATCAGCGCCACCTTGACGCCGCCCTTGTCGAAGGGTGCCGGAGCACCGGACAGGCCGTCGGCGTGTGCGCCTTGAATGAGAATAAACGGAATGACGGCGGCGGAGAGTGCGAGCCGTGCGAGGGATTTCATCGTCGCGTTCCTTCTAACAATCGGAGGCGTCGTCTGACAGGTTCCAGCCCTCGCGACGCGTCGATTTATTAGATATAATATCTATACTTTTAGTAGATTAAATGATCCGATTTTGCCGGCTGCGGGAGATTCTTTGTTTCCCGGGCATAGTTCACCAGGGAAATGCGTGCCTGGAATTCGCTCCCACGAACGGGGCACAATTCCGCTTCGAATGCAGTTCCGGATCTTGTCGATGCCGCTTCTTCACATTGGAAACATCACCCGCAGTTTCGGGTCGACGCGGGCGCTGGCTGGCGCGGATCTTTCTATAGAGCGCGGCGAGATCGTGGCGCTGATGGGTGCAAACGGCGCCGGCAAATCGACACTGGTAAAGATCCTTTCCGGGGTGCTCGCGGCTGATGGCGGCACGATCCATCTCGAGGGCCACCCTTTCGCGCCGCGCAGCCCGGCCGAAGCGGCGAAAGCCGGTGTCGTCACCGTGCACCAATCGACAGATATTGTCGGCGCGGCGGGACTGACCGTTGCCGATGCGCTGCTGCTTAATCGTTTCGCCGATTGCAGCACACCCTTCTTCGTGTCACGCGCCGGCATCCGCCGCGCCGCACAGGCGATGCTCGATGCCGCCGGCTTCAGCCTGCCGCTCGACCGTGATTTTGGGGAACTTACCAGCGCTGACCGGCAACTCGTGGCAATCGCCCGCGCACTTGCCAATCGCGCCGATCTCCTCATTCTCGACGAGCCGACGGCAAGCCTTTCCGGCGAGGAAAGCCGACGGCTGTTCGATATTTTGCTGAGGCTGCGCAAGCGGGGCCTAGCGATCCTCTATATCTCGCATCGTACAGCCGATCTCGAAGCGATCGCCGACCGTGCGCTCGTCATGCGCGGCGGCCGGGTCGTCGGAACCTTCTCGCGGCCGATCGATTTTTCGAGTGCCATCGAGACAATGATCGGCCGCAAGCTGGAAGCGGCGCGGCCTGATGCGCGGCCCGCGATCGGCCCGGCGATTTTCGAAATGCGCGATATCAGCCTGCTGCCGGAAGGCGCGACCTTCGACCTGTCGCTGCATGAGGGCGAGGTGGTGGCGGTCACCGGCGTGCTCGGCGCCGGCAAGAGCAGGTTGCTCCGGGCGATCTTCGGCGTGACGGCGCTTCAGCGTGGCGCGATGTTTCTCGACGGCCGGCCGTACCGGCCGAAGAGTGCGGCCGAAGCAATCGCGGCGGGTGTCGCCATGGCGGCCGAAGACCGGCATCGCTCTTCGCTCATGCCCCCGGCGTGGCCTGGCCATTCACTATCGGCGACGATCAGCCTGCCGCATCTTGGAAAATGGTATCCCAGCGGTTTCCTTGTCGGCGGGCGTGAACGCCGCCAGGCCGAACAGGCGATCACCCGTCTGGGCATCAAGGCCGCCGGGCCGCTCGCATCGATCTGGTCGCTCTCCGGCGGCAACCAGCAGAAGGCGGTGATCGCCCGATGGGAGGCGGAGCCAAGCCGGCTGCTGCTGCTCGACGAACCCTTCCAGGGCGTCGATGTCGGCGCCCGCCGCGACATTATCCGGGCCATCCGCGCCCGCACCGACCGGGCGACGCTGATTGCGACCTCCGATCCGGAGGAGGCCTATGAGGTGGCCGACCGCATTCTCGTCATCGACCGCCACGTGTTGAGACCTGCGGCCGACGATGCCGCCCCTCATCCTGAAATCCAGGGAATATCCGTATGACGACGATCGACGAAGAAACCGTGCCGCAGGCAGGCGCCGTGCCGCGGGCCGACCGCAATCCACTGGCCGCCCTCGGCGCGTTTCTGCGTGCGGGCGCGGTCTTCATCCTGCTTGCGCTCCTCGTCGTCGGCTTCACCATCGCCGAGCCCGCCTTCATCAATATCGCCAATCTGATGAGCATTCTGCAGGCGGTTTCCGTGGTCGCCATTCTTGGCGCCGGCGTCACCGTCACGCTCGCCGTCGGCGGCTTCGATCTGTCGATCGGCGCAGTCGCCGCATCGAGCGTCATGGCGGCGAGTTACGCGATGATCGTGTGGGGCTTCGACGCTTATGCGACGGTGCCGCTGGTCCTCGCCTTCGGCGCCCTGGTCGGTCTCGTCAACGCCTTCCTCATCGTCCGCCTGAAGGTGCCGGACCTGCTGGCGACACTGGCGATGATGTTCCTGCTCTCCGGCCTGCAGCTGATCCCGACGGCAGGCCGGTCGATTTCTGCGGGTCTCACCTTGCCCGACGGCTCGAAGGCAACCGGGGCCTACGACCCGGCCTTCCTGCTGATCGGCCGCTACAGCATCCTCGGCACCCTGCCCGTTTCCGTGGTGCTGATGGCCGCCGTCGCTGTTCTCCTTTTCATCCTCACCGAGCGCACCCGCATAGGCCGGCTGCTGTTTGCGACCGGCGGCAATGAGGTCGCCACCCGGCTTGCGGGAGCCTCGACCGTCAAGCTGAAGACCCTTGCCTATGTCCTGTCGGGCACGCTGGCATCGCTCGGCGGCATCGTCATCGCCGCCCGTGTCGGGCGCGGGGACGTCTCTTCCGGCGGCTCGCTGCTGATGGATTCGGTCGCTGCCGCACTGATCGGTTTCGCCGTCCTCAATCTCAGGCGTCCGAACGTGCTCGGCACCATCGCCGGCGCCGTCTTCGTCGGCGTGCTCTTGAACGGTCTCACCATGCTGAACGCCCCCTACTACACCCAGGATTTCGTCAAGGGCGCCGTGCTCGTCGGGGCCTTGGCCCTGACCTACGGCCTCGGCCGTAGCAATCCTTAATTTCAAGGAAGAAAAGACATGACCCGCCAAATCAGGCTGAACGCCTTCGATATGAATTGCGTCGGACATCAGTCGCCGGGGCTCTGGCGCCATCCGCGCGACAAGTCCTGGACCTACAAGGATCTCGACTATTGGGTGCATCTGGCAAAGACGCTAGAGCGGGGCAAGTTCGACGGGCTGTTCATCGCCGACGTGCTCGGCGTCTACGATGTGCTGAACGGCAATGTCGATGCGGCACTGCGCCATTCCGCGCAGGTGCCGGTCAACGATCCGCTGCAGCTCATCCCGACGATGTCTCACGAGACCGAGCATCTCGGCTTCGGCCTGACCGCCTCACTCTCCTTCGAGCATCCCTACACTTTCGCCCGGCGCATCTCGACGCTTGACCACCTGACGAAGGGGCGTGTCGGCTGGAACATCGTCACCTCCTATCTCAACAGCGGCGCGCTGAATATCGGCCAGCCCGCGCAGACGAAGCATGACGATCGTTACGATCTCGCCGAGGAATATCTCGAGGTCTGCTACAAGCTGTGGGAGGGCAGCTGGGAGGACGGTGCCGTCGTTCGCGACCGGGAAAGCGGTATCTTCACCCATCCGGACAAGGTCCATCCGATCAACCATTCCGGCAAGCATTTCAACGTGCCCGGCATCCATTTGAGCGAACCCTCGCCGCAGCGCACGCCGGTACTCTACCAGGCCGGCGCCTCCAGCCGCGGCAAGGATTTCGCCGGCGCCCACGCCGAATGCATCTTCGTCGCCTCGCCGTCAAAGGCCGTGTTGAAACGCTATGTCGCCAATGTCCGCAAGGCAGCCGAGCGCGTCGGCCGCAACCCACGCGAAATCCTTGCCTTCAACCTGCAGACTGTGGTGCTCGGCGAGACGGATGCCGAGGCGCAGCGCAAGTTCAACGAATACCGCAAATACGCCTCCTTCGAGGGCGCATTGACGCTGATCTCCGGCTGGACGGGCATCGATTTCGGTCAGTTCGCACCCGATGAGGTGCTGCGGCATCGTCATACCAATGCGGTGCAATCGGCCGTCGAGACCTTCACCACGATTGATCCCACAAAGGAATGGACGGTACGCGAAATGGCCGATTGGGTCGGCGTCGGCGGCTTCGGTCCAGTTTTCGTCGGCTCGCCGCAGACAGTCGCTGATCTGATGCAGGAATGGATCGACGATACCGATGTCGACGGATTCAACCTCGCCTATGCCGTGACGCCCGAGAGTTTCGAGGATGCCGTCGACCTGCTGGTGCCGGAATTGCAGAAGCGCGGCGTCTACAAGACCGAATATGCCAAAGGAACGCTGCGGGAAAAGCTTGGAGGAGCAGGCCCACGGCTTGTCGCGCCGCATCCGGGGGCGGCCTACCGCAATCTGCTTAGCGAACCGGCGCGCCTGGCCGCCAACGGTTGAACAAATAATAGCTGCTGAAAAAATGTCTCGCGAACCCCGATCATTCGAATTTTATTGAGGCCGTCACCGAGCCATGCGACGCCGACCCCCACAGCGCTCAGGTAAGCGGGTCATCCGCGGGTGCCGCCGCCGCTTCAGAGGCGATGTGGCAGCATTCGGCCGCTGAATATTTGGCTCTTGATAATCGCGTGCTCGCAAGGCAGGAGAGTGGCATCGCGGAGACTGGATGCAGATGACGACATTGGCGGATTCGCAGGGCCTGGAGATTTCGCATGAGGGGCATCACACCCGTCTGAAATGGCACCGGCTGCGCAAGCGCGTTGCCGATCCCCTGTTCTCCGCCGAAGTGATGGCGGAAGGTTTTGCGGCAGGCGCCTCGATGGAACTCGATCTGCGCGTGCGTGCCGACGGCGGCTTCGCCGTGCTGCACGACAGGGAGCTCGAAGGTGAAACGACGGGCCGCGGACCAATCGCTGCCAAGAACGTTGCCGACCTCCGCGATGTCAGGATGAAGGACGGCGCCCGGCCGCTGATCCTTAGCGAGGATCTTGCCGACATGATGCAGTCAACGCATCCGGCCGCATTGCTGCAATTCGACATGAAGGACGATTACGAAGCTGTCGGCACCCGCGGCATCGAGCATCTTGCGGTGCATTTCCGTGACATCACCGCCTCGGTGATCGTCAGCGGTGGCAGTCTCGACCTCATTGTGGCGGTCAAGGAAAAGCTTCCACATCTGCTGCGCGGCATCGATCCGACCGAGAAACTTCACGATATCCGTCAGGCCAGCGGCTGGAGGGCGGCCGAAATGGAACTGCGCGCCGACCTTCGCGGTCCGACCGAACCTGACACCGTCTATCTCCACTGGCAGCTGATCCTTGATGCCGCCGAGGATGGCTTCGACCTGATCGGACTCTGCCGGGACGAAGGCAAACGCGTCGATGCATGGACCTTCACCTTGAAGGATCCGGAGGCTGGATTCAGCGATGCGGAATGGCGGAACTTTTCGGCGCTGATGGCCCTGAAGCCGGACCAGATCACCACCGACGAAGCGCCGGCGACGGAACGCGCATGGCGCCGTCGCATCCCCGGCTAACTGGCGAGCGTCAGTCCCGCGCTCTCAAGGATGAAGGCAAATTCACCTGCGAGCCCCGGCGCATGGGCGACGACAGGGCCGCCATCGGCAAGTAGACGGCCGACCGGCGGCATCACAACCGTGGCGCCGGCCTCTTCGGCGATCAGCGCACCGGCGAGCATATCCCAGGCATTGAGGTGACGTTCGTAACAGAGGTCAGCGGCGCCCTCGGCGACGCGCACCAGGTCAATGGCGGCTGCGCCCATGCGCCGATAATCCATGCCGCGCTCATGAAGTCGCCTGGAGAGCGCGAGATACTCGTCGAAGCTCGTTTTGCGCGAATGCCCGAGAATAATGAGCGCACTGGCGGGATCGGCAGTCGTCGCCGCATGGATCGGCAGCCCATCCTTGAAGGCTCCGCCGCCGCGAACAGCGTGAAAGACTTTATCCTCAGCAGCGTCGTAAACGACGCCGATCTCGATCTTGTCGCCGACGACAAAGGCGATCGAAACGCCCCAATAACGGAACCCCCTGATATAGTTGGTCGTGCCGTCGATCGGATCGACGACCCAGGTGCCGGCTCCTTCCGATTGCCCGCCGCTCTCTTCTCCCATGAAGGTATCGTCCGGGAAGCGCGAGATGAGCCCCTGGCGGATCGCCTGCTCCGCTCTCCCGTCGGCGATGGTGACGAAGTCCTGCAATCCCTTGCTTTGAACGGCGAGAGTGCCGGGATCCGACTCGCGCCGGAACCTGGCTGTCTCCCGTCCAACCTCGAGCGCAACAGCAATGGCTGCCTCAGCCCGTGCACGGATGGCAGCGGCGTCGAATGCGGCATTCATCAGGCGGTCCTTCTTCTTATCAATGTCACCGGCGTGGACTCGACACGCGCCGTCAGCTCCGGTTCGGCCATCCGGCTGATCAGCAGGTCGACGGTTTGTTCTGCCTGGATGTCGCATGGCTGGCGGATGGTCGTCAGGTCGTAGGCGGTCCACGCGGCCTGGGGGATGTCGTCATGGCCGATAATGCGGAGCGGCGGCGTCTCGTCGCGGCTCCTGCCCTGCATGACGCGGTCGATCACCCCGCAGGCCATGTAGTCATTGGCGCAGAACAGCCCATCGATGCCGGATGCAGCCAGGTCGGTTGCCGCGTCATAACCGCTCCGATAGTCGTTGATTTTGACCTGCAGGAACTGCCCCTCAACGCCAAGCTGCTTGCAACGGGCGACGAAGGCCTCGCTGCGACGTCGCGCCGTATAGGATCTGGCCGGGGCGGCCATCACGGCGGGCTTACGCACGCCGCTATCGATCAGATGGCTGGCCGCCAGATGACCCGCCATGCTGTCGTCGGAGATGATGCGGTCGACAAAAGGAATGTCGTTGCCCTTGTTGATCAGGACGATCGGCACGCCTTCGGCCGCGCATTGTTCGCAGATTTCGGTCGGCGGTGCGTCCGACGTGACGATGACGCCTGACACGGCGTAATGCAGCAACTGGCCAATGACCGTTGAAGTATCCGCCTCCTGTGAGGTTGGCAGCAGGATCGGGCGGAAGTTACGGGCGAGCAGCGCCCGGGACAGATGCTCGATCTGCAGCGTGCGGAACGGGTTGTCGAAACCCGCGGCGACGAGACCGACGAGATCGGAACGCTTGTTGGTGAGGCTTCGGGCAAGATAATTCACTCGATAGCCGAGTTCCTTGGCGGCCTGATAGACCTTCTCGCGCGTTTTCGGCGAAACGCTGGCATCCGGCGTGAAGGCGCGCGACACGGCGGCGCGCGAGACGCCGGCCACCCGCGCCACGTCGAAGGAGGTTACCTTGCGCGGTCCCTTGTCCTTGTCAGCCAAGTGCTTTCTCCTTCGTCGTCGGCGGCCGCATCAGATCGGGCAGATCGGTGCAGATGCCGAGAACCGGGAGTTTCATGAGGTCATCGAGAATGGTCCGCCGCTCTTCGTGCCAGAGCACGATCTCGCGGCCCACCTCGAAGGCACGATGCAGCAGCGACTCGGTCACCAGATCCTGCGGACGCTCCCCTGCCCTTTCCCAGCAGAGATGGAGGATATCTGCGCCGGCCTCATCACCGAGAGCATGCGGATCGTGGCCGACGCGGATCAGCACCGAGAGCGGAAAATCGCAGGCAGCGTCCCTGAGTTCGCGCACCTGAGCGGTATCGAAGGAGCCAAGGCAGGCAAAGCGCTGGTTCATTTCGACAAGGTGCTGCCAGCATCGGATGCCGGTCCCCGGCGCCTTGAGCTCGACATAGAGGCCGGTCCCCGTCTCTCGAGCGAGAGCGGCGACCTGCGAAAAGCTCGGCACGTCGACGCCGTCAAGGTCGGCAAGCTCCGCTGCCGTCATTTCCGAGATGCGCCGGTCGATGCCGTAGACCCGGTCCAGATGGTCGTCATGCGAGACGACCACCACGCCGTCGCCGGTCAGCTGCGTGTCGAGCTCCCACATCTCGGCGCCGAGTTCGGCTGCGCGGCGGAACGCGGCGATAGTGTTTTCGCGTTCATGGCCGCTGGCGCCGCGATGGCCGATGCAGAAGGGAAGCCGGCCCTTGGCCGTCGGCCAGCCATAACGTTCGAAGAAGGTCGAAAAATCGCGGGTCATCAGAGCCTCGTTCCGTTCTCGTCGAAGACGAACACGCCGCGGCTGTCGATCCCCCAGGCGACATCGTCGCCGACGTGAATATCGTTGCGCGCCGGCTGGATCGAGCGTAGCAGCGGACCGCCGGCAAGACGCACGTCGTAAAGATTTTCTCGCCCTTGCGTTTCGGCGAAGGTGATCTTGCCGGTCACGGTGATGTCGCCGGCCGGCGTAAAATGCTCCGGCCGGACGCCAAGCATCAGCTTGCTGCCTTCGGCGGCGCCGATCGCGTCGGGCAACGACACCCGGATCTCACTTTCCGGAATTGCGAAAGCGCCGTTTTCCATGACGCCGCGCAGGAAGGTGATCGGCGGATTGCCGAGAAAGCCGGCGACGAAGGCGGTCCTCGGATCGTTGTACATCTCGGCCGGCGTGGCGATCTGGACGATCTCGCCCTCCTTCATGATAGCGATACGGTCGCACATGCTCATCGCCTCCACCTGGTCATGGGTGACGAGGATGGCGGTGATGCCGGTCTCGCGCTGCAGGCGTCGGATCTCCGAGCGCATTTCAAGGCGCAGCTTGGCGTCGAGGTTGGCGAGGGGTTCGTCGAGCAGCAGCACGTCGGGCTTGCGGATCAGTGCCCGGGCCAGCGCCACACGCTGCTGCTGGCCGCCGGAAAGCTCGGCCGGCCGGCGGCTCATCAGATTGCCGATGTGAACCAGGGCTGCGATACGATCGACCTCTTTGCGGATCTCGGCGGCAGGCGCGCCCTTGACCTTCAGAGGAAATCCAATGTTCTCGGCAACCGTCATATGCGGGTAGAGCGCATAGGACTGGAAGACGACACCGACATTGCGGGCTTGGCTCGGCAGGTCCGTGACATCCCGATCGCCGAAAAGGATGCGTCCGCCGGTCGGCCGGTGGATGCCGCAGACTGCAAAAAGCGTCGTCGACTTGCCGCAGCCGGACGGGCCAAGCAGCGCCAGCATCTCGCCGCCGGCGACCTCGAGCTGCATGTTCTCGATGACCTTGGTGGAGCCGAAGCTCTTCGAGAAATTGTCGAGGAGGATGCGCATCAGCCTTTGCTCCCGCCGCCGTAGATGTTCATGAGGTATTTGTTGAAGAGCGCATAAGCGATCAGCACCGGAATGAGGTAGAAGAGGCCGACCGCCTTGAACATGTTGAAATCGTAATTGTTGTCGTCGGCAAGGAAGCCAGCGAGATAGACCGACAGCACCTGCACCTGGTTGCCCGGCGCCAGCACCTGCGGCAGGATGAACTCGCCCCAGCCGGACAGGAAGGAGAACAGGCCCAGCGCCATGATGCCGGGCTTGACCTGCGGCAGCACCAGGCTGCGCCAAACCCTGAAACGCGATGCGCCGTCGACGACGCCGGCCATTTCGATTTCCCAGGGTACGGTGTCGTAGAAGCCTTTCATCAGCCAGATGCCGAGCGGCAGGTCGATCGCCGCCTTCACCAGGATGACGCCGATCAGCGAGTTATAGAGGCCTATCATCTGCAGCACGATGAAGATGGCGATGATCAGCGTCACGGACGGGAAGGCATGCAGCACCATGACGCCGGCAAGGAAGAAGCCACGCGCCGGCACGTTCAGGCGCGAGAGCACGTAACCGGCCATCGACGAGACGATGAGCACGACGCTGGTGGTGCTGGCTGCAAAGAGCAGCGTATTCACTGTCACCTGCCAGATGTTGGCTTTGCCCGGCGTCGTCTGCCACAGGAAACGCCAGTGATCGAGCGTCAGGCCCGACGGCAGCAAGGCGTCCTGCTGCTTTATCGTCACGGTGTCGAGGAAGAGATAGACATACATCAACAGCAGCGGCAGGCTGACGATGGTAAGCGCCGCCATGACGGGCCAGCTGCTGTAATTTGCCGAGGGTTGGGATCGTTCGGCCATGATCAATCCTCGATCAGGGGCTTGGCGACAAGCGTGCGGTAGTTGAAGACTCGCAGATAGAGGAGCGACAGCATCACGCCAATGACGACGAGCACCAGCGCCATGGCGGCTCCCAGCCCGTATTCGAGATTGCCGGCATAATTCCTGAGCGCGGTGTGATAGGCGGAGAGCGCCCAGACCTCGGTCGCGTTGCCCGGCCCGCCATTGGTGGCGAGCAGGATTTCATTGAAGGAGGCGAGCAGCGACAGCGTCTGATAGCAGGTGACGAAGAGGATCGGCCAGCGCATCTGGGGCAGGATGATGTAGCGGATCTGCTGCCAGCGTGAGGCGCCGTCGACCTCGCTCGCATAGAACTGGCTCTTCGGGATGGCCTGCATCGCCGACGAGAACACCAGCATGCCCATCGAGGCGCCGATGAAGCCGTTGATCAGCACGACGAAAAACCAGGCATTATAGGCGGTATCGAGCAGATAGTTCTTCGGGGGGTAGCCGAACTTGCCCATCAGGATGGAGATGAAGCCGCTGTCCCAGGCGAGCCACTTCCACAACATGACGTAGATGACGACGGGCGTGATGCGCGGCAGGAGCCAGATGCCGCGAAAGATCGAGGCCGGCGTCGCAGGCATGTAATGCGTCCAGATGGCAAGCAGCAGAGCATAACCGACGTTGAAGAGCATCAATACTAGCGCGACATAGAGCACGGTATTGAAAAGCACACGCGCCATGTCGGGCGATCTGGTCATGCGTGAGAAATTGTCGGTCGTCCAGGTCCAGCCGGTATAGGTGGTCTTGGCGACGGTTTCCTTCTGCTCCGGCGTCAGCTTGAACCCCAGTCCGTCCAGCGACGAAAACAGCTGTTCCTTGCTGTCGAAGCGCGTATTGAGGACGGAGCGGTTGAACTGTTCGGAGATCTGTTTGACCTCGCGCGTCGAAGGTCGTTCGGCAAGATCCTTGATCATACGTTCGGCCTCGCGCCGCGTCGCAAAGACCTCGCCGGCGTGCTTGGCGCGCAACTCAGCCGCGATCGCAGGCGCAAGGCCGAGGCTCTCCACGGCCTTGAGGCCGGCTTCGTCGATCGTGTAGCGCGGCTCGGCCAACTCGGCCGCGATCTCCGGCATTACCGATTTCAGCGTGATCAACGAATTGGGTGCGATCTGATAGACACCTCCTGAAATGCCGGTCGCCGTGGTCATGTTCGTCATAGAAAAGACTGCCGTCAGAACGACCGGCATCAGGAAGAAAAGCACGATCATAATCGCCGCAGGCGCGATCATCACCAGGCCGAGCGTTCTGGACGATTTCATGGAAGCCTCCTCGAAGGGATCGATCGGGCGGCGGGTCGCCGCCGCCCGGAGGGACGCTTCGATCTTAGCGGATGACGATCTTGTCGCCGAGCGTGCTTTTCAGCTCGCTTTCGGCGTCGCCGACTGCGGCGTCGACTGCCTTGGCGCCGGTCCAGGAAGCTTCGAGGTTCTTCCACATGATGTTCCAATAGGTGCCGAAATCGGAATTGTTCGGCATCGCGTTGGCATGCGGCAGCAGGCGTTCGGTGGCTTCGCGGGTCCAGCGGTCGGCGGAATAGAAATCGACCTGGGACTCCGCCTCGGAAATGCCGAGATGGGCCGATTTGACCGCATGCAACGCATTGGTGCGGGGCTCAGAGGCGATCTTGACCAGCTGGGCAGCGATCTCCGTATCATCCTGGCTGTGACCTGCGGTCAGGAGATAGACGAGCGGATGCGTCAGCGTATTGGCCTTGCCACCTTCGCCAGCCGGTATCAGCGTGAAGATCACGTTTCCGAAGAAATCCTTGAGGCCTTCCTGGTTGACGAGACGGGCATAGTGCCAGGTGCCGCCGTCCCAGATGCCGGCCTTGCCGGTGGCGACTTCCTTCCACCACTGGTCGCCCGGCATGCCGATGTGGTTCTTCTTGGTGACGCCTGCTTTAACGGCGTCGGCAAAGAACTGATAAGTGCGTGTCATCGCGGCCTTGTCGAAAACGAGCTTGCCACCTTCTTCCATCGTGCCGCCGAAGCTGGTGTAGAACTGCCAGTAATCCGGACCGTTGCTGGTGCGCGGATAAAAGCCGTAGCCGGGCTGGACGAGGCCTTTGTCCTGCATCTTCTTGGCGTCTTCGAGCAGGTTCTTCATCGTATACTTGCCGTCCTGCACGTTCTGAGGCAGGGCGTCGAGATCGGCGTCGCTGTAGCCGATCGCCTTCATGTAAGGCTTCCAGAAGAACATCGGTCGGGATTCGGCATCCTGCGGGATGCCGTAGACGGTGCCGTTGTAGGAGGCGATCTTCAGAAGATTTTCGTAGATGCCGTTGAGCGGCCAGGAATCGAGGTCGACATAATCCTCGATCGGAACGATCAGGCCGGATTGCGACCAAGGCGCGATGTCCTCATGGCCGCTGACGACGATGTTCGGGGCGGTCTTTGCTTCTGCGGCAAGGGTCAAGGCCTGTTTGAAGTCTTCCCAGGCGCTATAGGGCTTCTTCTCGACGGTGATTTTCAGATCTTCGCCCTTGAGCGCGGCTTCGCGCTGCAACTGCTGAGCCGCGATCTCGATGGCATCGAGACGATAGACGTCGTTCGGGCCGGTGCCGCCGGCCCAGACGCTGATGGTGACGTCCTTGGCAAGTGCGAATACGGAGGTCGAGGCCAGGATGGCAGCCGCGATAGTAAGGGATTTCAACGTCGGCAAAATGGTCATCTTCTTCATCTCCCCAGAAGAGCAGTGTGAGGCCTCTTTGACGGGTCATCACTGGTGTTGACGACCGTTTCGAAAGCCCGCGAAAACGTGACGAGTCCCGCTCTATGGGCTTGTTGTAACGGCCGAATGACAAAATTGAGCACGTGTGCAAAATTATTATGACGATGTCCGCGGCACTTGCAAGCGGCGGTGTTCGGCGAGCATCTTTTATGCTTCAAATTGCGCCTTTCCTGGTCTAGCATCCCACCCATGAGCCTTGAATCCGTCCGCGCCTTCTTCGGCACCCACGCACCCGACATCGAAATCATCGAAACCGCCGAGAGCTCCTCGACGGTGGCGCTTGCCGCCGAAGCCCATGGCGTTGAGCCCGCCCAAATCGCCAAGACGATATGCCTGCGCGTCGGCGAGCAGATGATGCTGGTCGTTGCCGGCGGTACGGCACGGCTCGATAATCGCAAGTTCAAGGACACTTTCGGGGCCAAGGGGCGCATGCTCGATGCCGAAGAGGTCATGGCGGTCACCAGCCATCCCGTCGGCGGTGTCTGCCCGTTCGGCCTGCCCTCACCGCTGCCTATTTATTGCGATATTTCGCTGAAACGCTTCGATGAAGTGGTGCCGGCGGCCGGCTCGACCAATTCGGCCGTGCGCATCGCCACAGGAAGGCTGGCCGAGCTGACCGGCGCCAGCTGGGTCGACGTCTGCCAATAAAGCGGCCGAAAAACTTCAAACAGAAGAAAGACGACCTATATTCTATCCCGACATGCCGTGATTGTGCATGACAGGAGACCAGGAATGCCGAGTACCGTTTCGCGTTTTGCCAAGATGGCGGCCATTGCCGTACTGACGAGCGCTACCGTTTTTGCCACGATCAGCGATGCCGATGCGCGCCGCGCCGGCGGCTTCGGCGGGTTCGGAAGCCGTGGCACCCGTACTTTCAGCGCGCCTCCGGTTACCCGCACGGCGCCTGCCCCGGCTGCCCCCATTGAACGCTCGATGACGCCGCGCCCGCAAACGACCGCCCCCTATGGCACGCAGCAGCCCGGCTACGCCCAGCAGCGCCCGGGTTTCTTCAATGGCTTCGGCCGTTCGATGATCGGCGGCCTGATCGCCGGCGGCCTTCTCGGCATGCTGCTCGGCCATGGTTTCGGCGGCGGTTTCGGCTTCCTCGGCATGCTGCTGCAGATTGCCTTGATCGGCGGCGCCATCATGTTCGCCATGCGCTATTTCGCCAACCGCCGCCAGCCCTCTTACGGCATCGGCGGCCAGAGCCGGTCCGCCGGCCAGTCCTTCAACATGGCGCCCACGAACAATTCGTCGTTCCAGATTCCGGCGATCGGCTCGGGCGCCGGTTACGGCGGGCAGTCGCGCCGCGATCACCCGAGCGACGAGATCGGGCTGACCCAGTCGGATCTCGACCAGTTCGAGGAGTTGCTGACTAAGGTGCAGACCGCTTACGGCGCCGAAGACTACAGCACGTTGCGCCGGCTGACGACGCCCGAGGCCATGTCCTACCTGGCCGAGGAACTGGGAGAAAACGCCACCAACGGCGTGCGCAATCGTGTCTCCGACGTCAGGCTGCTGCAGGGCGATATTGCCGAGGCCTGGCGCGAGAACGGCCAGGAATATGCGACGCTTGCCATGCGTTATTCCTCCATCGATGCCATGGTCGAACGCGACAGCGGTCGTGTCGTTTCCGGCGACGACCGCCGTCCGAGTGAAAGCATCGAAATCTGGACCTTCGTGCGCAAGCCGGGCGCGGATTGGAAGCTCGCTGCGATTCAGGGCACCGGCCAGCGCGCCGCCTAAAAAAACCAGCCGCTATGGATGCCACCAAGCTGACAACCAGCTTGGGCGGCATTTCTAATTCACTGCCACCGGCTTGGAGCGCATGCGGGAGACGGTCTCGCGTTCGGCCCGCTTGCAGCGCATCGGCGGCAGACCGCGATCCATCAGGTTCATGTCTTCCAGTACCATGTCGCCCATCTTCTTGAAGGCGCTGTCGAGCGCTCCGGCCCGGTGCGCCGAGCGGATGAAGCCTTTCAGGCTGCGTACCGGATGATCAGACGGCAGTGGCTCCTCGGGGTAGACGTCGCTCGCCGCAAGGATATGGCCGGACGCCACGGCCGCCATCAGCGCATCAAAATCGACGACGTCGGCGCGGCTGAGCAGGATCAAGGCGGCGCTCCTGCGCATGCTGGCAAAGGCGTCAGCGCCAAGAAAACCCTTGTTTTCACTGGTGACGGCCGCGACGACGAAGACGAAATCGCTCTTCGTCAGCACATCTTCAAGGCTCGCAGGTTCGACGCCGTTTTCCTCGAGGATCGAGCGCGGCAGCCAGGGATCGAACACCCTGATGCGCGCTCTGAAGCCGGAAAGGACCCGGCGCAGCGCCTTGCCGAGATCGCCGAAGCCGACGATGCCGATCTCGGAACCGGCGATCAGCCGCGCACCTGCATTGCCCTCCCCGCCCCAAAGCTCGCTGCCTTCGCGAAAGGCGACGTCAGCATCGATGATCCCGCGCGCCAGTGCCAGCGCAAAGCCGAGCCCGATTTCGGCGACCGGCTCGGCAAAGACCTGGCCTGTCGTCACGACATGGATACCGCGCTCGAAGAGCAGGTCATAGGGCATGTTGTTCAGAAGATTGCTTTCGACGTTGAGGATCGAGCGCAGAGCCGGCATTCTGGCGAGCGTTTCGGCCGAAAGCGGCGGCTGACCGATGATGTAGCGGGCCCGGCCGAGGATTTCGTCGCCGAGACCGGCGATATTCTCCGGATCGGCTTCGACGATCTCGTATTTCGCATGCAGTTCGGTGCGCGCCTTGTCGCTGAAGATCAGGTCGAGCGTGCGCGGCTCGGGCGCGCTGATCGCCAGCGGTCGTTCGGCATTCGTCATGGACATCTCCTCCATCGCGGCGGTAGGCGCCGCCTCGGCTCTTCGATTGATAGCTTCTGTGCGAAACGCTTTCCAGTTCGTGATGCTTCGCTACATCGGGTGGAAGCGGCGACGCTGTCGAAAGCGGCATTTGCCTATCAGATAAGCAATTGAATTGCCTTGCTATTCCTTAGAGTTTTCGTTGACGACATAAATTCCTTGAACTAGCCTGCGCGCACGTCTTTGCTGGCCGCCGCCACATACCGGAAAACTTAAGAGGGGATCGAGCAATGAAATCAGCATTCAAGAGCAGCTTGCTGGCTTTGGCCGGCATCGCGCTTCCTGCCGTCGCCTCCGCCCATCCCGCGATCGGCGAAGCGGCGGGTTTCAGCCATGGCTTTGCCCATCCGATATCCGGCCTCGATCATATCCTCGCCATGGTGATGGTCGGCATTTTCGCCTTTCAGCTCGGCGGCCGCGCCGTATGGCTTGTGCCGACGACCTTCGTTCTGGTGATGGCACTCGGCGGTCTCCTTGGCGTCTCCGGTATCAATGTTCCCTTTGTTGAAACCGGTATCGCGCTTTCAGTCGTCGTGCTTGGCGCCGTTGTGGCGTTCAATGTCAAGGCGCCGCTCGCCGCAGCGGCCGGTATCATCGGCCTTTTCGCCATTTTCCATGGTCATGCGCACGGCGCTGAAATGCCGGAAAATGCTGCGGGCGGCGCCTATGCCGCCGGTTTCATGGTCGCCACGGCACTGTTGCACGCCGCTGGCCTCGCGCTTGGCTACGCCGTCGGGCACGCCGGCAAACGTCAAGGCGTGTTGGTGACGCGCACGGCCGGCAGCATTGCTGCCCTCGCCGGCGTCGGCCTCCTGTCCGGCTTGATCTGAGCCTGACGCCATCCCAGCCGGCCCCGCAGGGGCGGCCGCACCTGATATCGCAGTCACCAAACGCCCGGCAACACCTTGCCGGGCGTTTTTTCGTCGCCTCGCAAATTGCTACAGACTTGATTTAAGTCAAATCCATCGGCGCCGGGGCAGGCTATATATGGTGCATGATCAACGAACCGACGGGCATCCAAATTGACGCAGGGCCGTCTTGCAGATTGTCGGCCGGGTCCGAAAGTCTGTATAGTAGTTTCAGAAATTTCTGAAATCACAGACGACACGGAAACGACCATGAATCTTCCGCCTCTTGTCCAGTCCTTTGTTCTCCATTTCGGCGAAATGGGCTCGCGCTGGGGGATCAACCGCACAGTCGGCCAGATCTACGCCCTGCTCTTCGTCTCCCCTGCACCGCTTTGCGCGGAAGAGATCGCCGATTCTCTCGGCATCTCGCGGTCCAACGTGTCGATGAGCCTGCGTGAATTGCAGGCCTGGAACCTCGTCCTGCTCAAGCACAAGCCGGATGACCGCCGCGATTTCTTCACCACGCCGGATGATGTCTGGCAGATATTGCGGACGCTCGCCGAGGAGCGAAAGAAGCGGGAAGTCGATCCGACGCTGTCGGTTCTGCGCGAGATCCTGATGCAGCGCCCTGCCAGCGAAGCCGAGCGCTATGCCCAGGAGCGCATGGGCGAGATGCACACGCTGATCGAACAACTGACCCATTGGTATGAAGATGTGAAACAACTTGAAACGGAAAGGCTCGCAACGTTACTCTCGCTTGGCGCGAAAGTGACAAAGCTTCTGGAGGCCAAGGACCGGGTCGTCTCGCTCGGCCGAGCCCGCCGGCCGAATCCTGCGAACAAGAGTTAGCGCCATGGGCACTGCTTTCTTCGACGCGACAAACGAAGTGGAAATCCGGCCGCGCAATTGCGAGCCGCTATCGTCGCACTCCGACGCGGGAAAAGGCCAGTTGCGCAATGCGGCGATGCTGCAGGCGCTGGCCGCCGCCTTCTGGATCCCGCAGGCGGGATTGCTGGCCGTGTCGGTCGATCGTATTGCCGATGGCGGCGGGCTGCACAACGTGCTTTGGCTGGCCTTCGGCATCCTCGCCCTTGGATTGATAAAAAGCTGTCTGGAGGCGGCTGGCGGCCGTCTGGCCTTCCGGGCCGCACGCACGGAACTCACTCGCAAGCGCCAACTCGCTGTCGCTGCCCTTTCCCAATCGTCGCCGACCGACCGCGGCCGGCCGGCATCAGGCAAAGCCGCAAGCGTCATCGGCGAACAGGCCGAACTCATCGTGCTCTATCTCGCGCGCTTCCAGCCGGCACGCATCAAGGCGAGCCTTGTGCCGTTCGTCATCCTTGTCTTTATCATGCCGGTCTCCTGGGTCGCCGCTCTGGTCCTGCTGCTTGCCGCGCCGCTGATCCCCATCTTCATGGCGCTGATCGGTTGGCGCGCCCAGGCGGCAAGCGAAAGACAGCTTGTCGCAACCGGCGGTCTCAACTGCTTCCTGCTCGATCGGCTGCGCGGACTGACGACGATCCGCGCGCTCGACGCAGTCGATGCAACGGCCGGGCGGCTGCGTCACGAGGCGGAATTGCTGCGCGCGCGCACCATGTCCGTGCTGAAGGTCGCCTTTCTGTCCTCGGCGGTGCTCGAGCTTTTCGCCGCCCTCGGCGTGGCGATGATAGCCGTCTATGTCGGCTTCAGCCTGCTCGGCGAAATCCGCTTCGGAACCTGGTCAGGCCGGCTCGATCTGGAGGACGGCTTGTTCATCCTGCTGCTCGCGCCCGCCTTCTTCGAGCCGCTGCGTGAACTCTCGGCCGTTTGGCATGACCGGGCGGCCGGTGAATCGGCGCTGAAGGCCCTGGATGGGCTTGCCGCCGATGCTTTGCCGATCGCCGGGGCGGCTGAGGCAGTGTTAACCGCTGGCGGCAAGGCTCCTGACATCTACCTCGAAAATCTTGCCTTCCGTTACGGCGCCGACGAGCCGCTTGTCCTCGACGGCTTCAACCTAAAAATCGCTGCCGGTGAACATCTGGCGCTGCTCGGCGCCAGCGGTTGCGGCAAGTCGACGCTTCTTTCGCTGATATCAGGGCTGGCGCCATGTGGCGGCCGCATCGTCGTCGGCGGCATCGAACTTCGGGATGAAACTGCCGCCATCCTGAGGGGTGCGATGGCATGGATCGGCCAGAAGCCGCATATCTTTGCCGGCACCGTCGCGGCCAATATTGCGCTCGGAAGGCCCGGCATCTCACGCGGCAATGTGGCGGACGCGCTCGATGCCGTCAGCCTCGGAAAGGTGGCCGACGCCTATGGCAGCCGGCCGCTCGGAGAAGGCGGGATCGGGCTTTCCGGCGGCGAGGCGCTGCGGCTTGCGATCGCGCGCGCGGCCTGCAATCCGCATCTGGAGATCATTCTGGCCGACGAGCCGACCGCCCATCTCGACGCCGCCACCGCGGCTGATGTGGCAGAGAGCCTGCTTGCGCTCGCACGGGGCCGTACCCTCGTCGTTGCGACACACGATCCGCAGCTTGCTGCTCGCATGCATCGAACTGTCCGCATCGACACCGATTTCGTCATGAGGGAGGCCGCCGAATGAGTTTCCTTGTTGCAGACATCAGACCGATCCTCATTCTGTTCTTTGCCGAGCGCCGGCGCGCGCTGCTGCTCGGTGCTGCGCTTTCGGCAGCGACGGTGACGGCGGGCATTGCACTGCTGGGCCTGTCCGGTTGGTTCATCACAGCCACCTCGCTTGCCGGCCTTTCGGCCGTGGCTGCCATGACCTTCGACGTCTTTGCGCCGGCTGCCGCCATCCGCCTGCTCGCCATCATCAGGACAGCGGCTCGCTACGGTGAAAGACTTGCCACCCATGAGGCGACGCTCGGTGTGCTCGCCGCGCTCCGCGAGAGGCTGTTTCGCGGCTTTGCCGAACCGGGTGCCGCCCGGGCTCTCTTGCGCTGCCCCGCGCGGTTGCTCTTCCGGCTGACGGCCGATATCGATGCGCTCGATTCCCTCTATCTCCGCATTCTCGTGCCGGCCGCCGTCGCAATCGGCGCAGCACTGGCTGCGAGCGTGGTGCTGGGGCTGATGCATCCCTTGTTCGGCCTATCCTTCGGCCTCTTTCTCGCCGGCGCCGGCCTCGGCCTGCCATGGATCGGCGGCCGCGCGGCGCGCAAGCATGCCCGCCGGCGCGCCCATGGCATCGAGGCCCTGCGCTCTCGGACGATCGATCTCGTCGCCGGCCAGACCGACCTGCTGATGGCCGGCCGGCTTGAGGCCCAGAGGAGCGCGATTGCTGCTGCCGACAGCTATGCCGCTCATGCCGATGACGGGCTGAATCGCGTCGAAACCGGTCTGGCCTTCGGCTTCGGCCTCGTCTCGGCCTTGCTGCTGACGGCTTCGTTGCTTGCCGTGGCGGCGCTTGGAGAGACGAAGGCGATCACCGCGCCTGTCGCGGCCCTCGGCCTGCTCGTCGCCTTGGCGGCCGTCGAACCCTTCGCGGCGCTGCGTCGCGGCGCCCTGGAACTCGGCCGGACGCTGCTGGCAGCGAGACGCATCTCGCCAAGGCTTGCCGCCGCGGCGGCAACGGAGCCATTGGCGCTACCGATGCCCGGATATGCCTTTGCACTTGCTGGCGCGTCCGCCTTCCATGAAAATTCCGCGGTGCCTGCTCTTGAGAGCATCAAGCTTGCGCTACGGCAGGGCGAACGGCTGGCAGTCATCGGCGCGAGCGGCGCGGGCAAATCAAGCCTGCTGGCTCTGCTTTCCGGCGAATTGCAGGCGAGGTCGGGAACCGTCGCCGCAGTGACGGCGACCCTGCTGACGCAACGGACGGAACTCTTCGAGGATAGTCTGCGCGGCAATCTGCTTCTTGCCGATCCGGATGCGAGCAGGGCCCATCTGCACGATGCGCTCGCCGCCGCCGGCCTGCTGGCCGATGTCGATGCCATGCCGCAAGGGCTTGAGACGCGGCTCGGCGAAGGCGGCCTCGGCCTTTCCGGCGGCCAATCGCGCCGGCTGGCGCTTGCCCGGCTTTTCCTGCGCGATACGCCGCTCTGGCTGCTAGACGAGCCGACCGAAGGCCTCGACGGCGCCACCGCCCGCGATGTGCTCCAGCGCCTGTCGGCGATGGCAGCGGGCCGCTCGCTTGTCATCGCGACCCATATCCGCCGCGAGGCCGCGATTGCAGACTGCATCGCCGTCATCGAAGGCGGCCGCATTTCAGAGATTTCGCGCCGCGGAGAGGCGGCGTTCGAAAAGGCGCTCGACCGGCTTCGGCCGGATTGAGCCAGACCCGCATGCCCTCAGGCGCCAGCCGGCGCTGAGGAACGCTCCGTACCCCGTGGGACCGTGGGAGAAAGACAATGGAATTAGATATCGTCGCGCTATCGCGCTTCCAATTCGCGCTGACGGCGCTTTACCACTTCCTGTTCGTGCCGCTGACGCTCGGCCTTTCCGTGCTGCTGGCGATCATGGAAACCGTCTATGTCATGACTGGCCGCCAGATCTGGCGGCAGATGACGAAATTCTGGGGGACGCTGTTCGGCATCAATTTCGTGCTCGGCGTGGCCACCGGTATCGTCATGGAATTCCAGTTCGGCATGAACTGGAGCTATTACAGTTACTATGTCGGCGACATCTTCGGCGCGCCGCTGGCGATCGAGGGCCTGATGGCCTTCTTCCTCGAGGCGACCTTCGTCGGACTGTTCTTCTTCGGCTGGGACAAGCTGTCGAAGGTCGGCCACCTCGTCGCTACGTGGGCGGTGGCGCTCGGCTCTAACTTTTCCGCACTTTGGATCCTCATCGCCAACGGCTGGATGCAGAACCCGGTGGGATCGGCGCTCAATCCGCAGACGATGCGTATGGAGATAACAAGCTTCTTCGACGTCGTCTTCAACCCGGTCGCCCAGGCGAAATTCGTCCATACGGTGTCGGCGGGTTACGTCTGCGCTTCGATCTTCGTGCTCGGCGTCTCGGCCTGGTATGTGATCAAGGGCCGGCACATCGAACTGGCCAAGCGCTCGATGACGGTGGCGGCATCCTTCGGCCTTGCCTCGGCGCTGTCGGTGGTCGTGCTTGGCGACGAGAGCGGTTATCTCGCGACCGAGAACCAGAAGATGAAGCTTGCCGCCATCGAAGGCATGTGGAAGACCGAGCCGGCTCCGGCCGCCTTCACCGCCTTCGGTTTCCCGGATCAGGAAGCACGTGAAACACATTTCGCCGCGCATATCCCCTGGGTCATGGGTCTGATCGGCACGCGGTCGCTGACAACAGAGATTCCCGGTATCGACAAGCTCGAACAGCAGGCCGAAACCCGCATCCGCGACGGCATCAAGGCTTACGACGCGCTGATGCAGATCCGCGCCGCACCCGCACAGGATCAGGTGGCGCAGGAAGTCCGCACTTCCTTCGAGGATCTCGGCCACGATCTCGGTTACGCCCTTCTTCTGAAGCGCTATGTCGACGATCCGCGTCAGGCGACCGACGCGCAAATCGCTCAGGCGGCGCGCGATACCATCCCGCACGTGCCGACGCTCTTCTGGTCCTTCCGCATCATGGTCGGCCTCGGCATCTTCTTCATCCTGCTGACATCAACCTTTTTCTGGCTGTCGGCGCGGCGCCATCTCGACAAGTATCCGCTGCTTCTGAGGATTGCCGTTCTAGCGATTCCCCTCCCCTGGGTCGCCATCGAGCTTGGCTGGGTGGTTGCCGAATTTGGCCGCCAGCCCTGGGTGATCGAAGGCGTGCTGCCGACGGCGGCGGCCGTCTCCAGCCTCGGCGCAGGCACCGTGCTTTTGACGATCATCGGTTTTGCCGCGCTTTACACGGTGCTGATCGTCATCGAGATGAGGCTGATGATCAAGGCGATCCGCCAGGGACCGGAGCCGGACGACGAGCCGGAAGCCGTCCTGATTTCCGAAACCCTCGTCCCGGCCGCGGAGTGACCTGCTATGATCCTTCACGAACTCATCGATTATGAAACCCTGCGCGTCATCTGGTGGCTGCTGCTCGGCGTGCTGCTGATCGCCTTTGCGACGACAGGTGGCTTCGACCTTGGCGTCGGCACGCTGCTGCCTTTCGTCGCCAGGACCGATACGGAACGGCGCGTGGCGATCAACACGATCGGCGCCACCTGGGAAGGCAACCAGGTCTGGCTGATCCTCGGTGGCGGCGCCATCTTCGCCGCATGGCCGCCGCTTTATGCAGTCTCCTTCTCGGGCTTTTATCTCGCGATGTTTGCGATCCTCCTAGCGCTCATTCTTCGTCCGGTGGGTTTCAAATATCGGTCAAAGCGGGACAGTTCGCGCTGGCGCAACGGCTGGGACTGGGCGCTCTTCATCGGCGGCTTCGTGCCGGCGCTGATCTTCGGCGTCGCCGTCGGCAATGTGCTGCAGGGCGTGCCCTTCCGCTTCGCCGACGATATGCGGATTTTCTACGAAGGCTCGTTCTTTGCCTTGCTCAACCCCTATGCGTTGCTCTGCGGCCTGCTCTCCGTCGCCATGCTGACCATGCATGGCGCGGCCTGGCTGGTGCTGAAGGCGCGCGGGCCGGTTGCGGAACGGGCGAGGAGTTATGGCAGCATCGCCGCCCTTGCCGCGATCTTGCTGTTTGCCCTCGGGGGCCTCTTCCTGTGGTTCGGTGTCGGCGGCTACCGTATCACCAGCGATATCAGCCCGATCGGACCTTCCAATCCGCTGCTGAAAACGGTGGTGATCGAAAAGAGCGCCTGGCTTGCCAATTACACCGCCCATTCCTGGATGATCCTGGCACCCGTCCTCGGCTTTGCCGGTGCGGCATTGGCCTTCATCGCCATGCGGGCAAGGCGCGAGGTGATGACGCTGCTCTTCAGCAAAGTCGCGATCTTTGGCATCATTTCGACGGTCGGTCTCTCGATGTTCCCGTTCATCCTGCCCTCCTCGCTCGATCCGCGATCGAGCCTGACGGTCTGGGATGCATCCTCCAGCCATATGACGCTGTTCATCATGCTCGTCGTGTCGGTAATTTTCCTGCCGATCATCTTTGCCTACACCGCCTGGGTCTACAAGGTTTTGTGGGGCAAGGTCGACGAGAAGTCCGTCACCGACAAGAACAGTCACGCTTACTGAGGGAGACGAAACGATGTGGTATTTCGCATGGATCCTTGGCCTGCCGCTGGCAGCCGCCTTCGCCGTCCTCAACGCCATGTGGTACGAGCTGATGGACGATGCCGCCAGAAAGAAGGCGTCAGAGGCGCAGAAGTAGACATGAAAGGGGCGCGGTCCGAAGCCGCGCCCCTCCCCTCGTTCATCAGCCTTCCAGCCACTTCACCTGATCGGGCGTCAGCTTGATGTCGAGCGCCGAGAGGCTGTCCTCCAATTCGGCAATCGTGCGCGGCCCGATCAATGGAATGACCGGGAAAGGCTGGGCGATGACATAGGCGAGCGCGATATGGATCGGGCTGCGGCCGAGCTTGTTGGCGAGCTCGATGGCGCGGTCGCGGCGTCCGAAATTGCGCTCCGAATACCAGACGCGAACGATCTCCTCATCATCCTTCTTGTCGCGGCCGGCGCGGTCGGTAAAGAAGCCGCGGCCCTGGCTGGACCAGGCGAAATTCGGAATCTGCTTCTCGTTCAGCCACGTCTTCCAATCGTCGTCGGAGGCGGCGACGCAGCCGGCCCAGATCGGATCGAGCATCTCGGCGAGCGAGAAATTGTTGGAAAGCGCTGCCGGCGCCGCCTTGCCGGTCTTGTCGGCGTAGGCGATCGCCTCGTCGAAACGCGCCCGCGTCCAGTTCGAACCGCCGAAGATGCCGCGGATACGGCCGCGTTTGACCTCGGCATCCATGGCATCCACGAACTCGCCGACGGGTATATCGGTGTTGTCGCGATGCATGAAATAGATGTCGACATAGTCGGTCTTCAGCCGGGCGAGCGACTGGTCGAGCTGCTTTGCGATCATGTCCGGGTAGCAGAGCGGCGAGTGCGCGCCCTTGCCGATCAGCACGATCTCCTCGCGCGGCACCTTGCGGCTGGTGTGCCAGTCGCCGAAGATTGCCTCCGTTTTGCCGGCGCCATAGACAAAGGCCGTGTCGAAGGCGTTGCCGCCCGCCTCGTAGAAAGCATCGAGCGTCAGCGAGGCGGCGGCGAAGTTCGGGAAGAACTCGAAGCCGAGAGTCACGACCGAAGCGGGCTTCGAGATGCCCGGAATCTGGCGCTGCGGGATGCTGTTGCCCCGCTTGACAGTGCCGCCTGCAATGTTGGCTGTTCGGTTTGCAGCCTTCTCGACGCCGTATTCAAGACCGACCGAGGCGCGCCACTGGTCGAGCACGCGCAGGTTTGCGATCGAATCGGTCCAGCTCATGCCGGGAGTGCTGAACTCGGTCCTGCCGGCCCGGATCGCATCGCCCGCGGCATCCGCCTCGAAGGAATAGAGCCAGCGCTCTTCCCGGACTTCGATCGTTTCTCGGCTGCCGCCCTTGAAGACTTCAATCTTGCCGACGCCGCCCTTGTGGCCGGAGGCGAACCAGAAGTCAGCGACCTCGATCCGGCCCTCGGAGCCGATGATGCGCAGCACATTGTCCTGCTGCGCCATGATCGAGCAGGAGACTTCGGCGATGATCTCGTTCGGGAACTTGAGCACGGCCGACGCCCATTCGTCGACGCCGCTCTCTCCAAGATGGGCGACGCCCGACACCTTTTCCGGTTCGAGGAAGGCCTTGCCCTCCGCGGCGCCGGCGATCAATCGTGCCATGGAAACAGGATAGCCGCCGACGTCGAGAATGCCGCCGCCGGCAGTATCATTGGCGAAAAGCCGATGCTCCGGCTTATAGCTGCCCATGTTGAAGCCGAAGCTCGAGCGGATGATGCGGATTGTGCCGATGACGCCGCTCTTGATGAGCTGAACCAGCTTTTCCGTCTGCGGATGCACCCGGTACATGAAAGCTTCGCCCGCAAAGACCCCGGCTTTCTTGGCTTCGTAGTAAACGGCTTCGGCATCATAGGCCGAAAGCGCGATCGGCTTTTCCACAAGGATGTGCTTGCCGGCGCGCGCCGCCTTGATCGCCCATTCGGCATGGCCGGTATGGGGCACGGAAATATAGACGGCATCGACCTCGGGGTCGGAAAGCAGCGCCTCGTAACCATCGACGATGCGGGCGCCTGGGAAGTTTTCGGCAAGTCCTGGCTTGGAAGGATTGCGGGTGGCAATTGCGACCAGTTTGCCGGTGCGCGAATGGGCAACGCCATCGGCAAAGGTGCGAGCGATGGTGCCGGGGCCGATGATGCCCCAGCGGATCGGTTGATCGGAAGTCATGGAAATCCTCTTTCGTCTTTCTGCCTTGGGATTGGTTCAGCGGAGCCGTTTGCCGGCGCCGTCGAAAAGGAATGTGCGGTTGGCGGGAAGGCCGACGGTCAGCGTCTCTCGATTACCTGAGGTGCGCGATTCAGGCCGCTCAATGATCAGTTGTTCGTCGCCGACGGCGGCATAGATGTAGCTGGTATTGCCGAGGTGTTCGGCGACATCGATGGCAACGGTAAGATCGGTATCGCCAGCACCCCCATCGACGAAATGTTCGGGCCGGATGCCGAGGGTCACTTTCGAGCCGGTTTCGATGGGATCGGCGATGCACAGCGGCAGGCGCGTCTCCGGATTGCTCTCCAGCGCGATAACCGCCCGGCCCGGCTGCGCCTCGACGACCGCGGCTTTCAGGAAATTCATCTTCGGCGAGCCGACGAAGCCAGCGACGAACTGGTTGGCCGGGTCGTCATAGAGGTCGAGCGGTGCGCCGATCTGCTCGATATTGCCGCCGCGCAGCACGACGATGCGGTCGGCAAGCGTCATCGCCTCGGTCTGGTCGTGGGTGACATAGATCATCGTCGTGCCGAGCTGTTTGTGCAGCCTTGATATCTCGACGCGCATCTGCACGCGCAGTTCGGCATCGAGGTTCGATAGCGGTTCGTCGAACAGGAAGACTTCGGGCTCTCGAACGATGGCACGGCCGATGGCAACGCGCTGGCGTTGGCCGCCGGAAAGCTGCTTCGGCCGCCGTTTCATCAGTTCGGTGATCTGCAGGATATCGGCGACATGGCTCACGCGCCGCTCGGTATCGGCCTTCGGGTTGCCGTTCATGCGCAAACCAAAACTCAAGTTCTCCTCGACCGTCAGATGCGGATAGAGCGCATAGGACTGGAAGACCATGGCGATGCCGCGATCTGCCGGCTCGACGTCATTGACGAGCTTGCCACCGATCCGAAGCTCGCCCGATGTAATATCCTCAAGGCCGGCGATCATCCGCAGCAGCGTGGACTTGCCGCAGCCGGAAGGGCCGACGAAGACGACGAATTCGCCGTCCTTCACCTCCAGATTGGCGCCATGGATGATCTCAAAGCCGCCGAAGCGTTTGACGATGTTGGTAAGTGAAAGCTCTGCCATTCGGCTTCCCCGATTACTTGCCCGATTACTTGATTGCGCCGGCCGCGATGCCGGCGATGAAATGGCGCTGGAGCGCCACGAAGACGACGAGGATCGGCGCAGTCAGCAGCACCGCGCCGGCCATGATGCCACCCCAGGACACTTTGGTGAGGCCGATCAGCGTTCCCAATGCCACCGGCGCCGTCATCATCCCCGGTCTGGAATTGATGAGCAGCGGCCAGAGGTAATTGTTCCACGAATGCAGGAAGAGAATGATCGCCAATGCCGCCATGGTCGGGCGCGCCAGCGGAAGGGCGATGCGCAGGAAGATCTGCCATTCCTTGACGCCCTCGACGCGGGCCGCATCGAAGAGCTCGCCCGGCATCATCGAGAAGGACTGTCGCATGAATAAGACGCCGAGCGAATTGAAAAGCGGCGGCACGATCAGTGCCACCCAGGTGTTTGCCAGCTTGAACTCGCGCGCCACCATGATGAATTGCGGTATGACCACCACGGAGAAGGGCAGCGTGATCGTGCCGAGGATGATGGCGATGACAACGGACCGGCCGACAAAACGATAACGCGCGAGCGCCCAGCCGGCCATCGAGGTCAGCATCACCGAAAGCACGGTATAGATAAGCGCCACGCCGATAGAGATTACCATTGCGCCGATGAAATCGGTATCTGCCTGCAGATTTTTGAAATTCTCGACGAAATTGGTCGAAGGCCACAGCACGATCTCGGGATTGAAGATGCCGTTGTCGGGCATTGTCGAGAAGACGAACATCATCCACAGCGGAAACAGCCAGATCAGCGCCAGCGGCGCCAGCGCAGCGTGCAGCGCGATCTGACGGACGAGAAGGGATTGCGACTTGGATCTCATTTCGGGTCCCTCCCGATCCAGAGATTGAAAAAGGAGATCACCACGGCGAGAGCTGCCATCGTATAGGCGATCGCCGAGGCATAACCGAAGTTCAGCGAGGTGAAACCCTGGCGGTAGAGGAAGAGGCCGAGTGTCTCGGTGCCGCCGCCCGGACCACCGCGATTGGTGATGAGGAAGGGTTCGGTAAAGAGCTGCATCGTGCCGATCACCGAGAGCACGACGCAGAAGAGGATGATCGGCTTCAAGAGCGGCAGGGTGATGTGGAAGAATTGCTGTGTCTTGCTCACCCGGTCGAGCGTCGCGGCCTCATAGACATCGTCGGGGATGGCCTGCAGGCCGGCCAGGATGATGATGGCGTTATAGCCGGCCCAGCGCCAAGTGACGGCGAGGATGATCACCGCCATCGCGGCATTGGCGTTGTCGAACCAGGAGATCGGGCTGAAGCCGACCGCCGAAATCATCTTGTTGATGATGCCGAAATCAAGGCTGAACATCAGCCGGAACACGGCTGCGTAGGCGACCTCGCCGACGACAACGGGGGCAAAGAAGGCGAAACGGAAAAGCGGGCGCGCTTTCAGAAGCGGCGAATTGAGCAGCACGGCCATGACGGTCGCCAGCGCGATCATCACAGGCACCTGGATCACCAGGATGATCAGCGTGTTGTAGAGAGCGTTATAGAAGGCAGGGTCGTAGAAGAGCCGGCCCCAATTGGCCTGGAAACTGTATTTCCACGGATTGATGCGCGTGTTCTGAAAGGAAATCAGGAACGAGTCGATGATCGGCCAGACCCAGAAGGTGGCGAAAACAAGCAGATAGGGGGCGAGGAACGCATAGGCGCTCCGGGTTCTGAACGGCATCGAGCCTCCTCCTCACGAACGAATGAATGACGGGCCGCGCTGCAGGCGGGTGAAATGCCGGGCGCGGAAGCGCCCGGCATCGTCATTCATTGCGCGATCGGAAGTCCGGTTGCGGAAGCGATCTGCTTGGCGGCATCGTCGAGAGCCGCCTTCGCATCGGGATAGCCGCCGGCGAAGAATTTCGCCTGCGTTGCCTTGAAGATGCCTTCGGCATCACTTTGGAAGGCGGTGCCGCGGCTCGGCACGATCTTCGGCAGGGTCGCGAGAATGTCGGCCCAGACCTTCTGGCCGCCCCAATAGGGCTGCGGCTCGTTGACGAAAGGATCCTTCTCGGCAGACAGCAGCGACGGGACCAGACCGAATTCCTTCAGCATGGTGACCTGGCCTTCATTCGTCCCGAGGGCGTAGTTGACGAACGTCCAGGCGGCTTCCTTGTTGGCGGAGGTCGCTGAAATGGCGAGCGACGAGCCGCCGAGATTGGCGGCATGCGGGCCGTCGGCCGTTAGGCTCGGCATTCTGTAGACGCCCCACTTGCCCTTGAGATCGGGTGAGGTCGAGCGCACCGTGCCTTCATACCAGCCGCCATAGAGCTGGCTTGCGGCCTTGCCGGCAGTGTTGGCCTGAATCTTCTCGTCCCAGTTGGCTGCGGTCAGCGTGCCTGCATCCTTCATCTCCTTCACCTTCTGCAGCGCGGCGACGCAGGCCGGCTGGTTGATGGTGATGTTCTGGCCGTCGGTCGAGAAATAACCGCAGCCCTGTTCATTGGCGATCATGCGGAACCATTCGCTGTCGCCGTTGAAATCGGCCTGTGCCATGACGACGCCGGGATTGGCGGCAGAAATCTTCTTGCCGGCGGCGATGAAATCGTCCCAGGTGCTGATCGTGCTCGGATCGACGCCGGCCTTTTCGTACATGTCGCGGCGGTAGAAGACGGCGACGGGACCGGAATCCCACGGCATGGCATAGGCGACATCGCCGACCTCAAGTTCGGTGCGCTTGAAGTCGGGGAACTTCGCCTGGATATCGGCCGTGTAGCCGAGCTCCTTCAGATTGGCGAAGCAATCCGGAAAACGGCTCCAGAAGATTTCAGCCTCGAAATTTTCGATGCTGACAATGTCGGGCAAGCCGTCGCCGCCGGCAGCGCAGGCTGCGAGCGTCTTGTCGAAAACCTGGCTGTTGCCAAGATCTTCGACGGTGACCTTGATATCGGGAAATTGTTTGTTGAAGCCGGGAAGCGTGGATTTCAACGCCGATGCGGCGACATTCCAGCTCCAGATTGTGAGATTGGCCGACTCAGCGAAGGCCGAGCCGGAAGCAAGCAGTGCGACAGCTGCGGTCGCAGCGAGAAGTTTGAAGCGCATTGAAAATCCTCCCTTTTCAATTGCCGATCTTTCACGAACGCGGTTAGACTATCCGCAAGGGAGCGGCTGTCTCCTAAAAAGGGAATATGGATTTGGCGGAAAGTAAGGTCGGCACGCGCGCAATCTATCAGCCCGGCGCCAGCAGCATCGAGGGTTCGCCGACGGCACTGCAGATGTTTCACGCGCACCCGCCTGTCATGGCCATGCCGCACTGGCACGCGCAGGTCGAGATCAACTATGTCATGCGCGGAAGTGTGCATTACCGCATGAACGATCACGCGTTTCGGCTGAACGCCGGTGATATGTGCCTGTTTTGGGGTGGGCAGCCGCATCAGATGGACGAATCGTCAGATGATTCGCTCTATGCCGGTGCTCACCTGCCGCTTGTCTATTTCTTCCGGCTGCGCCTGCCGATCAGCATTTCCAGTCGTCTTATGAAAGGTGAGACGTTGCTGACCTCGGCAACGGACGCTGCTGATAACGAAAACTTCGCTCGCTGGTTTCGCTATGCCAATTCCGGTGATTCCGCCAAGGCCCAGCACGCTGTCGACGAATTGCTGCTGCGCATCGAGCGTATCGCATTCGAACCCTATTCGATGACGACATCGAAGACGACCGCCAGCCTGGAAGGCGATCAGCTGCATCCCAACTCCTCGCGAAGCGTCGCGCGCATGTGCGATTTCATCGCCGCCAATTTCCTCCAGGACATCGATTCGGTCGATATCGCTCGCGCCGCGGATCTGCATCCGAAATATGCCATGAATCTTTTCAAGCGATCGACAGGCATGACGCTCAGCAAATATGTGACGCTGCTCAGGCTCTCTCGCGCCCAGGCAATGCTGATGAGCGAAGGCGCCAATGTTCTGCAGGTGGCGATGGACAGCGGTTTCGGCTCGATCAGCGCCTTCAACAAATCCTTCCGCCACATCGCAGGCATGTCGCCGTCCGATTTCCGTCGCGACATCCGCCTGGTGACGACGATGCCCGCCGGCGCCTTCCGCAACTAACGCATGTTTCGCCTCGGTGACCGTAATCGGCGGCTCCAAACGCTGAGCTACCTCTCGGCGAGCTCTATCTGGATGCCATCGGGATCACGAACGAAGGCGACTTTGTGCAGAACCTCGGTGTTGATTGCCAGACGCGGCCGCTCCTTGATCGCGACGCCGGCCTTTTCCAGACGAGCGAAGGTCCCCTCGACATTTTCGAACAGGAAGGTCAGGTGGCGCAGGCCGGCCGCACCGTCCGGCACGTCGACCGCCCTCGCCGCGCCTTCTGCCGGCGCGAAAATTTCCAGCATGCCGCCGCCGGCATCGAGAAAGGCGATCTCGGCGCCATCGGCCATCCTCTTGCGCAGATGCAGGCGCAGGCCGAGCAGACTGCAGTAAAAATCGACGGAGCGGTCCATGTCACTGACCGTCATGCCGACATGTTCGAAGGATTTCAGCATGGGTGCTTCTCTCGGTTAGGATTGCAAAAGGTCCAAGGCTTTCAAGGAGGATCGAAGGGCGTTGACGGCAGTCGACGAGGCAGTCGGTTGTGCTCTGTGGACGTCACCTGTACGGTGGGAGTAAAAACGGGTCAGAACCATATGCATATTCGAAGGGCGGTATCCGCCGACTCGGAGGAACTGTGCAGTCTCCTGAACAAACTCATTCTGGCCGGCGGAACAACCGCACTCGAGACGCCGTTGACGGCTGCGGAATTCGCGGATTGGTTCATCGACGGCGAGTTCCCCCTTATCTGTCATGTCGCGGAGCATGATCGGTCGCTTGCCGGCTTCCAGTCGTTGAGTCTCTATGGCGATCCACCGAGAGGTTATGCCGATATCGCGACATTTGCCCGCATGAACCCCAAAATTTCCGGCGTCGGCAGCGCCCTTTTTCCGGCGACGCTGGCAGCAGCCGAGGAACTCGGGCTTGAATTCATCAATGCGACCATTCGTGCCGACAATGTCGGAGGTCTTGCCTATTACACAAAGATGGGCTTTGAGCCTTATGACCGGCTCATTCAGGTCCCGCTTTTGGACGGAACGCCGGTCGATCGGATCAAGAAGCGTTTCAGGGTGGATGCCAAGCGCCGCCCGGCATCCACCGCGTAATCGTTCAGAGGCCGTCGGACCTACGCTGTTCTTCCGGGAGCCAGGAGCGATAGAGCGGATGATCGGCGGCAATCGGCATCGGCGTCGGCCGGCCGGTGCGCTGGGAGAAATAAGCGGCCGTCACCAGCTCCAGCGAATTGCGGGCATCCTGCAACGTCACCGGCGGTTCCGTGTCCTCGACGATCGCCCTGTGGAAAAGCTCGAACTGGCGGGTATAACCATCCTCGCCCGGCACATAGGCGGCGAGCGCCGCATCGACCCGCGCCTGGTGCTCTTCGGTTCCGGCGGTAAAGACCCAGGGATCGCGGCCCATCGTATAGGGTTCGAGGATGCTCTCGGCGACGAGATCGCTGAAGCAGAAACGCAGCCGTGAGATTTCCTTGCGCGAGCCGAGCGTCATCGACAGCGTCGCCAGCGAGCCATTCTGCATTCTCACCGAGAGGGCGGCCGTATCCTCGACCTCGATCGGATTGACCAGCGTCGCCCCATAGGAAAATACTTCGGCGCAGGGACCGTGCACATAATTCAGCATGTCATGGGCATGGATCGCGTGGCCGAGAAGGCCGCCGCCGAGTTCGCTCGCCCATTTGCCGCGCCACGGCACGGCGTAATAATCCGGCCCGCGCCACCAATGGGTCTCGATCGTCGTCAGGAACGGCTTGCCGGCAAGGCCCTGCTCGATCAGCAGTTTCAGCTTCTGCAGGCCGGAGCCGTAGCGATACTGAAAGATCGGCATCAGCTTCCTGCCCGGGAAGCGGGCGAGGATGCGGCCCATCTCATCGACTTCGGCAATCGAGCCGAAGAGCGGCTTCTCGCAAATCACATGCTTGCCGGATTCGATTCCCTTGCGGCAGAGTTCGAAATGCGAGCTCGGTGGCGTCGAAATGTCGATGATGTCGAGATCGTTCCGGGCAAACAGCGAATCCGCATCCTGCGTATATTCCGCAATGGCGAATTCGTCGCACAGCGCCCGGCCGCGATCCTCGTCCAGCGAGCAAAGGACGGGAACCTCGAAAAGATCTTTGTTCCAGCCGAAGCCCGTCAGGTGCCGCGCGGCAATACCCGCGCCGATAACGCCGACGCGTAATTTTCTGGCCATGATATCCTCCTCAGCGAGCGCCGATGCGCGCGGCTTTCGTCTGGGCTTCGAGCGAAAGCCGGCAGACTTCGAAAACGTGATCCTGCGTCATCGCCGTTTGCGTGCGGTTTGCGACATCGGCGGTGAACGCGTCGAAATAATCGAGCTTCTCACTGCTGCAATCGATATGGGTCATTTCCTTGCCATTGACGAGGAAGAGGTGATCCTTGCCCGGCCTACCGGCAATATCGATATATTTGCGCAGCTCGATATAACCCTCCGTACCGAGGATGGTGAGGCGGCCGTCGCCCCAGGTCGGGAGCGCCTCCGGGGTGAACCAGTCGACGCGGACATAGCCGGCCGCCTTGTCGGAGCGCAGCAGCACCTCCCCGAAATCCTGGAAGGCGGGTTTATCGGGCATGCCGAAATTACCGATCGAGCTGGCGATGACTTCGCCCGAGGTCGAGCCGGTATAGAACAGGAACTGATCGACCTGGTGCGAGGCGATGTCGACGATGATGCCGCCGAAATATTCCGGATCGAAGAACCAATCGGGTCGGGTCGGCAGCTGCAGCCGGTGCGGACCGACGCCGAGCGTCTGAATGACCTTGCCGATCGCACCTTCCTTAACCAGCTTGCCGGCCTTGACGGCGGAGCGCACACAATGGCGCTCGGAAAAGCAGATGGAGAAGATCTTGCCGGTCTCGGCAACGGTGCGCTTAACCTCCTCGAGCTGGGCAAAGGTCGTCACACCCGGCTTGTCGGTCATCACGTCCTTGCCCGCTTTCATCGCGCGGATGGCGAGTCCGGCCCGGTCACGCGGAATGGCGGAAATGCAGATGACATCAATCGAGGGATCGTCGAACAGTTTCTCCCGGTCGATCTGCGGCGCATCGGGATAGGTCTTCTCGAAGGCTTCCCGCAATGCCGGCACGGAGGTCTGCGGGCAATAGCCAACGAACTCGCCGCCTGCGGCGAGCAGTCCCTTCACGTGATCGAACGTATGCCCATGGTCGATTCCGACGACGGCAAATCTCAACATCGCTGCAATATCCTCCCGGGATTTTCGTGCGGCCGGCTGGTGCCGGCATCCTCCATATCGGCCAAAACAGATAACGAAAGCAGGCTCCTGTCAAGGCAAGCTGGGGGGTGAAATCGCCAGTGTTCGTATTCAACCATCTGAAAAATAAAGCTTATTATGTATCTAAATAGTTATTTGTGACCTTCATTCGACTTGATGCAGGCAGCAGATCCGCTTTTCAATCCGATCCGGCAAAAGTCTTTTTCCCCCGCCTATCTTGCTCCGCTCGGCCGAATGTGATCGATTTCGCCGGCCGCCGGGCTGGAGGGCGGCAACAATCTCGGAATTGTTTCAAGAGCGCTCGCCGCTGCCTGTAACGGAGGATCACCATGTCTCATCCCCTTCTCGATGCTGCCGCTTCCGGCGGAATTTTTGTCGGGCGCGTCTGGAATCCCGAAGTTGCCGGCCCGAGCATCGTGACGCTTCGTGACGGAATGCTCATCGACATCACCTCGCACGAGGCGCCGACGCTGAGCGCCCTGGTCGAGAGCCAGAATGCCGCGGGCTTCGTCCGAGCCGCAAGTGGCAAGGAGATCGGTCCTCTGGAGGAGATTGCCGCCAACAGCACCGGAAAGCCGGATGCCGGACGACCCTACCTCTTAGCGCCCGCCGACCTGCAGGCGGTCAAGGCCTGCGGCGTCACATTTGCCCAGTCGATGATCGAACGCGTCATCGAGGAGAAGGCGGCCGGCAATCCCGATCGTGCCGCCTCGATCCGTGAGCGCGTTAGCGCGCTGATCGGCGGCAGTCTCACCAACCTCAAGGCCGGCTCGCCCGAGGCCGCCAAGGTCAAGCAAGCGCTGATCGACGAGGGCATGTGGTCGCAATATCTTGAGGTCGGCATCGGCCCCGATGCCGAGGTCTTCACCAAGGCGCCGGTGCTCTCTTCGGTCGGCTGGGGTGCCGATGTCGGCCTGCATCCGATCTCGACATGGAACAATCCGGAGCCGGAAATCGTGCTCGCGGTCAACAGCCGCGGTGAAATCAAGGGTGCGACGCTCGGCAATGACGTCAACCTTCGCGATGTCGAAGGGCGCTCGGCGCTCCTGCTCGGCAAGGCCAAGGACAACAACGCCTCCTGCTCGATCGGACCTTTCGTCCGTCTGTTTGATGACGGGTATGGACTGGATGACGTGCGCAAGGCCGAACTCGATCTGAAGGTAACGGGTCAGGACGGCTTCGTGATGCATGGGAAAAGCTCGATGTCACAGATCAGCCGCGACCCGACCGATCTCGTCAAACAGACGCTTGGCCCTCATCATCAATACCCCGATGGTTTCATGCTCTTTCTCGGAACGCTGTTTGCGCCAACGCAGGACCGTGATGCGCCGAAGCAAGGCTTTACGCACAAGATCGGCGATGTCGTCGAGATTTCCTCGGCCGGGCTCGGCACGCTCGTCAATACCGTGCGCCTCTCCACCGAATGCCCGCCGTGGACCTTCGGCATATCGGCACTGATGCGCAACCTTGCGACGCGCGGGTTGCTCTAAGCAAAGTGCGCAGCGGTTTGCCTCCGGCTGCGCAGATTTTATGAACTACTGGTTTCGCCGTTTGCCCTCTAGCAGGTCGAGAACGGAGTTTGCCGCTTCCAGAACGTTCGTGCCCGGGCCGAACACGGCCGCAACGCCGTGTTCATGAAGGAATTCATAGTCCTGTCGTGGGATGACGCCGCCGCAGACGACGATGACATCGTCGCCACCCTTTTCCCTGAGCCTCTCGACCAACTGCGGCAGCAGCGTCCTGTGGCCTGCGGCGAGCGACGAGACGCCGACGACATTGACCTTTCGATCAAGCGCCAACTCGACAGCCTCGTCAGGCGTCTGAAACAGCGGACCGGCGAGCACGTCGAAGCCGATGTCGCCGAAGGCCGAGGCGATCACTTTAGCGCCCCGGTCGTGCCCGTCCTGACCAAGCTTGGCGACCATGATTTTCGGCCGGTACCCCATCGCTTCCGTCACCCCTGCCATACGCTCCCTCAGGACGGCAAGTTCCGGCTCATTGTCATAGGCTTCGCCATAGACTCCCCTGATGACATCAGGTGTCGCGGCATGATCACCAAAGGCAGCGCGCATCGCATCCGATATCTCGCCGACAGTGGCGCGGGCCCGCGCCGCCTCGATGGCGGCCGCCAGCAGATTGCCCTTGCCGCTGCGTGCGGTTTCTGCCAGAGCGGCCAGCGTTTCGCGCACGGCACTGCTATCGCGCCGCCGCTTCGTCTCCTCGATGCGGCGGATCTGCGCGTTGCGCACTTTGCTGTTGTCGATCTCCAAAATGTCGATCGGCTGTTCGTTGTCGAGCCTGTAGCGGTTAACCCCGACGATGACCTCCTCGCCCTTGTCGACGGCGGCCTGGCGGCGCGCCGCCGCTTCCTCGATCAGCCGCTTCGGCAAACCGTCGTTGACAGCCTTCGTCATGCCGCCAAGCGCTTCCACCTCCTCGATTAGAGCCCAGGCCTTGTCGGCGAGTTCCTTCGTCAGGCTCTCGACATAATAGGAGCCCGCCAGCGGATCGACCACCTTGGTCACTCCGGTTTCATGCTGGAGGATTAGCTGGGTGTTGCGGGCGATGCGGGCGGAGAATTCCGTCGGCAGCGCAATCGCCTCGTCGAAGGAGTTGGTGTGCAGCGACTGCGTGCCGCCGAGCACGGCCGACATCGCCTCGAAGGCAGTGCGGATGATGTTGTTGTAGGGATCCTGCTCCTGCAATGAAACGCCGGAGGTCTGGCAATGGGTGCGAAGCATCAGCGAGGATGCCTTCTTCGGCCGGAACTCCTCCATGATGCGGGTCCAGAGCAGCCGGGCGGCGCGCAGCTTCGCCGCCTCCATGAAGAAGTTCATGCCGATCGCAAAGAAGAAGGAGAGTCTTCCGGCGAAATCATCGACGTTGAGACCCTTGGCAATTGCCGCCCTGACATATTCGCGGCCGTCGGCCAGCGTGAAGGCAAGCTCCTGGACCAGCGTCGCGCCGGCCTCCTGCATGTGATAGCCGGAGATCGAGATCGAGTTGAATTTCGGCATCTCCCTTGCCGTATAGTCGATTATGTCGGCAACGATCCGCATCGAAGGTTCTGGCGGATAGATATAGGTGTTGCGGACCATGAACTCCTTGAGGATGTCGTTCTGAATGGTTCCCGACAGCTCGGCCCTCGGCACGCCCTGCTCTTCGCCGGCGACGATGAAGGAAGCGAGGATCGGAATGACGGCGCCGTTCATGGTCATTGAGACCGACATGTCACCAAGCGGAATGCCGTCGAACAGGATTTTCATGTCCTCTACGCTGTCGATCGCGACGCCCGCCTTGCCGACATCGCCCTCGACGCGAGGGTGGTCGCTGTCATAACCGCGATGGGTGGCAAGATCGAAGGCGACCGACAGGCCCTTCTGGCCGGCAGCGAGATTGCGGCGATAAAAGGCGTTCGATTCCTCTGCTGTGGAGAAGCCGGCATATTGGCGAATGGTCCATGGCCGGCCGGCATACATCGTCGCGCGCGGTCCGCGGGTAAAGGGCGCAAAACCGGGCAGCGAGCCGAGATGCGCGGCGCCTTCGAGGTCCTCAGCGGTATAGAGCGGCTTGACAGCGATGCCTTCCGGCGTGCGCCAGGTCAGGGTTTCGGGTGAGGCGCGCAGCTCCTTCTGCGCAAGCTCCGCCCAATCCGACAGCGTCTTCTTCGTCATGCGTTCCTCCGGCTGCTTCGTCGCCACCTTATCACTTCACAGGTGGATCACGCGATACAGCCTTAGGACAATTAACACAGCACGCCATTCACCCGCCGCAAGCCTCCGACTATGACCTATCTGTGGTCGAGCTTGGCGATTAGTCGGTCGCCGAGCCACTGGATGCCGCAGACGAGTATGACGAGGACGGCGACCACTGCGATCATGACATTGGTTTCGAAGCGCTGATAGCCATAGCGAATGGCAAGGTCGCCGAGGCCGCCGGCGCCGATCGCGCCCGCCATGGCCGAGGCGCCGATCAGCGTCACCAGGGTGACGGTGAAGCCGGCGACGATGCCCGGCAGCGCTTCAGGAACCAGCACCTCGCGAATGATGGTCCAGCGATTGCCGCCCATGGCGCGCACGGCATCGATCAGCCCGCGGTCGACCTCTCGCAACGACACCTCTGCGATGCGCGCATAGTAGGGTGTCGCGGCGATGGCGAGCGGCACGATGGCCGCCCCGGTGCCGAGCGCGGTGCCGACGATCAGCCGCGTCAGCGGGATCAGCGCCACCAGCAGGATGATGAATGGCACCGAGCGGAAGCCGTTGATGGCGGCACCGAGCACGCGGTTGATCCAGAGATTTTCGGCGATGCCGCCGCGCGCCGTGACGACGAGGGCAAGGCCGAGCGGCAGACCTGCGACGAGCGAAATCACCCCCGAGGCGACAGTCATCAGGACCGTCTCCCAAAGCGAGCGAAGAAGCAGTTCAAGCATGATCGGTGTCATAGCCAAGCACCTCCACCCGGGCGGACCGGGCCGTCAGGAATTGTTCGACCTTTCCGGCAAGCGCTGGGTCGCGCGCGGGAACGGCGATGAAGAACCGCGCCACCGGCTGGTTCTGGATATGGTCGATGCCGCCATGGACGAGGCGGAAGGAATGCGGCAGAGCCGCGGAGAGTTCGGCAAACAGCGCCCCCTGCGCTTGCGGCCCGGCAAGATCGACACTTAGGATCACTTCACTGCCCGTCGTCGCCGACAGCCGGCCGAGAATGTGATCGGGAAGTTGCGGGCGGATGCCGCCAAGCAAGCTCCTGGTGATGTCAGTTTGCGGATTGGCGAAGACCGACCAGACCTGGCCCTCCTCGACGATCCGTCCGGCATCGATGACCGCAACGCGATCGGCAATGCCGCGCACCACTTCCATCTCATGCGTGATCAGGAGAATGGTCAGTCCGAGCTTACGATTGATATCCTTGAGCAGGGTCAGGATCGATCGTGTTGTCTCAGGGTCGAGGGCCGATGTCGCCTCGTCCGAGAGAAGTAGCGCCGGGCGCGCCGCCAGCGCCCGGGCGATGCCGACGCGTTGTTTCTGCCCACCGGATAGCGAGGCGGGATAGGCTTGCGCCTTGTCGGCAAGACCGACGAGCTCGAGAAGTTCATGGGCGCGCTTCAGGCGCTCGGCCTTGGCAATACCCTCGATCTTCAGCGGCAGGGCAACATTGTCCTCCACCGTTTTGGCCGAAAGCAGGTTGAAGTGCTGAAAGATCATGCCGATGCGGCGGCGCAGCGGCTGCAGTTCCTGCTCTTGAAGCCCGGTTATATCGCGGCCGTCGATGCGGATTTCGCCGCTGTCGGCGCGTTCCAGCCCGTTCAGGCAGCGGATCAGCGTCGACTTGCCGGCGCCGCTACGGCCGATAATGCCGAGGATCTCGCCCCTCATCACGCTCAGTGAAATACCGTCAAGTGCCGGCGTGGTCCCGAACCGACGCTTCACGTCGATAAGCCTCACCACCTCTTCGGCTGCCGCCTGCGGCCGCGGCTCGATCGTCGCCCTTGAAACAACGGAGTTCATGTACTTATCCCTGCAAATATTGAAGGCGGCCCCGGCAGGAACGCCCGGGCCGCCTTTCGGCCGGCCTTAACCGCGGCCCAGTTTCGGATCAATAGGCGCTGAGACCTGTCCCCTTGTATACCTTGTCGAACTCGGCTTTGACGGTGTCGTTCTGGTAGGAAGATACCAGCGTTTTGACCCAGTCCGCATCCTTGTTCTCTTCCTTGACGGCGATGAAGTTGCGGTAGGGGTTGTCGGCGATCGGCTCCTGCGCGATACGCTCGGCCGGAGAAAGTCCGCTCTTCAGCGCCCAGTCGGTGTTGACGACGCCGGCGTCGAGATCGTCGATCGAACGGCCGACGATGCCGGCATCGAGTTCCTTGATCTCGATTTTCTTCGAATTGTCGGTGACGTCGGCGACAGTTGCGAGAATGCCGGTGCCGTCCTTCAGCTTGATCAGGCCTTCATTCTGGAGAACCCGCAGCGCCCGACCTTCGTTCGAGGGATCGTTCGGCACGCCGATGACGGCGCCTTCGGGGATCTCGGCGACGGCCTTGTGTTTCTTGCTATAAAGGCCGATCGGCCAGACGCCAGTGTAGCCGACGGGGACGATGTGATAGCCGTGCTGCTGAACCTGGTTGTCTAGATAGGGCTTGTGCTGGAAGGCATTGGCGTCGATCTCGCCGCGCTCCAGCGCTTCGTTCGGCTGAGTGTAGTCGTTGAAGATGACGGTCTCGATCTTGAGGCCCTTTTTGGCGGCTTCGCTGGTCACCACCCGCCATACATCCTCATCCTCGCCGGCCATGATTCCGACCTTGATCGACTTGTCCTCGGCAAAGGAGGGTGCCGGTGCGGCAAAGATAAAAAGGGCAGCTGCGGAAACAGCGGCGGCCGCAAGAGCCGCGCGGCGCGAAAAATGGAGGCCGTGAAGTTTTTTGTTCTTGGTCATTTTATATCCCGTCTGACTGATGAGGCCGAGCGCCCCGAGCCGGCTGATCATGTCAAAAGGCTGCATCGCGGGCGAAGCAAGAATGTCTGATGTCCAGGAAGGGTCGGAAAAACTCTTGCCGTGCCATCAATACTGGCAGCATAATTTTCCATCGAATTTATGGATTAATTGCGGCTTGTGAGCAGATTCTAAAGAAGGAAAACGCGCCTCCGGTCGCCTTCCATCCACGACGGCCAAAGGATGAGCCACTTCCGGAGCTCGATATGCCAATCGCGACGTCGAGGATGGCCTCAGGCCCGCGTGTGTTTCGGAATGCGCGGCAGGAAGACGGTCAGCAGGCCGAGCAGCGGCAGGTAGGAGCAGATGCGGTAGACGAAGGCAATGCCGTGAGTGTCGGCAAAATCGCCAAGCAGCGCAGCCCCTAACCCCCCTGCCCCGAATGCAAAGCCGAAGAAGACTCCGGCAATCAGCCCGACGCGGCCGGGCACCAGTTCCTGCGCGAAGACGACGATCGCTGAAAAGGCCGACGCGAACACCAGGCCGATGACGATGCTGAGCACGCCTGTCCAGAAAAGATCGGCATAGGGCAGCAGCAACGCGAAGGGAATGACGCCGAGGATCGAAAACCAGATGACGAAACGGGCACCGAATCGATCGCCGATCGGTCCGCCGAGGAACGTGCCGACGGCGACCGAGCCGAGAAACAGGAAAAGCATCAGCTGCGCCTGCTGCACGCTGAGTTCGAACCTGTCGATGACATAGAAGGTGAAGTAGCTCGACACGCTCGCCATGTAGACATTCTTCGTCGCCGTCAGCAGCACGAGGATCAGCAGCGCCCAGATGACCCGGTTCTGCGGCAGCGGCAGAGTTCGGCTGACAGCCGGTTTGCTGGCGTTTTGACGCCTGTGGCTCATATACCAGCTGCCCACCCAGCTCAGCACGACCATGCCGATCATGGCGATGGCGGCAAACCAGGAGACGCTGTGTTGCCCGAGCGGCAGCACGATGAAGGCGGCGAGCAGCGGGCCGATCGCCTGGCCGGCATTGCCGCCGACCTGGAAAAAGGACTGCGCGAAACCGTGGCGGCCGCCGGAGGCAAGACGGGCAACACGCGAGGATTCCGGATGGAAGACCGCCGAGCCAAAACCGATCAGGCTTGCCGCGACCAGCAGCAGCGCGAAATTGCCGGCATTGCCGAGCAGAATGAGGCCGCAAAAGGTACTCGCCATGCCGACCGGCAGCGAATAGGGCATCGGCCAGCGATCGGTGACGATGCCGACCGCCGGCTGCAGCAGAGACGCCGTGACCTGGAACGTCATGGTCAGGAGGCCGATCTGGACAAAATCGAGATCGTAATTCGCCTTGAACAATGGATAGAGCGAGGCGAGCAGTGACTGCATGATGTCGTTCAGCATGTGGCAGAAGCTGACGGCCATCAGAATGGACATCGTCGTCTTTTCGAAACGGGGCGCGCGCTCGGCAACGGTTGCCATCAATATCCCTCCTGCACAGGCACGATCAGTGCCGCGTCGTTTTCGATGGATTGGGCGATCGGGGCTGGCAAGACTGTCGAGCGACGGTCGCTGAAAGATATTTACCGCAGGCCGGGCAACGATCACCAGCCCGGTTTGGCCAGGATCGGTACGGCTTTTGTTTGATTTGCCTATGCCCGACCGGCTCTTGCGTCGCTGGCCGTGTGTTGGACGCGGGTTTTCATATCACAGTCAGCCGAGATCATCGCATGCATGCTATACTATATGAAAACAACCGTGGAAAACTGCTTACAGGGGTACTACAGCTGCGCCGATTGAAATGATCGAGGCTGAAAACACGCGATGAATGTCAAGACACCGAATGCCATAGACAGTTACGTCGGCGCGCGCATCAGAGCACGCCGGCAGCTGCTTGGAATGAGCCAGGAGCGGCTCGCCGACCAGATCGGCGTGACTTTTCAGCAGGTTCAGAAATACGAGAAGGGCATCAACCGCATTGGTGCGAGCCGTTTGCAGCGAATCGCCGAAGTGCTTCACACCTCTCCGAGCTTCTTCTTCGAGCAGAACGAGTCGCAGCCATTGAGCCTTCAGGGGTTGACGCTGCCGGACAATGCCGACCCCGTCGCAGAATTCCTGCGAACGAAAGAGGGGTTGGTGCTTAACCGCGCCTTTCTGAAGATTGCCGACCCCAATATTCGTGAAACGATCATCGCATTGGTGAAAGCGATGGCTCAGGCGGAAAGCGGTCCGGCTTTGCCTTCGATAGCGGATATCACCCGTCCGCCTCTGGAGTAGCTGGCCAAGTGACAATTCTCCTGTGAGCTCGGGCTCGAGTGATCTGGCAAGGAACGGCGGATCTCGTCGAGACCGTTGGTCTGCTGAACGAAGGCCAGGCCTTGTCAAATTTTGCCATGCTCGCTAACCTGGTCCCATGAGCACTATGAATATCTCGCTGCCGGACAATTTGAAGCACTTCGTCGACCAGCAGGTCGCCGGTCGAGGATATGGCACGAGCAGCGAGTATGTGCGCGAACTCATCCGTCGCGACAGGGATCGGCAGCAGTTGCGCAATCTTCTGCTAGAGGGTGCGTCGTCCGAGACCACCGAGCCCATCGATGCCAGCTATTTCGATAGCCTGCGCGAGCGCGCAACGAAACAAAGCTCCAAGTGACCGCGAAACCTGTCGTCCCCCGCCAGTCGGCTCGCGGGGATGTCGAGAATGCCGTGGACTATTACGCTCACATGGCGGGATCGCAGATAGCGGTAGGCTTCATCGATGCACTGCAATCGACCTATACTTTGATCGCAGAGCATCCTGCATCGGGTTCACTGCGCTACTCATATGAACTCGGTCTGCCCAATCTGCGCTGTACGACGCTGAAGGGTTTTCCTTATGTGATCTTCTATCTTGAACGAGCCGACCACGTCGACGTGTGGCGGGTTCTGCACGTCAAGCAGGATATTCCAGCGTGGCTGCAGGATTTAGGAGCATCGGATTAGCTCGGCGTATCTGATTGCTACACGCCAGACGGGTGTAAATGTTATTCCATTATAACGTGCGGCACGAAACGGGATAGATTGGCCGTTATGCGCGAGCGGTCTTCGCGAACGGCAAGACCGCAGGCGCGATCACCGGCAACCCAGCTGCCGAGCACAGCAAAGCCGTTATCGCTTTCGAAAAGCGGGGCATAGGCCTGGATGACAAAACCTTCGTCGCCGTAATCGCCCGGTGCGGAAAACGCTTCCCGCCCATCTCGAAAAATCGTGACGTTTTCGCCCTCGCGCGACAACAATGGTTTGCGCACGTAGTCGGTCAAGGCCGAAGCCGCCGGGTCGTCGGTGAAATAACTCGGCAACAGGTTGGGGTGATGGGGGTGGCGCTGCCACAGCAGCGGCAGAAGCCCCTTGTTGGAGAGCACAGCCTTCCAGGCCGGCTCGACGAAAACATCGCCCGAGCGGGCAAGTTCGCGAGCGAAAGGCTCGCGCAGCATGAATTCCCATGGGTATAGCTTGAAGCAGCGGTCGATCACCCGATCCTTGAGGTCGGTGTAGCGGCCCTGCGCATCGATGCCGATCTCCCGAATGTCCAGCAGTTCGACGCGATGGCCGGCCTGCACCGCACAGTCCATGAGGTAGACCGTCGTGCCGCGATCCTCCTCATTGTCGGTTATCGCGGCGAAATGGAAGATCGGCTCCTTGGGAAATTGATCGAACGCCTCGACAAGACTTTCCTGCAGGAAATTATACTGGTCCGCATCTTTGGGCAGAACACCCAAAGCGATCTGATCGGTCAGCCAGTTGAACTGGAAATAGGCCGTCTCGAACACTGAAGTCGGGGTGTCGGCATTGTATTCGAGCAACTTGGCCGGGCCATTGCCATCATAAGCAAGATCGAAACGGCCATAAAGGTGCCGGTCGCGGCGCTGCCAGGACCGCTGCACCACATCGCGCAGGTCTTCCGGAATGGCCAACCTGTCGAGCGCCTCTTCACTGCCGACGATCTCGCCGACCAGATCCATGCACATATCATGCAGTTCCTGGCTCGGCTCCTCGATCTGCTTCTCGATCTCCTCGAGCGTGAACGTATAGGCAGCATCGTCGAGCCAGTAAGGCTCGCCATACATGACGTGAAACCCGAAACCCACGGCCTGCGCCTTGTCACGCCAGTCAGGACGCGCCGGAAGGGTGATGCGCTTCATGTCAGCCGCCGAAACTGAAGGACGAACGGCCGCCGAAGCCTTGCCGGGCAACGGTGCGGGTATTGACGTTGACAGGCTTGACAGTCTGGCGCGAGGGCGCCGTCACGCTGTCGATGCGCGTGCCGCCCGAGCGAACGGTGGTTGTGACCGTCTGCCCCGAGCGGTTGCGATAGATCGGCGTCGAGCCGTAATAGTAGCCGATCTCTTCTTGGCGCCGGCGATAATCGTAATAGTCGCCAATGTTGTTGAGTGCCGAAGACAGCACGTAGCCGGCCATGAACGGCACGAAGAAGTTTCCGCCTCCACCGGTATTGTTGTTAGGGACAGCGTTCGACGGCTGTTCCGTGCATTGGCCGGTCCCGTATTCTGCCTCGCAGGCGGCCATGCCGTTGAAACGCGGCGCGGTGGCGAGATGGGCACGCATCGCATCCTGATAGCTGGCCTGGCAGACCTGCCGATCCATGCCCGCCGCCACGCATTGGTCGACGGAGGTGAACATTATATCCGAAGGAGCCTCCTCGCCGCAGCCGGACAGCGCCAGGGTCGAGGCAGCGATGGTGCCAAGGGCCAGGAAAGGTCGCCTGTGCCCGCTCATGCGTCTGCGCATCTTTCCCTCCCTCAATAGGTCATGCAGGCAGCGTTGAGAATACCGACGACGAGCGCAATTCCGCCCCCCCATATTCCCGCAGCGATTTCACCGGCAGTGATCTTTTCATGCAGGTCTTTCATGGTGAAGTTCGCGATGTAGAAAGCGAGGATCTGCGCCAGAGTGCCTATGACAGCCCATATGACGTAATCGACGACGCTGACGGAGTTGGCTGCGGCCGAAGCCAGAGGCAGGCTGAAGCCGACAAGCGCGCCCAGGAACGCAGTCACGGCGGCAAGATTGCCCGCCCGGATCAATTGGACCTCCTGTTGCGGCGTCAACCAGGTGTAGATCACCGCGAAAACGCCGTAGGCGGCGAGCCCGATGGCGAAATAACCAAGGAAAGCAGGCAGGCCCGCCACGTAGTCGAGCATCGAAAATGTCCTCCGTTGAAATTGATAGGTCTCTCAGACGCGACGAACGTCGGCCGGAGCCAATCCATAACCGATCAGAAATTCTACCGAGCTGCCCGCCTGGGCCTGTCCGAAATCGAGGTCGCGCTCGACATTGATCAGAAGCATTTCGCGCGTCGAGCCAAGCGGGCGGTAGTACAGCATGCAGGTCTGATGGATGGAGTGCTGCGTTTCACCATCGCTGACCTTTTCGACAAATTCCACCAATTGCGCCCGCTCCGGGCCGTCGCCCCAGAACCGGTTATAGAGGATCCCGTCAGCATCATAGGATGGCTGGCCGATCAGGCCGCCCGGCCCGGTCCAGCGGTTCCATTCGCTCTGGCCGGCGGGCACGACGCTGTCCCAAGGGTGATAAAAGCTGATGTCGTCGATCGCCTCACCCGGCTTACCCGACGCGGACATCACCTGAATCATCCGGTTCTCTTCATCGTAGTAGCGCGACAGAACGGTCGAGGCGTCGAGCGAAACCTCACCGTAGCCGGCAATGATGAACGGCCCGCTTCGCGGCAGCGGCATGGCCGGCTCGCCGGCCAAAGCATCGGCTTCGAGCGAGAGGAAATCAATCTCGAGCGCCCCGCCGATGGCCGCGCTCAAGGGGCCGAGCTCTTCAGGCAAAGCCCCCTCGTTCTTGTTTCCGCCGAACCAGCCGATCATGTCACGTCTCCCATTCGAGCCCAGGCGATGGCAGCGGGATCTAGCCGAATTTCGCTGATGTAGTAAAGCGTCTCGCCGCCCCGCATCAGCGTCTCGTCCCGGCAATTAAGGTCGGTTACGCCTTGGCTCAGCATGCCGACGAGCGTCACATGATGCCGACGCTTGAGGCCTAAAAACACGTCGCCATAGGAGAGCGGCGTCTGCAAGGCCGGCACCGCCAGCGAAAAGGCCGTGTCGGTGGAGGCGGCGGACAACAGCCGCGCGGCGATTTCCGAAGAACCCGGATCACGTGCGGAACGCGACAGAAGCTCCTCGGCAAGCGAACCCACCGCCTCGACACGCGGCCGACGCTGCTTGACCATCTGTGCTGTGCGATCGTCGGCAAAATAGGCGACGATATGGGCATTGGGCGCATGATCTTCGGCAATCAGCACCGCGGCCAGCGTTTCGTCGTCATTTGCGCCGCGGGCGATGACTGCCCGCGCCTGGGCCACTCCGGCCCGCAGCAAAGCGTCGGCATCGGCAAGCCGTTCCGTGCGGACGTAGTCGGCATAATTGCTGGCGGGATTTTCCGGCAGGTCCTTGGCGACCAGAACCGTCATCGGCTCGTTGGCATGCCGTTCGGAGTGCAGCAGCCGCAACGTCTGGTATGTCTGGCCGTCTTGCCAACCCAAAACGATAATATGACCGGTGCGTTCGCTGTAGTCACCCAATCCGCGCATGCGATTTCTCCAGATCCTACCGATCGCTGTCAACAACTTGCCAAGAACAGCGGTAAAGATGGCAATGCCGCCAGGAAGAACCACCAGGACGGTAACGACCCGGCCGAGGCCCGATTTTGGGGAAAGATCGCCATAACCGACAGTCGTTGCCGTAACCATGTAATAGTAAAGAAAGTCGACCGGATTGCCGACGAGATCCCCTTCGCCGGCCAGTCTAAAGAGCAGATAAGAAATAATCAGATGCACAACGAGGATAACAAGAAGGGCTGACCACGCCAATTCGCCAAGCGACAGATATACACGCCGCAGTAATGAAGCGATAAATGGCAAGCGATTCGCCCCCTTTGCTGACCCCTACCCTACCGAAATTAATTTCGCGCGCCAGACCTTTAAGTTGTAAACTGATTACCCAGATATTTGCGACGCTCTAACCGATGGAGGACTTTTTGGAGACCTGGAGCCTTACCACTTTAACGCGCCTGTTTGCGGCCGACCCGGAAGCGCTCGGCGATGTGGATGTGGCCGTGCCCGAACATGGGGACGTCATCTGCGTAACTCTCAAGGAGAGAGGCGATCTCGACGTCTTCGTCGCGGTGAGCGGCGAGCGCGATATTCTTGTCAGCGTTGTCCTGGTGCCATGCAAGGAGGTGCCGAAGCGGGAGGCCTTCGAGCGGATGGTTCTCAAGACCCACAAGTTCGTGCCGCTGTCGAGCTTCGGCATCACCACGATTGACGGTGAGGAATGGTATGAATTGTTCGGCTCGCTGTCGGCACGCTCGTCGGCCGAGACCGTGGTCGAGGAAGTCGCCATTCTGGCTGCCAATGCGGTCGACGCGGCACACATGATTGAAGAATGGAAAAGCGGGGAGATCGCAGCGTGAGCACCTGGGGAAAGATTTTCACCGCCATTCGCGGCGGCATTAACGAGGCAGCGGAAGCGGCCGCCGATAGCCAGTCGATGCGCATTCTCGACCAGGAAATCCGCGATGCCGAACAGTCGCTGCGGCGGGCGCGATCCGATTTGGCCGGCATCATGGCGTCGAACAAGAGCGTCATGCGCCGGCTTGAAGAAAACCGCGCGAAGGAAGCCAAGGACACCGACAGCGCCCGCGCGGCGATCTCTGCGGGCCGCGCGGATCTGGCGCAGGGTCTCGCTCAGCGCATTGCCAACATTCGCGCCGAAACGCAGCGAGACCAGGAAGAGCTCGATCGGCTGCTGCCCCGCCAGCAGCAGATGCTGCGCACGATTCAGGAAACCGAATCGCGCATTGCCCAGATGAAACGCGAGGTGGAGAATGTCAAAGCCAACGAGTCGCTGCTGCGCGCTCAGTCGGCGATTGCCCATAACCAGTCGGGCATCAATACCCGTCTCGGCAGCGCCGTCCAAAGTCTCGAACGCATCAAAAAGCGCCAGGAAATGACGGCCGGGCGCATTGAGGCCGGCGCGGAACTGGCCGCGCTGGAAAACGGCAGCGATCTCGATCGTCAGCTGCGCGAGGCCGGCATTGGCGGTTCAAGTGAATCGGCCGACGACATTCTTGCACAGCTGATGGCACCAAAGCACTCGGCCGAGCCCGTCTTGCTCCCCCCGCCCCCCGGCGACAAGGACCGATAATATCCGGAGCCGCGGCCCTGTCGGCGGATTTATTCCTGAAGACGGAGGCCGCACGCGGAAAGTCACCACGCTGTCCCAGGAACGTCCGGATCTCAGATCCGGGCACTCCCTCTGCCCGATCGAGCTTGTTCACAGCGACCAGCTCGGCCTAGCTGGTCGCAGGCTGGGCCATCGGACTGTTCCTGCGACACTCGATCAGGCCATTCATGCGCCAGCATGTGGCGAAATCCCACTGCATAAACTTAGCTGACTCCGAGGAACTGCTTTAACTCGGCAGTCTGCGGATTGGCGAAGACGTCCTCCGGCCGGCCTGCTTCATGGACTCGGCCCTGATGCATAAAGACGACGCGGCTGCAGACGTCGCGGGCGAACCGCATCTCGTGCGTGACCATCAGCAGCGTCATTCCCTCGGCGGCAAGTTCGCGCACGACGGCCAGAACTTCGGCGACCAGTTCCGGATCGAGCGCCGAGGTGATCTCATCGCAAAGAAGGGCGGTCGGCTGCATGGCGAGCGCGCGGGCGATGGCGACGCGCTGCTGTTGTCCGCCCGAGAGCTCGTCAGGATAGGCGTCGAACCTGTGACCCAGCCCCACACGCTCCAGCATCTTGCGGGCGTTGGCCTCGGCTTCGGCCTTGGGTGTCTTTTTGACCACCGCCTGCGACAGCACGACGTTGCCGCCGGCAGTCAGATGCGGGAAGAGATTGAATTGCTGAAAGATCATGCCGACCTTCAGGCGCAGCGCCTTTAAATGGACTTCGTCATCGATGAGCTGTGCGCCGGCCACTGAGATGGAACCGCTGGTAATGGTCTCAAGACCATTGATGCAGCGAAGCAGGGTCGATTTGCCGGAACCGCTCTTGCCGATAATGGCAATGACCTCGCCAGGTTCGACATTCAGGTTAATGCCTTTCAGCACCTCGTTGGATCCGTAGCTCTTGCGGACGTCAGTGATTTCGATGAGCGACATTGAGCTTCCTCTCCAGGATCTGGCTGCTTTTCGACAAGGGCCAGCAAAGGGCGAAATAGATGAGCGCGACGAGCCCATAGACGGTGAAGGGCTGGAAGGTGGCGTTGGTGACCACGGTGCCGGCCTTCGACAATTCGACGAAACCGATGATCGAGGTCAGCGCCGTGCCCTTGATGATCTGAACGGAGAAACCGACGGTCGGCGGTATGGCGATCCTCAGCGCCTGCGGAAGGATGACGTAGCGCATCTGCTGCAGACGCCCCATGCCGAGGCTGGCGGAGGCTTCCCATTGCCCCTTCGCAACCGCTTCGACGCAGCCTCGCCAGATCTCGGTGAGAAAGGCGGCGCTCCATAGGATCAGCGCCAGTCCTGCCGCCAGCCAGGCCGGGACGTCTATTCCGAAGAGCCCGAGACCGAAAAAGGCGATGAAGAGTTGCATCAGCAGCGGCGTACCCTGGAAGAGCTCGATATAATATTTCGCAAATGCCCGACCGGCCTTGCGCCTGCTGATGCGTAGGAATAGCAGGCCGAGGCCGACCACGCTGCCGCCGATGAACGAGACGAGCGATAGAAGAATGGTCCAGCGAGTGGCGAGCAGCAGGTTGCGCAGGATGTCCCAAAGCGTGAAGGTGATCATCGCACTGCTCTCCTCGGGAAGATGAACCAGCCAACCAGGCCCAGCACCTGCCGGAGCAGGATTGCCAGCGCGAGATAGATTGATGTCGAGACGATGTAAGCCTCGAAGGCTCGGAAGGTTCGCGATTGGATGAAATTCGCGGCGAAAGTCAGATCCTCGGCGGCGATCTGCGATACGACCGCTGAGCCGAGCATTACGATGACCACTTGCGACGACAGTGCCGGCCAGATGCGCTGCAGCGACGGCACGAGCACGACATGGCGGAAGGTCTCGAAGCGCGTCATGGCGAGGCTCTCGCCCGCCTCGAACTGGCCTTTCGGCGTTGCTTGGATGCCCGCGCGAATGATCTCGCAGCTATAGGCGCCGAGGTTGACGACCATTGCGAGATTAGCGGCCGTCAATTCGGAGAGCTGGAGGCCGAGCGATGGCAGACCGAAAAAGATGAAGAAAAGCTGGATCAGGAATGGAGTGTTGCGGATCAGTTCGACATAGGCCGCGACGACCGGCTTCAGCCAGACCGGGCCGAGCGCCCGCACCCAGGCGCAGACGATGCCGAGCGAAATGCCGAGCACACCGCCAATCGCGATAAGCTCCAGGGTGATCAGTATGCCCTTAATGATCTGGGGGTAATATTCAAGCAGCCAGCCGAATTCGAAATGGTAACTCAAGGAATGTCCCCTCTTGCGGTGACGGAGCGCATGTCATCCCGCGGAGGCGGGATGACATGCGCGAGACCCGGATTTCCTTAAAGATCGGACGGCAGATCGGCGCCGAGCCACTTCTGCGAGATGGCATTCAAGCTGCCATCGGCTTTGGCGGCGGCGACGATGCCGTTCACCTTCTCCAGAAGCGCGGACTGTTCCTTGTTGAGACCGATGTAGCAGGGCGAGTTCTTGATGAGGAACTTCAGCTCGGGGCGCTTGGGAGGATTTTTGGCGAGGATGGCAGCCGCCACGACATTGCCGGTGGCAATGATGTCGACCTGGCCGGAGAGGAAGGCCGAGATGGTGCCGTTATTGTCCTCGTAACGCTTGATCGTTGCGTCGGCCGGCGCGATCTTCGTCAGCTCGAGATCCTCCACGGCGCCGCGCGTGACGCCGATGCTCTTGCCCGCGAGATCCTCCGCCTTGGCGACCGAAAGATCGGCCGGCCCGAAGACGCCGTTGAAGAAGGGCGCGTAGGCGACCGAGAAATCGATCACCTTTTCGCGCTCCGGATTCTTGCCGAGGCTCGATATCACAAGATCGACCTTGTTCGTCTGTAGATAGGGGACGCGGTTGGCGCTCGTAACCGGCACGAGCTCGGCTTTGACGCCCAGCTTTTCGGCAATGAGGTTGGCCATGTCGATATCGTAGCCCATCGGCGCCATATCGGTGCCGACGCTGCCGAAAGGTGGGAAATCCTGCGGGACTGCGACGCGCAGCGTACCGCGCGCCGTGATGTCGGCGAGAGCATCGGCGTGAGACGGCGAGGTGAAGCTGAAGGTCGCGGTCAGGGCTGCGATTGCGAAGAATATCCGTCTTGTCAGCATGTGTTCATTGCTCCTTTGAAGTTGTGGTTTTGGGGTCCGATTGCCGGGCGATGGAGGATGCGGCCTTTAGCGGAAGCGACAGGGAACTGCGCAGATCCGAAAGCGGATCTGGGCGCGCCGTCAGGTCGAGGCCCATTTCCACCTCATCAAGATGTTGGACGGAGAGCTCCGCAGCTCTGACGAAATCACCTGTCTGCATGGCCTCGAAAATGCGGCAGTGACCGCCGTGAGACTGCGCCGCATGAAATTCGGATTGATAGAGCATCGAAATGAGGATCGTCCTCGCGGTCAGGTCGCGCAGGATATCGACGATGATCGGGTTCCCGCTCAATTCCGCGATGCGGATATGGAAATCGCCCATCAAATAGGTCAGGCGCTGGCGGTCGCCAGCCGCCATGGCATTCCTCTCCTCATTCAGATGGGCGTCGAGAGCCTTGCGTCCCTCCTCCGTCAGCACTGCCATGCTGCGCAGCAATCCAGCTTCGACGACACGCCTCGCCTCATAGACGGCGATCGCATCCTCAGCGGAGGGCTCGACGACGAACCAGCCGCGCCGGGGGCTGACATGCACGATGCCGCGCGTCTCCAGACGCATCATCGCTTCACGGACGCGGGTTCGCGACACGCCGAAGAGCGCTGCCAGCTGATTTTCGCCAAGTCGAGTGCCCGGCCGGATCTTGGCAGAAAGGATCCCGGAGACGATCGTTGCCTCAATGGATTTCTGCGTGGTCTCGGATGTGTGGCTCTCTTGCATACAAGGCAGAAAGCAAAGCCCGTGCCAAAAACCCCCCGCTCTGGATCATCAAGCTGTCTCGGACTTTTGGCGGGAAATCTGCCTGCCGGGGATGCAGACTGAACGTAATTTGGGCGAGCGCGCCCCCCTCCCCCTGCCCTATCGCCGCGCCGTCGTCTAATTGAAGCTCGATGTTTTGAGAAATTCTGCCAATCGTTCGGTCTTCGGACGCAGGAACATTTCCTTCGGATCGCCCTCCTCGCAGATGACGCCCTGGTTCATGAAGATAACGCGGGATGAAACCTCATAGGCGAAACGCATCTCGTGGGTGACGAGCAGCATGGTCATGCCGTCGGCGGCCAGCCCCTTGATCACCTGCAGCACTTCGCCCACCAGTTCCGGGTCGAGGGCTGAGGTGACCTCGTCGAACAACATCAGCCGCGGCGACATGGCGATGGCGCGGGCAATTGCGACACGCTGCTGCTGGCCGCCGGAGAGCTGACCGGGATAATGGTTGGCGCGGGCGGCGAGGCCGACCCGGTCCAACCATTTTTCAGCAATGATGCGGGCGTCCGGCTTCGTCATCTTCTTCACCTTGACGAGGCCGAGCATGACGTTTTCGGCCGCACTCATATGCGGGAAGAGATTGAACTGCTGAAAAGCCATGCCGGTCAGGGCGCGCTGGCGCGCAATCTCCTTCTCGCTCTTGCGCCGCCGCGACGCGCCGTCGACGTGATAGCCGATTTCCTCGCCGTCGAGTCTGATCGTGCCGCCCTGGAATTCCTCGAGCATGTTGACGCAGCGCAGCAAGGTGGTCTTGCCTGAGCCGGATGAGCCGATAATGGAGATGACTTCGCCTTCCTGCACGGCGCAATCGACCCCCTTGAGAACTTCGTGGATACCGTAAGTCTTACGCAGACCCTTGATGTCGAGAATGGTCTTGGCCATCGGTAGGCTCCTCAGGACGGCAGGGCGGTCTTGCGCTCGACATATTTGCCGAAGTGCTCGATGCCGTAGTTGACGATGAAATAGAGACCGCCGGCCAGAAAATAGAACTGCAGGCTCATGAAATTGCGGGAAATGATCTCCTGCGTGCGCAGGAGAAGCTCGGCGACGCCGATGACGGAGAGCAGAGTCGAGGCTTTCACCATCTCGGCCGCCGTATTCACCCAGGCTGGCAGACACTGGCGCATGGCCTGCGGCCACAGCACCGAGGTGAAGGTCTGGGTAAAGGTCAGACCGATCGCCTTAGCGGCTTCGGTCTGCCCCTTCGGGATCGCCTGAAGCGCTCCGCGCACGATTTCGCCGACATGGGAAGAGCAGAAGACGGCAAGGGCGAGGACGCCGGCGGAGAACGGTCCGAGATCAAGACCGACCGCAGCGGAGACGTAATAGCTTGCCAGTACGAGCACGAGCACCGGCGTGCCGCGGATGATATCCGTATAGGCTCGCACGAGGAGACGTAAGACAATGCCGCCGTAAACCAGCGCCAGTCCGACAAAGACCCCGAGAACGGAGCCGGCGAGAATGGCCAGCAGCGAGATCGACACGGTCATGGCGATGCCGTTCATGATGACGTAACGGGCGATCCAGAGTTGTTCGAGAAAGGTGTGAGACATCGGAATTATCTCGGCAGGGCCAGACGGCGCTCGACGAGGCGCATCAAGGCTGCGATGAGGAAACAGGTGGCGACATAGAGGGCTGATGTAACCAGCCATGTTTCGATGACCCGGAAGCTCTCGACATTGATCTTGCGGGCGGCAAAGGTCAGCTCGGGCACGGCAATGGCGGCGGCGAGCGAGGTGTCCTTGAAGAGCGAGATGATGGTCGAGGAGAGCGATGGCAGCACGTTGCGCAACATCAGCGGTGCGATGATCGAGCTTCGGATCTGCATTGCCGTCAGGCCAATGGCGAGGCCGGCTTCCGTCAGTCCTCTTGGGATCGACAGCAGTCCGGCGCGGAACACCTCGGCCAGATAGGCGCCGGAATAGAGCGAGAGAACCAGCACGAAGCTTTTCATCTTGTCGAGGCGCAAGCCCATCTGCGGCAGCGCGAAAAAGGCGAAAAGCACCAGGACGAGAATCGGCAGGTTGCGAATGATAGTGACATAGATGCGCGCCGGCACGAGCGCGAAGCGGCTCCTCGACGTCAGCGCGAAAGCCACGACAAGGCCGATTGCGGCCCCGATCAGGATCGAGATCACGGCAAGGCCGAGGCTGAGGGCAAGTCCGCTTAAGAGAAAGTCGAAATTGCGCCAGACGGCAGCGAAATTCAGCGTGTAACCCATGCGGGTCCTTTCAGACCGGAGCACGCCGCCGAACCTGCGAGCGGCCCGGACAGCGTCATACTCCAACCATTCGATTCAGAAGCGGATTCGGATCTTGGCCCGACCTGGACCAAGATCTTTCTGTTCCAGCGGAGCGGGAGCGAACTCCCGTCCCGCATCGCGGTCACTTGAATTCGACGGGGAAGCCGATCTGCGGCGGCGTCAGATCCTTGCCGAACCAGGTCTTGTAGGATTTGGCGTAAAAGTCGAATTCGACACCGGTCATTGCTTCGTGAAGAGCGGTGTTGACGAAGTTCAGCCAGTCCTGATCACCGCGCTTGACGGCGCAGGCATAGGTCTGTGGGTTCCAGCCGTAACCAGCATCCTTGTAGCGTCCCGGGTTCTGCGTCATGTACCAGGCGAGCGACGACTGGTCCGTGGCGGCGGCATCGGCGCGCCCGGACTCCAGCGCCTGATAGATCAGGTCGACAGATTCGTATTGGTCGACGGTCGCTTCCGGCAATGCCGCGTGCACCATAGCCTCGGCATAGACGTTCTGGAGAACCGAGATGGTGACCGACGAGCCGGCAGCCTTCAGGGCGGCATAATCGGCATATTTTCCGTCCGCCTTGAGCATCAGGCCGACGCCCTCACGATAATAGGGAATGGTGAAGGCAACCTGCTGGGCGCGTTCGCCCGTAACAGTCATGAACTGGCAGGTGATGTCGACCTTATCGGTGGTGATGTTCGGAATGCGGGCATCCGAAGACTGGTTGACATACTCAATCTTATCCGGATCGCCGAACAGGGCCTTGGCGACGATGTGGCCCATGTCGACATCAAAGCCCTGAAGCTTGTCGTCCGCGCTCTTGAAGTGCCAGGGCGCATTGGTGCTGCCAGTGCCGAGCACGAGATGGCCCCGGGCCAGCACTTCGTCGAGCTTGCTGCCCTCGGCGAGCACAGGCGTCGACACCAGGGCGGCGACGGCCAGCGAGATCAGGCCGGCGCGAAAGGAAATGATCATGGCGTTCCCCTTGTAGATGTTTCGATGATCCAATATACCGGACATCTGTCTATTTTATTGGATTTCGATATCAAGTGCTATCGGCGGTGAATTGTCAATGGGGCATGCCGAAAAAACGCGCAGCAGAGTGCTTGGCGATTTTTTCGGCAGCGCAGCATTTTGCGGTTGTTTTTTGGATAACCCTCACCAGCGGCGCCCAGCACCACGCGGCAGGATATAGGAAGCGGAAGCCTTTCAGGCACCGCAATCGGCGTCATCGCACGCCAGGCCGGCGTGCAGCGCGAGTATTCACTGGCCCTTGATGGGGTTTAACCACGCGGTCTCTTTTGAAGGGGTGTTAACGGAGAAGCGACTTTCTCAGCCGCTTTTCAATTGTGCCATCGCAAGCAGCGTATCGGCGCTGATCGTCGCCGAGCCGGTCAGGATGGAAAGTGCCGTCGACGTGGTGCCTGTGCCGTTGGCCATGTCGTACATGGCGGTAAAGCGCTTGATCAGATCGTCCACCTTGTCCGGATTGGTGAGGTCCTTGATGTCGACGAAATTCGAGATCATCTCGGCCTGTTTATCGACATCCATGTTCGAGACGTAACTGGACAGATTGAAGCTCGTTGTGAAAAATTCGAACAGCGCGCTGTCGCCCAGAATGTCGTAGGCACTCGAGATCTCCGGCGCTTTGCGTTCGAAATAAAGTGCGAGGCGAACGCCGGTATTGCTGTCACCCTGATCATCCTCGAGCGTCAGCCTGACATAGGCGTCGACCGTCTCCAGCACATCGCCGCGCTGCTGCACCGTCCCCGTGGGGTCCGCCGAAATATTGCCGTCCTGATCGAAATTGAACGCACCGACTAGTTCGGCGAAACGATTGTCGTCCAGATTGTTGACGTAGCTGTCCTCATCATCGAGATCGGAGGAAAACATCTTCTCCAGGCCGTCCGACGTGACGTCCTCCGGATCCAAGCCCTTCGCCTCGAGCGCAAAGGCAACCAACCGGTCGTCGGCGAGAAACTCGCTGGCAGAGGTGATCGTCGCCATCTGGTCGCGGAAATAGGTGATCTCCTCGTCCGCGGCGTCGGTCGCCTCGGTCAGTTCCTCGCCTTCGAGATATCGGATCTTGTTCTGCTTGTAATAGGCGGCATAGTCGTCGACGACGGATTCCGACATGGCCTGCAGGGGAACGGTCACGTCGCCTTCGCTGTCGAAATTGAATGCCTTGCGAAAGGCGACGAGCCGATCATCATCGAGGCTGTTGACATAGCTTTTCGAGTCCAAGGGATCGCTTTCGAGAATTTTCCGGACTTCGCTTTTCGAAACCTCGCCGGAGTCTATGCCAAAGGCGCGCAGCGCCATTTCCCACATTTCCGGAAGATCGTCGTTGTCGTCATCGTCGTCATCGGCGTTCGACACCAGGAAATCGTCGATCGAGGTGACGCTGGCGATGCGCGTCGTATAGTTGTCGACCGCGTCCTCCGTGTCGGTGTTGGCGATCAGCGCCTGGTAGTTTTCATCGAAGGCCGCCGTGGTCGCGGCCGTCTGCTCCGACGTCTGGGCCGTGTCGCCGTCGGCAAGCGCGCCGTCCTCATCGAAATTGAAGGCGTCGTGCAGGTCGGACAAGCCGATCGCCTCGGCGAGGTCGGCGCTTTTCAGGGCCGCGGAGATGAAGTTGTCGGTTTCGCTGTCGGAAAGACCGTAGGCGGTCCGGAGATAGGAGACGAGCTTGTCGTCGCTCATCAACTGGTCGACGGAGGTGATGTTTCCGATCTCCGCAGCGAAATAAGTGTCATAAGCCTCCCCGGTCTCGGTGGAAGCGATCGTCGACGAGGCCACCGCATAGGCGCTCGTCACCAGCGAGAGCTGGTCGTCCGACATCACCTCGCCGTCGACCGAGCCGTCGTCGCTGAAATTGAAGGCCTCTGCCAGGCTGACATAGACATCGTCGTCGAGCTGGTTGACGAAACTCTCGGAGTCGTCGAGATCGCTCGTCAGAACATTCTTCAGAAAGCTGGCCGAAGTATATTCGGTGCTGAGGCCGAAAGCCGTCAGCACGTAGTTCTTCAGCCGCGAACTCGACAGCAAATCGTCGACCGATGTGATCGACGAGATATTCTCCTCGAAATAATCGGTCTCATCCTCGATGTTCTCGGCCTCGGTATCGAAGGACTCCTCGTAAGCGTCAAGCAGGCTGTCCCGCTGCGCATCTGATTGCGCCGTCTTCGTCTCGCCGGAGAATTTGAAGGCGGCGGCGAACTCGGCATAACGACCGTCGCTCAAGCTGTTGGCGAAGCTCGACGAATCGCTGAGGTCGCTCTCCAGCACCTTCTTCATGAAGGCTTTGGCATAGGTCATGTCTTCGAGGCCGTAGGCCTTCATGGCGTAGGAATAGAGTTTGTAATCGCTCATGAATTCGTCGACGGTGGTGACCTTGTCGATGTTTTCCTTGTAATAGGCGCTGTCGCGGGCAACCGTTGCCTGGGAAGCCACACTGGAGAGACTGGCGTTGAGATTCCGCCCGACCGCGAGATAGCTTACATAGGTTGAAACCAACGTCTGTCCTCTTCATAGGCGCGTCGACGCGCGCGAAAGCCTGCCGGCAGCCACGGTGGAACTTTTCGTCTTTAGGGGAATGTCGTCGCCGGTCATGGCGAAGCACAGCCACCTACACGTGGCCGAATCGACTTAATGGAACTATATAGTTCTATAAATCATTCAATCGCGAATTGGAAGCTTGAAATGGAGGTTCTACACCATCAGTTCAAGCGGCCCCGACGCCGGCGGCGAAGATCGCGATGCAGCGGTGAAGATGGGCCAACATCAGGGCCCGGTCGGGCCAGGCTTGCATGCGGCCTTCCGGCGGGCCCATGCCGCCAAAGATCATATCCATCAACATGCGGGCGCCGCTCTCCGGATCATCCAGCGACAGCCTGCCCTCCGCCCGGCGATCGCTCAGCCAGTCGGCCAGATGCTGCCGGCTGGCGAGTATGCCTTCGCGCTGGAGAATATCGATAAGCTCGGGAAACTGCGCGGCTTCGCGAAAGACGAGCTGCAGGAAACCGGCGCGTTCCGCATCCATCTCCTCGTCCATGTCGATCATGAAGATACGTTCGAGGCTCTCGGCGATCGAGATCTCTTCGGCGGGCCTCGGCAGGTCGAGCATCAGCCGCCGATGCGCGCCGACGACGGCGGCAAACAGCTCTTCCTTGCTCTGAAACAGCTTGTAGAGCGTCTGCTTGGAAACACCCGCCTCCGAGGCGACGACTGCGGTCGTGCTTCCGGCATAGCCGTATTTTACGAAAACGCTGCGGGCGACCTCGACGATATGCGTCCGCTTGTCTTCATCGGTGGAGACTTTAGGCCGGCCTCTTTTGCGCGGCTCATCTGCGGGCTCGTCGACGATATCCATGACGATCAGACCGCTTTGCCGACGCGCATGCCGACGATCGTGAAAAGTAGCCTGTTATTTCTGAGGGGTGATTTTTTGGGTTGTGGCATTAGCAATTTCGATTTAGAGAACTCATCAGTTCTGTAATGCGTTGCATCCCACCCTCAAGCGATGGAGCGCTTATGACGACCATTTCGGCCGCCACGTCAGTCTCTTCCTATTCCTACAACAAGAGCTCGACATCCGCATCCCAGGACATCCTATCCTGTAGTACAGATTCAGCGAAAAAATCAACCGCAAGCGGGCAGCTCGACGAAGACACGTCGAGCAGCGCCGACAAACTGATGGCACAGCTGATGACGCTGGCAATGAACCGTTTCGACCAGTCCGGCCCCACCGGCGAAGGGGACGGCGGCACAGGCATGGATGTTGGTGATCTGGATACCGACGGCGACGGCTATGTGAGCAAGGCCGAGTTCGTCGCGGCCCGGCCGTCCGATGTCAGCGAGGATCAGGTCGGAACGCTGTTCGACAGCTTTGACAGCGAAGGCGCCGGTTCGCTGTCGGTCGATGCACTCGCCGAGGCGATGTCTGCCCAGCGATCGGAACGTCCCAATGGCCCGCCCCCGCCAGACGACGATGATCAGCTGGCGCCCATGCTCTCCGACCTCGATACCGATGGCGACGGACTCGTCAGCAAGGCCGAATTCGTCGCAGGCCGTCCGTCCGATGTCAGCGAAGATCAGGCAGGAACGCTGTTCGACAGCTTTGACAGTGAGGGCGCCGGTTCGCTCTCGGTCGATGCGCTGTCCGAGGCCATGTCCGCCCAGCAGTCGGAACGTCCCCAGGGACCGCCGCCGTCCGAGGACGAAGACGAGTTCGCCTCCCTGCTTTCCGATCTCGATACGAATGGAGATGGGGTGGTGAGCCTCGACGAATTCATGGCCGGCAAGCCTGACAATGTCACCGAAAGCCAGGCGAGCCAGCTCTTCGACCTGCTCGACACCTCAGGCACCGGTTCATTGTCCACACAGTCCGCGGCCTGACGCCGGCAAGACGTCGTCGCCGTTACGGTTTCTGGAGGACTGCAATGGCGACGGTCTGAAGCGGCCCGGCAATTGAGCCGGCAGAGCCTTCGGCCGGGCCGCTTCTTATTATTCGAATGGTGCGCTGCATCAGGCGCACGATGTCACACGCTCGGATGAACCGACGCGACGAGAGCCATCACGGGGTCAGTCCAGACAATCAGATTATCGGCCGGAGCCGGCCTATGGCCGGCGCCTGACGATGTCCTGCGCCCGCAATCCGGGCCCTGGAAGCCTGTCGTCACATGGCATGTTCCCAAACCTTTAAGGATCAAGCCATGAGCATTTTTGGAAGCATGAAAACCGCCGTCTCCGGCATGAGCGCCCAGGCAAACCGTCTGAGCACGGTTTCCGACAACATCGCCAACGCCAACACCGTCGGCTACAAGGCCGTTTCCACCTCCTTTTCGTCGCTGGTCCTGCCCTCTTCCTCGGGCAATTACAATTCCGGCGGCGTCCAGACATCCGTGCGCCAGGCGATTTCCGAGCAGGGCGACATTTCCTACACCACCTCGGCCTATGATCTGGCGATCTCCGGAGACGGCTTCTTCATCGTGGAAGGCGCCGACGGTACGCCGGTACTCACCCGGGCCGGCGATTTCTCGGTCGACAGCGACGGCAATCTCGTCAACAGCGCCGGCTACACGCTGATGGGCTATTCCTATGATTCCGGCGTGCCGGCGGTTGTTGTCAACGGCTTCGACGGCCTAGTGCCGGTCAACGTAGCCCAATCGGGCCTGAGCGCGGTCGCTTCGACCGGCGCCTATTTCAGCGGCAACCTGAACTCCGAAGCGACCGTCGTCATCGATTCGACGACCTTGCCGAGCGCCAACACGTCCGATGTCACCGACGACACGCAGAAAATGTCACTGGTCGCCTATGACAGCCTCGGCGCCACCGTCCAGTACGACTACTATTTCACCAAGACGGGCGTGACCACGGATGCCAACGGCGCGGTCACCGGCAGCACCTGGGAGGTCGCGGTCTACCGCAATGCCGATGCATCTACCGGCGGCACGACGTCCTTCCCCTATTCCTCCGACGCCGTGAGTGTCGCGACGCTCTCCTTCGACGCCGACGGCCAGCTGACGTCGCAGGCAAACACCGACATCGTCGATCCGACCACGGCACAGACGATCGATATGGAATATTCGGATTTCACCCAGCTTGCCTCCGACTTCTCGGCGACAGGTTCCGCCGACGGCCAGGCCGCAAGCGCGGTGAGCTCAGTCTCGATCGGCACGGACGGCGTGGTGTCGGTCTCCTATGCCAACGGCACGACGAAATCCCTCTATCAGATCCCTCTCGCGACGGTCGCAAGCCCCGACAATCTGACGCTGCTCAGCGGCAACGTCTACACCGCCAACGGCATGTCCGGCGTCACCGTCACCGGCTTTCCGCAGACGAACGGGCTCGGCTCCATCCAGTCCGGCGCGCTCGAAAGCTCGAATGTCGATCTCGCCGGCGAATTGACCGAGATGATCGAGGCGCAGCGCAGCTACACCGCCAATTCGAAGGTGTTTCAGACGGGCTCCGACATCATGGATGTCCTCGTCAACCTGAAACGATAGAGGGAACGCCTGGATGTCGCTCACGTCAGCCTTGAACAGCGTGCAGAGTATTTTCAACAATACCGGCCAGCAGAGCAGCGTCGTCTCGACCAACATCGCCAATGTCGGAAATTCCGACTATGTCAGGCGGGAGGCGTCGATTACGACGTCTCTTTCCGGCGCTCAGGTCGTCAGCATCAGCCGGGCCCAAGAAACTGCGCTGCTCGCCCAATACCTGCAATCCAACGCCAAGGACAGCGCCCAGCAGACGCTCGTGACCGGCCTCGAAAGCCTGCAGTCGCTGATGGACGGCAATGACTACGAGACATCGCCGAGCACCTATCTCGCAGCCTTCCAGGAGGCGCTCCAGACATATGCGACGTCGCCGAGCAATACGACCGCCGCGCAATCGGCCGTCACCGCCGCGCAGGATCTCGCCAACTCGCTGAATACCGCGAGCGACGGCGTCCAGTCGATCAGGGCCGAGGCGGATGCGGAGATCGCCACGCAGGTCTCCACGCTGAATACGCTGCTGTCACAGTTCGAGGCGGCCAACAACGCGGTTAAGCTCGCGACATCGACCGGCGCCGATACATCCTCGGCGCTCGACGAGCGCGAGAAACTCCTGAAGCAGATCTTCTCGATCGTCGGCGTCACCTCCGTCGTGCGCGACAATAACGACATGGCGCTCTATACCTCGGACGGCACCGTGCTGTTCGAGACCATACCGCGCACCGTCACATTCGCGTCGACGGCAACTTATGTCGCGGGAACCGAGGGCAATGCCATCTATATCGACGGCGTGGCGCTCGATGCCGGCGAGGGTTCGACGACGAGCGCCTCGGGCAGCCTGCAGGCGCTGCTGCAGCTCCGCGACGAGATCGGCCCGACATTTCAGGACCAGCTCGACCAGATGGCCAAGGCCCTCGTCCAGATCTTCTCGGAAACCGACGGCAGTACGAGCGCGCCGGGACTTTTTACCTGGACGACAGCATCGGGGACAACGGGAGAAACACCGTCTGATACCGACGATATCACCGGGATTGCCTCCACCATCTCGGTCAATCTTGCCGTCGTCACGAGCGAAGGCGGCGATGCGACCAAGCTGCGCGACGGAACCATCAGCGGCATCACCGATCTCAACACCTCCGGAGACAGCGGTTTCTCCGACAATCTCGACGCCCTCTATCAGGCACTGACGGAACAACGCTCGTTCTCCGCCGACGCCGGTCTCTCAGCAACGCAAAGCGTGACGGACTATGCCAGCGCCTCCATCGGCTGGCTCGAACAATATCGAAGCGATGCGACGTCTGCCTCCGAAACCACGGCCGCCGCGCTATCTCGCTCCGACGAGGCCTATTCCAACGAAACCGGCGTCAATCTCGACGAGGAGCTGACGCTCCTTCTCGACATCGAACAATCCTACAAGGCAGCGACGAAGATCCTGAACGTCATCGACGAGATGTTCCAGTCGCTCCTCGACATAGCGAGCTAGTCATGAAAGCATCTTTTGTCTCATCATCGGCGATGCAGAATGTTTTGCGGCTCACCATCAGCCAGTCCCAGAACAAGCTGCAGCAGGCCTCGACGGAGGCGACCACAGGAACTTACGCCGATATCGGCGTTTCTCTTGGGAGCGGCGCCGCAAAATCGATCAATCTCACCAGCGCGATCGTCCAGGCCGCCTCGTTCAAGACGAGCAATTCCGTCGTCGCGCTGCGCATGGAAGCGTCGCAAACTGCTCTTTCCAGCCTCAAGGATGCCGGCGACAGCCTGGTTTCCAACTTGACCGCGCTTCAGGCAAGCCAGGATACGACGAGCATCGCTGTTGCCCTGCAATCGGCAAGCTCCACGATTTCGCAGCTGATCTCGACGGTCAACACCTCGGTCAATGGCGAGTTCCTGTTCGGCGGAACGAACCTCGACAGCCAGCCCCTGACCGACCAGTCGTCCGCAGTCTCGGATACGATCGTCACGGCGCTCACCGATTATGCAACCGGTCTCGGAAAAGACGTCAGCGAGCTGACGGGCGAGGAAATCGGCAGCTTCATCACCGATACGGTCGAACCGATGTTCTCCGAAAGCAGCTGGACGGACGCTTCGAGCGGATGGTCGAGCGCATCCAGCACCGACATGACCAGCCGGATCAGCGCATCGGAAACCATCACCTCGTCGACCAACGCCAATTCCGAAGGCATGCGTTACCTGGCACTTGCCTCCGTCGTCGTCTCGGCCCTCTTCGGCCAGGATCTGAGCTCGGACGCGCAGAGCACCGTCGCATCCAAGGCGATAGGCTACGCGGCCCAGGCGACTTCGGGCATGGTGACGCAGCAGAGCGAGCTCGGCCTCTCGCAGGAGCGGCTCGAAAAGGCAAATGACGCGCTCGACGCACAGTCTAGCCTGCTGCAGGGAAAGCTCGTCGACCTTCAGGGCGTCGACACCTACGAGGCTTCGACGCTCGTCAATCAGCTGCAGACGCAGCTAGAAACCGCCTACACGCTCGTCTCGAAACTCCAGAATCTCAGCCTGGTCAACTATCTCTGACGGATTGAAAATGCGCGAACTCAAGCGGCCGCAGATACCGGCCTTAAGAAACGAGCCAAACACGTCCTGCTCCGAAATCGTGGCGGAAGCAGCCTTCGCGCTTGCCTCCGGCATCATCGACACGATCCCATTCATCGGTTGCAAGCTCGATGAGCAGCAGGCGCGGGCGTGGCCGCGTTCCGGTGTCTTCACCGATGACGGCGTCGAAATGACCACCACGCCGCCTGAAATATTCGAGCTTTGCGAGCTGCTGGCAGGCCACATCGAAAAGGGTGCGGCATTCGACGTCTTCGAGGTTTTCCACAAGATTGCTCGGATCGACCGGCTGATCGACTGGAGCCATGGGGCGGTGCTCTCGCCCGAGCCGCATCCGGTAACGCATTGACAGAAGGCGCGAAATATCTTTCCTTTGGCGGCACGATCGCGGCCAAGTTGGTCGGACGTACGGCCTAGGCCGATCTTGCATGGGGCTAGTCCGTTGCGGCATTCCGGACTTTGCCATAGGAGAGTGAAGGCGGCTATCGAAGTCTGCCGGCAATGGTCTTTCAGAGACCGAGTGTGTTCTTGATGTCGAAGCCGCGCGCGAAGCTACCCTTCTCCGAAGAGACCTTGCAGGCCATGCTCGTCCGCGTTCTGCGCCCGCTGGTCAGGCTCGCGCTCGCCTGCGGCTTCAACTTCACCGCCTTTTCGGCAATTCTTCGCCGGCTCTATATCGAGGTTGCCGAGAAGGAATTCGCGCTGCCGAACAAACAGCAGACGGACAGCCGCATCTCGCTTCTGACAGGCGTCCACCGCAAGGACGTCAACCGGCTGCGCGGACAGGAGATTTCGACATCATTGCTGACCGTCGGCGTTTCGCAAACAAGCCGCATCCTGGCCCGATGGCTGGCGGACCCGCTCTATTGCGATGCCGAGGACAGGCCGAGCGCCCTGCCCCGAACCACAAGCGACGGCAGCCCTTCATTCGAAAGCCTGGTGAGCGATATCACCAAGGATGTCCATCCCCGCTCCATCCTGGACGACTGGCTGGACAGAGGCATCGTCGTTCTCGATGAGGACGGCCGTGTCCGGCTCGACCTCTCATCGATCGTCCCGAATGCCGGCGAAGACGCCCGCCGGCATTATTTCACCCGCAACCTGCGCGACCACGTGCAGGCCTCCGTCACGAACCTGATGAACGACCCTCCGCCCTATTTCGAACGCGCGGTTCATTATGACGGCATATCGCCCGCGTTGGCCGCCCGACTCGACGTGCTCGCGCGCGAGGAAGCGATGGCGCTGCTCCTGAAGCTCAACAAGGTCGCCCATCAGGCGATCAAGGACGATCCCGGCGGCAACAGCCGCTGGATCGCGGGGCTTTACGTCATGACCGAAGAGGGTGAGACGGATTCCCGGGCAGACGCTGCTTCCAAGACGAAGGCGGACGAATGAGCCCATCGATGATCTCGAGAAGACAGTTTCTGCTGGCCGGCATAGCACTTCGGATCCTGAAGCCGGAATTTGTCGCGGCGCAGTCGACAGGTACCCACGACCATGGGATCGGCGGGTCCGGCACCTCCATCCAGGGCGGCGGCGAGAATGAAGACCACGGCATCGGCGGAACCGGCATCGTCGGGACCATCCAGGGTTTTGGAAGTATTATCGTCAACGACATCCACATACCTTTCAGCGCGACGACACCGATCGAGATCGATGGACGGCATGTTCCCGCGAGCGCGATGAAGGTCGGTCATGTCGTCCGTGTGCTGCTGAAGGGAAAGCGCGCCGCCCGCATCACGATCGTCAGCGAGGTTCAGGGGCGCATCGACCGGTTTAGCAAGGCTTCGATAACGATCCTTTCGCAAACCGTAGACATATCCGGTCTGGCGACGAAGGGCCTGCGGAAAGGCAAGCGGGTCGCCGTCTTCGGCATCCGCAAACCAGACGGCACGATCGTTGCCCGGCGCATCGAATCCCGCTCCGTCTCGGATGGCGACCATGTCCGCGGGATCCCCGTCAAGAGCGACAATCGCATCCTGATCGGCGGCCTTTCGCTCGGAGGCGCGCACCGCCGACTGGTCGGCAAGCAAACCGTCGTGCATCTCAAGACAGCGGCTGATCGGTTGGCGATCACCCGCATTCAGCCGGAACCCATAGTGCCGGGCCTCAAACGCGGTACCGTCAACATCGAGACTTTCCGGGCGACCGACAGGGACAGACCGAGGTCGGGCCCCGGGGGTTCGCCGCCCTTCGGGACGATGCGGCAATCCCCGGATGGTCACGGCTTCGTTGATATCGGCGTGCGGGATTCGAACAGAATCACCGGCTTTCCGAACCCGCGTCCTCCCGGGGGCATCGATGCCCGGCCGCCACGCGGCTTCTGGGATGGTCCGCCGCATGATCACCCGCCCTTTGGCAGAGCCGGTCCTGACGGCTTTTCCCGCCCGGGCGGAGCGGGACCGGGACCGGGACCAGGGCCGGGCCCGGGACCGAATGGTCCGCCGCCGGGCCCGCCGCCGGGGCCGCCACCGGATTTTCCGGGCCAGCCCTAACGGTGTAATTGAACATTTGACAAATGGGAAAATTTCCCATTTATTGGACCTGCGATCCTTCGTTCGGATGATTCCGAAACAGGGCTTGCCGATTGGCTAACGGGTACCGCCCCACACCCGCTAGCCAATCGTTCATTTCTCATTGCTTTCAAGCGAATACCGCGTTCCCGCGTAAGCTCACGATGAATGGCCGCCTAAGGCCGATCCGAACCAAACCCTCGGCGCCCAAGAGGAAACAGACATTGCTTTTGCTGCAACGCGAACCCGAGACGCCGATGGAGATGGACGAACCGACCGTCGTTACAACCTGGGAAAACCGCACGCAAATCATCGAAATCATGCATAGCGCGCGTGAGATGAGCCAGGAATTCCAGGATCTCTGGGATAAAAGCGGCGGCAGCGGCCGGCTCAGCCAGGACGACACGGACAGGCTGATCGAACTGCTGCGAGAGATCGGCAACCTCAACGACATGCTGATGCGATTGGCTTGAGTGGCGCCGTTGTCAATGAAGTATTGCGACGATCGCAATCGTCTCTCTGCAATTTACAAAACTGGTCGGCGTGGCTTCAGGTTCGTGGCTGCGGTGCTTCTCTGATCAAAACTCCCACGGGGAAATCAATTCAAGGTCCGCGGTCACGAAATCGCTCAGGTTTCGCGTCGCGAGCCGACCGCCATTAACCCTCGCAATAGCTGCGATCATGCCGTCCGGCGCTGACATGCCGCGCCCCTGATGAGCTGCGGTCCCCATGATCTCGCCATAGGCAAGAGCGGCTTCCTCGGTCAGGCCAAAAATCCGGTCCGCGAAGCGGCGCCGCCAGTCGGAAAGTCCCTGTTCGAGGCGTTCGGCTCGTTGGTCGGGCCGGATCTTCTGGATACCGAAAGCGATCTCGGCAATCGTCACCGTGGGCAGTGCCAGTTCAGCATCATGACGAACCAGCCATGCGATTACCGCTTTATCAGGCGATTTTCTCAACGTCTCCGAAACGACGTTGGTATCGAGAAAAATCAAAGCTCGATGCCTTTGTGCGCCTGCCGGTCTTCCTTCAGGACGGCCTCAAGGTCAATATCCGTCCCACTTTGTTGCGACAGCCTGCTGTAGAAAGACGATGCCGGCTCACGGCCGGCCTCGCGTATTTCATAGGATTCGAGCGCCCGCTCGACGATATCGGCTATCGAGCGGTTTTCGCGGCGGGCGAGTCGATGAGCAAGGTCACGTGCCCTTGCACTTCGTACGGAAAGCTGGGGTTCGGCCATCTTAATTTCCTTTACGACAGATATAGTGCGCTCTCCATAAGCCATCAAGATGGCAATTGATGGCTTGATACCTGAAATAGCTCACGTTTCATGAACCACCCCAATTTTGGGCAGTCTGGGAAGATCTTTTGGAGCCTCACACATTCTAAAGAATTAACCATATGTCAGGGTTCTTGAGAAATAATGCTCCGTATAAATCCGGCGAATTGAAGAAGAGAGCCGCAAAGTTATTTGGAGAGAGTCTTGGCATTTACCATTGCGCGCAGCCTGGTGGCGTTTGGCATCGCCGTTTCAGCCGGTCTTTTCATGTCGATTGGATTGCAGCAATCGGCGCTTGAAAGGCTGAAAGTCAACGGGCCGGTTTACGAGCAGGTGGTCTACGGCAAGGATCTCATCGCCGACATATTGCCGCCGCCGCTCTTCGTGGTCGAATCCTACATGCTCTCCTTCGAGGCGAGCAAATTTCCCGAACTCACCGAGACCAATCTGGCGAAGATCGCCAATCTGAAGGCCGCTTACGACGACCGCCGCGCCTATTGGAAGTCCACCCGGCTGCCGCAGGCTTTGAAGGACGAGCTCGAAAACGATGTGCTGACCAAGGGCGATGCATTCTGGGACGTGATGAACCGCGAGATCATTCCGGCGCTGAAAGCAAAGGACGAAGACAAGGCGCACGGCGCGATCGAGCAGTTGCGCGTCGCCTTCCATACTCACCAGGATGCTGTGGAGAAGCTCGTCGCGAATTCCGACGCTTTCCTGAAGGGCGAGGAAAAGAACGCAGCTTCGGAAATCGTGACCTGGACGATCTATGCGGGAGCTGCAGGCTTCGGCTCCTTCGCTCTGCTGCTGGCGGGACTCTATCTTCTGCGCCGCCGGGCAATCGTGCCGCTCGATGGCATGAAGGCCTATATGGGCAATCTTGCCGAAGGCGATTTTTCGACCGAAGTTCCCTATGCGAACCGTTCCGACGAGATCGGCGCCATGTCCAAGGCGGTCGCGGTGTTCCGCCATAATGCGCTGGAACGGCAGGACGCGCAGAAGCGGGAAACGGCGCTTCGCGATGCCGAATTCGAGCGCGAGCGCAGCCAGATGGCCGAAAAGGCGGCCGAGGAGCGGACACGCGAAACGGTTATCAACGAGTTGACATATGGCCTGGACCAGCTGTCGCACGGCAATCTTGATTGCCGTATCACGACAACCTTTGCCGCCGCCTATGAGAGCTTGCGCGCCAAGTTCAACGACAGCCTGGATGCTCTTTCCGCCTCAATGGCGGAGGTCGCCCAGACCTCCCGGCAGGTGGGCAGTTCCTCGACCGGCATCACCAATGCCGCCGACAGTCTCGCATCGCGCACGGAGCAGCAGGCGGCTATGCTAGAAGAGGCCACCGCCGCGCTCAAGGAGATGAACGCTAAAACCAATGACGCCTCCCACCATGCCGGCAAGGCGACTGGTATGATGGTCGAGACGCGCAGCAGCGCCGAACATTCGGCAGCCATCGTTCGCGATGCGATCGCCGCCATGCAGAAGATCGAGGGTTCGTCCGCTCAGATCGGCGATATCGTCAACGTCATCGACGAGATCGCCTTCCAGACCAACCTTCTGGCGCTCAACGCCGGTGTGGAAGCTGCCCGAGCAGGCGAAGCGGGCAAAGGCTTCGCCGTTGTAGCGCAGGAAGTACGTGAGCTCGCCCTCCGTTCGGCCAATGCCGCCAAGGAGATCAGATCTCTGATTTCCACGTCATCGTCTCAGGTTTCCACCGGCGTAGAGCTCGTCAACCGCACCGGCAAGGCGCTAATGGAAATCGAAGGCCAGGTCGAGCAGGTCGCCGGCCTGATCGCCCGCATCGTTTCGGTTTCCTCCGAGCAGGCGGTGGCAATCGGGGAAATCAATGCCTCCGTCAATGCACTCGATGAGGTCACGCAGCGCAATGCCGCGATGGCCGCGGAAACGGTCTCAGCCTGCCGTGCGCTCGGCGGGCAGACGCAGACGCTGGAGGGCGTGGTCGGCCGTTTTCAGATCAATGCACCGGCCGGCGGGTCAAGATCGCAGAGAGCCGCCTGACGCGGCTCAGGCGTAAATCCTCACGCGGCCGGCGAACCTATTAAGACTTTCGGCGTTTCACGGCAATGGAACATCTCGATCGCGACGCCGCACCTTCGTTGGATCAGGATCGCGCGCTGCGATCCCAATGCCGCAAGGGTTTTGATGCCAGCCTCTGTCCACAGGGAACGCCTCACGGCGCTCGCACGCGAAAGAATTAGACGCGCTGCCGCGATCGCTCGGCTCATGGACACCGCAGTAAGATTGCCTTTCGGCGTACGGATCGGCGCAGACTCGGTTCTCGGCCTCATCCCAGCCGTCGGCGACGTTGCCGGATCCCTCATCGGTCTCTTCATCATCGATGAAGCAAGGCGTCTCGGCCTTCCTGCCCATAAGCTCGCCCGCATGGCGGTCAATCTCGGCGTCGACGCCGCCTGCGGCACGGTTCCGCTGGTCGGCGATCTCTTCGACGTTTATTTCAAATCTCACCGCCGGAACGTCGGCATCATCCTCGAGCATTTCGGCATCAGCGAAGACGAGCTGAACCAGCGCCTCTGACGATGCTCGGCCCCTCCGAGGAACCTGTCTAAAGCTCAGTCAGGGCGCCGGCCGTCTTGACTGCGTGATCAAGAACAAATTGCAGCTTGGCGGCATGGCCGAAACCCGGCTCATCCGGCTTCCCTTTTTCCACGGCGTTTGCAAATCGCTGGAAATTGGTGATGACCGGTTCGACCTCGATCTTGCGCCAGATCGCCTTGTCGGCATCGGCGCCTTCGCAGGCCCTGAGGGTCGAACCTTCAGGCGTATGCACCACCTCCAGCGCCCCCTTGTCTCCATGCAGGCGCAGGCGCAATTCGTTCAGATGGCCGGTTGCCCAGCGCGTTGCATGGATGACGCCGGCCGCACCGTTTTCGAGCTCGGCCATCATCAGGAAACTGTCATTCGCATCGAGCTCGTATTCGCCGATCCGGTTCCCGGGGCTCTTGTCGAAAACCTTGAGATGCGATGCCGCCGCCTTGACGTCGCTGCCGGCGGCAAAAACCGCGAAGTCGAGAATGTGGATACCAACGTCGCCCAGTACACCGTTGGAGCCGTGCTTTGTCGACAGACGCCAAAGCCACTGCGACTCTTTGGTCCAGTCGCCCCAAGCCTTGGACACCAACCAACTTTGGAGATAGGACGCTTCGAAGTGGCGGATTGCGCCGAGACGGCCATCCAGCACCATCTTTCGCGCCGCCTGCAGCGGCGCCACATTACGATAGGTAAGGTTTACCATCGTGACCTTTCCGGACGCCGCCGCGGCGTCGGCCATCTCCTTGGCCTCGCGGTAGTTGACCGCCAGGGGCTTCTCGCAGAGCACATGCTTGCCGGCGCCGAGTATCTTCATCGTCGTGGAATAATGCGCTCGATCCGGCGTGACATTGGTCACGGCGTCGAACTCCCCCCAGGCAAGGGCGTCATCGAGCGATGTGAAAGTAAGCGGGATGCCATGCCTGAGCGCGAAGGCCCGCAGCCGGACCTCGTCTGTATCGACGGCAGCAACAATTTTGACGCCGGCGATTTCCGAAAAATTCATGGCATGGGTATTTGCCCATCCTCCGGTTCCGAGAATGATCAAGCGCATTTTTATCCTCATGGTCCTCTATCGAATTCAGCGATAACCGGCTTCGCCGGCCTGGTGCAGTTTCGGGCCGCGTTCGACGATCGGCTCCAATGCCTTTTCCACCGGCACATTTGGAGCGTCGGCAATGCCAGTCAACGCGCCTTCAGGGTTGTAGGCCCACTTGACGCCGTTGATCAGCACCTTCTGGACGGTGGCGTCGTGATAGGTCGGATAGGTCTCATGGCCTGGGCGGAAATAGAAGATGTTGCCGGCGCCGCGGCGCCAGGTCAGGCCCGAGCGGAACACTTCCCCGCCCTGGAACCAGGAGATGAACACCGTTTCGAGCGGCTCCGGCACCGAGAACTGCTCGCCATACATTTCCTCGTTCTCAAGCTCGAAATGCTCGCCGATGCCGGCGGCGATCGGATGGCGCGGGTTGATCGTCCACAGCCGCTCGCGCTCGCCCGCCTCGCGCCATTTCAGCGCGCAGGGCGTTCCCATCAGGCGCTTGAAGATTTTCGAGAAATGGCCGGAATGCAGCACGAGAAGGCCCATGCCTTCCCAGACGCGTTTGGCGACGCGCTCGACGACGACGTCTGACACCGCGCCGTGATCCTTGTGGCCCCACCAGGTCAAGACATCGGTTTCGGCAAGCCGGGCTTCGCTCAGCCCGTGCTCCGGCTCCTGCAGCGTCGCCGTGGTGGCGGAGATGGTGGGATCGGTATTCAGTGCATTGGCGATCGTCGTATGCATGCCTTCCGGATAGATGCCCCGGACGATCGCATTGGTATTCTCGTGAATGTTTTCACCCCAGACAACGGTGCGTATGGTCACGTCGTTTTCTCCTTGTAGTTGACGCGGATCGAGCTTCGGGAAAGACATCGATGCCTGGAAGATCAGGCTGCCCGCATGGATTCACGTTCGAGCGCCCGGCCCGACCGGTCGAAACGGTGGATGTGCCCGGCAAGTGGCGCCAGGCCAAGCGTATGGCCCGGCTCATGACGGGCGACGCCGGCCTCCCGCACGACAAGCGGCTCATCCGCCCCGATATCCAAGTAAACGAAGCTATCGGAGCCGAGGATTTCGGAATGGATGACCGTGCCGCTCCAAACCCCTGACTCGGGCGAGATGCGAACATGCTCTGCGCGCACGCCGATCGTATGGCTGTCATAGGGCTGTGCCAGCCCGCCCGACAGGAAATTCATTTTCGGCGAACCGATGAAGCCGGCGACGAAGACCGAGTTCGGGCTTTCGTAAAGTTCCAGCGGCGTGCCGATCTGCTCGACGACGCCGTCCCTCAGCACGCAGATTCGATCGGCCAGCGTCATGGCCTCGACCTGATCATGCGTCACATAGATCATCGTCGTACCGTGCATGCTGCGATGAAGCTTGGCGATCTCAAGCCTCGTCGCGACGCGAAGCGCCGCGTCGAGATTGGACAGCGGCTCGTCGAAGAGAAAGACCTTGGGATCGCGCACGATCGCCCGGCCGATTGCGACACGCTGACGCTGCCCGCCGGAAAGCTGTCGCGGCAAGCGGTCCAGATAGGATGAGAGCTGCAGCATGCCGGCCGCCTGCTCGACGCGCCGGCGGCATTCGTCTCTGTTGCTCCCGGAAAGCTTCATGCCGAACGCCATGTTGTCGAAGACCGTCATATGCGGGTAGAGCGCGTAGGACTGGAAGACCATGGCGATCCCTCTCTTCGACGGCGCGTGCCGGTTTACCGTCTCATTGTCGAAGGCGAGGGTTCCCGAGGTGATGTCCTCGAGCCCGGAGATAAGCCTGAGCAGCGTAGACTTGCCACATCCGGACGGCCCCACGAACACCATGAACTCGCCTCTGCGGATCTCCATCGTCACGCCCTTGATCACCTCGAAAGCGCCAAAGCTCTTGCGGATGTTCTCCAGTCGGATCTCTGCCATGTCCTTCTCCCTCAACCCTTGACGCCGCCGGCAGTCAGCCCCGAAATGATCCGGCGCTGGAATATCAAAACAAGCACGACAACCGGCACGGTGACGATCACCGAAGCCGCCATGATGTTGCCCCAGGGAATTTCGAACGCGCTGTTGCCCGAAAGCAGGGCGATGGCGACCGGCACCGTCCGTTGCGTATCGGACGATGTGAACGTCAGCGCGAAAAGAAACTCGTTCCAGGCGGCGATGAAAGCGAGCAGCCCTGTTGTCACCAGCGCCGGCCACATCAGCGGCATGAAGACCTGAGTGACGATGACCCATGGCGAGGCGCCGTCGACGATCGCCGCCTCCTCGATCTCGATCGGCAATTCCCGCATGAAGGTCGTCAGCACCCAGACAGTGAATGGCAGCGTGAAAATCACGTAGGAAAAGATCAGCGCGAAGGGTGTGTTGAAGATGCCGATCCAGCGGATCAGTTCGAAGAGGCCTGCAAGCACGGCAATCTGAGGAAACATCGACACCGACAGGATGGTCAACATCAAGAGTGCCCGTCCGCGGAAGTGAACCCTGGCCAAAGCGAACGAAGCGGTGATCGAGAGCAGCAGCGATGCTGAAACCACGACGCAGGCAATCATCGCGGAATTCGCAAGGCTGCGAACGAAACTGCCCTGCCCCATGACGGAAGCATAGTTGCTGAAGGAGATCGAGGTCGGCCAATAATCGACTTGGAAAAGGGCCGTGCCGGTCTTCAGGCTGGTGAGGATCGCATAGTAGAACGGGAAAACCGCAATGATGACGATGATCGTAACGAGCAGGTAGAAAAGCGTGTTCCTGGTGATCGAAAGCAGCATCAGCGTTCCTCCCCGCCGAGCTTAACGCGGCCGAACCAGATATAGAGGACGGTGACAGAGGCGATGATAAGGAAAAGCACCGTCGAGGCGGTGGCGCCATAGGCGAACTTGTCGAAGTCGAACAGGTTCTCGCGCGCCATGACCGACATGGTCTTCGTTTGCGCATTGTTGGGCGTCAGAACATAGATCAGGTCGAAGATGCGCATCGCATCCAGCATCCGGAAGATCACGGCAACCATGATGGCAGGCCGGATCAGCGGCAGCGTCAGACGCCAGAAAACCTTGACCGGATTGACGCCGTCGATCTTGGCCGCTTCATAAATATCTCCCGGCACCATCTGCAGTCCGGCAAGGATCAGAAGCGCCATGAAGGGCGTCGTCTTCCAGACGTCGACGATCAGCACGGCGACCATCGCCGTTTCCGGATTTGCGGTCCAGGCGATCTTCTCGCTGATCAGGCCGAAGCCGAGCAAAATATCATTGAGAATTCCGAACTGATCACTGAGCATCCAGGCCCACATCTTGGCCGAGACGATGGTCGGAATCGCCCAGGGAATGAGGATTGCGGCCCTAACGATGCCACGCCCGACGAACTGCGCGTTGAGCACCAGCGCGACGATCAATCCGAGTATGGTCTCGATCGCGACCGAAAGGAGGGTGAATTTGGCAGTGTTCCAGACGGCAGTCCACCAGATCGGATCGGCCAGCAGGCCGCGATAGATGGTCTTTCCGCTCTTCAGCGTCACCCACGACAAATAATTGGCAAAGCCGACAAACTCAGCATTGCCAAGGTCGTTGAGCGACGCATTCGTAAAGCTGAAATAGATGGTTCTGAACAGCGGCCAGCCCGCGACAACTGCCAGGATCAACAGCGTCGGCGCCAGAAAAATCCAGGCGGACCGGACGCGCTCGGATCGCAGCTCGGTAGAGGCTCTGAGCTTGGAAACCTTGGGTTCAATTGCTTGTGGAACTACGATTTCAGTCATGAAACGCCTTTCCGTTTAGCCCTCCGGAGACTGGACCGACGCCCTCTCGGCCGCCGGTCCCGCTACTCACCAGGCGTCGCCCTTAAGGGTCGTCAGGTCGGCTTCCAGGAGCTCGAGGTTCTCGGCGGCCGAGCCGCTGCCGGACAGCGTATTGTGCACTGCCGTCCAGAACTTGGAGGACACTTCGTTGTATTTCACCTTGGCTGTCGCCGAAGGACGCGGCACCGCATCTTGGAAGATGGGTTTCCAGTTGGGCATGAAGGGCTGCGCGGCGGCAATATCCTTGTCGTCATAAAGGTCGGTCAGTGTCGGCAGATTGGACAGCTCGATGGCGCGAGCCTTTTGCACGTCCTTCGACGCCAGGAATTTGACGAGCGCGATGGCTGCTTCCTGCTTTTCCGAATATTTCGACACCGCCAGGTTCCAGCCGCCGAGTGTCGAGGATGGCTTGTCGCCGGCGGCCGCAACCGGCAGCGTCATCACGTCGAACTTGCCCTTCACGGCGCTATCGGCGCCGTTGCCGAGGGAATAGGCATATGGCCAGTTGCGCATAAAGACAGCGTTACCGGTCTGCCAGACACCGCGCGATTCTTCTTCCTGATAGGCGAGCACGCCGGGCGGCGAAATCGTGCCGATCCATCCCTTGGCGCGTTCGAGCGCTGCCGCCGCCTTCTCGTTGTTGATCGAGATCGTGCCGTCCGGCTCGACGATCTGGCCGCCCCCCGACGACTTCACCCATTCCAGCGCGTTGCAGGTCAGCCCCTCATAGGAATTGCCCTGGAAGACGTAGCCCCAAAGGTCCTTCTGGCCGGCCTGACGCTCTTTATCCTGGACCTCCTTGGCGGTTGCGGCCATCTCGTCCCAGGTCTTCGGCGGCAGCTTGTCATATTTCTCGAGCAGGTCCTTTCGGTAAAACAGCGCCGGAGCATCGGTAAACAACGGCAGCGCCACGAGCCGGCCATTGACGGTCTGCGAAGCGATGATTGACGGGAAGAACTGGCCAGCCACATCTTTGGTGGCCTCCTTCAGATCAATGAACTGGTCGGCAAGCTGCGGCGCCCAGATGACATCGGTCTGATAGACGTCGATGTCCTTGTTCCCCGCGGCAAGCCACAAGCGATACTGCGAGAACTGTTCGCTGCTCGACGATGGCATGGTGACGAGCTTCACCTGATTGCCGGTCTCCTTCTCAAAAATCGCGAGCTGCTTGTTCAGGAATTCGACGTTTTTCCCGGTGGTGTTCGCGGCAAACGAAATTTCTGCGGCGTGGATGGGGCCGGCCGCGAGAGCAAGTCCAATCGCGGATAAGGCCAGAGCAAAGTTTTTCATAATCTCCTCCCAGAAATTGAAATCGATTTGGCAAACGCAACATCGCAGAAGGCTTTGATGACGTCAAGACACCAAAACCGGCTTCTGGAGGTTGTATTTGTATGATAATAATAGCCATGCTGCGCGGATAAGGGCGTATATCCGGCATCCGCTGCCGACATTTCAACGTCACATAATTGAAACCGTTTTCAATTTGAACTGAATCAGCACTTGCCCGTTGCGCATCATCAACGCATCGTCCATTGATTTCCCGGACAAAGAAGACATCGATGAAACTTCGTGAATTTGCAAAGCAGCTTGGGCTTTCTCCGACCACGGTCAGTCGCGCACTTAGCGGCTATCCGGAGGTGAGCGAAGCCACGCGCGCCCGGGTTGCGAGCGAAGCAATGCGGCTTGGCTATCGCCCCGATATCAATGCCGTGCGCCTGAAGACTGGAAGAGCCGGAGCGATCGGCGTCATGATGGGGCGTTCAGGAGAAATTCATTTTGCCGAATTCGTGTCGGGGATGGCGCAGCGCCTGGAAACGACCGATACGGATATTCTCATCACACCTATTACCGCGCATAATGACGAAGACGAGATCCAGGCGTACCGGCGCCTGGTCGAAAGCCGCCGGGTAGACGCGGTGATCATTCATTCGCCACGCCCCAGAGATCCGCGGATCGAAATGCTGAACAGCCTCGGCGTGCCTTTTCTGGTCCACGGCCGCTCGGAGACCGAGCACGTTCATGCCTGGCTCGATATCGACAATGAAAATGCCGTGCGCAGAGTGACCGAACACCTGCTCGATCTCGGGCACCGGCGCATCGGCATGATCAATGGCCTGCGTGGCAAAACCTATTCAATCCATCGCGAACAGGGTTTTCGGATAGCGCATCAGGAGCGTGGGCTCACCGCAGATCCCAGCCTGATGGTCTGCGATAAATTTTCCGACGAGAGCGGCTTTCGCCACGCCCGCTCTTTTCTGGAGAGCGCCAATGCCCCGACCGCCATCGTTGCCGGTTCCACCATGACTGCGCTTGGTGTCTACCGTGCCGTCCGTTCGCTTGGGATGACGGTCGGACAGGACGTTTCCGTCATCGCCCATGACGACGTCTTCCCCTATCTGACGGCCGAGAATATGGTCCCGTCGCTTTCGACTACACGATCTTCCATGCGTGCCGCGGGCGCACGCTGCGCCGAGCTGACACTACAGCTCATCGCTGGCCGCCCCGCAGACGAGATCCATGAATTGTGGCCCGTCGAATTGATCCTGCGGGAAAGTACCACGCCGCCGCGCTGACCGAGCAATCACTCGATGCACGACTGTGCTGCAGCCGAAGTCCATCAGCCGGCATCGCGCCGCACTCCACCATTTGCCCGCACCAGCGCCATCAGCATCGGACCGATCGCAAACTCGCCTCTCTCGGTCCTACGGGTGAGATCGCGGAGATAACCGCCGGGCGAATTGATGTGCCCGCCCCTTTCCAGAATGCAGGCGATCACCGTCGCGGCGTTTTCCGGCCCCATGCCGGCGCAGGCTTCCTCATAGGCCGAGGGGCTGACGCCGAGCATCGAGCGGACGACCACGGCCGCCGACATCAGGTCGCGCCAATTGCCGATCGTTCCACCCGGCCCATAATCGAGGATTTGCGGACAGGCCTGGAGGACGAGGCCTAACGGGAAGGATTTCAGCGTCTGTCCCGCCGCCGATTCAGCCGCGCCGGATTTCCTGCCGCTCATTGCGCTGGCCGATGCCGGATGTTTCAATCTTCGCTCGTCCTGCGGTCCGGCGACCGGGTCGTTATCGGTCGCCGGCTTCGCGCCCTGCTTCGTGTCGAAGCTTGGTTCAAGTTCAGAAGTGGAGTTGGGGTTTGAATTCTGTTTGTGGCGCTCAGTTTGAGACTCATTGGCGTCTAATTTTTGTAATTTTATATGTCTTTCCAGCAGGTTGACGGCTTCGTCGCGCAGCGGCCCCATCTCGTCGAGCAGTAAAGCCAATTCCTCGGCCCCCGCGACGCGTGGAATCCTGCGTACGAGACCGTGAAACATCAGCGACATCTGCTCCCAGTCGCCAGGCACACCTTCCTCGATCGCTGCTGCGATCAGCTTCGAGATATCCCGCCGGCACACGGTGAGGCGCTCCCTGGTCGCCCGGATGAGTTCTCGATCGGCAACCACCTCGGCGGCCAGGTTTTCGATTTCGACCGCGCGCGCCAGCAGTGGCGCGACGCTGAAGCCGAACGCCTCACCGATCTCCCCTTCCCTGTCGCGACGCGCATAGCGCTTTCCGTTCGGGCTGTCCTTGCGCAGGATCAGGCCAGCCTCGACCAGCACGGCAAGATGTCGCCGCAGCGTCGCCGGCGTCATACCCCGGGCGCGAAGCGAAAGCTGCGCATTCGAGGGAAAGACGATCAGGCCCTTCTCCTCGGAAATCTCGTCACCGGGATAGAAGGTGAGCAGCGCATCGAGCACCGTCAGCGCCCGATCGGTCACACCAAGCGCCGGCCGCGCCTCGCAAATCGCCCTGAACAGTTTCCACTTGCTACGTCTTATCCCGGGCTCGATGCTCTCGGCCAGTTGCTGGCTTGCCAGCATGCCAAGCGACATCGGCCGCCGCCCAAAGGGCGTCGTCACATATCCACTCTCCATTTGCCTTCACCTTCGTTCAGGCAAAAGAAAACAGTCCACCACTTTGGTGCCTAAGACGCTTGACTGTGATTCGTGGAAATGCGATTCTCGATGTGCTTAAGATCTGAGAAGGGCTTCCACGACGGCGTCGTTGGGGGCCTTTTTCTTTTGCGCGCTACGCTCCTCTGTGCTTTTTGAACTCCTGGAACAGAACCTGTAGCCGTTCCTGGACAAATTGGTCGAAACCGGGCGCAGTCTTGCCGTCGAAGACAAAGGTTGCGCCGGATGCTGTTTTTTTAACGGTCACCGGCACGCCGCTGACCTCGGATTTGACGACTGCCGGCTTCGATGCCGCGGCCTTTTTCTTTGCCAGAACGAATGCCCGGTGAAACCGCTCGTCGCTCGTCATCTTCCGCGCGTCGTCCGCGGACAACTCCGCGATGATCTTCTCGACATCGGCATTTTCGAGCTGCTCGCCGAGTTCCAGCCATCGCCGCCGGCCAATATCAGGCGCAGCACCTATGGCGTTGATGAGCGCCAACGGCACCTGCCGTATCACGATCAGCATCCTCGACAGCGCCGCCTTGTCGACGCTCAGCGCCGCCATGATGACGTCGCGGGCAAAGCCGCGTTCCTCGAGCCGCGACGCGAAGAGCGCGCGCTCGATATACGAGAGATTGGTGCGGGCGCTGTTTTCCTGGCCTTGGCTGACGACCAGCTGGCCGTCGGTCAGGTCACGGACGACCGCGCGGACTCTGATGCCGATCTCTCTCGTGGCTGCCAGGCGGCGATGGCCATAGGCGACCTGATAGCGGCCTTTGGCTTCCGGATGCGGACGCACGAGGATCGGGACCTGCTGCCCATGCTCCCGGATCTGTTCGACCAGCTCGGCGAGCTCGCCAGCATCGATCGCCAGGCGATCGCTGACGAAAGACGCGTCGATCAGGCCGGGATCGAGCTCGACGATCATCTGGCCCGCGGCAAGCTGCCGCTCCAGCTCGCTGGCGCGCTCCATCTTCTCGGTGATGTTGCCGAGTGTCTTGGTAATGCCGCCGACCGGCCCGCCACTGCGCTCCTGCGGCACGAAGCCGGCAATCGGACGATTTTCGCGCGGCGCGACCGCTTCCGCCCTTGCCGGACTCGGTGCGGAAAATTCGATCAGGTTCTTGCGCGCCATCCTATCTCCTTCCCCAGGTGGAGCGAATATGCGCTTCGATCTCACCATTCACGAGGTTCAGCGACTCCAGCGCCCGATCATAGGTTCCGCGTGTGAATTGCGAGCGCTCGACTTCGTAGAGTGTCTGCTTGGTGACGCCTGCATCGGAAACGGCCGTCGATTTCACCATCGCGTTGTGGAGCATGCGATTGCCGAAGATCGCCCGCATGAAGCCGGTCATCTGGCTTTGCGGCCCGTCATTCGGTTCGAACCGCGTCACAAGATAGCGCATCCAGTCATAGCTGGTGCGCCCGCCGGCCTTCTCGACGACAGACATGAGTTCACTGGTCATCGTCAGGAACTGCGACATCGACATGACGTCGAGCATTTGCGGATGAACCGTGATCAGCACCGAGGTCGCGGCGCAGAGCGCCGACATTGTCAGGAAGCCGAGCTGCGGCGGGCAGTCGACGACGACGATGTCGTAAAGGCTCTCAATATCGGTCAGCACCTCGCCGATGCGGGCAAAGAACATCGTCTCGGCCCTACCCGACGTCATGGCCTTCGGTGTCTCGTGCTCGAATTCCATCAATTCGAGATTGCCGGGAATGAGATGCAGGTTCGGCGTATAGGTGGCGCGCACGATGTCGGCGATCGGGCGCGGATCGTCATAGCGGATCGCGCCGTAGATCGTTTCGCCCACACCGACGTCGAATTCCGGCTGATGGCCGAACAAAGCAGACAGGGACGCCTGCGGGTCGAGGTCAACGGCAAGGACGCGGTAGCCCCGGAGCGCCATGAATTGCGCGAAGTGGGCCGCGGTCGTGGTCTTGCCCGAGCCGCCCTTGAAATTCATCACGGAGACGATCTGGAGCTTTTCGCCCGGCCTGCGGGCCGGCACATATTTCGGCGTGCCGTTCCGCTCGTCGAGGACCCGGCGGATCCGGTCCATGTCGGTTGCGCTATAGAGCCGTCGACCGTTTGCCAGCGGATCCGGACCATGGCCATCAGCGGCCACCTGCCGGAGATAACCTTCGCCGATGCCGATGAAGGCCGCAGCCTCCGCCGGAGAAAATGTCCTGATCGTCTTCTGCGACAAAGGGGGAAAGATTTTCGCCTGATGCTGCTGAAGTTGATAGGACAACTCCTGCGCATCTGTTGCCAGAAGTGACGGGAGATGCTCTTGATCGTCTTGGAGAGCGAGCCTCGGCTGCATATTGGTTTTCCCAAATATCTGCGCAATTTTGAACGAAAGCGCCTCAGTTGCGCAGTTACTATATGCCGCGATTCGTGGCTGGATTACAAACGCTTAACCAAAACACCCATCAGAGCCAGTAAAACGGGCTCCGAAACCTTGAGGTTTGGCGGATTGGACGGCGGTGATTGGCACCGCCCGCGATGCCGACGGGCAAGGCCTCCATTCTCGTTATGATCTGGAATTCATTGCGTTTTTGCGGCACGCTCCCGCGGCACAGACAGGCTCAAGGTAACCGTAGCCGTTCATCCTTCAGGTTTTGTTGCCGTTGATCAGCACGACACATCAAAGCGTCGTGCGGTTCGAGAATGCGTGGGCTTTCCGTCTTGCTGTTCGTACGGCAAACCGGCAATTTCACCGCGGCGATGGGCGATCGCTTTCGTCCAAATAGCGTCGGCCAACGCCACCTTTCGGCGGTATACCGATGGTCATGACACTATGTCCTTGATGAGCAGCCGACAATCCGCTTGGCTGCTTCTTAGTCCCGGTTAGCAACCACCGGCAGGCTTCCTTCGTTTGGAAGACGGGATTCAGTCTGCCGTGCGGCGGAGACGAGGCGTCGCTTTGCGCGGATCGAATGCCATTGTTGGTCGATCAGGACGCCGATGAGAATCACACCACCCATGACGGCGAAGTTCAGCGACGAGGGAATGCCGAGCAGGTTCACAAGGTTTTGCAACTCCTGCAGTAGGACGGTACCCAGCACGACCCCGACGATCGATCCCTCACCGCCACGGAGTGAAAAGCCGCCGAGCACGGCGGCGGCAATCGCGTAAAGCTCGTAGAACTGGCCATGGCTCGCCGGCGAGATCGAGCGCGTATACATGGCGAAATAGATCGCCGAAAGCGCCGTAAGCAGTCCGCAGATGACATAGGCCGTCATCATCAAACGGTCGGTCCGGATACCTGAATAGCGAGCAGCCTCTTCGTTCTTTCCAATCGCGTAAAGATAACGTCCGAAGACAGAGCGATGAAGCACCAGCCACATGGCTACGGCAATGACGACCATGGCAATGAAGGTGCTCGGAATGCCATAGAACCGCCCCGCGGTCAGAAACTCAAGCTGCGGAAAATTCTGACCGAAGGCAAATCCCGCCGTTCCGTCGGCCGTATAGAAGCGCGCCGCCCCGCGATAGATCAGGAGACCGCAGAGGGTGACGACGAAGGGCTGCAAGTTGAGCCGGGTGATGAGCCAACCGTGGACGGCGCCTATGACTGCGCCGAGCAAGAGAATGAGCGGTAACGCCAACGTCCAGGGCATATCTTGAACGGCAATGAAATCGACGAACAGTACGCCCAGAAGCGCTACGAGCGAGCCCACCGAAAGCTCGATACCGCCCGTAATAATGACAAAAGCTTGCCCCATCGACAGGATCCCGAACAGGCCGATCAGGTTGGCGGTGTTCGCAAGGTTGATCGGCAGCAAGAAGCGCGGGTTGATGATGGCGACGACGACGCCGACAACGATGATCAAAAGCAGCAGTCCAAGATCTTTCTTGATCATTCGAGACCCATCCCCGATACCCATAATGGCCGCAGCCGCTATTTTACGCTTTTGCCGACAGCAAGCAAAAGGACGCTTTCCTGACTGAATTCGTCCTCTTCGAGAATGCCGGCGATCTGGCCCTCGTGCATGACGGCGATGCGGTCAGAAACGCCAATCACCTCTTCCATGTCGCTGGAGATCATCAGGATCGCGACACCGGCATCGGCAAGCGCTCGCATCAGGCCGTAGATTTCATTCTTCGCGCCGATATCGATGCCGCGTGTCGGCTCATCGAAGATCATTACCCTCGGACTCATCGACAACCATTTAGCCAGAACCACCTTCTGCTGGTTGCCACCGGACAGAGTGCCGGTTCGCGTCGAAACGGAGGGCGCTTTGATACCGAGACGAACACGCTGCTTTTCAGCGGCCTCGATCTCCCGTTCAGCGGAGACCATGAAGCGACTTGAAATCCTGGGAAGATCGGCAAGGGTGATGTTCTGGGCGATCGGAAGATCAAGAAGAATGCCATTGCGCTTGCGATCCTCCGGCACCAGAAAGATGCCGCGGGCGACAGCGTCCCGAGCAGAACCGATCGCAATTTGGCGTCCGTCCTGCAGAATGGCTCCCCCGTAACTCCGGTCGATGCCGAAGAGTACCCTTGCAAGCTCGGTGCGGCCAGATCCGACGAGGCCTGCAAGCCCCAGGATTTCTCCGTACCTGATTTCCAGGTCAACGGGGCGGCTGGGATAGGCCTCGGTGCGCACACCATTTACCTTCAATGCGACCGGGCCTGGCGAACGCTGCGGTTTTGCCGTCCGGGCCGCGAGCAACCGGCCGATCATCAGCTTGACCATCTGATCATGGCCAATGTCCTTCTTGGCGAGCGTACCGACGAGCGTGCCATCGCGCAATACGACTACCCGGTCCGCTACGCGCTCAACCTCGTGGAGACGGTGCGAGATGAAGATCACACTGATACCATCCGCTTTCAGCGATTTGATGATGTTCAGGAGCCGCTCGGTTTCGGCCAGGGGCAGGCTGGACGTGGGTTCGTCGAAGATGACAAGCCTGGCCTTGATCGACAGTGCCTTGGCGATTTCCACCATCTGCTGTTCGGCGAGGGAAAGCGCCGCAACGGGTGTATCGGCGGAAAAATGTGCCCCTACACGCTTCAAGAGCGGGGTCACCATCTCGCGAAGCCGAGCGCGATCGACAAACTTGAAAGGTCCCGCTTTCAACGGCTCACGGCCCAGGAAGATATTGGCGGCGACGTCGAGATTGTCAAAAAGGTTGAGTTCTTGATGCACAAAAGCGATGCCGGATGCGATGCTCGTCTCCACGGTGAGGTGGCGAAGCTCTGCGCCATCGAGCAGGATCGTGCCCCGATCCGGAGCGATCACGCCGCCAAGAATATTCATCAGCGTCGATTTTCCGGCCCCGTTCTCGCCGACCAAGCCGATGACCTCTCCCGGCACGATGTCGAGCGACAACCCGTCAAGCGCCACGACGCCTGGAAAAGTCTTGCCAACGCCGGAAAGCGAAAGGAACGGCGTTGCAGGCGCGTCCGGTGACGGGATGTCTGAGCTATGATTCATTGCCTGTCCATGACTGCGGGTGCTGCGGCAAGAAACATTTCGCGGCGGGGAGTACCCCCGCCGCGAGAGGGAATTACTTTCCAGCCATGGCCTTCAGGTTAGCGGCATATTTATCGACGTCATCCTTGCCGATGATCACTGTCGGAATGATGATCAAGCCGTTGCTGGGAATACCGGACTTGTCGCCCTTGAGGTAGGCGGCCATCAGCTTCATCCCCTGATAAGCCCATTCGAATGGCTGCTGCACGACGGTTGCCGCGACCGTGCCTTCTTTGACGCCTCCGAGCGTGATCGGATCGTCGTCAAAGCCGACGACAGTGATCTGACCAAGCTTTCCGGCGTCGCGCAGCGCCTCATAGATGCGTGGCGTGTTATAAGAGTAGAAGCCGACCATGCAGGTCACGTCCGGGCTGGCCACCAGAGCATCCTCGACATTCTTTTTTGCGCGTGTCTGGTCGATATCGTCGCCGCGCACATCTGTCAGCTCGATCTTCGTGCCCTTAAGTCCGTCCTTCATACCCTGAATGCGTTCCTTGGCGTTATCGGCGCCGAGGAGCCCGACAAAACCGATGCACTTGCCGCCATCCGGCATTGCCTTCTTCGCGATTTCGGCTGCCTGCAGACCTGCGTCGATATTGGATGAGCCGATATAAGCGACGCGGTTGGTCTGCGGCGCGTCGCTGTCGGTCGTGAAGAGAGCTGTTTGTGAGCCGATCTTGTTCAAGCCCTCGGTCTGGGTCTTGGGGTCGACTGCGGAAACCATGATCCCCTTGACGCCAGCACTGACAAGGTCTTCCATCAGGCGCTGCTGGATGGCTACCGATGCCTGTTCAGGGTACTTGAGCTCCAGTTGGTAGTCAGGCAATTCGGCCTGGGCTTTCTTCACGCCTGCTTCCGCGGCTTTCCAGAAGTCAGACGCTCCGTTGACAACGAAAGCAAGGGTCGGCTTATCGGCGGCATAAGATGCTGCAAGTGGCGCCGCGCTCACTATCAGCCCGGCAAGGAACAAGGCTGCATTCCATTTCAGCTGTTTCATGGCATACCTCCCGAGGGCCGCGGTCGCGCAGGCCCGTTTGCGATATACGGCCGGCCAAATGCGCGCCCCCTCCTAGGGCCGTCGCAGAGCGACTAGGCATTGTTTCCGATCGCCCCCTGACGGTATACAAGAATCTTAATTAGTAAATAGTATTATCAATGCGCATCAAAACATTTCATCCGGGAAGGGTTCGAATGAAGTTTTCCGCCAATGACGACCAAGAATTTCAACCCCTAACGTGATTGCCATCACTTTCGGACAAGTGCTAATATTTATTATCAAAAAAATGCCTGTTACACTCAGAATCGGAGAGCGTTCCCGCGAATGCGTAAGCCCAGGACCCCAAAGAAGCCTGCAATAGAAAAGCCGGCCCGCGTGACGATGATGGACATAGCCGCGGCGGCCGGCTGCTCACAGGCGGCTGTTTCCTTCGTGCTCAACGACACGCCCGGCACCCGCATCTCACAGCAGACTCGCGACCGCGTATTGGAGGCGGCGCGCGCCCTAGGCTACATGGGGACAAGCTATACCATGAAGGCCTCTTATTCGGGCCTGGACAACGTGGTCGGTTTCGCCGTGGATCAGCTCGCTACCAGCCCGGAAGCAATTGTGGCGATTGAGGGCGCCCGCCAAGCCTCTTGGAACACGGGCAACGTGTTGTTGGTTACCCAGACGCTGGGTGATCCCGTCATGGAGCCAAAAGCAATCAGGGCCCTGACGAACGGGGGCATATCCGCACTCATATATATGACAATCTATACCAGAGAGGTCCAACTCCCCTCTTATGTCTGTGAACTCAACATCCCGACGGTATTGTTGAACTGCTACACGGCGGATCATGCCTTTCCAGCCGTAGTGCCAAGTGAAATCGCCGGAGGCCAGAGCTCCACCCGGCATCTGATCACGCACGGCCACCATCGCATCGGAACGATCACCGGCGAGATTTGGATGCAGGCTGCGCAAGACCGGCTGACGGGATACCGCCGTGCGCTTGCGACCGCGGATATACCCTTCGATCCGGAATTAGTCATTGAAGGCGACTGGTCGGCCGGTGCCGGCTATGCCGCTACGATGAAATTGCTTGCGTTGAAAGAACCGCCGACCGCGATCTTCTGCCAGAACGACCGCACTGCCGTGGGATGCTACGAAGCGCTTAAAGATGCCGGGCTGCGCATACCCCAGGACATGTCGGTCGTCGGTTATGACGACGAAGAAATTTCGCGACACCTCGTACCGGCACTGACCACTTCGGTCCTTCCCCACCTCGCCATGGGTCAGTGGGCAATTGAACATCTCAACCTGCAGACCATGCGTGGCAAGCGCTATCCAATTACGAAGCTGGAATGCTCTTTGGTCAATCGTCATTCCGTCGCTGCGCCGAGGACCAAGGCCCGGCATATCTTCGATGGCGCGCATGGGCCGCGATAGACTGGAGGGTCGAGCCGGCGCAGCACTGCACGGATGGAGCATGATCCCGCGTCTGGGTCTGCATCATTCTCTAGTTATTCAATAGGCTTCATCCTTTGGTGCGAAGACCAAACCGGCCGACAGTGTTGGAGCCGTCGCAAAAGCTTGAGCCGCCGCTGCAGGAGATTTGTTGAAATCTGCCGTCACGCAGGTCTTCGCCTCACGAACTGGGCGCTATCAATTTCAACGAGGGGAAATAGCTGCGATAGCGGCCGCCATCTCGCGTCAGGAGCGGCAGCTGCTGCACGGCGGCATGAGCGCCGATGAAGAAATCGGCAAGCACGCCGGTACGCGTACCGCCTGCTTTGCGATATTGCGTGAAAACCTTGCCGGCGAGAAACAAAGCGGATCTCGGCATCGGCGTCATCTCGAGGACGGCCTGTTCAACAAAGGCCTCCAGCGCCTCGATCCTGTCGTATCGAACCGCAAGTTCGGCATAGACTACATCGTTAATGAGGAGGGGGCCCTCGATACTCGCGGCTTCCAGCTGCGCAATAGACCAGTCCGACCATTCCGGGTCGTCGGTTACGAGGTCTAGGAGCACATTGGTATCAACAAGGGTCACGTTTCGCCGCGCGTTAAAGCCATGATAGCGTCGGTATCGAGGCCCTTGCCGGCATGGCCGCGCAGTTTCTCAAAGCGGCTCGCCGGCCGCTTCTTGTCGGCGCGCGTCAGAACCACACTGCCGTCGGCAGCACGATGAAAATCGACCTGGCTGCCAGGAACGATGCCGAGCATGTCCCGTACAGGCTTCGGAATGGTCACCTGCCCTTTCGCAGTAACGGTGGTGGTCATAGCGAGCGCCTTTGTAATACTCTCCAAGAAGAAGGTATTACTTCATTCGGCAGAATTCAAGATGGCCGCTAAGCCTCCATCGATCGGTAGAGCCACTCGGAGAGCTTCTGGGTCGTCGACGGCCGCTGACGCCATTGGCGTCGGCTCCGTCGTCGTGGCGGCCTCCTCTTTGCGTCATCCTCGTGCTTGCGCCGACGGAGAATGACCTGACCGCCGAGCGCATCCCATCATGCCTGAGGTCGAACGTCCGAGACGCAAGGCATAGTGAAGCCAGCCCAAAGTTTAGGATGCCTCATCGGAAACACCAAAGACTACGCCGGGGTCCGAAAAATCGGCTCCATTCCCGCGCAATGCATGGATTTCCATGAGTTGCGGTTGTGGTGCGGCAAGATTACGGTTTCAATATGAGCGCGCCGGCCCCGAAATGGAAAACAACTGCTGTAGGAAACACTGACGATCCCCAGGCTTTGCCTGTCCGGCCGGAGCGGTTGATGGAGAGGGTCTGGTTGCACCGCCCGCCATTCCCGCGTCTCGGGCTTTTCTTCCTCGCCTATGTGCTCGCCTGCGGCTTCGCCCAAGCTCTGGCGATCGTGCCTGGAACCGGCATTTCCATCTGGCCGGCGAGCGGGCTTTTCATCGCAACGCTCATTCTCAGTTCCGGATACAGCTGGCCCTGGTGGGTTCTGGGCGGCTGCCTGGCGGAGATGTTCAGCAATGTCCTGTGGTTTCACAGTCCACCGCTCGCCGCATTCCTGATCTATATCGGCAACGCTCTGGAAGCGGTGGTGGGAGCCTGGCTCGTGAACCGCACGCTGCAGCGGCCGGTGCGGCTGGAAAGCCTGCAGGAAGTGCTCGCTTTCGTCGCGCTCGGCGCCGGGATTGCTCCGATCGTCAGCGCGACCATCGGAAGCGCAACGCTGGCGTGGTTTAGCATCCTCTCGCAATCCTTTGCGACGGCATGGCCTCTCTGGTGGATCGGCGATGCGACCGGCGTTCTCATCGTGGCGCCGCTGGCGCTCGTCGTGCTCCACAGCTGGCGGGGCAGACTGCAGCTGTCGACCACGCAATGGATGGAGGCTTGCGTTCTCGGCCTCATCTTTCTCGCCATCGCCGCGCTTTCCCTGAGCGGCTACCTTCCGTTCGCCTATATCATCATGCCGCCTCTTCTGTGGGCGGCGGTCCGCTTCGAGTTCAAGGGCGCGGCAATATCGCTCGTTCTGCTGGCACTGATTACGGCGGTCTTCACGATAACCGGCGCCGGTCAATTCGCGGGCGATCCGGAGTCCCAGAAGCACAAGCAGATCATGCTGCAGCTTTTTCTGGCCATCTCGGCGCTTTCGGCGCTCATCGTCGCGGCCATATCCCGCCAGCATCAACTGGCGTCGCTTTCGTTGCGACAAAGCGTTGACGCATTGCGCGAACGGGAGAGCGAGCTATCGCAACTGGTGGACATGGTTCCGAGCCACGTCTGGCGTCTGACGCCCGCGGGCGAGCCGACCTTCTTCAACAAGCGCATGGTTGATTTCCTCGGCCTTGACGTGGCCGATGCCGACAAGCCGGATATGAGCCGGCTGGAAGCAGTCCTTCAAGCCATCATTCATCCCGATGACACCGCGGCGTTGAGAGAGTCGCTCAGCCATTGCCTCGTCACGGGCGAGAATTTCGCCATGCGGTATCGGCTGCGCCGCGCCGACGGCGTCTATCGCTGGATGTCGAGTCGCGCCGAGCCGATGCGCGATCAGGCGGGAAGCATCGTTCAGTGGTACGGGCTTTGTCACGATATCGACGATCAAGTCCATGCCGAAGAGACGCTGCGCCGGAGCGAACAGCAGTTGCAGCAGATGATCGACGCCGTTCCTGTCCGCATCTGGAGCGTGGAGCCGGCGGGCGGATCAATCTACTTCAACAAACGCTATCAGGATCACTTCCGCGCCGTCATCGCCGATTTCGACGCCGACGGCGAACCCCGCATCGACGAGTTGCTGCAGCAACTGATCCATCCCGATGAGGCGCCCGACGTTCAGCGCACGCTGCGCAAATGCTTCGAAAGCGGCAGCGGCACCGCGATGCGGTTTCGCTGGCTTGAAAAGGACGGCGTCTATCGCTGGGCGGAATGCAGGGTGGAGCCGCGGCGGGACGACGACGGCAAGGTCGTGCAATGGTACGGCGTTTCCCTCGATGTCGACGAAGAAGTGCGTGCGCTCGAGGCACTACGTGACCGCGAGCGCGAACTGTCACAGCTCGTCGACATGGTTCCGGTTCACATTGCCCGCATGGCGCCGAATGGCGAGCCAACCTTCTTCAGCAGGCGCACCCTGCAATCCATCGGGATGGATGATGTCGCAGCCTGGGACAAACCCGATCTCAGCCGTTTGGCGGTGCTCATCGGAGCAACCGTGCATCCCGACGATGGACCTCGCATGCGCGAGGTGCTCGGTCGTGCGCTCGCGACCGGCGAGCCCTATACGATAAAGTATCGCCGACGCCACGCCGACGGTGCGTATCGGTGGATGGAGGGGCGCGCAGAGCCGTTGCGGGATCAAAATGGAACTATCGTGCAATGGTATGCCGCTGCGGTCGATATCGATGACGAGGTGCGAGCGCAACAGGCACTGCGCGAGCGGGAACGGGAGCTGTCGCAGCTCGTCGACATCGTCCCGAGCCTTCTCTGGCGCTTGAATGCGGATGGCGAGCCAACTTTCTTCAATAAGCGGCTGATCAATTTTCTCGGCCCGGACATTGCAAACCCAGAAAAGCCCGGCATGAACCGGCTGTCCGCCATAATAGAAGCCGCCATCCATCCCGACGATGCGGAGAGCCTTTCCGAGGCGCTGAAGCATTCCTTCGCCACCGGCGAGCGTTTCTCGAAGCAATATCGCCTGCGGCGCGCTGACGGCGTCTATCGCTGGGTCAGAGGCAGCGCCGAGCCGCTCAGGGACGAGAGCGGGCAGATCATTCAGTGGTATGGCCTGACGCATGACATCGACGATCAATTGCGCATCGAGCAAGAGTTGCGCGAGAGAGAGCGTTCGCTTTGGCAGATCGTTGAAACGCTGCCGGCAATGATCGATTGCGCGGCGCCGGATGGGGAGCCGGTCTATCGCAATCCTCAGCTGCGCGACTTCCTCGGATACAGGCTCGAAGCGCTTGATGGAACGGGAAAAAGCCGGCTGGACGGCACGCTCGATGCCGGCGTCCATCCCGACGACGTGGCAGGGGTCAAGGAGAACTACGCCCATTCATTGCGCACCGGTGAGCCCTATGCGCGCAGGCATCGCCTGCGGCGGTTCGATGGCGAATATCGCTGGGTCGAGACGCGCGCTGCGCCGATGCGCAATGCCGAAGGCGCCATCGTCCAATGGAATGTCATCTGCCTCGATATCGACGGCGAGGTTCGGGCGGAGGAAGATCTGCGTCAGGCGCGAGAGGGTCTCGCGCGAGCGAGCCAGGTCGCGAGCCTTGCCGAGCTTTCGGCCTCCATCGCCCACGAGGTGAACCAGCCGCTCGCTGCCGTCGTGGCAAACTCACACGCCTGCCAACGCTGGCTCATGGCCGAACCGCCGAACATGGAGCGTGCCCAAAGGACAATCGAGCGCATCATTCGGGACGCCAACTCGGCCGCGGATGTCGTCAGCCGCATCCGCGCCCTGTTCAAACAATCCGCAGACAGGAGGGTTCATACGACGATGCCAGACATCGTCAACGAAGGGCGCAACCTCATGGCTGACGAGATGGCGCGCCGTCACGCCCGCATGGTTTTGCAGATCGACGGCAACCTCCCGCCGATCTCCGTCGATCGCACCCAGATCCAACAGGTTCTAATCAATCTCATCCGTAATGGCATGGAGGCAATGGAGGCCATTGCCGGCGACAGGGTGATCGAGGTGCGCGTGCGTCACATCGGCAATGCCGTACAGACGGAAGTCAGCGATCATGGCCAGGGGATTGAGTTTCCCGAAAAAATGTTCGAGCCGTTCTTCACGACCAAGGAAGACGGCATGGGCATGGGCCTGGCGATCTGCCGCTCGATTGTCGAACTGCATGGCGGACGGTTGTGGGCGGAGCAGAACAATCCGCGCGGGGCAACGTTGATCTTCACATTGCCCATTGAAACACAGGTGGCGTCATGACGGCGGACGACCATATTGTCTTCATCGTCGATGACGATGAACGCATTCGCGAGGCGCTCGGCGAGCTGCTGGACTCGCATGGCATACGCGCCATCGCCTTCGAGTCGGCCTGCAACTATGTGAAAGCGGACAAGCCGGATGTTCCCGCCTGCCTCATCCTCGATATCGAACTTCCCGATATCAACGGCCTCGACCTGCAGAGGCAGATAGCCGACGGCGATCATCCGCCGATCGTTTTCATCACCGGACATGGCGATATCCCCTCCTCCGTGCGCGCCATCAAGCGCGGCGCAGTGGATTTCCTGACGAAGCCGTTCAGCGACGAGCACCTGATGACAGCAATCCAGGCAGCGATTGCCGAGGATCGGGAAAAGAGGACCGAGCGCGCCGAACTCGGCATGCTGAGGCAACACTATCTCGACCTGACACCGCGTGAACGCGAGGTGTTGCCGCTCGTCGTCAGCGGCCTTCTCAACAAGCAGGCGGCGGCAGAACTGGGGATCAGCGAAGTCACGCTGCAGATCCACAGAAGAAACGTGATGCAGAAGATGGCGGCGGCATCGCTCGCCGACCTCGTGCGCATCGCGGAGAAACTGGAAATACCGATAACCCACTCGCGCCGGGTGGGAGGGAATTGAACATGAACAAGACAAGACATGTCGTGGCAATTGTCGATGACGATCCAAGACTTCTTGAATCGATGAGCGACCTTCTGGAATCGGCGGGCTATGTCGCCCGCGGCTTCTCGTCGGCAGGCTCGCTGCTCGTCAACGGGCTGTCGGACCTCGATCTGCTCATCACCGATATCGGAATGCCCGGCATCGACGGCTTCGAACTCCGCGATCTCGTCAGGAAGTCACGCCCGGAGCTGCCGGTTTTCCTGATTACGGGCCGCCACGAGATCGCAGATCAGGGCCGCGCTCAAGGCGCCGGCGGATTCTTCCGCAAGCCATTCGATGCCCAGGCCCTGATCGCGGCCATCGCCAATGCCTTACACAAATCGAGAAATGGAGGGTGACATGAGGGTTGACCAGCCGTTTGTTCGTAGATCGGCGCCCTTGTCAGCGCAGCGTGAACGTGAAGAGGATCAGCCGCTCGTCATGATCGTGGACGACGACGCATCCATTCGCGAGGCGCTGTCGGAGCTGATCCTGTCGGCCGGTTTTCAGCCGGTCAGCTTTGCTTCGACGCGCGAACTGCTCGACGCGGATATATTGAACAGACCCGGCTGCCTGATCCTCGATGTGCGCATGCCGGGGGCAAGCGGTCTCCATCTGCAGAGCCATCTGGCCGAGAACGGCATTGCCAAGCCGATCATCTTCCTGACCGGCCATGGAGATATCCCGATGACCGTCCAGGCGATGAAAGCCGGCGCCGTGGATTTCCTCACCAAGCCTGCGCGGGATCAGACGCTGCTTGATGCCGTAACCGCCGCCATTTCAATGGACGGCGAACGACGAGCGGAAGCGGCGATCGCCAATCGCAATATCGAACGGCTGGAGACGCTGACGCAGCGCGAACGGGAGGTTCTGCACGAAGTGGCACGCGGGCGCCTAAACAAGCAGATCGCCTTCGACCTTGGCATCAGCGAAGTGACGGTCAAGCTGCATCGCAGCAACGTCATGCACAAGATGGAGGCCGCCTCTATCGGCGAGCTGATCCGGGCCTGGGAAACATTGCCAGTGCAGATGCGTCAGGCGGGGGCGCGTTAGCTTTTAATCAAGGCGCCAAGAACGCCGGCTGTCCATTTGATGCACGCCGTATCCGATTCACGCCAAAAAAGACGATTCGGCGCCATCAATGGGTTTCGGCCCCGCACGCTTGCGTTATCTCTAAATTAAAGTTCGGGGATATGACACCGTACCGCTTCGGTTCCCCATAGGAGATCTCGCCTTGAACAATCAATCGTCCGTCGCGCCTTCCCCTAAAACCAATGCCTTCGACACCGAAGCAATCTTCCTGTCGGCCATCGGGAATTCCAAACGGCTTCACATTCTGCATCTGTTGAGCGAAGGAGAAATGTCCGTAACCGTACTGGCTGACGAAGTGGGATTGAGCCAATCTTCGACGTCTCAGCATCTGGCAATTCTTCGAGACCAGGAACTCGTGCAAACACGAAGGGCTGCGCAGACGATCTACTATTCACTTCAATCTGACGGGGTCAGGGCAATGCTCGATACGCTCGCGGACATCTTCGGATCGCATCGCCGTACGGCGGCAGAACGTGCCCGAGCCGTCCGCACCTGACGCCAATGGCGGAACGCTGATCTTGCCGCTCATGATTGGTCTCCAATTCTGCTGACATGCCCTTCGACCGCATCGATCGCTGATGTACGTTTGATATACGCCTCCTAGACCACGGTGTGATTACGCCTCCATTGCGAATGGAGATAATGAACCACATCGGGAACGGAACGAACGGCCTGGCGCATGGAGGCGATCATGGACGTATATGAGGCAGTCACAAGCCGACGGTCGGTGCGCGGATTTAAAGACCAGCCTGTGGCGATGGAAATACTTGAGCGGGTGCTGGCTGCCGCGGCATGGTCCCCGTCAGGATCGAACATCCAGCCGTGGAATACCTACGTGATGACCGGCGCGCCGCTGGCCGAACTCAAGACATCAGCCGTCGAGCGCGTGGCGCATGGCGACGCCTGGGACAAGCGGCAGTATGAGATGTACCCCTCCGTGCTGAAGCCCCCCTACGGCGAGCGCCGCTCCGCCTTCGGCAAGGAACGCTACAGCGCGCTCGGCATTGCGCGCGAGGACTGGGAGGCACGCCAGCGGGCAGCAATCGCCAACTGGAACTGCTTCGGCGCGCCAGCCGCTCTGTTTTGCTACATCGACCGCGATCTTGGCCTACCTCAATGGGCCGACGTCGGCATGTATCTGCAGACCGTCATGTTGCTGCTTCGCGCCGAAGGACTGCACAGTTGCCCGCAGATGGCATGGTCGCAGGTTCGCGAGACGGTCGCCGAGGTACTGTCGCCGCCCGATGGGCTGATCCTCTTCTGCGGCATGTCGATCGGCTACGAAGACCCTGCGGTAAGTTACGCCCGTACGGGCCGCGCCCCACTGGCCGAGACGGTCACGTTTATCGGCGAATAGTTGCTTGGACCCAAAGGACAGAGACCCCGTCGAGAATTCCGCGTATGATATGTCCTTTATCATGCGGGATACTGGAGAACGCCATGACCACGCATAAAGTAGGCTATCTTATCGGCAGCCTCGCCAAGGGTTCGATCAACCGCAAGCTCGCCAAGGCGTTGGTGCGCGTCGCCCCGCCGGAACTTGAAATGTCAGAGATATCCTTCAAGGACCTGCCACTCTACAGTTACGATTACGACGCCGATTACCCTCCGGCCGGCAGGGCATTCAAAGCGGCGATCGCGGCCGTCGACGCCGTGCTGTTCGTCACTCCCGAATACAATCGATCCATCCCCGGCGGGCTGAAAAACGCAATCGACTGGGCGAGCCGCCCCTACGGCACCAACTCGTTCACACGCAAGCCGTCTGCGGTGATCGGCACCTCGCCGGGCGCGATCGGCACAGCCGTCGCCCAGCAGAATCTGCGCAGCGTGCTTAGTTTTTGCAACTCTCCGCAGATGAATGCTCCGGAAGCCTACATTCAATTCACCCCGGGGCTGATCACCGATGACGGCGAGGTCACGAACGAGAGCACCGCCGATTTCCTGCGCACGTTCATGCGGGACTTCCATGCCTTCGTCGCAAGGGTTCGCTCAGTGCTGCCGAAAGACGCTTAGACAAGCGGAGAGTGAACGAGCGGAGTTGACGTCAATCGAGCCGGCACCGACAGCCTGAGACAGGCGATCGGCAAACCCTTTCCGCACGCGTGGGTAGCATTCGTGTATTGACCCTTCGGCAAGGGCAGGTGGTCTTGTTCACGTTGAGCAAAACCGCTGCGGACTTTAGCCGGAATTGTTCTACAGCCGATTGGCGCGCAACAAGGTGGCTCGCGACAGATATCCCGCAAGCGTCCCATCGGATGACCTGACATGGAGGCCCGGCATCTCGCCGGAGAGGATGAGCGCCAAGGCCTCGTGAACCGTGGCGTCAGCGGCGATCTCGGCATCGCCGTTGGACGGTTCCGGCGCGGTCATGATCGTCGATACAGCAATCAAACTCAGCCGCTTTATGGCTCGGTCAGGGCCGAGGAAGTTCTCGACGAATTCGTTGACGGGACGCGCAAGAATTTCCTGCGGTCTATCATATTGGAGAAGGCGGCCATCCCGCATGATCGCGATGCGATCGCCCATCTTGATGGCCTCGTCGAGATCATGCGTGACGATGACGACGGTCTTCTTCACCTTCCTCAGAATATCGCGGAATTCGTCCTGAAGCCTAACACGGGTGATCGGATCGATCGCGCCGAACGGTTCGTCCATCAGCATGATTGCGGGGTCTGCTGCGAGCGCACGCGCGAAACCGACGCGCTGACGCTGCCCGCCCGACAATTCGTGCGGCAGGCGCTGCCGCATGACGGCCGGATCAAGGCCGACGAGATCCAGGAGCTCGTCGACGCGGCGATCGCTGCGCGCCTTGTCCCAACCGAGAAGCCGCGGGACGGTCGCGACATTGCGTGCGATTGACATATGCGGAAACAGACCGACCTGCTGGATGACATAGCCGATGCTGCGGCGGAGCTCCTTCTGATCGACCCGGGCTATATCTCTTCCGTCAACCAGCACGCGTCCCGCCGTCGGCGTTTCCAACTGATTGATCATCCGCATGGTCGTGGTCTTGCCGCAGCCAGAAGGACCAATCAGGGCAACCGTCGTGCCGGTCTCGATCAGCAGATCGAGATTGTCGACCGCATGCGGGCCGCTTCCGTCGTATTTCTTGGTAACATGATCGAGATGAATCATCCTGATATCCGCTTTCGGCCGCTCAGCGCCGTTGAGTGAAGAGGCGCTCCAGGGTGCCGAAGGCCAATTCCGCAAAGATTGCGAGCAGGGCTATTGGCACCGCTCCGACGAGAAGGCGCGGCATGTTCATGATCGCAATGCCGGCATTGATGAAATCGCCAAGCCCGCCGCCGCCGATAAAAGAGGCTAGCGCCGCCCCACCGATGACCTGGATGGCGCTCGTCCTGACGCCCGACAGAATCGCGGGAACGGCCAGGGGAAGTTCGATCTCCCACAGCATCTGCCCCGAGCTCATGCCCATTCCATCCGCCGCATCGATCACCGAGGCGTCGATCTCGCGGATGCCGATGATCGTGTTCAACAATAGCGGCGGCACGGCCAGGACGATGAGGGCGATCACGGACGGCAGCAATCCGATGCCGAGAAAGGGCATCGTCGCCGACAGGATCGCAAGGCTGGGGATGGAGCGCAAGGCGCCGGCAATATTGACCACCGCAAAGGCGGCGCGCGGTGCCCGTGCGACGACAAATCCGAGCGGCACCGCGATGACAAAGGCGATGCCGAGCGATAGGACGCACATCAGAAGATGGCGATTGAAAGCCGTGAGGAAGGTACCGGAATTGTTGAAGATCCAGCTGAATGCATCGATAACGATCATGCTACCTTCCCTCCGCTGCGCCGGCGCAGCAGCTTTTCGAGCGAGGCAAAACAGTAGTCGGCAAAGAGCGCCAGAAACGACGTCAGCAACCCGCCTGCGATGATCTTTTCAGGAAAGCGCTGGTCGATGCCTTCGAAAATTATGACGCCGAGCCCGCCGGCATTGATATAGGCGGCAACAGTCGCAATGCCGATGACCGTCACCATGGCGATGCGAAGCCCGCCGACGATATAAGGCACTGCCAGCGGCAGTTCGACTTCCCAGATCCGCCGCGCCGTGCCGTAGCCCATGCCATCGGCGGCCTCCAATATGTCACGCGGAATAGCCTGAAATCCCATGCCGATATTGCGGATCAGGATCATCAGCGAATAGGCGGCAAGACCGGTTATGGCGGGTGCCGCGCCGATGCCCATGATGGGAATGAGAAGCGCAAACAGCGCCAGGCTCGGCACCGCAAACAGGATACCAGTGAAGATGACGATCACGGCAAAGCTCCGCGGCCGCCTTGCCGCCCATATCCCGACGATCAGCGAGATCACCAGGGCAATGCCAACCGAGGAAAAAACGAGATAGAGGTGCTCCAACAGTGCTTCGAATAGCCGGTCGAGATGTTTAGGGACCCATTTCATCGTCGAGACCTCCGCATCGGGGCGCTCTTTCGCCTGTCTACCATGAGATCCCCAATCTGCGATCGGCGTCGTCTGCTCTCTGCGGCAGAATATCGTAGGCCGAGGGAACGACCGTTGAGAACCGCTTGAGGCCGAGCTGCACCAGAACCGCCGCTCCCTCAGCCGTTCCATGCAATGTCACGAGGCTTTGCTGCAACGCTGCGGCGACGCCCGACGGCAATGTCTGCGAGGCAACCAGCAGCGGCGCCGGAAGCGGTTCGGTCGTCGCCAGAATACGCAGACCATCGATCGCATCGGGTTCGTGCATCCGCAACAATTGGAAGGCGTAAGCGTCGATCGCACCCGCATCGATCCTGCCGTCCTTGAGGGCGGCGACGATGCCCGACGGGTTGAGCAGCGGTCCGACCGTCATGCTCTGCTTCATTTTCCCGGCAAACCGGTCGGCAAGGAAAGAACGCGCTGCGTGATAGCCCGATTGGGAATCGCGCACAGTCCAGCCCCAGCGTGCCGCTGCGAGATCCTCCACAGCGTTTACCGGCCCGGTGGAGGCGACGAGAATGTGGCTGGCGTAGAGCGGCTGGTCCAAAGACCATGCCTCGCTCGAGACGGGTGCGGCAAGCACCGTCGGTCGCGCAGCCTCGGGCATGTGCGAAAACGGATAGCCGCACATGAAGACCGCTCCCATGTCCGGCCTCGCCCACAGCTCCGACAACGGTGCCGGTGCTGCGTGAGCGATGATCTCGAGTTCGATGCCGGACTGCAGACTGACCTGCGCAAACAGCGCATCCCACAGGCCGCGAATGCACGGACTGAGATTATACATTCTCGAACAGGCGATCGGCTTGGACAACACCATGGCAATTATGCGAACCGCAGCCGTTGGCCGATGTTCATCTCTCTTGCCTTGTCGACCATGGCGGCGCCGAGCGCCACATCGGTGGTGCTGAGGCCGCGGTGCCAGAACAGGATCGTCTCCTCATCGCTCTCGCGGCCGGGCTTCCTGCCGCAAATGATCTGGCCGATTTCGGCGTGCAGGTTCTCGGCCGTCACCTTGCCCTCGTCGACGTGACGGCGAAGCGCCCCGAAAGGCTTGCCGGGGCCGCATTGTCCCCAATCGTCGACGACGACCTTGTCCATGATGTCCGTGAGATCGAATTCGAGTGCGCTCATCGTGCCATAGGGCACAACGAATGCTCCCTTCTTGACCCATTCGGTCTTGAACAGCGGCGCCGGTTCCGGCAGGCGGCTGGCCTCGACCATGATGTCGGCGTCCTTGAGGCAATCCTCCCAATTGTCGGTAACGACGATCTTCTTGCCGAGATCGGCCTCAAGACGCTTGGCGAAGGCATTGCGGCTTTCCGGGCGGCGCGAATGCACGCGGATTTCCTCGAAGTCGAAGAGATGGTCGAGAAGTCGGACATTCCAGTAAGAGGTTCCGCGCGCACCGATATGACCGAGCACCCTGCTGTCCTTGCGAGCGAGATATTTCGCGCCAAGAGCGGTGACGGCGCCGGTGCGCATGTCGGTGATGGCAGTCGCGTCGATGATGGCCTTCGGCACACCCGTATTCGGGTCGAACAGGTTGAGGACCGCAAGCTCCGAAGGCAGGTCCACCTTGTAGTTGTCGACGAAGTCGCCGACGACTTTGACGCCGGCATAATTCAGCGCTTTGACATAGCCGCGAAGCACATTGAAATGGCCTTTGTCGGAGCTCTCCGGCACAAGATGAACCCGCGGCTCGATGACGGTTTCACCCCTGCCCTGCGCATCCAGCGCCTTCGACACCGCATCGAGAATCTCGTCATTGGTCAGCCCCAGCGCCTTGGCATCGAGGGCGTTGAGATAATCGATCCAGATTTCCTGCATTTCCCGCTTCTCCACATTCCTGCCCGCTGCCGACCGGACGGATTTTCGAACAACCCCTTGAAAGGATCGCCGCCCCAGACCGCGGCCGGATGGATATCCGGCCACGGGGGCATGACAATCATTTCGGCAGCAGGCCGTTTTCCTTCAAGAAGTCGACCGCCACGTCCTTGGCTTCCTCGTGATCGGTCTCGACCTTGGCATTGAGGACCCGCATTTTCTCATTGTCGAGATGGGAGCCAACCGCTTCCAGCAGTTCGGCAACCTTCGGGTTGGCCTTGAGCACGTCCTGGCGAACAACGGGCGCCACGTAGTAGGGCGGAAACAGACCTTTGTCGTCTGCCAGCGGCACGAGGTTCTTCGAGCCGATCTGCCAGTCGGTCGCTGCACCGTTGGCAACGTCGATGTCCTTTTGTTCCAGCGCGTCGTAACGAAGACCAAGCTTGGCGAACTGCTTGAACTCCTTGAACTCGGCGTCGTAGACGCGCTTCAGACCGGGCAGGCCGTCGGCGCGATCGGGAAATTCAGCACCGCCGCCGAAGACCAGTGTCTTGGAGACCTTGGCGAGATCCGACAGGCTCTTCAGATTGTTGGCCTGCGCCGTTTCCTGCCGGACGACGATGACATAGCCGTTGTTGATGCCGCTCGGCTTCAGCCATGTGAGGTTGAATTGCTTGGCGTAGAAGTCCTTGACCTGGGTGTAGACCTTGTCGGCATCGGTCGACATCTCGCCCTTGACGACAGACGCGAGCGCCGTCCCGGTATATTCCGGATAGAGATCGATCTCGCCGGCCACCAATGCCTGATGCGCAATCAGCGTGCCGCCGAGATTGATCTTGCGCTCGACCGTGAAGCCGGCGTTTTCCAGAACGGCTGAATACATTTCAGCGAGGATGAACTGCTCGGTGAAATTCTTGCTGCCGACCTTGATAGTCTCTGCGGATGCAGACTGGAACATGACGGCTGCGATGATGCCGGCTGCAAATATGCCCTTTGTCCAATTTTTCATAATCATTCCCTCTTGTTGACTTTTCAATGAACGAACCGGCGGCATCCCCAGAATAACCGTCGGCATGACCGGTCGGCGCCCTGCCCTTCTTGGTGGGGCAGTGGCGAACCGGGCTTATTGCGGGCCAAGCCCGATCAATGCGGCGATCGTCGCAAAATCCGGCCCCTGCGCGCGGTCCTCTTCAAGCGCCGGGACGTGGCTGCGGACGAATGCATAGGCCCCGGCCGATCCCTTGCCCAATTCGCCTGAGACGCCGCGCAGCTCGAGGGCCTGTGCCGAGGCAATCAGTTCGATGGCGACGAGATAACGCAGGCGCTCGACGATCGCCTGCGTCTTTGCCAAAACGCTCGGGGCCATCGACGCCTGATCTTCGACACCATCGGCGACCGGAAGGGGCGAGAGCGAAACTGGCATGGCGAGATGACGGATTTCGGCTTCCATGGCCGAGACGGTCTTTTGCACTGTCGCAAAACCGGTCCGGCTCTGGCCCATCGGGGTCAGGAAGCGTGGAAGGTCGGACATGCCAGGCGACATGATCTTCATGATCCGATAGGCGGTGCCTGCCGCACAATGCGCCATCGCCTGCCCCAGCCGTTCCCAGGCGAGGACAAAAGCGGTCATGTCGAAATTGCCATGCGCAAGAATGACGCCCTCTGAGGCGATGACGACAGGATTGTCGCTGGAGCTGACGAGATCTATCTCCGTCGCCTGCCTTGCCTCATCGATCGCATGCCTCAACGCACCCCAGACCTGCGGCGTGCAGCGGTAGCTCAATGGATCCTGGAGACGTCTTGCGGCATCGGCGGCGAGCAAGGAGCTTCCCGAAAGCAACTCCATCAGCTGAGCGGCGACGCGGCGCTGCCCGAAGGCCGGTCTCGCAGCCAGAGCGCGGTCGTCGAAGACGCTGACATTGGCCCTGAACGCTTCGAAATTAACGGCAATCGCCTTCAGAGACCAATCGAAAAGCCGCTCGATATCCTCAAGCGCCAAGCAGGCGAGGCCGATGGAGAGGCTGTTGGCCACGACAAGCGCATGCCCGTCCTTCGGCGCCAATTCGAGAGGTTTCAGGCCGGCCCTTTCCAGGGCGATGCCGGCCGGCAGCACTTCGCCGCCAAGCTCGATCTCGCCGAAGCCGAGAAGCGCCCGGCTCATATGGGCAAGCGGAGCCAAATCCGCAGCACCGATCGAGCCCAATGACGGGACGACAGGATGGACACCTGCGTTGATGGCGGCGATCAGACCACGGAACACGTTCAGCGAAATGCCGGAACCGCCCGCCGCCATGCCGACTGCCCTGACGGCCATCATCGCCCGCACGGATTCCTGGGCAAGCGGCTTTCCGACGCCGACCGCGCGGGCTTGCGGCACACGCATCTGAAACGCCACCAGATCTTCCGTTGCAAGTCGTGTATCGACCCCCGCTCCCAGTCCCGTCGTCAGGCCGTAAACCGGCAGATCCCTTTCCGTATAGCGATCGACGACGGCGCGCGCCGCCATAATCCGGGCCTCGACCTCGGCGGAGATTTCGATCCTGGCGTGACGACGGGCAATTGCCGCGATGTCCTCGACCGTCGGTGGCGACGCGCTGAAGGTGATCGATGGAGAATGGGTGGCGCTCACTGCTTCTCTCCGAGAATGGCGACGGGCTTCGAAGGACCCTTGGTGGACCGCGCTTCCAGCCGATATTGCGCGCCGGGATAGTATAACAGCGCGCAGGTCACGACGGCCTCGCCCGACCAGGTCCTTCGAAAGACGCGCAGGCAAGGGTGATCATTCTTCAGGCCAAGATATTTGCGGATCGTCGTGTCCGGTTTGACGGCCTGGACGATATGTTCGAACGCCGTTATCGGCGCCACCTTCGTCAGATATTCGTTCGGCGTCATGCTGCTGAAATCGGTCGACAGATAGTCTGGCGCGACCAGCGGATTGACGTAGCGCTCCTCGACCTGAATGGGCTGGTCGTTTTCCAGGTGCACGATCAGCGAATGCATCACCTCAGCGCCGAGGGTCAGTTCGAGCGCGTCGGCAACATTGGCATCCGCCTTCATCAAACCGGCCTGGACAACCGCCGCCTTGTGCGTGTGACCCCGCTCCAGTATTTCGTCGGCTATGTTGCGAATTTGAAGCAGATCGACGTCAAGGTGCTTTGGCGACACGAAGGTTCCGATGCCGGCGGATCGCTTGAGGACACCCTCGAACATCAACTCCCGCAGCGCCCGGTTCGCCGTCATGCGGCTGACGCCGAATGCCGCCACCAGTTCGCTTTCGGAAGATACCCGGTCTCCCGGCTGCAGCTTGCCCTCGGCAATCTCGGCCAGGATCTGCTCCTTGATCCTGATATATTGGCGCGCCTCGCTGGCGGCCGGCTTGACCGCTTTCGTCATGACAGCCTCGCCATGCCATTGTCGAGGATGGTCACGCCCCGGGAAGCAACGATCCCCCGGAAGCGAATTTCAGCGTCGTTGCGCCACATCTGCAGGGTGATCGTTTCTCCGGGAAAGATCGCTGCGCTGAACCGCGCCGCGATCGCGCTCAAACCGGCAGCCATCCCTGGATCGATGGCGGCGATGATGGCGTAGCCCGCATAACCGAAGCTGCATAGCCCATGCAGGATCGGCCGATCGAAGCCGCTGCTGCCCGCTGCCCGTGGGTCGACATGCAGCGGATTGCGATCGCCGTTCAGGCGATAAAGCAGCGCGGCGTTACCGGGGATGTCGACGTTGAATTCGACGTCAGGCTCTCTGTCCGGGACTTTGGACAGAGGTTCAGGCGCTAATCCCGCCGAACCGCAGCCACCGTCGCCGCGGCAGGCGTTCGTCTGCACGATCGTCGCGATCGGCTCGTCACCGTCCACGGTTGCGATCATGCGCTCGAAGCTGACGAACATGGCTTTCTCAACGCCGCGATCGACCACTGACAAGACGCGCGACCGGGAGATCAGCGGCACATCGAGAGGGACCGGCCGGTGGATCGCCAGGCGATGTTCGGAATGCACCAGACGCGCCCAGTCGACACCCGTCTGCTGCATCCAGGGGCCCGGATGCGCCACGATATTGGCAAGCGTCGGTGCAGTGACCAGATCGCGTTCGTAGACGTAGTTCAACGCGTTTTCGTCGAGCGGGTTGGTGCCGTAGCCGACCGACAGGGCGTAGAGGATGGCATCCCTTGCGGTGACCACATGCGTCGCTTGCGGCACCGGGAAATCGAGAATGGATTGGGCCGACAGCGTCACGATGCGGCTCCGCTGGATGCCACGGGTTTGCGAATGCCACCGGACAGGCGGATGCCGCCGTCGACGGAAAGCAATTCGCCAGTGACGAAGTCTGCCCCCTGAACAAGCCAGACAATCGCGCCGGCAACGTCTTCCGGCGTTGCGACCCGGCCGAGCGGCGCGGATTCCGAAAATCGCTTGGCAATGGCGCCATAGGCATCCGGCCCGAGCGTATCGCGCATCCAGCGCGTATCGATGATGCCGGGGCAAACCGCGTTCACCCGGATATCGGGACCGCAGGTGCGCGCTAGCGCCAGGGTCAGCGCATTGAGCGCGCCCTTGGAGGCCGTATAGGCAAGCGAACTGCCGCCGCCGGTAAAGGCAACGTTGGATGAGACATTGACGATCGCACCGCCGCCGCTGTCACGCATCGCAGGCACCGCCGCCCGGCACATCTGGTAGGCCCCGATGACATTGACGCCGAAAACACTCTGAAAATCCTCTGCCGACAATGTCTCGAGATCGAAAGGATCCGATTTGACCGTCGTTGCGGCATTGTTCACCAGGGCGTCGAGCCGCCCCCACCGTTTAACGGCCGTCGCAACCATCCGGCGGCAGGCCGCATCGTCGGCAACATCGGCCTGGACGATCTCGACCTGCGCGCCCAGGCTGCGGCAGATATCGGCCGTTTCATCGGCCTCTTTCTTGCTGCGGCTGTAATTGACCACCACCCGGGCACCGCCCTCGGCGAACTGCTTCACGCATGCGGCCCCGACGCCTGTTGCCGAGCCCGTGACGATGATGACGGCTCCATCGATTTTCATGGGGCAGAGACCTTCATTGCGTGGGTGGAAAACAGGCGCGCATCCATCTGTTTCAGCTGGTCCGACACCGCGACGCCCTTCGGCAGGCGGTCGAGAACGTGGGCGGCGAGATCGATGCCGGGGGCAAACTCCGTCAGCGTCAGGCAGCCGTCGATCACCTGAAAGACCGCCCGCTCGGTGACGACGAGCTGTGTCTGCCCTTCCGACGCAAAGGCCGGGCTCGAACTGATCTGGTCGACGTGGTCGACGATCTTGCAAACTCTGCCGTCCCGGATGATGTCGAGCCTGCGGTCGGCAACCGCAATTTCCGCGCCGCCAGCCGAAAACGCGCCGAGATAGACAACACGCCTCGCCGTCTGCGAGATGTTGGTGAAGCCACCGACGCCAACGATGGAATTGTTGAAGCGGCTGACATTGACCGCACCGTACCTATCCACCTCGGCCATGCCGAGAAAGGCGATATCGAGGCCGCCGCCGTCGTAAAAGTCGAACTGCGAAGCCTGTGGGACGATCGCGGTCGGATTGACGGCAGCGCCGAAGGATAGTTCCTCGGCCGGCACGCCACCGATTACGCCGGATTCGATCGTCACCGTATAATCGTCAAATCCCTCTTCGCTGGCGATACGGCCGATCCCGGCGGCAATGCCAATGCCGAGGTTGATCGTCGGGCGATGGAGCGGCGCCAGCTCCAGGAAGGCGCGGCGCTGAATAATCTTATCGGCCGACAGCGGCGCCGGCTGCAGACGGCTCGCCGCCATGCGGACGCGCCCGGTATAGGCGATATTGTCCTTCTCGGCGAAATTGACGCCGTGCTGGGCCGGATTTTCGCAGATGACAACATAATCGACCAGCGCCGCCGGGATGCGAACATCGCCCGGCGGCAGCGAGCCACGCTCCGCAATCCGCTTGACCTGCACGACGACGATACCGCCGGAATTTCGGCCTGCTTGTGCCATGGCAAGCACGTCGAGGGGAAAGGCTTCGTCCTCGAGGGTGATGTTGCCGTCTTCGTCGGCCGTCGTACCGCGCAAAAGCACGCAGTCGAGCGGCATCGAGGGATAGAGCAGCCATTCCTTGCCGCGCAACGACACACGCTCGACAAGCGCGCGCGGCGTCGTCGCATTCATACGGCCGCCGCCATGCAGCGGATCCATGAAAGAACCGAGCCCGATATGGGTGATCACCCCAGGCTGACCGGCGGCAATCGCTCGATAGAGCTGGGCGATAACGCCTTGCGGCCAGCAATGCGCTTCGATCTTTTCCTCGATCGCCAGCCTGCCAAGGCGCGGCGTTCCTCGCCAGCCCCCGGCGATCACGCAGGCGACGAGCCCTTCATAGCCAAAATGCCCCATGCCGCGCGTCTGACGATCGCCCGTGCTGGCAGCAAACAAGAGCGTGAGATTGCGGGGTTTTCCAGAGGCGACGAAACGCTCCTCCACCGCAGCCGTGATGGCCTCGGGGTGGCAGAATCCTCCAAAACCCGAAGCAGCGACCGTCATCCCGTCTTCGAGGAGATCCGCAGCCTGCTGTGAAGAGATGACCCGCATGACGATCTTTGTTTCCAACCGACCTGTATATACAGGCTAACGGCCGATCGTTTGGAAGGCAACCGGAATCTTTGCCGGTATTTTAGGCAGATCGCCTCGATCAGCCGATGTCAAGCAGCCCCATCAAGCAAAACCCAAGAGCCGCCAGAGCCAGAAGTGACAGCGCCGCCGCTGCAAGGACCCGGCCGCCGGCACGGGTGATGGATCTCACATTGACGGAGAGACCTAGCGCGGCCATGGCGGTGACGGTGAAGGCAGCGGAGACAGCCGACATCCCGGCCAGCAGCGGCGCCGGGATTGCGTCGAAGGAGCGAAGCGCCGCCATGGCTGCAAAGCCGAGGATGAACCATGGCAGAAGATGGCGGAGATTGACTGCGGAGCCACCGGGACGGCGGCGATGAACTGCGCCGAGCACAAGAATGACGGGTCCGAGCATCATCACGCGGATCAGCTTGACGAGCGTGCCTACCTGGGTGCTGACGGCTCCGGCAGAGGCTGTGGCTGCCAACACCTGCGGCACGGCATAGGCTGTCAGCCCTGCGAAAACGCCATATTGTACGGCGCTGAGCCCCAGGACCAGATGCAGAAGCGGCAGCGCCAGCACCGCACCAACGCCGAGCAGCGCGGTAAAGGCTATCGAGGCAGCGATATCCTCCGGTTTCGCGCCGATGACAGGTGCTGCAGCGGCAATCGCTGAATTGCCGCAGATCGAGTTGCCGCAGGCAACCAAGGTCGCTAGGCCGGTCGACAGCCCCAATAGCCGCGCGAGCAGAAAGCTGCCGGCCAGGGACAGAGCAACCAGGACGGCAATTCCGCCGACAAGCGGCAATCCGGCCTGTCGGATGGCAGCCGTGCTGAGCGAGGCGCCCAGCAACACGACGGCAATCTCGAGCAGCGTCTTGGCGGCGAAGTTAATGCCTGGAGTGAAAGTCTGCGGAAGACGGATCGAGGAGCGCACGGCAATGCCAATTAGAATGGCCAGCACGAGGCTCTCTATCCAGTGCGCGCCGAACATCATCATCTGCAACCGCTCGACTAACTGCGCAATGATCGCGACTGCCGCGCAAAAGAAAAGTCCCGGCAGGACAGCAGGAAGCGACGGGGAACGTGAGACGGAAACGAGCATGGGCAAGACCTTGCGGAATGCTTCACTGTCCCATACTCGATTGTCGCCTTCCATTGAATAGTTTAATATAGTTCATTCGGTGAAATCGAACGATTGCGTCATGACCTTCGAACAGCTCTCCATTTTCATAGCGGTTGCCGAACGCGAGCACCTGACCAACGGCGCCTCGGCGATCAGCCTCACGCCATCAGCCGTCAGTTCGGCCATCCGCAATCTCGAGGCCTCCTATGGGGTCCAGCTTTTTCACCGTGTCGGACGGCGCATAGAGCTGACATATGAAGGGCGGGTGTTTCTGGGGGAGGCAAGAGCCACTCTCGCACGCGCAAGAGCCGCAGCGCTCGTCTTGTCCGATCTCGGCGGCCTGCAAAAGGGTGAGCTCGTTGTTTTTGCCAGTCAGACGATCGCAAGCTATTGGCTGCCAGCGATGCTGATGCGTTTCAAGACCCGCTATCCGGGCATCGACCTGAAGCTGGTGATCGGCAATACGGCCATGGCGGCAAAAGCGGTTCTCGATGGATTGGCGGAAGTCGGTTTCGTCGAAGGCAGCGTTGATGAGCCGGCACTGAATGTTCAGCCGCTTGCCAAGGACGAACTCCTTGTCGTTGTCGGTCCGCGCCATCCCTGGGCGCGTGGCAAACCGATTGCCCCGGCGGAGCTGGTTTCGGGCACAAAATGGGTCATGCGGGAAAAGGGGTCCGGAACCCGGTCGGCTTTCGAGGCGGCGATTTCCAATCTTGGCATTGGCTCCGGAGATCTGACTGTCGCGCTTGAGCTGCCATCGAACGAAGCCGTCATATCGGCAGCAAGAGAAGGCCTCTGCGCAACGGTCGTTTCCGGAGCCGTGGCCGCGCCGCTCTTGACGCAAGGTCTGTTGGTAAAGGCGCGTTTTCCCTTGCCGTCCCGCCAGTTTGCAATCCTGCGGCACAAACAAAGACACTCCAGCCGTGCCTCGTTGGCGCTGGAAACGATTTGCCGCGAAGACAGAGCTGCCGAAGTCCAAAATCGCGATGACTGGGTCCTCTAACATGCGAGATGTTGGAGAATGCCATCATCAGGCATAAGGTCGGTCTCGCCTGATGACCAGGGAAAAGGCTGCTGCCATGCGGCAGCAGCCTGTCCCGGTTCTTTCGAGCGGCGCCTCTAAGCGAAGGCGTAAGAGCCATCCGGCCGCTTCGGCACACGCCGCTGCCAGTGGATATAGCCTTCCTCCTCCATTGCCTTCTCGTCCATCTCGACGCCCCAGCCGGGCCGGTCGGGGCGCAGCTCGAGATAGCCGTTCTTCGGCAGATAGGGATCGACCACATAGCGGGTTTCCCCCTGCCGCTTCTCGATATCGAGGCCGCCGTAGACATAGGCTTGGCCCTTTGGCAGCCGGTATTCGAGGATGCGGAAGTTCTGGGCCGCGGCCGAAAAATGCACATTGACCGCCGTCGCCAGCGGTCCCATCGGGTTGTGCGGAGCAACGCCGACGAAATAGGCTTCGGCAAGCGTGGCGATGCGGCGCATTTCGCTGATGCCGCCGACGACGCAGATGTCGGGCTGGATCAGATCGGCGCCCTTGACCTGCAGCAGCCGCAGGAATTCGTTCCTGTTATAAAGCGACTCGCCGGTGGCCAGCACGCAGTTGAGCCCCTGTTTCAGATCGCCCCAGGCATCGATATTCTCCGGACGCAGCGGCTCTTCGTAGAACAGCGGATCATAGGGCGCCAGCGCATTGCCGAGTTGCCTTGCGGCGATCGGTTCGAAAATCTTGGCATGAGCGTCGAAGGCGATCTCATATTCGTCATTCACCGTCTCGCGCAGCGAGCGGAAATAATCGGCCGAGGCTTTCACGACATTCCCCCAACGATGGGAATGCATGTCGATACGCCAGGGGCTGAGTTTGAAGGCCGTGAACCCCCATTCCTCTTTCAGGCGATCGAACTCGTCGCGAGCAGCGGGCGCGTCGGGGGCGGTATAGACCCCGGCATAGACCTTGATGCGGTCGCGCACCTCGCCACCCAGCAGCTTGTATACGGGAACATTCGCGGCCTTGGCCGCCAGATCCCACAGGCAATGGTCGAGCGCCGAAATCGCGGCAAGGCCGAGTGCGCCCGGCGGGAAGCGGCTTTGCTGGATCAGCAGGTTGACGAGATAATCGACGCGTGTCGGGTCCTGGCCGGAGAGAAAGCCATAGAGATAGTCGAGCAGCGGCGGCAGCGCCTTATCAGGACCGTGGTTGTAGCATTCGCCCCAGCCCGTCAACCCGTCGTCCGTGTCGAGTGCGACGATTACGCGGGGACGGTCCTTGTCGCGGGTCATGAACACCCGCATCCGGTCGATCTTCATCAGTCTGTCCTTCTAGCGATTGAAATAGCAGTAGCGCGCCACGCGTGTCTGCACGTAGACCTGCTCGTTATAGGTTTCTGGATTGTAGGAACCCGAGGTCTCCGGCACCGGCACGGAGACATTGCCGCCGCTCGGCTGACCGACATGCATGAGAAAAGTTCTGATGCCGGTGATCTTCATCGCTGCGAGCTCCCGTTCCTCAGACTGTCTGGAGCGACATAGCGGAAGCGCCGCGAATGATCGCGGTCGCGTGGATCGGGGCGCGGAATGGCTGATATGAGCGCTTGCGTGTAGGCGTGCTCGGGCGTGCGGCAGACCTTTTCCGCTTCGCCGATTTCGACGAGCTGGCCCTTGTACATGACGCCGACGCGGTCGCACATGTAGCGGATGACGCCGATGTCATGACTAATGAAGATATAGGCAAGCCCGAGCTGATCCTGCAGACGCATCAGCAGATCGAGCACCTGCGAGCGCACGGAGACGTCGAGCGCCGAGGTCGCCTCGTCGGCGACGATGACGCGGGGGTTGAGCGTAATGGCGCGGGCAATGCCGATACGCTGGCGCTGACCGCCGGAGAAGGCGTGCGGATAGCGTTCGCGCGCCCTCGGATCGAGGCCGACCTGCTCCATCAGATGGCAGACGCGCTCGTCCAGCGCCCGTCCCTTGGCGATACCGTTGACGAGCAGCGGTTCGCCGATGATCTGGGAGACGGTCATGCGCGGATTGAGGGAGCCGAAGGGATCCTGGAACACCATGCGCAATTCGCGGCGCGCGGCGGCAAGCGTCTGGCCTTTTGCCATTGCCAGGTCGATGATGCCGCCATCGGCCCGGCGATAGAGAATCTCGCCGGCTGTCGGATCGATCAGCCGCATGATCGAGCGGCCCATGGTCGTCTTACCGGATCCGCTCTCCCCGACGATGCCGAGGGTTTCGCCCGGCAGCAGCGAAATGGAGACGTCGTCGAGTGCTTTTACCTCGCCGAAATCCATCGAAAGATTACGCAATTCCAGGATCGGCGCCGCCGTCCGATCGAGCGGCGCCCGCGCCAGGCGAATCTCGGCCTTCTGCTCAAGCTTCAGCACGGAGCCGATCAACATGCGGGTATAATCGTCTTTCGGAGCGTGAAAGATCTGCTCGACCGGTGCATATTCCTTGGCAACGCCATTGTGCATCACAAGCACATCGTCGGCGATCTGCGCCACGACGCCCATATCATGGGTAATGAAGAGAACGGCCATGCCGTTGGCCTTCTGCAGCCGGGCGATCAGGTCCAGAATTTCGGCCTGCGTCGTCACGTCGAGGGCCGTGGTCGGCTCGTCGGCGATCAGCAGCTGCGGCTTGCAGGCGAGCGCCATGGCTATCATCGCGCGCTGGCGCATGCCGCCGGAATATTGGAAGGCATATCGATCCAGCGCTTTCTCAGGCGCGGGAATTTCAACCTGTTTGAGCAGCGATATGGCTTCCGCTCGCGCTTCGGCCTTGCTCATCCTGGTGTGAAGGCGAAGCGCCTCGATAATCTGGTTGCCGACAGTATGGATGGGCGACAGCGACGACATCGGCTCCTGGAAGATCATGGCGATATCGCGGCCGCGGATCGCCCGGATCTGGCGTCCGCGCGGATTGAGGCTGGCTAGATTGATCGAGCCGCCCTTCGGGTGATTCAGTGTGATCGAGCCGCCGGCGATGCGACCGGGCGCATCGACGATCTGCAGGATCGAGCGCGCCGTCACCGACTTTCCGGATCCGCTTTCACCGACCACGCAGAGCGTCTTGCCCGGCTCTATTGTAAAGGACAGGTCGTTGACGGCGCGAAAGACGCCGGTGCGCAGCGGGAACTCGACGGTGAGGTTCTTCACTTCGAGCAGCGGCCTGCCGGCAATGGGAACGATGTCGATCATGCCGGCCTCATTTGTTGTAGGGGTCGGCCGCGTCGCGCAGACCGTCGCCGAGGAGATTGAGCGCCATGACGGCGACCACGACGGCGCAGCCCGGCAGGAATAGCCAGGGCGCCGTGGCGATCGAACGAATGTTCTGGGCCTCGCGCAGCAGCACGCCCCAGGAAATGGTCGGCGGCTGCAGCCCGAGCCCTAGGAAGGAAAGAGAGGTTTCGGCCAGAATCATCGCCGGCACTGCGAGGGTGATCGACGCGATAATGTGGCTGGCAAAGCTCGGCAGCATGTGGCGAAAGATGATGCGGCCTTCGCGAACGCCATCCAGTCTGGCGGCAGCGACGAATTCCTCGGTGCGCAACGACAGGAAACGACCACGAACGACGCGGGCAAGCTGGGCCCAGCCGGTCAGCGACAGGATGATCGTGATCATCATATATTGCAGCGTCGCCGGCCAATCCTGCGGCAGGGCTGCAGCCATGGCGAGCCAGATCGGTATCGTCGGCAGAGACAGCACGAAATCGATCACACGCTGCATGAAGAAATCGATGCGGCCACCGTAATATCCGGAGATACCGCCGATCACGATGCCGAGCATCAACGACAGGAAGACCCCGACGAGGCCGATCGACAGCGACACCTGCGAACCCTGCACCGTCCGGCTGAAGACATCGCGGCCAAGCCGGTCGGCACCGAAGAGAAGCAGCGGCGTCGTCTTGTCGGGCGAGGCGATCAGATGGATGTTGGTGTTGAACAGGCCAAATACGGAATAATCATAGCCACGCCCGAAGAACTGGACATCGATCCGCTTCGTCGTGTCTTCCTTGAAGATGGCGGCGAGCGTTTCTGGATCGCGGGTCAGCTTCATCGGATAATAATGCAGGCCGAACGAAAACCCGTTCTCGGTATCGATCAGATGCACTTTCTGCGGCGGGTGAAAGGTCGCGCGCGCATTTTGCAAGTTCGGATCGTTGATGGCGAAGAAGCCGGGAACCAGTGCAACGATGTACATCAGCACGGTAACGACGAGCGCCACCATGGCCAGTTTGTGGCGGCGAAAAGCCCACCAGATCAGCTGCCACTGCGATGCGACGGCGGCGCGGTCCGGCTGAATATTTGTAACGGCGATGTCGGCCATATCGGGCTCCTATTCCAACCGGATGCGGGGATCGACCAGCGCAAGCAGGATGTCGCTGATCAGAGAGCCTATCAGCGTCAGCGCGCAGATCAGCAGAACGAAGGCGCCCGCCAGATACATGTCCTGGGCCATCAGCGCCTGCAGCAGCAAGGGCGCCGCCGTCGGCAGGTTGAGAACGATGGCGACGACAACCGAGCCGGAGATGAGATTGGGCAGCAACCAGGCAATCGTCGAGATGAACGGGTTGAGGGCGATCATCAAAGGATATTTCATCAGCAGTCGGAACTCCGAGAGCCCCTTTGCCCGCGCCGTCGTCACGTAGGGCTTCGGCAGTTCGTCAAGCATATTGGCGCGCATCACGCGGATGAGGCTCGCCGTCGAGGACACGGCAAGAATGATGACGGGAAGCCAGAGATGCGAGAAGAGATCGCCCATCTTTGCAAAACTCCAGGGCGCATTCTCATATTGCGGCGAAAACAGCCCGCCGACATCCTGGCCGAATTCGACCGCCGCGACATACATCAGCACCAGCGCCAGCAGGAAGGACGGAACGGCCAGGCCGAAGAAGGTGAAGGCGGTGAAGAAGTAGTCCCCAATCGAATATTTGCGGACGGCGGAAAAGACGCCGATCGGCAGCGCGATTGCCCAGGTGACGATCAATGTCGAAAGAGCGAGAACCAGGGTCAGCGCCATACGCTCCCAGATCAGGTCGGACACCGGCTGCTGCCATTCGAAGGAAATGCCGAAGTCGCCGCGCGAGAGGATGCCCCAGATCCACTTGAAATATTGGATGAGCATCGGGTCATCGAGTCCGAAGCGTTCGCGCAATTGTGCCGCGGTGTTCTGATCGACGATTTCGTTGGAAGCCGCCAGCGTCGCAATGTAGGTCGTGACGTAGTCACCCGGCGGCAGCTGGATCAGCACGAATGCGAGGAAGCTGACGGCAAAGAGCGATGGAATCATCCACAACAAACGTTTGGCGATAAAGACCAGCATGGGCGCCTCTTGCATTGAGTACCGCCCTCCTGGCCTTACCGGCTCTCATCGCCCGCAGGCATCTCGGAAGGCGAACCGAATAAAGCGCCGTACCGTCGGTACGGCGCTCGATCAAATCAGCTCGTGAAGGTGAACTGCTGCGGCATCGCAGGTCCCGGATTGGGCCAGGACCAGCTATCCGGCTGCTTCTCGGGAACATTGCGCAGATTATTGCGGATGATGCCGAAGCCGCCGACGGCGAGGCAAAGTCCGACAGTCTCGAATTCCTCCGCCGCGATGTCGAAGATCTGCTTCATGATTGCGCCGCGCTTGTCGAGATCGGCCGTCGAACGCGCTTCGTCGAACAGCTTCATGCGCTTCTTTTGGCTTTCCGGCGGCTCCTCGCCACGCGCACCGTTGGATGTGTACCAGAGCGTCCACGGAATGGCGTAACGCGAACCCTGCGGATGGAAGGCGAAGAAATCACGCGGGTCGAGCATCGGATCGAGACCACCCGGCCCCGGCCACACCTGCGCATCATGGGCATTGTCGTCGCCGCGGGTATAATAGAGCGCCCGCTCGATCGTATTGACCTTCATGTCGATGCCAATCTGCGACCAATGCGTCTTTACCAGCTCCAGGGCATCGACGAGATCGGGATAAAGCGTCGGAATGACGTCGACCGAGAAGAACACCTTTTGACCGTCCGGCCGAAGGCGGAAGCCGTCGGGCCCCTTTTTGTAGCCAGCCTGATCTAGCATCGCGCCGGCTTTATCGACGTCATATTCGGTGAATTGCCGAGCGTATTTCTCGTGATACCAGGGATGGGTGGGACGTGGCCCCGCCTGATAGGGCTCGCTTTGGCCGAAATAGACGATGTCGATCAGTTCCTGGCGATTGATGCCGATCGAGAGCGCCTGCCGGAACGATTTGTCGGCAAACATCTTGCGCAGGGCAGGATCTTTATGGGTGATGTTGAAATAGATCTGGCACTGCTGCGAGGCGGAAGGAACGAGCGTCAGCAGTCGATAATCGCCCTTCTGCATGTTCTGGGACAGCGTCGGCTTGTTCGCCAGCACGCTGATGTGACGTTCCTGGATATCGATCTTTCCGGAGATGACGTTCAGCATCAGCGATTCGACATCCTGCGAGATGCCGAAGTTGATCTCATCGATGTAGGGAAGCTGGTTGCCTGCTGTATCGACCTGCCAGAAATAGGGGTTCCGGGCCATGACGACGCGCGTGGCGCCGCCGACATAGGGCTCCTTGACGACCCAAGGATCGAGCGTCGGCTTGTCGACATTGCCCCAGCGCGTCGGGATCTCGATATCGCCGCAGCGGCTGCGGAAGAGCTCCGTCCAGCTGGTAACGCCAGCCTTCTTCGCATCGGCCTCGATGTTGGGATTGTACTTCGGCAAGAACTGGCTGCAGTAATGCTTCGGGAAGAGCGTCGGATGCTGGCCGAGCGGCGTGGCGAGATTTTCGAGATAAAGCGCGTTCGGCGCCGCGAAGGTGAACTTCACCGTATAATCGTCGATCTTCTCGACAGTAACCGGCTTGCCGGCAACGGAGAGCTGCGACGGTGTCGCGCTGTAAAGTTCGGTGTTCTTGACGCAGTCTTCGATCGCAAAAACGATGTCGTCGGCCGTGAAGGGTTGGCCGTCGGACCAGCGCACACCTTCGATCAGATGGAAGGTGAATTGCGTCGCGTCGTCGCTGACCTCCCAGCGCTCGGCAAGGTTCGGCTGCACGGCGGTGAACTCCAGATTCCAGCGCACGAGGCTCTGGTTGCCGACCATGCGCAGGATGCCGTTGTGGTCGGATGAGCCGCGCAGGCCGCGGCGCAGCGTGCCGCCATAGGTGCCGACCTTCTCGAACGGCGTGACGACCATCGGCTTCTTCGGCAGGCGCTCGGTAAGAGGCGGCAGTTTGCCGTCTTTGACCAGCTGAGCCAGCGCAGGCGCTTCGCCGCCAGCCGCGAAGGCGCGACCGGCGATGGACAATGCTGCAGCACCAGCCATGCCGCCGAGAACGGCGCGGCGGGTGACACCGCGAGACAGAAATTCATTGGGCATCGATTCCTCCCCTTTATGCCGGTACAGGCTATTCCCGGCTGGTGCGGCGGGCTCCCGACCGCCATTTTGCGCCCTCCTCGGCGCTAGGACGAAACCATAGACACGTTCTCAAATGATTACAAGAGTTGACAGATAATTACAGATTCTATAGCGATACAATATCGAACCAGGCGCCAAGCCATTGGACGTTCTACCGTGACTGGCAGATGAAGCTCAAGCTGTCAGATGCTGTAAACGGGTTTTATCACGGCCGGCGACGGGGCGACGCCATGCCGGCGCATGGTCTGGAAGGCATATCTGGCTTCTATTCGCCGGAAGAGCCGATGGGCGTGAATTTGCCACTTGGCGGGAGAGAAAAGAGCGATAATGTCGTTTGCAGTCGATGCCGTTTCGACCCGGGGCGCAACACGCTTCAGCGATATCATCTACGAGAAGATCGTGGAAATGATCGCGGACGGCCATTTTCCGGTTAACGAGCGGCTGCCGTCGGAAACAAGGCTAGCCGCCGATTTCGGCGCCTCAAGACCCGTCGTGCGTGAAGCGCTCGAACGCCTGAGGGCCGATGGTCTCGTCGTTTCACGCAAGGGCTCCGGTTCCTATGTCCGGCAACGGCCGGATTCGTCGATGCTGAAAATGGTTCCGGTCGGCTCGCTCGCCGATGTCCAGCGGTTCTTCGAATTCCGCGCCGGCCTCGAGGCCGAAGCTGCAGAGCTTGCCGCGCGAAACTGGCAGCCGGCCGACAAGGAGCGGATCACCGAGGCGCTTCTTGCCATCGAGCAATGTCTGAAGAACGGCGAACTCGGCGCCGACGAAGACCAGGCCCTGCACGATGCGATTGCGATGGCGACGGGCAATCAGTTTCACATCACCGTGCGCGAATGGTTCAAGCCGCATTTCGCCATCGGCCATTCCGTAACGCGAAGCCTGAGCCTGAAGCGGACCCCGGAGCAGATCCGCAGCGTCCAGGACGAGCATGCGGTGATCGTCGAGGCGATCTTCGCACGGCGGGAAACCGAAGCGCACGACGCGATGAAGAGACACATACTGAATGCGCGCGCCCGCATGTTCCAGGGGGTTTGAGCGACAATGGGAGGAACGACGATGAGACGGATCGCGATGACGGGCGCCGCCGGACGTGTCGGGACGCTGCTGCGCCCGTTTCTCCGGCAGCATTTCGAGCATCTCAGCCTCATCGACATTCATGAGCCCGAGGAACTGGCCGAGAATGAGAGCTTCGTCCGTGCCGATCTGTCGAAGCTCGACGAGGCCACGGCCGCTTTGCGCGGTGTCGACGGGGCCATTCATCTTGCCGGCATCGCCAGCGGAGTCGACATGAATGCCATTTTGCAGGCCAATGTGCTCGGGACGTACAATCTCTACGAGGCGGCTCGGATCAACAAGGTCGAGAGGATGGTCTACGCCTCGAGCAACCATGCCACGGGTTTTTACCCGCGCGGCCAAGTCATCTCGCCGCTCGATCCCATGCGGCCGGACAGCCCCTACGGACTGTCAAAATGCTGGGGCGAACTGGTGGCGGGTCTCTATTACGACACATCGGGCATTCGCTCCCTTTCCATCCGCATCGGCAACGCCGGCACCTACCCGAACAGCGAGCGCTCGATCGCGATCTGGATCAGCGCCCGCGATCTGGCGCAACTGGTGCTGATCGGCCTCACCCACCCGCAGATCGCCGCAACGGTTGTTTACGGCGTTTCCGATACCGACACGAAATGGTGGGACAATGATCTGGCGACACGGCTTGGTTACCAGCCGCAGGATCGGCCGCGTGATCACGCCCGTATCGAGGACCGAGCGGAGGGGCGGGTCGCCCTTGCATTCCAGGGCGGCGGTTTCTGCGAATTCAATCACGACGGCAACATCCGCATGCGCGATGCCGAGGGCCTCGTCAAAGACCTGGAGAAAATCTCGTGACGGCGCCCCGGCTCATCGAGCCGAAGGCTCGTTCGGTCCTGCAGCAACCGCTGACGGTCGGTGAATCGCCCGTGTGGGACGAGCAGACCGGCGCTCTCTGGCTCGTCGATATCCTCGCGCCGGCGGTGGTCCGGTGCTCGGCAGACGGCAAGGTGGAGCGCTTCGACATGCCTTCCGCGGCCGGTAGTCTTGGACTTTGCCGCGACGGCCGGATCGTTGTCGGCCTCCGGACCGGCGTCCATCTCTTCGATCCCGTGTCTCGTGATCTCCAATTTTTGTGCGATCCGGTCGGACGCGAGATGATCGGCCGCCTCAACGACGGCAAGGTTGGGCCGGATGGCCACTTCTGGGTCGGCTCGATCAGCGAGGCCAAGCCGCAGGTGAATGACGCGGCGCTCTTCCGTGTCGGGCCGGATGGCAGCACGCGGACCGCGGCAACGGGGCTGACGAGTTCCAACGGCCTTGCCTGGTCGCCGGACGGCCGGCGGATGTATCACTCCGACAGCCGGCAGTGCTTCCTCCAAGTCTTCGATTTCGATTCCGAGACGGGCGAACTCGGCGAGGCTCGGCAGCTGCGCAGTTTCACCGAAGAGCAAGGCCGTCCCGACGGGGCGACCACCGATCGCGACGGGTTCTATTGGAGTGCCGGCGTCTCTGCCGGTCGTCTCAACCGGATATCGCCCGAAGGCGAAATCGTCGAAATCTACATTCTGCCGGTCGCAGCGCCGACAATGCCGTGTTTCGGAGGGCCTGATTTCAGGACCCTCTACGTCACGAGCCTGTCGACAGACCGCACCGGACGTTTCGAGGCTGGCACGGTCATCGCCTTCGACGTGGATGCGGAGGGCCTGCCGCCTTTCCGCTTCGCCAAACAATCATCCTGATGGAAAGCGACGGGGGAGAAAAATGAGCATCGCGATCATGCGCAAGGCGCTCAGGGGCGTGTCGGGCGTTCCCGTCACGGCTTATGACGCCGGGGGCGAAGTCGAGCCCCGGATTACCGCGAAGGTTTATGAACGGGTAGCCGCGGCCGGCATTCACAACATCGTCGCAGCCGGCAATACCGGGGAATTCTATGCCCTGACGCCGCAGGAGATCCGGATCGTCCACGAGGCGGCGGTTTCAGGCGTCGACGGCCGCGCGCCGGTGACGGCGGCGATCGGCCGGTCGCTGCGCGAGGCGATAGGCATGGCCAGGGATGCAGCCGCGATCGGCGCCTCCGCCGTGATGTCGCATCAGCCCGTCGATCCTTTCGCGGCACCATCGGCCCAGATCGATTATTTCTGCAATCTCGCCGATGCTTCCCCCCTGCCGCTCGTCGCCTATGTCAGGGCCGAAGGTTTCAGCGTCGCCGAGATCGTCCGCCTCGCCAACCACGGCAATATTGCCGGCATCAAGTTCGCCACGACTGATCTGATGCTGCTGTCGCGGGCGATCCCCGCCGCCGATCCGAATGGCGCGCTATTCGTCTGCGGCCTGGCGGAGAGCTGGGCGCCGACATTCACCGCAGCCGGCGCGCGCGGCTTCACCTCAGGCCTCGTCAACGTCGCCCCGAAGCTTTCGCTCGCCGTCCACGAAGCGCTTGAGAAAGGCGATTTCGCCGCGGCGAGAGCGATCGTCAACAAGCTTGAACCCTTCGAGCGGATGCGCACCAAGTTCCGCAACGGCGCGAACGTCACCGTCGTCAAAGAGGCCGTCACCTATTCCGGCCTCGATGCTGGCCCGGTGCGCGTGCCGGGATTGACGCGGCTAGACGCGCAGGATCGCGACGAGCTGCATCGGCTGCTTCGCGGTTGGGAGGCCGAGGGCGACATTCAAACGGACTGGCGGGACGTCAAGGCAGCGGGCTGAATTCGAACATCATTCCCGCACCCCTATACGCATGGGCTGCCGGCTTCCCTGCCGAAGATCGAGTATCCGCCGGCCCGACTGCCGATCCTGAAGCGCGATCCCGATTTCGCAGTGGAGCCGCGTCGCCATCATGGAAACGGGTGAGATCGTCGAACAGGTCGATATTGAAGCCTTGTGAAAGGCGCGGTCGAACATCCCTATTCGCAACGCTTGCTGCGGGCGAGCCGTATGTATGGTCGGGTCTAGCTCTCCTCCTCTTCCAGAGAAAAGCTGGCAGTCCGCTTCAGCCTCAGTGCACAGTCCCCAATGGTCACCGCCCGCGTAGCTCCATAGTGCCCTCAGTTTTTTGTGAAGAGGTGCCGGCATCGAGAGACAACCAGAGTGACACTTGACCCGCGCACAATGTATCAATGCGATCATTACCGCGAAGCTGTCACCCGCTTCGATCAAAATTCTTATCGGGCGTATTCTCAGCCCCAATATTCGAAAGGCGTCATTCTCGTGCCTGCCCTCGTTCTTCCCAGCCGCCCTTTATCGCTTGCACCTGATGTGATCTCCACGCCGCGGGCTTACTTCTGGGCCACTCCCGTCATCGCGGCACTGGCGGTGTTTATAGTCACCTGGCAAGCGCCCGGCGTCATCAGGGATTTTCAGATCAGCCAAAATCCGTTGGCCCTTGAGAATGGTGACGTCCAAAGCGGGAGATGCACGACACGCAAGCTCTTCTTTACTGACTGTGAGGCGCGCCTCGTCTACAATTACGACGGCCGCAAATACGACACGGAAGCCGAAGTGATGTTCGTCGATTTTCATACCGGCGACTATGAAACCGGCGTGGTGATCTCGGCCGATCATCCGGAATTGGCGACAATGAGCCTCGGTCTTGACAAGCTCTGGAACCGGATCATAACCCTCACCGTATTTGCCCTGTTTCTTGGCAGCATGAGCCTTGGAACACTGTTCCAGGCCCTGCGGATATGGAGGGTCAAACGGCATCTGCGCCAGCCGGCGTTCTTGGATACCATACCGGTGGAAATTGCTGCGTTTCATCGCAAGCGCAACATTCTTTCCGTCACCTACAATGACAAGATCGCCAACGGTCGGACTGGTCGATCAGCCTACACCCAGATGAAGGGAGGTCAGGAGCCTTTGATTGTGGGGGAGGCAAACGGCAAAGCCGTGGGCTTGGCGGTCCGGCATGGCAGGACAGCGCTGCCAGTGCTTCTGGATGATCGTCTGCAGCGTATCGGGCTGACGGATGACGAGCGAAAGGTTGCGCTTGCGCAATTCTCCCAGCTCGGCGGTGGCCAGACTGTGCCGGTCTTGATCGGCAAGCGCGGAAAAACGATGTCAGTCGCGGGCCGGCTGCGGCTGTTTTTCGGCACCCTCCTCTTGATCCTGGCCGGCTTCATCGGTTTCTGGCTTTGGTATGTGACGAGTGCCAGCACACCTTTCCAGTCGCCGGGGATGGATATCAACAATCTCATGCCGACACCATTGAACAAATGGGGATGCATTCAATTGCGGAAGCGGTTCGGCCAGGATCGAGCTCCGTTCGGATGCGTTGCTGACGATTACACAAGCTGGAAATACTGAAGACAGGCCGGGCCTCCCGCTCGCGCTCAACCTGACGGACACTGGCGCAGTTTGGCCAGCATAGAGCGCCGTGCGTCCTTCGGACGCACGATGGACGCTCTAATACTATAGAACAACGCATCGTGTTTTCCGAAAACCGATTCCGCCTTTCGAACCTATGCGCTGATGCAGCGCAGGATGGTTCACATCGGCAGCGTTAGGGTCGAATCCGCACCTGGCCGCGCACGCGCGGCCGTTTTTGCGAGGATGCGAGAGATGAAGACGAAGGCGGCTGTCGCCAATGCCGGAAACCTGATCATGACGGGCGTCGTGCTGATGCTGCTCGGCGATCTGCTGTTTGCCCTGAATGATGCGATGGGCAAATGGCTGGTGGCAAGCTTTGCCGTCGGCCAGGTGCTGGTGATCCGCTCGGTCGGCGCCTTCATCGTCCTGGGGCCGATGATCCTGCGGCAAGGGCCAATGGCCCTCCTCCGCGTCGAGCAGAAAGGCTTGCAGTTCATGCGGGTCGTCCTGGCGACCGGCGATGTCGCGCTGTTCTACGCGGCCGTCGCCTATCTGCCGCTCGCCGATGTCATGACCTTCTATATGGCGGGGCCGATCTATATTGCGGCGCTCTCGCATTTCTTTCTCGGGGAAAAGATCGGCTGGCGCCGCTGGCTCGCCGTTCTGGTTGGCTTCGCCGGCGTCGTTATCGCACTGCGCCCTTCGACGGCGATGCTGTCGCTTCCCTCTCTCTTCGGCCTCGCCGGCAGCTTTTCCTTCGCGCTGTCACTGGTGATGAGCCGCTACCTTCGCTCGACCAGCGACACGACGCTGGTGACATGGCAAACGGTCGCCGCCCTTGCCACCGGCATCGTGCTCAGCATCGGCAACTGGCAGCCGGCAACATCAATCGATTGGGCCGGCATGCTGCTGCTCGGCATCGTCGCCACCTGCGCGCATCTGCTCATCACCCGCTCGCTCAAGCTCGCGCCGGCGTCGCTGCTGGCGCCGCTGCAATATACGCTGCTGCTCTGGGCGATCGTACTGGGCTACATCTTCTTCAATGACATTCCCGATGCGCAGATCATCGTCGGCGCCGCAATCATCGTCTTTGCCGGTCTTTTCATCTTCCACCGGAAGAACCTGAAGGAGACGGTGCCGTCGGAAGCCGTCCCCCCGGACGGGCACTGACAAACCGGATCGGCGTCTTGCCGGGAAGGATCATCTTGCTGGCGCCGTTCCGGCGGGCAAGGACCTAATATTCGACTGTCGTCAGCACGTAACACCCTTTTGTTTTGTCCGATACGGACTGGACAAGCGTCCTCGGTTCAAGACAGATTGTTCTGCCCGTCACGAGAGCCGCGTCTCCGGATAAATACGCCTTCTCGGCCCTCGTCACATGCCCGGGACATCGAATTCATCGATTGACCTTCAACCAAGGCTAGGAAGGCGTCATGAGTTTCAACAACAGCCAAAGTGCATCAAGATCTGCAGGCCGCGGACGGCGGCAAGCGCCCCTGCTCGTTCGCATAATGTTCTGGGCTGCAAAGGCTGTCTTCTGGTTAGCGTTTCTGCTGGCGACCATATGGGCCTCTCTCGCGCTATTTTATCGTCTGCCTGTTTCCCTGCCGATCCGACAGGTCGCAGCAGGAGTCCTCGCATCGGTCGGTGTAGCCGCGGCAGTTTCCATAATCTGGAAGCCACGCTCCTTGGTTATCCTTCCTTTCGTCCTATGCTTTGCAGGCATCGCCGTGTGGTGGAACTCAATCAAGCCGCCGGTGACGGCCGACTGGGCGGGAGACGTCGCCAGGCAGGTGACAGGCACGGTCAACGGCAACATCCTCACGCTGACCAATGTCAGAAATTTCACCTGGAAAACGGATGGCGGTTTTGTGGAGAAATGGGAGTCGCGCACCTACGACCTGAACACGCTCAGGAGCCTCGATTTGTTCATGTCATATTGGGCAGGGCCCGAGATGGCACACATGATCCTGAGTTTCGGGTTCGATGACGACCAATACCTGGCATGGTCGATCGAAGTGCGGAGGACGGCGGGGGGCAAATTCTCTCCGATCGGCGACCTCTTCAAAAGCAATCCCCTCGTCATCATCGCGGCCACCGAAAGCGACGTCATTCTTGTTCGATCCAACATACGCGGCGAGGACGTTCAGCTTTTTCGCATGGGCGTTCCGCCGGCCAATGCCACTCGCCTTCTCCTGCAATATGTGAGCGATGCGAACACGCTCGCCGAACACCCGCGCTTCTACAACTCGCTCACTACCAACTGCACCACGACTGCCGCCAAAATGATGCGGGCCGTCGGCGCTGCATTTCCGTTCGATTGGCGGCTGATCGTGAACGGTTACCTTCCGGAATTCGCCTATGACCGGAAAGCACTCGACATGAAGCTACCTTTTGAGTAGTTGAAAGCGGCGGCGCATATCGCCGCACGGGCAAAAGGTGCCGGCGCCTCCGACGATTTTTCGAAAGTGATCCGTGAGGGTGTGCCTTCACCGGGCGATTGAACAGCGCATCGGCCTGAAAATCCGAATCGATGGCATGATGCCGCCCGAAATCGCTGAGACATTCGCCGTCATGCCCTAATCCTCAGCCCCGGGAGGCTCCCAGCCGAAGACGCTGCGGCCGCCGAAATCGGCGGATTGGCGGAATTCGCCGGCGATGATCTCTTTGAGATCGGGACCCGTGACATAGCGTTCCATCTGCCGCGATTGCTCGTCCAGGCGCTTCAGCGCCTGCAGCTCCTCTTCACGCCCGAGCCTGCCCTTCAGCACCGCCGATTTCATCACGCCGATCGTTTCGTCATAGACCTTGAGCGGTACCGGGAAGGGATGGCGATCCTTGCCGCCATGGGCGATCGAGAAGCGCGCCGGGTCGGAAAAACGGCAGGGCGCGCCGTGTACCACTTCCGCCACCATCGCCAGCGCCTTCACCGTCCGGGCGCCGACGCCTGGAACGAGGAGCAACTCCTGAAAATCCACCGGCCCGCGGTCGGCCGCTGCCGCCAGATTTCCATGCAGGCGACGCATGTGGACATCGCTCTCGCGCACGTCGTGATGAGCGGGCATGATGAGATGCGGCAGCATCGGCTGTGCAGCGGGTTCGGGCGCCGGCTCCTCCACACGCATCAGCGCGGCCGCCTCGCGGATGATTCTGTCGGGGCCGAGGGTCGCGAGCAGATCCAGCTGGCCGCGCCGCGAGCGCTCTGCGCGTTTGTCGGCGAGATTGACGATTTCGCCCTGACTTCTGCCTTCAATTGCTGCATGCGGCGAGTCGACGAAACTTTCGAGCCCTTCGGAGAGCCAGTGATAACGCCGCGCCTGCCGTCTGTCACCGTTCATGCCCTGCTGCACCACCACCCAATGGCCGTCATCGGCGACGATGAAGCCGTGAAGATAAAGGTCGAAGCCGTCCTGAAGCGCGGCGCTGTCGACCTTGGCGATGAGGCGGCTCGTCGTCGCAAGCCCCTCGCCGTCGAGACCGACGCGCTCGCCGATCGAGACGAGCTCCTGCGGGGTTCTGCGTGAATGCGCCCCGCGTCCGCCGCAGACATGCAGGCCGAGCTCACCGGCGCGCGGCTTCAGCCCGCGCTTCAATGCACCGAGAACGCTTGTCGTAATGCCGGAGGAATGCCAATCCATGCCCATGACCGCGCCGAAGGACTGGAACCAGAAAGGGTGGGCGAGCCGGCGCAGGAATTCATCGCGGCCATAATGATGAACGATTGCTTCTGTGATCAGCGTTCCCAGCCGCGTCATTCGGTCGCCAAGCCAATGCGGCACGCGTCCCCCGTGAAGGGGAAGGTCGGCACTGCCTGCTCGTCGTGACATTTCTTTTCCTACATTTTCTATGCCCGTCCGCCCCGGCAGCAGCGTCCTGATCGGAACCGCGCGAAATTTCAGGCGTTTGCATTCAGTCAAATCGCAGAGGCAAACATGACCGCATTTCAAACCATGTCCGATCAACCGTACCTAACCCGAACAAAAGCGCAACATCCGAGCGGCGAAAAAGAGGGATCTACGGCATTGCGGCTCCAGGGACGTGCGGACAAAGCCGCCTTTCTGATCAATGGCAACACATATTTCGCCGAAGTCTCGCGGGCGCTGCGGCAGGCCCGCCGCAATGTGTGGATCATTGGGTGGGATTTCCATCCCAATATTCGGATGGAGCCCGAAAAGTCCGACGAAACCTTGGCCGACCTGCTGCATGCGCTGGCAGCGGAAAATCCCGAGCTCGAAATTCGCATCCTTATCTGGGCGCTTGGGCCGATCTATTCGGACAAATCGATCGATCTGCTTCGAAAGAAGAATTTTCCCAGAAATGCCAGAATCGATTTGCGTTTTGCTCTTCAAGGGGCGCTGCGCGGCTGTCATCACCAGAAGCTCGTCTGCATCGACGACGCGGTCGCCTTCATCGGCGGCATAGACTTGACGGCACGACGATGGGATACGAGGCGCCATCGTGCCAGAGACAGGCTGCGGCGCGATCCCGAGGGCGCCCCTTACGACCCGCTCCACGACGTGCAGGCAATGGTCACGGGTGACGCCGCCCGGCTGATCGGCGATATCGCCAGGCGGCGCTGGGAGGAAGCCACCGGCGAAAAGCACCTGGCGCTCGCCGACAACATGCCGTTCGCCTGGCCGGATACCCTTTCCGTTTCGCTGCGGGACGTCCCTGTGGGTTTCGCCCTGACAGAGCCGGCGACCACCTGGCGTAGCGGCATCAGCGACGGCATCGCCTCGACCTTGGAGATCATCGCCCGAGCCCGGCGCCAGCTCTACATCGAGGCGCAATATCTCGCCTCCTTCCGGGTTGCCGACGCCATCGCCGCACGATTACAGGAAAGGGACGGGCCGGAGGTGGTCGTCATCTGCACGCGCAGCTCTCACGGACTGATCGAAAAGCTCGTCATGGGCGGCAATCGCGACCGTGTCATCCGCCGCCTCAAACGCGCCGATCGCGCCAACCGCCTGCGGGTCTACTACCCCGTCGTGCCCGGGCCGAAAGTGCCGGGGCCTGAAGCCCCCCGGCAGTCAGCGCAGGCGGACAGCGAAGTTGAGGTGCTCATCCATTCGAAACTGATGATCGCCGACGACGAGCTGGTCCGCATCGGCTCTTCCAATCTCAACAATCGTTCGGAAGGGCTTGATTCGGAATGCGATCTGCTGTTCGAGGCTGTAAACGCAGACCATCGTCGCGCCATTTCGGAGCTGCGCGATCGGCTGCTGGCGGAATATCTCGGGACGGCCCCCGAGACTTTTGCCGTCGCCTTCGGGCGAAGCGGCTCGATGATCGGGGCGATTGACGCGCTGAACGGCGGCGCTCGTGGCCTCAGGGAATTTGCCGTCGAATTGTCAGGCAGCATCTCGCCGATCACCGGCACCGCGATCTTCGACCCGGCCCGGCCCTTCCTCCTCTTACACCGACTGGGCCTCGGCGCTCTCGTCCGCCTCTTCACCCGCACGGCTTGAGCGCCGGAAGATGAGTTCGATGCTCAGGAGAAGCGACGTGCCGAGCGCCAGCGGGATGAAAAAATAGGCGCAGCGGAAGGCGATCAGCGCACCGATCGACGCCTGCTGCGGCACGACATGGGAGACGGTCGCCTCCAGCACGCCGAGACCGCCGGGGACATGCGTCGCAAGGATCGCCGAATTGGCCAGCACGTAAGCCGTAACCGACCGGAAAAAAGCAACGTCGCCGAAGGTCGAAAGCATCTGGTGCAGGCAAGCGGACACCAGCATGAAGTTGACTGTCCCGACGCCCACCTGCGCCACGGCGATCGAAAAGCGTGGCAGTTGAAACGACCAGCGCCAAAGCCGCAGCTTGCCGCGGACGAAAAACGCCAGGCCCGCATAGACCACAGGCACGATCAGGGCCAGCACCCCGAAGATGCGGGCGCTTCCCGCATCGACGCGCATGAGGCGTGCCGCGTCGGAAGGATTAATGATCAGCGCAAGGCCGCCGAGCGTGACGAGCCCAAGTCCGACGGTGACGCCGCAAAACAGGATAATCTTCGCCACGTCCTCCGTCGTCAGCCCCCAGCGCGAATAGTACCGATAACGGAAGGCGCCGCTGCTCAGGCCGGCAAAGCCGATATTGTGGCCGAGCGAAAGGCTGATGAACGATGCCAGCACGATTTTGCGATAGGGCAAGGATTTGCCGAGCGAACGGATCGCCAGGAGATCAAAACAGCTGAGGCAGAGATAGGATGCCGCCACGAAGACGAGCGCCGTGAGGAACGTCGAAAGAGGAATGCTTCGAACCGATTGAACGATCTCATCGAGGCTATATTGTTGGAAGATCCGGTAGAGAAGAAAGACCGCAAGACAAAGGGCAGCCACGAGCAGTCCGTTCATGATAATGCTTTTCAGGCTCATCGATCATCCATTTTAAAAGTGCGGGCGACAGGCCCTATCATCCGGAACGATCAAATGAGTTCCGTGTTCCCCCGGGGGAAGAAAACCTCCCGCGCGATCAAGCTTCCAACGGGCCCATGCCGGATAAATCAATCAAATTGCTCACTTATAACGTGCACAGCTGCATCGGCAGCGACCGGAAACTCGATCCCGGCCGCATCGCTTCCGTCATCGCCGCGACGGAGGCAGATATCATTGCGCTTCAGGAGGTCGACGTCGGCAGGCGCAGGACCGGCGGCATCGACCAGGCGCACGTGATCGCTTCGCTCTTGAAGATGCAGGCGCATTTCCATCCGGCGCTGTCGATTGCCGAAGAACAGTACGGCGATGCGATCATCACCGCCCTTCCGACAGGCGCGATCAAGGCAGGCCCCCTGCCCTCCGTCGGCGAAGCCCGGGGCGCGCTTTCCGTCGAAGTCACGGCGGGCGACAGGAAGCTGCTCGTCGTCAACACCCATCTCGGCCTTCGCGGCCGCGAACGGATCCGGCAGATGACGACGCTGCTCAATTCCGGCTGGCTGCACGGCACGGCAGAAGCGCCCCTTCCTGCCGTCCTCTGCGGCGACTTCAACTCCATTCCCTCTTCCGCGAGCTACCGGCTCGCCGCGCGAACGCTGAAGGATGCGCAACTCACCGGGCCTGGCGCGCCGAGAGCGACCTTTCCCTCCCGCTATCCGCTGATGCGCCTCGACCACATCTTCGTCACCGACGACCTCGTCGTGAAAAAGGCGGTCGTTCTGGAAAACCGCCTGACGCGGATCGCCTCGGACCATCTTCCACTGCTGGCAGAAATCGGTTTTGCCTGATCGCTCCGCCGCGCCTGAGCGGCATGCCCTGATATGCGGTGGAAAACGACGTTGAACCCTTATCGGGGCTACATGTGAAACGGATATTTCACGCAATGGCGCACGTGTCGTTCGCGAAACGAGCGAAGTGCTCGACAGCATCTCCGCTAAAGTGGTCACCGCATCCGAGCAGAGATGACGCAGCAGAATGCCGCCATGGTCGCAGAAACCGGTGCGGCGCCGAAGGAACTTGCCGATGAGACCAGAACGCTTCTGCGGCTGATCGACCAGTTCCAGCTGGATGAAGCCAGCGCAGGCTGCGTTGCCGCCGCTTAGAGCGATGCTCCGTCTTGTTGCGATGCTCAAACGTGTGCGGGCGTCAGTGGCGGCTGTAGAGCGGCGGCGCCACGTCTTCCTCGGCGAGTTCCGGGTAGAGATGTCTGCGCGTGCGGGCGAGTGCTTCCGCCTCCCGGCGGTTCCGCTCCAGCAACGTGGCAGTAACGTCCTTGTACGGTTCGCCCTCCGATACGGCGACGCGGACAGTTCCGCCCTGCGAGAGGAAGTCGCAGAACGATCGTACCGAGCGAAGACGCGTCGTAATCTCGACATAGCGAGCGTCGTGTCCAGCCATGTTTGCCTCCGTTAAAATGGTAGATGTCACGAACACTTCGGCGAGATGATGGCGTCCCTTCCATGGTGAAGAAACCGACGCGCGATCTCACCCAAACCCATCCGTGCCTGCTGCCATCACCGCCGGGCGAGCTTTCGATTCATCGCAGCGACGGCCAAGGGTAACGCCGTTGTCACCACGCTTCCCCAAGGCAGCCGTCTCAGCCCCCTTGTGATGACGAAGGCACCCGCCATCGCGCCGGCGAGCTTCAGCCACGGTTGATCGCCGAGCTGGGCATGGGCGCTGGAATCAGCCCAACGGACGTTTTCGGTGACAACCGCCGCGGCCTGGCGTCTGATTCCATGAAGGCGAGCGCGAAGGATTTCGAGTTCCCACTTCAATTCCTGCAGTCGGCTTTCCAGGATCTGCTCCCCGGAAGTCGGCACCGATTCTGCCACGTGATTTTCGGGCGGTGCTGACGCATCTCCGCCCAATGTGGCAAAGTAGGCGCGGTATTCGGCCTCGCTCGCGAACCCCTCACGCCGAACGAGATCCGGATTGATGGTTGGTTCTTCTCCATTCGGCATTGAAGCGGCGGCATCGCCGCGATCATTTTCGGCGCCGAAGGCGGCGGCCTCATCCTTGATCATGATGCGTCTCCCATTGGTTCCTTTCGGCAGAACGTTCGATGGTTCAAATTGATCCGTCCGCCGTCAGGCTGGCGGCCATCCGCATCGCGGCTGTCACCGGGACGCCGCGCTGAAGCGCTCAGGGCGGAAGTCGGAAAGCAGCGGATGGCGGCGGCCCATGGCGATCTCGTCCGCCAGCAGTTCGCCGGCGATCAGGCCAAGGGTGGCGCCGCTATGGCTGAAGGCGACGAAATAACCCGGAATCGATGACAGCTCGCCGAAAACCGGCTCGCCATCACCCGGAATCGGTTTCGGACCGACCCCATAATCTTCGATCTCAAGGACCGGATTGCCTTCGAGGACTCTCGACGCCTCTCGCAGCAGTCCCTGCAGCGTCGATTGCCTGACATTGTAGCTGCCGTCGGGGTTGGCGCTCACCTCTTCCTCCGACCAGGCGGAATCGAGTGCGAAGCCGCCATTGGGCATCGGTCGAATGGCGATGCGCGGGGTGTTGAGCACGGCCTTCAGCGGGTGGCTGATCGGCTTTGTCCTGACAAGAAGGGCGATGGGTGTCGAATCCTCGATCTGCTGGCCAGCCTCAGCAACAATTGCGGGAACCTTGCTGCCTGCAGCAAGTAGCACGGCGTCGGCGTCGTAACGCGCGCCGTCCGCCGTGATTACGCCGTGGGCGCGCCCGTTGCTGACATCGACCGCCGCGCGTCCGGCATCCGTGATGATCTCGCCGCCAAGCGCACGGAATTCTTCCGCAAGCCTGCCGATCAGAGATGGAAGATCGACCCACCCCTCCCCCGGGTTGAAGATTGCGCCTTGCGGCGTCACAGCGCTCGGGTCGACGCCGGGCGTCACCGCAGCGATCTTCTCCGGGGTGAGCCATTGAGCGTGATAGCCGAGGTCACGTTCATGGTCGAAGATTTCGGCGATCTCATTGCTGGCGTCGTCCGCATCCCAGGTCAGCCCGCCGTCAAAGCGCAGCCATGAGGCATCGGGGTATCGAGCAGCCAGCGTGCGATAGCGGTCAATGCCTGCCAGACGCAGCCGGTGATAGGCATCGGAGCGTTTTCGCGCCGAGTTCAGCCAAGCGAGAGATCGGCCGGAGGCACCGTTGGCAAGCGCGCCGTCATTGACAAGCAGTGTATCAACCCCGAGTCGAGCCAAATGGAGCGCAGTCGAGACGCCGAAAATCCCGCCGCCGACGACAACGACCTTCGAAGGTTTGGTGTAAGCATTCATGTCGGGTACCCTATTCCTGCTCTTGTTTGATCGAACCGAATTGCGCGCGTTGAAGGCCTGGCGCCTCAGAGAACTTCCGCAAGGAAGCGCTTCAGCCGCTCGCTTTGCGGATTGTCGAAAATCTGCTGCGGCGAGCCGGCTTCGATGATACGGCCCTCGTCCATGAAGACCACTTGGTCGGCCACGCGGCGGGCAAATCCCATCTCATGCGTCACGACGGCCATGGTCATGCCCTGACGGCCGAGCGTCGCCATCAGGTCGAGCACGCCCTTCACCAATTCGGGATCTAGCGCGCTCGTCACCTCGTCGAACAGGATGACCTCCGGATCCATGGCCAGCGCCCGAGCGATCGCGACGCGCTGCTGCTGCCCGCCGGAAAGGCCCGCCGGCCGGTGATCTCCGCGCGCGGCCAGACCGACATCGGCCAGGCGCGCCTCGGCGACGCGTCGCGCCTGCTGCCTCGGCATCTTTTTGATCTTCGTCAGCGCAAGCATGACGTTTTCGAGAGCGGTGTGATCGGGAAACAGGTTGAAGTGCTGGAACACCATGCCGACCCGGCGACGAAGCTTTTCCGGCCTTATTGTCAGGATGCTTTCGCCGTCGAGCCGTATGTCGCCACCCTTCGGCTCGACAAGCCTGTTCATGCAACGCAGCAGCGTTGATTTTCCTGAGCCGGAAGGGCCGATGATGCAAGTGACGGTTCCGGCGGGGATATCGAGATCGACACCCTTGAGTACCTCGAACTCGCCGTAGGACATGCTCAAATCCCGGATTTGCAGGGTACCGCCCCTGAAATGCCGGTGATCGCAGCTCGCGACGTCGACGATGGAGTGGGGACCGGCTGCCGCCGCAAGCTCGCTCACCTCGACCAATCCGCTCGCAGGACTGGGACCGCGCCCCTGCTTACCCAATCGCAGCCTCGCATCGATATAATTGACGAAATGGGTCAGCGGCACGGTGATCACGAGGTAGAAAACGCCTGCCAGCAGCAGCGGCGACAGATTGCCGGTCACCACCGCCTGGTCTTGCCCAACGCGGAATATCTCCCGCTCGGAGGCGAGCAATCCGAGGAAATAAACGAGGCTCGAATCCTTGACGTTGCCGATGAACTGGTTGACCAGCGCCGGCAGTACGCGCCTGATGCCCTGCGGTATGACGATCAGGCGCATGCCTTGCCCGTAGCTCATGCTGAGCGCCCGGCAGGCCTCCATCTGCCCACGCTCGACGCTTTGGATGCCCGAGCGAAAGATTTCGCCGATATAAGCGCCGGCGATCAGGCTGAGCGCAAGAATTCCCAGCGGGAACGGAGAGGGACCGAAGATATCGCGTCCGATCCGGGCAAAGCCCTGGCCGATGATCAGGATCGTGACGATCGCCGGCAGCCCGCGAAAGATATCTGTATAGATGCGCGCCGGGAGCCGCAGCCACCGAGATTGAGAGATACCCATCACGGCAAGAACCATGCCGATGATGACGCCGAGCACGGTCGAAGCCGCGGCCAGGATCAAAGTATTCTTCAGGCCGACATTGATCATGCTCGGCAGCACGTCCGCCATCGCCTCCCAGTCGAGGAAGCTGCGGCGCAGATTCTCAAGCCAATTCATAAAAATCCCCATCGAAGCCCTTGCCGGGCGTGCCGCCATCGAGGTCAGCCGCCCGTTTTTGACGGACGGCTCGCGGCCTCACTTCTTGGGGAGATATTGATCCGGCATCGGCGAGCCCGGGAACCACTTCTCATAGAGGGTCTTCCAGGTGCCGTCCTGCATTGCCTCGTGAAGGGCGCCGTTCAGTGCCGTGCGGAACGTATCGTTGCCCTTCCTGATCACAAAGCCCGCCGGCGCATCGAAGGACGGGATGTTGACGGCGACTTTCAGCGCAGGATAGCGCTCACCATATTGTTTGGCCGCCTCGTAGTCGAGGAAATGCGCATCGATCGTGCCGTTGTTGAGTGCGGCGACGGCGGAATTGTTGTCGGGAAATTTCACGAGATCGGTCTCGCCAAAATTCTTGGCGGCGTAGACTTCCTGCAAGGTTCCCTGCACGACGCCGAGCCGCTTGCCCTTCAGCCCGGCCGCGTCCTTGATGGCGGCGTCCGACGTCAGCACCGAGAGATAACCGGCGAGATAGCCGTCGGAGAAGTCGACGGTCTTCTTGCGGGCTTCGGTGGTTCCGATCGCGGCGACGGCAACGTCGAACCGCTCGTTGGCAACCGATGGCAGCAGGGCGGAAAATTCCTGGCCGGTGAAAGTCACCTTGTCCTTCGCAAAGCCGAGCCGGGACACGACGTTGAGAAACAGTTCGATGTCGAAACCGGTAAACTGGCCATCCGCGGTCGCGAATGTATAGGGCTTGGCATCGCCCATCGTGCCGACGCTAATGACGCCGGGCTCGATCAGATTGTAGGGATTGTCGGCCGCTGCTGCGAAGCCGACTCCCATCGCCAGAAAGCAGGCCGCGAGACCGGCTTGCAGAGGCGCAATGACTGCCGGAAGTGATTCAAAAAACTTCATGTTCGTTCTCCGCTCCGAAGGAATGCTCTTGTCGGCATTAGCTGTTTATCCGCACTTGCCGCCGTTCTGCAGCAAGACTGTCCGCAAAGATACCGGTCTCCAATAAAAAGAGACCGGTCTCACAACAGATTTGATAACTGTCAATTGACCGCCCGTCAACAACTCTTGTAGTGCTGCGGCATGGAAGATTCCGCTGCTCCGAAACGTTCAGTCACGGTCGCCGACGTCGCGAAAGCGGCACGAGTGTCGAAAGCGACGGCCGCCCGCGTGCTCGGCGGCTACGGCGTCGTCAGCGGCAAGATCAAGGATCAGGTCATGGCGGCGGCGACGGCTCTCGAATACCGGCCGAACGAACTTGCGCGCAGCATGAGCACCGGCCGGTCCGGCATCATCGGGATCGTCGTCGGCGATATCGAAAACGCCTTCTTCAGTCTGGCGGTGCGCGGCATCAGCGATGCGGCTCGGCTCGCCGGCTTCGATGTGATCATCTCCAATTCGGGCGAGAAGCTCGAATCGGAGAAATCAGCCGTCGACCTCCTGATCGGCAAGCGTGTCGACGGCCTGATCGTGACGCCCGCCCGCTGTGACAGCTTCGACCATCTCCGACACGTCGGCCGCGCCGGTATGCCGCTGGTCCTCTTCGACCGGAGCATCGCGGAGCTCGATGTCGACGCCGTGACCGGCGATGATCGCGAGGCCGCCATCGCCGCGGCCCGGTTTATGGTCGACGCAGGACATCGACGTCTCGCTTACGTCTCGGCCATGGACGCTGAGGACGGCGGAGTGACCGATATCAGCCGGATATCGAATTCTGCCGTGCGTGAACGCGTGGAAGGCTTCATGAGCGTGCTGACGGAAGCGGGCTTGCCCGACCCCGTTCACTATGTGAGGCTTGGCGCGACCGATCAACCGCAGACGGACGCCGTGATCAAACGCCTGCTGGCGGACCCATTGCCGCCAACCGCGGTCCTCGCATCGGACAGCCTGGTGGGGCTGCGCGTCTTCAAGTCGCTGCAATCACTCGGTCTCTCAATTCCCGGCGATATCTCGATGATTTCCTTCCTGGATGCCGATTGGACTAGCGTGACCGTGCCGCCGATTACCGTCGTCGACCAGCGCGTCTACGAGATGGGCAAACTCGCCGGCGAGCGGCTCGTCTCCCGCATCGAACAGATCCCCCTTGCCGTTGAACGGCTGCGGGTCAGCACGAGCCTCGTCATCCGCAGCTCGGTCGCAAGGATTGGCGGGTGAGCTTGTTCCAAAGCAGGAATGAAGCGGCGTCTAATCGAAAAGCTCGCCGTGGCCGATCTGCTCCCGCTTCCCCGGCACGTCGCTAATCACGGGATCGTCGGCAGGATCTGGATCTTTTTTATTTGCTTCGGTCAAAAATCGCGCCGCCTCGAGGAATGCGACCGAGATTTCCTCGGTTCCCCATCCGGCTTCGTTGGCGGCTGCAATCAGCCTCTCCAAAGCGTCGCGCGCAGCAGCACTTGCTTCTTCGAAGCGCTGAGCGGGAGCCTCGGTTTTCGGCGGTGGAAAGGTCATCGGCGTTCCCTCCATAGTCTGACTATCAGAATGAACGCATCTCTTCCGAAATGGATGCACGACGAAGACGATTTAGCGGCGGGTGCGCCGGCTTTCTCGATCAGATAACACTCCGCAAAAGGAACGGGGAGCGCTCCAGCGGACGCTGAGCGAGGATCCTGAGCATCGCCGGCCCCCGTATGCCGGCAGTGGTGCGCGTGCGGCCGTCATGATAGACGACCGTCATGACCTGGTTGAGAATATCATAGCGTATCTCTGCGATCGTCCGGGTGTGAACCGGAAATACGCATTCGTCGGGCTCAGATGTCTGCCCGGAGGTTTTCAAAGTCATCGCGATGCCCCAACGATAACAGCGCTCTGTCCCTCGCCCCCTGTTCAGTGCATCCGGCCGGAAATCATAAGCGCTAGCGGCCCAATCAAGCATATATTGCGCCCATGGTCGCGTGACATCAGCGTGACATGCAGTTTCGTCTGAGAAAATGCTTAGAAATCAGCAGCTTATGAAAGCGGCAAGTGCCTGTAAAAGTCCCGCAATCAGTGCAATGTCGTCTGTAATGCGTGGACCCGAGCCACCTCAGGCCAGCGTTCGCTCCTGCGCGCGAGCGACCGGACGGCCTCGTCCACCGCAAGAACCGCGTCCCTCAGCCGTTCGATCTCATAATCAAGTTCATATCGCTCGACCTCATCAAGATCATGCCTGTCCAGCAGCCCACTCGCCGCTTCGATCAAACGGTCCGTGCGCCGGACAATATCCAGAGCGCGTCGTATAAGGACGTCAAGCATGCAATTCCCTCCTTGCCCGAAAGAGAGTCAGGCAGAATCGGAATGCTGGCAATCCTCAAATCTTGTCAGATCCGCTCGCGCACCCTGTCGTAGAAATCCTTGAGTTCGCGCAAGGCCGACGGCCCACGATGGCGCGGTGGGGAGAGCTGACGCGAGGCAAGCGCCAACAAACCTCCGACAGCAGCCATGAGGACAAAGGTTGAGAGCGGATAATGTTTCACCAGAGCCCCGGTCTGGCGAACCGCCTTTCCGGCGCCGCCCTTCGCCGAACGCCCCGCACTGATGACCTGCTGCTGAAGCCTATCAACCTGTTTCCGTAGAGCGCTCAGTTCTGTGCGCAAATCGTCCTCGGCTTGGCGGGGGACCCCGACAGAGGCGGTGTTGATATCGACGATCGCTTTCGGAATCGGCTCGCCGATCTTGGCACCTTCGGTGTCGAGCGTCGTCCCCACCGTGTTCTTGCGGCGCGGCATGATCAGTTCTCCTCTCTAGTCGTCATCGAGCGAAAAAACCGGTCGGTAATGGCGCTGGGAAATCACCAAGCTTCGGTCGGGCTGGATAATATAAATCTCCTCGACTTGCCGCCCCCATTGATCCGTGAAGGTGTGCGGAAAGGATGAACCGACCGGGGATTTCGTCAGCTTTGTGCGCGGTTGCCCCTGATAGGTGATGCTGCCCGGAATGGGCTCAAGTCCCGCCGATGGGTAGCTGCCTGCACTGGTCTTGCAACCCGTCAGCGCGATGGCCATAACCAGCCCAAGCCCCATGCTCCGCCTCATCGAATCCTCCGGCTGCTTCGGCATTCGCCTGTCGCACAAATAACAAGGCGCGGCGGACATTGTTCCGGAACCCGGTGGCAGCAGGCAGGAGTTCCTCTTCGAACAGGAACACCGGGGCGGCGGTTATTTCGAAGCGAAGCGCGGCGCTGCGTCGATGCGCTTCGCCGACGCGGAAGCGCCGAACTGGCGCGCCAACGTTTCATCCAGGCCGCCCATTGCGGCCGGTGTCCTGGCGTAAAGGCAAGAGAGGCCCCGAAGCGCTCGAATAGCGGCTCCGTGCGCTAACGCACCAAGGAAACAGGCCGCTTGGTATCAAACGGGGCGGCTACTATCTTGATTAGGTGAAGAGCGATGACGTTAACCGGCAATCGTGGCGGACTTTCATGGCGATTTTCTACCGACCGATACTCCCGCAGGATTTCAGATGCCTGTCGAAGGCTGTCATGAGCTGGTATCGCCATTTCGGCGTCTCGGTAAGCGAACACGACAGCCAGATCCTGTGCAGCGCCGCCATCCAGCTCTTCAATGAAGGCAAGACCGATGTCGACGACCTCGCCGCAGGATTGATCGAGATGTTTCCCGCCCCGGATCTGCTCAAGATCAACGCTCCGACCTCGCAGTCGATCCACTAACATCTGCTAACCTTTGCTTCGGCGAGCCGAAGTTGCCGCAAACAAGAGGCGAAGCTCCTCCTTCGCGCGGTGCCACCCACTCTCGGAACAGGGTGCGCTTTGCCGCGTTCTCACGGTCTGAAGGAGGTGCGTTATGGCCAAGACAAAGATTCCGAAGAAGATTGCAGGTTACAAGGTGCCGAAAGCCATCCGAAAGAATTCGATACTGAAAACCTTACTGGCGAGCCCCAGCGGTCGTGACACGCTGGGAAAGGCGCTGATTGCGGGAGCCGGCGCTGCTGCGGCCGTGCTGGTGGAGGACCGCGATGACATTGCCGGCGCCGCAAAATCGAGTACGCGCAAGAGCGCAAAGACTCTTGGGGTGGTCGGGCAGGCCTTCCATAGTGCGGCCGATGCGGCCATCGATGTTGTGCGTGAGGCCGCCAGTTCGGCGCTTCCGAAGAATATCCGGAAGCAGGCGGAAGAAAACCCTCGGAAGGGCGTCGCCGTGCATTAGATGCGACGCCGCCCCGAAAGCATTCGAAGAGAAAGCTGGAATCTCTCTTGCGCAAACGCGCCGATAAAGGCGTCTTGTCTCAGGCCAAAGCGGCCGCGACGGCCAAGGCGCTCGGAAAGCTTGTGCGCAAGCACCCTCTCATCGCGGCCGAGATTGCCCTGGCGGGAACGGCCAGAGGCATCGCGGTCGCGGCCGAGGAAGTAAAGCATCGCATCCTACCTGATCATGATGTCGAGGAAATCGGAGACAAGGAGTCCGGGGAAATCGACTGAAAGACCAGGATCTGAAGGAGCCTGGCGAGGCCATTCTGAAGGAAACGCGGGCCAATATCACACCGAAGCAGCTGATCAAGGCTGTGATGAAATCGCATCCGCAGGCCACCAAGAAAGAAATCGTTTCGTGCGGCCTTCTACGCTTTTATTGCGCATGCCGGCAACGACCCCGAAATGGCCGGCATCCTTCAGAACTTCGCGATCACCCAGCGCGCCGAGGAAATCGAGTGACACTGCGGCGGCCGAAGATATCGGCATCCGAAGCGTGAATGAATCCTGGCCCGCCGTCAACCGGACAGCTAAAGCTCGTCGCTGCGACGCTTTACCGCGTGTTTTACAGCCAGCAAATGTCGGCGGCGTTCGATCATGTAGTCAGCATAACCGACGCAGATGTAAAGCAATGTCGGACCGGCGTAGATGACGATGAGAGCCAGTGCAACAAGGATGAATGCGGTCGTCATGGTCTGTTTTCCGTCATGTTGATCATGTAAAGCGGTGGACCTCGTGCCTTGGGCTCATCAGGTCCCACCGCCAGGTCTGTCCCTCACTTCTCTCTTGCGTCGTGGGTGTGGTGGCGATCATGCTCGCCGCCGCCGCCGGAAACTTTGCTTCGCGTACGTCTATCCGGCTCGGCTGCCGGTTTCGGTATCTCAAGCGGCGACTTGGCGTTTTCGTGGGATGCGCCTGGGCCGCCCTGGCGGATCGTCGACGGGCTCTTCTTCGAAGTAGACATCGATGCCTCCTACCTGTCCTGCTGGTAACCCTGATGGGTTGTGTTGACTTTGGTGTTTCCTTGTTGACCCTTCTTTTCCGGGTTTTCGCTGCCGCCTGTCATCGCGGAATCCTCTGCCTCGGTCCGCGCCGGCTTGCCGGCTCCCTTGTTGCTGACGTTGTCGGCGGGAATGGGGGGTAATCTGCTGCTCATCACCTTGTCCTCATTTAGGATTCCGATTGGAGCTGTGATCCGAATATTGCTCGGTCTGAACAGTCTTGCCGTCGAGACCGCGCTCTTTGGAGTGCCGGGTCTTGTCGCGGTTCGAAAGAACCGTGTTTGCGGGAAGCTTTTCCTCGTCGAGATTGGTCATCGCGCCGCTTCCGTCGCCCTTCCCCTTCGCGCCCGCGCCAATGTGCTTCCGGTCGGCATGTGCCATGGTTTTCTCCTTCCATTTATGGACTCAAACACACCAGGCCCATGGAGGTTCCGGGATGCGAAACTCAAATCGCCTGACGCTCGAGCGGACAAGCCGCGACGCCCTAAAGCTTGTCCAGGTGCCGCTGCAGTTCGTCCTTGGGGATGAAATTGTCGGTGCTGCCCGGCTCATGATCGGGATGCGATACCTTCACGTCGAGATCGTCAGGAAGCGACAATGCCTGCTTGGCGTTCATGATGCCCAGCGGCACCCGTCCTTCCTCGGTTTCTACGGCAACTTCGACAAGTGGTCTTCTGGCTTTCATTTCGGCGTTCCTTATCCCTGTCTAGTCGAAATCCGCCTGCTTCCCGATCGTTCCCTTGCCGCGTGAATCCGTGGCCTTTCTTCCCGCACCGCCGCCGTAATGCTATGCAGCAGAGGGTTCGACGCCAGCTCCTCCAACGAGAGCGACAACTTCGGCTTCCAGTTGGGGTAACTGTCGCTCGTGCCAGGGATATTGGTGGGCCTTTTCTCGTCGGTCAGGTCGGCAAGCCGAACCGCGACGAGAAGCGACGGAGTACGGGCGATGAAGCGGTAGGCGCTGACCGTCAATTCCCTCAAAGTCTCCCGGCCGGCCCTCGCACTAAGACCTGCCGGCACGTCGATGCCGGCAGCGAGGAGCGCGGCCTTCAGATTTCGTCGCTCGCGCCGGCGGTGCTGGAGATGTTTTGCCGTGAGATCGGGCGGCACGATGCCGTGGTCGCGGCGATCCTGGATGTCGGCGCTGCGCCACCAGCCGGCAAGCGTCTGGTGGTCGTGCGTCGAAATGCAAGTCAGGCCAAAAACGGGATAGGCATCCGGCGGCTTGAAGCCTTTCTCGTCCTGTTCATAGGAGAGAATGCGATAGGAGAGGATCTGCGCCGCCGCCAGCTCGTCAGGCAAATCCGGCGGGATCATTCCCAGCGCTTCGCCGATGACGAGGCATCGATACTTGTCGGACGTCTCGGCCAGGATCTGCAGAAGCCGATGCTGGGGGTAGCGGACATAGGCGCCGTCTTCCGGCGTGCTGTCGAGTGGCACCAGAAAGAGGCGGCGGAGCGCCGGCGCGTGATCGATACGGATCGCACCAGCATATTGCATCGCGGCGCTCACCATGCGCCGGTAAGGAGAACTGTCTCCTGCAGCGATGGCGGACGGCAGATATCCGGCGAGATGCCAGTCCTGCCCCTCTACCGCGAACGGATCGGGAGGGCTGCCGATGGTCGCTTTCGAGATATAGACATCCGGCTCGCTCCATGTCGCCGATCCGTCGACCGCCTCGCCGACGGCGAGATCGAGATAAAGCCCGATCCGCAGACCAGCTTTTCGCGCCCGGTCCGCTGCCTGCAGCAACTGCCGGTGGGCGAGCCACTGCAGCCACATATGAAAGCGGACCTCGTCCGCATACTCACGTTCGAACTCGGCGACGGCGGCGCTGTCGAAGCGCCGGAAATCTGCCGGCCATCCCTGCCAGCCAGCGCCTGCACCGCGTTCCGCCATGGAAAGCGAAAGACATTCAAAGAGCGCATGGCGCCGCAAGCTGTTGCCGCCTCGGGTGACGAAGGCATCGAAATCAACGGGATTGTAGGCTTCATGGGCGGCACCCGCCTGCAGCCAGGCGCGCCAGAGATCGCGCAGAGCTCCAAGCTTGGCTCTCGCAACTCCGACATAATCGACGAGGCCCCCCCCGCGAAGTCCCTCCAATTGCCGTTCGAGTTCGGCACTACTGACAAAACCTGGCAATCTATCGACCGCGATATAGAGCGGGTTGAGATGCTGACGGCTTGAAGGTTCATAGGGGCTGCAGCGATCGGGATCGGCAAGAAATGGTGCGTGAAGCGGATTGAGACCGATGAAATCAGCGCCAAGCTTCCCCGCCAAGTCGGCCATGTCAGACAGATCCTCGAAATCGCCGATGCCCCAGTTTCGCGCCGAACGCAGTTCGTAAAGCTGCAGGCTGATACCCCAGACCCGCGTCTTGAACAGGAAATCCGGCAGAAATGATTTGGGAATCGCCCTATCCGCCGGCCTCGACTGCTGCTCCAGTCGCGGTGGATAAGTTTGGCGATGGGTGGTTCCCGATAGCTCGACTTCCAGAGCCGAGAGTATCTTGCGTTTGGTGTCGGCGGAAATCGCCACCTCGCGATCGTCGGGACTCGGCCTGGTCGGGCTGATCCCGTATCGCCGGGCGAGCTTTTCGAGTTCGGCGGATTTCATCGTCCGATCGCCTTCATGCCATGCCCTCACCTGAGATGCTCCAGATCACCGTCCAGGGCGCCAATTGTCCTCCATCGCGGCCGCCGAGGCGGAAGATCGTTTCTCCTTCTTCGCGCCGCCGCAGAAGCGGCGCCGCCTCGCCGCCGAGATTGGCATCCAAATGAAGGCGACGGTCGCCGGCTAAAAACCAATCCACCGCGAGCGCTGTCCCCTCGGAGTGGTAGGTGGCTTTTCCGCCGCCGGCGCCTTTCAGCAGGGGAACGATCCGTCGATGTCGGAGGTCGAGAAGCGTCTTGTAGAATTCAAGCATTTCCGATGAGGCGCGTTTTGACCAGTCGAGCTTGGCCGCCGCAAAGGTCGACGGCGCCGTCGGGTCGAGAAGCTCGTCAGCGTCGAAACCCGGCAGGCGCGAAAGCTCCTCGCGCCTGCCCTTCCTGACCTTTTCGTTCAGATCCTCGTCGAAGTCGCAGAAGAACGGAAAAGGTTCTCGCGCACCCCATTCCTCGCCCATGAACAGCATCGGTATCTCAGGTGCCAGCAGGTAGATCGATGTGACGGCCTTGACAGCATTCGTCGGGCTCGAAGCCATGATCCGCTCCCCCAGCGCCCGGTTGCCGATCTGATCATGGTTCTGGATAAAGGAGACGAAGGCGGTGGGCGGCAGATGGCCGCTCGGCTTACCCCGGCTCCCGCCGCGGTAGGGCATATGCTCCCCCTGGAACACAAAACCTTCCGCCAGCGTCCGGCCTAGCTTGCCGGCGTCACCGGTATAATCGGCATAGTAGCCGAAGGTTTCACCCGTGGCGGTAATATGCAGCACATGGTGCATATCGTCGTTCCATTGGGCCGTGAACAGCCTCGCCTCGCCGTCTGCGTCACGTTCCAAAAGGTCGCTGTCGTTCTCCTCGTTTTCCACGATCAGATGAACATGCCGGTCACCGGCCGCAGCCTTGACGCGGCGGGCCAGCGCGTGAAGAAGATGCTCAGAACTGTCGTCCTTGATGGCGTGGACGGCGTCGAAGCGAAAACCGTCGAGCCTGAACTCGGTGATCCAATAGATGGCGTTCTCGATGACGAATTCGCGGATCATCTCAGAGCCGTCCCCGTCATAATTGATGCCGTGGCCCCAGGGGGTCCTGTGATGATCGGTAAAGAGCGGCGCATAAGAGGGGATATAGTTCCCATCGGGTCCGAAGTGGTTGTAGACCGCGTCGAGGAAGACCGAGATGCCGCGCTCATGCGCCGCATCCACCAGCGCCATCAGATCTTCCGGCCGGCCGTAAGTGCTGTCGGGTGCATAGGGAAGCACGCCGTCATAGCCCCAGTTGTAGCGGCCGGGGAAGTCGCTGAGCGGCATGATCTGCAGCGCCGTGACGCCAAGCTCCCGCAGATTGTCGAGACGCTCGATCGCGGCCTTGAAAGTGCCCTGTGGTGTGAAGCAGCCGATATGCAGTTCGTAGATGACCATCTCCTCCCAAGGCCGGCCGGCCCATTCGCGTGTGCTCCAGCGATAGGCGGCAAGGTCGACCACTTCGCTCGGACCATGCACATCCTGCGGCTGGAAGCGCGAAGCAGGATCGGGAATTTGAAGACCGTCCGGCAGGATGAAGCGATACTGCGTACCAGGGCCGGCATCCGCGACCGCGCACTTATGCCAGCCATCTTCAGCCGCTTGCATCGGGCGCGGATCAGAGCCTTCGATTTTCAACGAAACGCTTTCATGCAGTGGAGCCCAAAGGCGAAACAGAACGCCATCTTCGGTGAATGCGGGGCCGAACATCGTTTTGGTCAAGGGGAAGCCTTCGGTGAGTGAGGATGGGTTTGAGTAACTTTTAGCAGAGCGAAAAGTTTCACCGGAGTAGAGTACGCGCGACGAGATCTCATCAGCGGGCGGCGCAAATCCGAATTGGTCGCGGCGTGTTCATGCTGGTTCACGCGGACGAAGAGCAGTTTTCCATGTTAACCGCGCGCCTCATGGGCGGCATCCGCGGGCACGGCAGCCGATTCCTCCGCCACTCAGGCTGGTGACATAGGGGTTGAAGAAACGTCGATTATGCAGCACCCCCCAACGGCTGCCGCTTCGATCATCACGCCGCCGCGACCGTGGCCCTCAGAGCCTCGTCCATGGCCGCCTGGAGTTGCTCCTGCGTGAACGGTTTCGCCATCCTGAGCATCCGGCCGAGCCCCTGATCCTCGGCAAGCTCGACATAGCCGGAAGCGAGGATAACGGGCAGGTTGGGGAAGGCTGAACGAAGATGGCGTGCGAGCTCGGCGCCCGTCATGCCCGGCATGGCATGATCGGTGATGACGAGATCACACTCCTGTCCGCCAGCGAGGAATTCCAAAGCTTGGGTAGCGGAAGCCGCTTCCCGCGGCAGGTGCCCGAGATCCTCCAGCATTGCCACGGTTCCGGTCCTGACAAGCGCATCGTCGTCGACGACGAGGATGGCAAGCGATCGCGAGACTGCTTTCAAGGGTTCGGCGGCCGCAGGCACGTCCGCCGGCTCTGCCTTTGGAATGCTCTGCGCGACGGGCAGCCAGAGGGAGACGGTCGTGCCCTTCCCTCTTGTGCTCGAAATCTGGATGGAACCACCCGACTGCGCTGCCAGGCCGTGCACCATCGACAGGCCGAGACCGGTGCCTTTGCCGATCCCCTTCGTGGTGAAGAAAGGTTCGGCGGCGCGCAGAACCGTTGCCTCGTCCATTCCTTCGCCGTCGTCCGAGACCGATATCTTGATGTAATTGCCGCCTGCAAGGCCGGCCGGCCGGGTCTCCTCCGCCTCCGCGGCGACCGTCACCGCACCACCACTTTCGAGCGCATCCCGTGCATTGACGAAGAGGTTGAGCAGCGCCAGTTCCAGCTGGTTGCTGTCCACCAGCAGCGGCTCCAGATCAACAGGGATGCGCTTTCGGATCTCGACCCGCGGTCCAACCGCTTTGGCGAGCAGATCCTCGACATTTTCGAACAGCCGGAGGAAGTCGACCGCCTGCGGCTTCAGCTCCTGTCGGCGCGCGAAGGCGAGCAGGCGCTGGGTGAGCGCGGTACCGCGTTCGGCCGCCTGGATGGCGTTCGTCACCAGGCGTTCGCTGCGCTCGTCCGCCGGAAGCCGCTTCTTTAGCAGGCTGAGACTGCCGAGCACCGCCATCAGAAGATTGTTGAAGTCGTGCGCCACGCCGCCTGTCAGATGGCCGATCGTATCGAGCTTCTGCGCTTCGAAGAGCTGGGCCAGCGCCTCCTCGCGCTCGCGCGTCCTTTGGTCGATGCGATGCTCGAGCTCCTCGTTCAGCTGACGCAACTGCGCCGCCGAGGCTTCGAGTTCGGCGGTGCGCTGGTGCACCCTGGCCTCCAGCTCGGCGTTCAGACGTTCGAGTTCCCGCGTCTTCCTGTAGAGATCCGCAAAGACCCTGACCTTGGCGCGCAGCACCTCGGGCACGATCGGGACGGAGACGTAATCGACGGCGCCCACCGCATAGCCGCGCAACCGGTCTGGTTCCGCCAGCATCACGGCGGAGACGAATATGATCGGTGTGTTTTGATAGCGCGGATGCTGCCGGATCATGCTGACCAGTTCGAATCCGTCCTGCTCGGGCATGCAGACGTCGACGAGGATCACGGCAATTTCCGTGCGCAGCAGGTGCTCGAAGGCTTCGCGCGCCGATTGCGCCTTGATCAGATTTTCCTCGAGCTCTTCGAGAATGACCTCGTAGCTCAGGAGTTTGGCGGGCTGGTCGTCGACGAGGAGGATGTTGACGGGGTTCATGGCCGGATCCTCAGCGGTGCAGCCACATACGCAGAGCCGACAGGAGCTGCTCGGTGTTGACGGGCTTTGCCAGGTAGTCCGACGCGCCCGCTTCCAGGCATTTCTCCCGGTCACCCTTCATCGCCTTAGCTGTCAGCGCCAGGATCGGCAGCCGTCGGAAGCGGGGCTCCGAGCGGATCACCTGCATCGTCTCGTAACCGTCCATCCCGGGCATCATGATATCCATCAGCACGATCGCCACCGAGGGCTCGGTGTTGATGACCTCGATCGCCTCGCTGCCTGTGGTGGCAGTCAGCACCTTCATGCCCCGGCGCTCCAGCACGCTGCTCAGCGCGAAGATGTTGCGGGCGTCGTCGTCGACGAGCAGCACGGTCTCGCCGACCAGATCCTCGTCCGAGCTGTGCAGCTCCTGCAGCGTCGCCTGTTTTGCGGCCGGCAGGTCGGCGACGACCCGGTGCAGGAAGAGCGCCGTCTCGTCGAGCAGCCGCTCGGGCGACTCCACCCCCTTCACCACGACGCTGCGGGCCATACTGTGCAGTGTGGCGTCTTCCTCGGGCGAAAGCTCCCGCCCTGTGAACACGACGACCGGGACTTCAGCGATCTCGGCGTCGTCGCGGATCTGCTCGAGCACTTCGAAGCCGGACATGTCAGGCAGCGTGAGGTCGAGCACGACGCAGTCGGCCGAGCCCTGCCGGAGAACCGTGAGCGCCTCCGACCCGGAGCCGACGCTTGTTATGTCGATGTCGTCGTGCCCAAGAAGGGCGGTGACGCTCATGCGCTCGGCTTCGTTGTCTTCCACCAGCAGCAGCTGTTTGCGGCGCGGCTCGGCATAAGCCTTCAGCCGCGACAGCGCCTTGCCGAGACCTTCCGGCGTTGTCGGCTTGCTCATGAAGGCGAAGGCGCCGCGAGTCAGCCCGTGCTGGCGGTCCTCGTCGAGGCTGATGATCTGCACCGGAATGTGTCGCGTCTGCGAATTCTGTTTGAGCTGGCTCAGCACCGTCCAGCCGAGCATGTCTGGCAGGAAGATGTCGAGCGAAATCGCCGACGGCCTGTATTCCTGTGCAAGAACAAGCGCATCGCTGCCGCGCATCGCGACCAACACCTTGAAGCCGTTGTCGCGGGCGAGATCGACGAGGACGCGGGCATAATGCGCATCGTCTTCGACGACGAGCAGCACGGAGTCGCCGGGCTCGATCCGGTGGCGGTCGTCCGCGACATGTTCGGCGGGTTTATCAGCCCGGCGGGCAGCCGCCTCGGCGAATTCGACGACATTCGCCGCTGCCGGAGCCGACTTCGGCGCCACCGCGCCGGCGCCGACATAGGTGAGCGGCAGGTAAAGCACGAAGGTGCTGCCGACACCCGGCGTGCTGCGCAGCTGGATCTCGCCGCCGAGCAGGTTTGCCAGTTCGCGGCTGATGGCGAGCCCCAGGCCGGTGCCGCCATATTTGCGGCTGGTCGAGGCGTCCGCCTGCTGGAACGCCTCGAAGATGATGCGCTGCTTCTCAGGCGGAATGCCGATACCGGTATCGATCACTTCAAAGGCGATGACCGATGGCGCATGCCGGAGCGAGGGATGCTCCGGCGACCAGCCGCTCGCCGCCGAGGCGACGCGAAGTGTGATGCCGCCCTGCGCCGTGAATTTGAAGGCGTTCGACAGCAGGTTCTTGAGGATCTGCTGCAGCCGCTTCGAATCCGTAATGATGCTCTTCGTCACATCGGCGCCGACCTCGATAGCGAAGGACAGGTTGCGGTTTTCCGCCTCGTGCCGGAATGGCCGCGCCATCACTTCGAGCAGATTGCTGACAAAGATCTCCTCGGCGTCGACCGAGACCGTACCGGACTCGATCTTCGACAGATCAAGAATATCGCTAATGAGGTTAAGCAGATCGGTGCCGGCGCCGTGGATGGTCTTTGCGAATTCGACCTGCTTTGCCGAGAGGTTGCCGTCGGGGTTTTCGCCAAGCTGCTGGCCGAGGATAAGGATCGAATTCAACGGCGTGCGCAATTCATGCGACATGTTGGCGAGGAATTCGGATTTGTACTTCGAGGTGAGAGCAAGCTCCGTCGCCTTTTCCTCGAGCGCGCGGCGGGCCTGCTCGATTTCCTGGTTCTTCGCCTCGACTTCGACGTTGCGTTCCTCGAGCTGCTGCGCCTTCTGGCCGAGCTGCTCGTTGGTCTGTTGCAACTCGCGCTGCTGCGTCTGCAGTTCGGCCGCGAGCTGCTGCGACTGCTTGAGCAGGCCTTCGGTCTGCATGGTCGCTTCGATCGAGTTGAGGACGATGCCGATCGAGGTCGTCAACTGGTCGAGGAAGGAAAGCTGCAGCTCGGTGAATTCGCCTGCAGAGGCAAGCTCGATCACCGCCTTCACCTGCCCCTCGAAATGCACCGGCAGGACGATCGCGCTTCGCGGCAGCGTCGTGAACACGCCCGAGCTGATCGGCACGACATTGTCGGGAAGGTCGGTGACGAGGATACGGCGGGCGTCGCTGGCGCATTGGCCGACCAGGCCCTGGCCGAAGTCGAGCCGCAGCGGATGCGCCGCTTCGACGCCCTGCGCATAAACGGAGAGCAGCGACAGGAACGGCTGCTCTTCGTCGGCGTCCACCTGGTAGATGACGCCCTGATGCGCGCCGACCAGCGGCGCCAGCTCCGAAAGCAGCATCTTGCCGACCAGCGTCAGGTCGCGCTGGCCCTGCAGCATGTTGGTGAAGCGCGCGAGGTTCGTCTTCAGCCAGTCCTGCTCGGTGTTGCGCTCCGTCGTCAGGCGCAAGTTGTCGATCATCGTGTTGATGTTGTCCTTGAGCTCGGCCACTTCGCCGCGCGCATCGACCTTGATTGATCGCGTCAGGTCACCCTTAGTGACGGCCGTGGCGACTTCGGCAATGGCGCGCACCTGCGTCGTCAGATTGGCGGCAAGCAGGTTGACGTTGCCGGTCAGATCCTTCCACGTTCCCGCGGTACCGGGAACGTTCGCCTGGCCGCCAAGGCGGCCTTCGACGCCGACTTCGCGCGCCACCGTGGTCACCTGATCGGCGAAGGTCGCAAGCGTGTTCGTCATGTTGTTGATGGTTTCGGCAAGGGCTGCCACCTCGCCCTTCGAGGCGACGGTGAGGTTCTGCTTCAGGTCGCCGTTTGCGACCGCCGTCACCACCTTGACGATGCCGCGCACCTGTTCGGTGAGGTTGGCGGCCATGACGTTGACGGTGTCGGTCAGATCTTTCCAGGTACCGGCCACGCCGGGCACCTGCGCCTGGCCGCCGAGCTTGCCTTCGGTGCCGACTTCGCGGGCGACGCGTGTGACTTCGCCGGCGAAGGCGTTCAGCTGGTCCACCATCGTATTGATCGTGTTCTTCAGTTCGAGGATTTCCCCCTTCACGTCGACGGTGATCTTGCGCGAGAGGTCGCCGCGCGCCACGGCGGTCGTCACTTCGGCGATGTTGCGAACCTGCGTCGTCAGATTGGCGGCGAGCAGGTTGACGTTGTCGGTCAGGTCCTTCCAGGTGCCGGCGACGCCGGGAACGACGGCCTGGCCGCCGAGCCTTCCATCGGTGCCGACTTCGCGGGCGACACGCGTCACTTCGCCGGCGAAGGAGCGAAGCTGGTCGACCATAGTATTCAGCGTGTCCTTCAAGAGCAGGATCTCGCCGCGCACATCGACGGTGATCTTGCGCGACAGGTCGCCATTGGCGATCGCAGTCGCCACCTCGGCGATGTTGCGCACCTGCGCCGTCAGGTTGCCCGCCATGGAGTTGACACTGTCGGTCAGATCCTTCCAGGTGCCGGCAACGCCTGGTACCTGCGCCTGGCCGCCGAGTTTGCCTTCGGTGCCGACTTCGCGGGCAACACGCGTGACTTCGCCGGCGAAAGCGTTCAGCTGGTCCACCATGGTGTTGATGGTGTTCTTCAGCTCAAGGATTTCCCCCTTCACGTCGACAGTGATCTTGCGTGAGAGGTCGCCACGCGCCACGGCGGTCGTGACTTCGGCGATGTTGCGCACCTGACCGGTGAGGTTCGAGGCCATGGAGTTGACGTTTTCGGTCAGATCCTTCCAGGTCCCGGCCACACCAGGCACCTGCGCCTGGCCGCCGAGCTTGCCTTCGGTGCCGACCTCTCGGGCCACACGCGTCACCTCGGAGGCGAAGCGGTTCAGCTGATCCACCATGGTGTTCAGCGTTTCCTTGAGCTCGAGGATTTCGCCCGAGACCGACACCGTGATCTTCTTCGACAGGTCGCCATTGGCGATCGCCGTGGAGACTTCGGCGATGTTGCGCACCTGCGCCGTCAGGTTGCCGGCCATGGAATTGACGCTGTCGGTCAGGTCCTTCCAGGTGCCGGCCACGCCGAGCACGTTGGCCTGGCCGCCGAGCCGGCCTTCGGTGCCGACTTCACGTGCGACGCGCGTGACCTCGCCGGCAAAGCCGTTCAACTGGTCGACCATCGTATTGATGGTTTCCTTCAGTTCGAGGATTTCGCCCGACACCGGAACGGTGATCTTCTTCGAAAGGTCGCCCTGGGCGACGGCGGTCGCGACTTCTGCGATATTGCGCACTTGGCCGGTCAGGTTGGAGGCCATGGAATTGACGCTGTCGGTCAGGTCCTTCCAGGTGCCGGCCACGCCGCGCACGTTGGCCTGGCCGCCGAGCCGGCCTTCCGTGCCGACTTCGCGCGCCACGCGCGTCACTTCCGAAGCGAAGGCGTTCAGCTGGTCGACCATCGTGTTGATGGTTTCCTTCAGTTCGAGAATTTCGCCCTTGACGTCGACGGTGATCTTCTTCGACAGGTCGCCATTGGCGATGGCTGTGGAGACTTCCGCGATATTACGCACCTGCGCCGTCAGGTTGCCGCCCATCGAGTTGACGTTTTCGGTCAGGTCCTTCCAGGTGCCGGCGACGCCACGTACGTTCGCCTGACCGCCGAGCCGGCCTTCCGTTCCCACTTCGCGGGCGACACGAGTCACCTCCGAGGCAAAGGCGTTCAGCTGATCGACCATCGTATTAATGGTTTCCTTCAGCTCGAGGATTTCGCCCGAAACCGTCACCGTGATCTTCTTCGACAGGTCGCCATTGGCGATCGCGGTGGAAACTTCGGCGATGTTGCGCACCTGCGCCGTCAGATTCGAGGCCATCGAATTGACGTTGTCGGTCAGGTCCTTCCAGGTGCCGGCCACGCCAGGCACCTGCGCCTGACCGCCGAGGCGGCCTTCGGTGCCGACTTCACGCGCCACGCGCGTGACTTCGCCGGCAAAGCCGTTCAACTGATCCACCATCGTATTGATGGTTTCCTTGAGTTCGAGGATTTCGCCCGAGACGTCGACGGTGATCTTGCGCGAGAGGTCGCCGCGCGCAACCGCCGTCGTCACCTGCGCGATGTTGCGCACCTGGGCTGTGAGGTTGCCGCACATCGCGTTGACCGAGTCGGTCAGGTCCTTCCAAGTGCCGGCGACGCCCGGCACCAGCGCTTGGCCGCCAAGCTTGCCTTCGGTGCCGACCTCACGGGCGACGCGCGTCACTTCGGAAGCGAAGGAGCGCAGCTGATCGACCATGGTGTTGATCGCTTCCTTAAGCTGCAGGATCTCGCCGCGCACGTCGACGGTAATCTTCTTGGAGAGGTCGCCGTTAGCGACCGCGATCGTCACCTCCGCGATGTTGCGCACCTGCGCCGTCAGGTTCGACGCCATCGAGTTGACGCTTTCAGTCAAGTCCTTCCAGACGCCCGTCACCTCGGGCACCTGCGCCTGCCCACCGAGCTTGCCGTCAGTGCCGACTTCGCGGGCAACGCGCGTCACCTCCGAGGTGAAGACGCTGAGCTGCTTGATCATCGTGTTGACGATATCGGCCGAGCGCAGGAATTCGCCCTTCAGCGCCCGCCCGTCGACATCGAGCGGCACGGTCTGCAAGAGATCGCCTTTGGCGACCGCGGTGATCGTGCGGGTGACCGCCGTGGTCGGCCACAGGAGATCGTCGATCAGACCATTGATCGAGCCTTCCATTTCCGACCATGAACCATCCGACAGGCCGAAGCGCACCCTGGTACTTGTCCGCCCGTCGCGGCCGACGACCTGGCCGACATGTTCGAGTTGCCGGGCCATGCGCTGATTGGCGGCGATGATGTCGTTCAGCGCATCGGCGACCTTGCCGGTCACGCCGGTCAGGTCAGAGCGCATCCGCACGGAAAAGTCGCCGCGCCTGACCGCGACCAGCACTTCTAAAAGGGCGCTGGCATCGTCATACGCCATGCTTTTGTGGTCGTGCCCGTTGATGCTCTCAGCCGCAGCGCCGTCGCGCGAAAATTCACCGGTTTGCGTGCTCACGAAATCCCCCCTGTTCGACAGAGGGTAATTAGTGCTCGACTGGAAAAAGGCTATGGGTGTGCCGCAGGGTTGCGGAGGTAGGCCTAACCCAGTGTCGACGGCCAAACTTTGCCGGCGTGGGAACAGTTTCCCGCTGGCCATCGTTTCCGTCCTGACAAGGAGAACGACATGTCGAACGTCTCAAGGACAGGGAAAGACGAGATCAACAATGCGACCAGCCCGACGACCTTCGGCAGGTCGGTCGAGAGCCAAGCGCAGATGCAGGATGCCGCGGCGGAGGCATCGTCCGAAACCGGCGGCGAGGTGCTGAACATCTACCGGCTTGAGCCGATCGCCAAACCCGATGATCCCAGATGGGGCAACGCTCCCAATCACGGCGCCATCGTCGTCGCCGCCCGGACGCCGGGCGATGCCAGAATCGTTGCCGCGGCACGCGAGCTCGATTTCATGGAAGTCGATGCGGCGCCTGCCGAAGATGTCACCACGGCCAATGCCAGCGCCTTTCGTGACGACAAGCTTTACACCGTGATCGAGATCGATCGGGGCAGACGTGATATAAAGCGGGGTATCCTCGACGGCACGGTCTCGGTCGACACAATCCGGCCGGTCGAACAGGACTAGAAATCCTTTCTTCACCCGGGAGTTCTCATGAATACCGCCAATCTGCAGCTCAAGGGCCTGATCATGGCAATGGCCTCGATATGCGACGCGATCGTCGAAAAGGAATTGCTTACGCGCGCGGAAATCGATGCCGCGCTCTCGAAAGCCAAAAAGGCGATCGAGGAGGACGACGACCATGAGCTCTCCGGCGCCAACCTGGCGGCAATCCTATTTCCAATCCGTGTGCTGCAGCTTGCCGGCGAGGCCGGCAGCAAAGGCGAAGGGGCGACATTTTCGGATTATGCCAAGCTCGTGGGCAAGCTCAGCTGACCATGTTCCAAGGCTTTTCTCTCGATTCCGTCGACGTCGGACCAGGTTTGCTTCGCGTCCGACACGGCGGATCAGGACCAGCCGTTCTTCTCCTCCACGGCCATCCCAGGACGCATATGACCTGGGGGAAAGTGGCTGAGCTGCTGGCGCCCGACTACACGGTCGTCTGCCCCGACCTTCCCGGCTTCGGCCGCTCCTACCAGCCGGCCGATGCTCCCGACAACAGCAACTCTTCGAAGCGCGCCAAGGCTGAAGCGCTGGTCGCGCTGATGCGGCGACTGGGGCACGAAAACTTCGCGGTGGTCGGCCACGACCGCGGAAGCCTGACTGCCTTCCGCATGGCGATGGACCATCCCGATCGCGTGCAGAAACTTGTCATCGCAGACGGCATCCCCGTGATCGAGCATCTCGAACGCGCCGACTGGAAATTTGCCCGGGACTGGTACCACTGGTTCTTCTTCGCTCAGCCGGAAAAGCCGGAGCGGGCGATCATGGCCGATCCCTTGGCATGGTACGACAAACTCTCGCCTGAACTGATGGGAAGGCCGGCCTATGACGACCTTATCGACATTATCCACGATCCAGCCGTGATCCACGGGATGATCGAGGATTACCGCGCCGGCCTCAGTATCGACCACCGCCACGACCGCGAGGACCGCGACGCCGGCCGGAAAGTGACCTGCCCCATGCTGTGCCTCTGGTCGTTGCGCGACGATATGGAACAGATCTATGGCGATCCCGTCGCTATCTGGCGAAACTGGGCCGAGGACGTGCGCGGCTTCGGCATCGACAGCGGCCATCACGTGGCCGAGGAGAACCCACAAGCTCTCTCGCAGGCGATCCGGAAGTTTCTCGAAAACAATAGTGATAGTATCTGGACTTAGGACATGGTCTGGTAGGCGAGCTAACCGGGCGCAGTGTCCAGCATCGTCGATTTTTGCGATAAGTTGATCCTTTTGGTATTGTTTTCCTGCGCCTCCTGTGGCTATACCCCCGCCCACAAACTCACGCACCGGGATTTCTACAGTGATCAGCTTTAAATCACTTCTGGCCGCCTGCGGCCTCTCCGCTCTGATCGGCCTTGCCGCGGCTCCGTCATTCGCCGGCTCGACCACCTACCCGCTGACGCTCGAAAACTGCGGCGCTGAGGTGACCTTCAAGAAGGCGCCCGAGCGGGCGATCGGGCTTGGCCAGAACAGCGCGGAAATCCTTCTGTTGCTCGGCCTTCAGGAAAAGATGGTCGGCACCGCCTTCTGGCCGAGCAGGGTTCTGCCGCAGCTCGCCGAGGCAAATGCCAAGGTCAAGCTTCTCACCGTCGAAATGCCGACCTTCGAGTCGATGCTCGCGGAAAATCCCGATTTCGTGGCGGTGGCCTTGCCAAGCCTGGTCGGCCCCAACAGCAAGATCGCCAAGCGCGAGGATTTCGACAAGGTCGGCGTCCCAAGCTACCTCTCGCCGAGCACCTGCCTCAGCACCAAGGACGTCAAGGACCAGTACGGCAGCCGCGGCGAGTTGTGGAACATGGATCTTCTCTACAAGGAGATCGACGAACTCTCTCAGATTTTCGATGTCGCCGATCGGGGCCAGGCGCTGATCGCCGATTTCAAGGCGCGTGAAGCCAAGCTTCGCGGGAGCGTTGCCAAGGACGGCCAGAACCTGTCCTACGTCTTCTGGTTTTCCAGCCCCAGCCCGTCGGCCGACGCCTATGTTGGTGGTAAAAACAGCGCCTCCGCCTTCATCGCCGATCTGCTCGGCGGACATAATGCGATCACCGCCGACGCAGAATGGCCGACTGTCGGCTGGGAAGGCATCATCGCCTCCAACCCCGACGTCATCGTCGTCGCCAGCCTCGACCGCAACCGCTGGGAACTCGACAAACCCGAAGCCAAGATCAACTTCCTGAACACAGATCCGGCCGTCAGCCAGATTCCTGCCGTCAAGAATAAGGCGCTCGTCGTGATGGACGGCCAGGCGATGAACCCAACCATCCGCACGATCTACGGGGCCGAACAGGTGGCCGCGCAGCTGAAGGCCCTCGGTCTCCTGAAGTGACCCACGCAGGCCGTCTCTTCCGGCAGCTGGGAGCAGTCATCGCACTGCTCCTGGAGCTTCCCTTTGCCTCATCGCTGTCGCCATCGGCGTCAGCGTCGGCATCGGCGACCTGCCGATCCCGCTTGCGACCACCTTCTCGGCCGTTACCAACCGGCTCGGCTGGACCGCTGTCGAGCTGAACCGCATCCATGAGACTGTCATCTGGGATTATCGCCTGAGCCGCGCGCTCGTCGCCGCCTTCTGCGGCGCGGGACTGGCGCTGTCTGGCGCCATCATGCAGTCGCTGCTGCGCAATCCGCTCGCCGAACCCTATGTGCTCGGCATTTCGGCCGGCGCCTCCACCGGTGCCGTTGCGATCGTCATTTTAGGCGTCGGCGCGGGCGCCGTATCGCTTTCGGCAGGCGCCTTCGCGGCCTTCTTCTTCGTGGCGCTGCTGTCGAACGGCACGCGCGGCGGCGCGGACCGCACCATCCTTGCCGGTGTCGCCGCCTCGCAGCTCTTCAATGCTTCGACCTCCTATATCGTCACCACGTCGGCCAATGCGCAGCAGGCCCGCGACGTGATGTTCTGGCTGCTCGGCAGCTTCAGCGGCGTGCGCTGGCCGGAATTTGCGCTGGTCTCGATCGTCGTCGGCTTCGGCCTCGCCGCCTGCCTGCTCTACGCCCGCGTGCTCGACGCCTTCGCTTTCGGCGACGAGGCGGCATCCTCGCTCGGCGTCAATGTCAGCCGCGCCAGAATGGCGCTCTTCGCACTGACGGCCATGATGACGGCCACGATCGTCAGCATGGTGGGTTCGATCGGCTTCGTCGGCCTCGTCGTGCCGCATGTCGCCCGTTTCGTCGTCGGGCCGCTTCATATCCGTCTTCTGCCGGCCTGCGCCATATCAGGCGCCATCTTCATGGTGCTCGCCGACATCGCCGCGCGCGCCCTCATTCCCAACCAGATCCTGCCGATCGGCGTCGTGACGGCGCTGGTGGGCGTGCCCTTCTTCTCGATCATCCTCTACCGGTTCCAGCGCGCGTCATGAGCATCAAGGCCGACAACCTTACCTGGAAAATTGGCAGGAAGACCATTCTGGACGGCGTCTCCATGGAGGCGCAGCCCGGCCGGATGCTCGGCTTGCTCGGGCCGAACGGCTCGGGCAAGACCTCGCTGCTGCGGCTTCTCGCCGGCCTGAAGCGGCCGCATTCCGGCCGCGTCACACTCGACCGGAGCGATATCGGCACGATCAGCCGCCGCTCGATCGCCCGGCGTATCGCCTTCGTCGAGCAGCACGCAACGACGAACGCCAATCTCAAGGTCGTCGACGTCGTCAAGCTCGGCCGTTTCCCGCACCGGTCGATGTTCTCCGGCTGGACGAAGGCCGACGAAGAGGCGGTCGAGGCAGCGCTCGCCCGCGCCGGCATGGCCGAAAAGCGCAACGATCGCTGGCAGAGCCTATCGGGCGGCGAAAAGCAGCGCACCCACATCGCCAGGGCGCTTGCCCAGTCGCCGCAGGAACTCATCCTCGACGAACCGACAAACCATCTCGACATCCAGCACCAGATCGGCCTGATGCGGCTCGTTTCCGGCCTGCCGATCACCAGCATCGTCGCCCTGCACGATCTCAACCATGCCGCCATGTTCTGCGACGAGCTTGCTATCATGCAGCAGGGCCGGATCGTCGCGTCAGGCGCGCCAGAGGATGTGCTGAGCGAGGCGCTGCTGCGCGAGGTCTTTTCGGTCGAAGCCCGCATCGAAGCCTCCCCCCATCATTCGCGCCCGCATATCCACTATCTCAGGTGAGAACGGCCGCTCTCACGCCACGATCTGCAGCGGCAAAGCGGTCGTCTTTTTAATCGTCTTGAGGACGATGCTCGATTTGACCGACGCCAGATTGTCGGTGACCCGGATCATTCTTTCGAGAAACTGGCTGAGATGGTCGAGGTCACGCGTCATGACCTTCATCAGAAAGTCGGCGTCGCCCGTCTGCGAGTAACATTCCAGGATCTCCGGCGCAGTCTCGATGAAACGATGGAGCCGCTCGTTTCCGCCTTCCGTATGGGCTCGAAGGCTGACGAGCGTATGTGCGACGACGGTGAAACCCAGTTTCACCGGATTGAGGATAGCGACGACGCTCTGGATATATTGCTCTTTGCGCAGTCTTTCCAAACGGCGCGCGCATTGAGTGGCGGACAGGTTGACCTTCTGGGACAACTCGCCCTGCGTCATCTCGCTGTTTTGCTGGAGGGCGGCGAGCAATTTGATATCAAACGGATCAAGCATGACCATCACTCCAGACGGTGATTTTCTGCACATTATAGGCCGCCTCCGCCGATTGTCTGCACGATCGCGGACTCCAGGGGTGAAAATCGCAGAAATTCGCCGTGACAGTTCAGTTAATCTCCAGCCACAATGCAAAAGCGAGGTGGAACTGTGTTTGACCAACTGAACAGCCGGCCGGCCGATAGCCTGCTCGCCCTCATCAAGGCCTTCCAGGCCGACGATCGTCCCGGAAAGATCGACCTCGGCGTCGGCGTCTATCGCGATGGCATGGGACGCACGCCCGTCATGCGGGCCGTCAAGGCGGCGGAGCAGTTTCTCCTGGAGACCCAGGGCAGCAAGAAATACCTCGGCCCCGAAGGCGATCTGCAATTCGTGCGCCTGCTTGAGCCGATCATCTTCGGCAACGCGCCGAAATTCGCCCAACGGCTCGCCGGTATTCAAACGCCCGGCGGCAGCGGCGCGCTCCGTCTCGGCGCGGAGCTCATTCAAACGGCAAACCCATCAGCAAAGGTTTTTTTGGGAACGCCGAGCTGGCCCAACCATGCACCGATTTTCGCTTCGGCACGCTTGGGCGTGAAGGAATACGCCTTCGTGGACCTGACTTCACAGCAGGTGACATTCGACAGCGTCGTCTCCGCCTTGTCTTCCGCCGGGGAAGGCGACGTCGTGCTGCTTCACGGTTGCTGCCATAACCCAACTGGCATCGATTTCACCATCGAGCAGTGGCGAAAGATTACCGACCTCCTCGTCGCGCACAGGCTGGTGCCCTTCATCGATCTTGCCTATCAGGGGCTCGGCGACGGCCTCGAACAGGATGCCGCCCCGACACGCATGATCCTCGATGCGGTCGACGAGGCGCTGATCGCCTATTCCTGCGACAAGAACTTCGGCCTCTATCGCGAACGCGTCGGCGCACTTTATGTCGTGGCTCGCAATGCCGATGACGTCAGAAAGGCGGAAAGCAACATGGCGGCGCTTGCCCGCGTCAACTGGTCCATGCCGCCGGATCATGGGGCTGCCGTCGTCAGGGCCATTCTCGAAAGCGCAGAAATGACGGCAATGTGGCGCGCCGAACTCGAAGAAATGTGCGAGCGCATCAACGGCAATCGCGCGGCGCTGGCTGCTGCCTCGACCGAACTGGCCTTCATCAGCCGGCAGCGCGGCCTGTTTTCCAATCTCTCCATGCGTAAGGAAACGGCGATCGCGCTCAGGGCAAACCATGGCATCTACATGGCGGATTCCGGCCGCATGAATCTTGCCGGCATGCAGCCCGCCGATGCCGGCGCCATCGTCGCCGCGCTCAGGGCCGAAGGCTGCCTGAAGTAAATAAATCAACACTCCGTTGGAGCCTCCGAATGAGCAGGAAAGAAACGACGGGCCAGGCGATCACCCGATCGCTTGTCGCCCATGGGATCGACACGGTCTTCGGCATCCCCGGCGCCCACATGTATGATTTCAACGATGCGCTCTATGACGCCGGCGACAAGATCCGATTCATCCATACAAGGCACGAACAGGGTGCGGCCTATATGGCCTACGGCTATGCCAAATCCACCGGCCGGATCGGCGCCTATACCGTCGTGCCCGGCCCGGGCGTCCTCAATTCGGGCGCGGCCCTCTGCACCACTTACGGCGCCAACGCGCCGGTGCTCTGCATCACCGGCAATATCATGTCGCACCTGATTGGCCGAGGCAGAGGACAGTTGCACGAACTGCCGGATCAACTCGCGACAATGCGCGGGATTGCCAAGACGGCGGAACGCATCAATCACCAGTCCGAAGCCGGTGTCATCATGGCGGGGGTTGTCGCCAAGATGCGCTCCGGCCGCCAGGGCCCGGGAGCGGTTGAAGCCCCTTGGGACGTGTTCGGACAATCCGGCCCTGAAGTAGACATTCCCATTGGCGCGAGAGCGCCTCATCCGGCAATCAATCCCGATCAGATCGCCGCCGCGGCGGCGCTGATATCAAGCGCCAGTAATCCGATGATCATGGTTGGCGGTGGCGCGGCGGATGCCGGCGCGGATATCGCCGCGCTTGCGGAACTGCGGCAGGCACCGGTGACATCGCATCGCTCCGGCAAGGGCATCGTCCCCGACGACCATCCGAATTATCTGAATTTCGTCGCCGCCTATGAATATTGGAAGAAGGTCGACGTGCTGATCGGGGTCGGCAGCCGGCTCGAATTGCAGTTCATGCGCTGGAAGTGGCTTCCCAAGGGGCTCAAGATCATCCGCATCGATATCGATCCGACCGAAATGGTCCGCCTCAAGCCGGATGTCGGTATCGTCGCGGACGCCAGGGATGGAACGAAAGCGCTGATCGATGCGCTGGCCGGTTCCGGCCGCGAGGATCGCACACGTGAATTTGCCGAACTCAATGAAGAGGCAAGGTCTCGTTTTTCGGCGGTGCAGCCGCAGCTTGGCTATCTCGAAGCCATTCGCGAGGCCCTGCCGAGAGACGGCTTCTTCGTCGAGGAAGTCAGCCAGATGGGCTTTACCGCCCGCTTTGCCTTCCCGGCCTACGGTCCTCGTCAATATGTGACATGCGGCTATCAGGATAATCTCGGTTTCGGCTTCAACACCGCCTTGGGCGTGAAAGTCGCCCATCCCGACAAGGCCGTGATCTCCGTTTCGGGTGATGGCGGCTTCATGTTCGGCGTTCAGGAGCTTGCCACCGCCGTACAGCACAGGATCGCCGTCGTCGCCATCGTGTTCAACAATTCCGCCTATGGCAATGTGCTGCGCGACCAGAAGCAGACCTATAAGGGCCGCACTCTCGGCTCGCATCTGACCAATCCCGATTTCGTCGCTCTCGGCGAAAGCTTCGGCATCCGATCCTTCAAGGCGACGAGCCCCGACGAATTGCGGGACGTGCTGGAGAAAGCCCTTGCACTCGACGAGCCCGTCCTCATCGAAGTTCCAGTTGAAAAGGGATCGGAGGCAAGCCCCTGGCCCTTCATCCATCCGGCTCCGCACGAATGACCGGATGGAGGCGAAGCCCTATCAAGGCGACTTGAGAAAGATCGTCGCCAGCGGCGGCAGCGTCAGCGAGAGCGAATGCGGCCTCCCGTGGGCAGATACTGGTTCGCTCGACACTGCGCCGTTGACGAGGCCCGAGCCGCCATATTCGCCCGCATCCGTCGTGATCCTCTCGATCCAAACGCCATCCTGCGGCACGCCGATCCTATAGCCATAGCGCGGCACTGGCGTGAAATTCGAGACGACGAGCACCGACGAGGAGCGGTCAGGGGCATACCGCAGCATGCCGAGGACGGAATTGACTGCGTCATCCGCCGTCGCCCATTCGAAGCCTTGGTGATGGAAATCGCCGAACTGCAATGCCGGCTCGTCTTTGTAGAAGCCGTTCAGATCCTTGACCAGCCGCTGGATTCCTGCATGCGCGGGCCGATCCAGCACATCCCAGCTCACCGAAGCGTCATGGTTCCACTCGCCGGGTTGAGCGATCTCGCTTCCCATGAATAACAGCTTCTTGCCGGGATGGCCCCACATGAAGGCGAGGTAACTGCGCAGGTTGGCGAACTTCTGCCACTCGTCGCCGGGCATCTTGCCGAGCAGCGAGCCCTTTCCGTAGACCACCTCGTCGTGCGAAATCGGAAGAATGAAGCGTTCGGAATAGGCATAGATCATGCCGAAGGTCATCGTGCCGTGGTGGTAGCTCCGATAGACGGGATCTTTCTCGATATAGCTCAGGCTGTCGTGCATCCAGCCCATGTTCCACTTCATGTCGAAGCCGAGCCCGCCCTCTTCCGGCGGCTTCGTCACGCCGGGCCAGGCCGTCGATTCCTCGGCGATCGTCATTGCGTGCGGGCAGCGCTCATGGACGATGCTGTTCAGGTGTTTGAAGAACTCCACCGCTTCCAGATTTTCGCGGCCGCCATAGCGGTTCGGAATCCATTCCCCTTCGTTGCGGCTGTAGTCGCGGTAGAGCATCGAGGCAACGGCATCGACGCGCAATCCGTCGATATGGTAGCGTTCGAGCCATTCGAGCGCGCTGGCGATCAGGAAGCCTTTCACCTCATTGCGGCCGAGATTGTAGATCAGCGTGTTCCAGTCGCGATGAAAGCCCTCGCGCGGGTCCTCGTGCTCGTAGAGCGCGGTGCCGTCGAAGCGGGCGAGCCCCCAGACGTCGGTGGGAAAATGGGCCGGCACCCAATCGAGGATGACGCCGATGCCGGCGCCATGGCAGCGGTCGATAAAATAGGCGAGATCCTCGGGCGTGCCATAACGGCCGGTCGGGGCGAAGAGGCCGAGCGGCTGATATCCCCAGGAGCCGCCGAAGGGGTGCTCCATGATCGGCAGCAGCTCGATGTGGGTGAATCCCATCTCGCGAACATAGGGAACGAGCCGCTGGCTGAGCTCGACCCAGTCGAGCGACCGTCCGCCATTCTCCCGCAGCCAGGAACCGGCATGCACCTCGTAGACGGAAATCGCCCCTCCCAGTCTTTCCTGTCGCGACCGGCCCTTCATCCAATCATCGTCCGTCCATCGAAACCGCGTCGACGATGCGACGATCGAAGCGGTGGACGGAGCGGCCTCGCTGGCTCTCGCCACCGGATCGGCCTTCTGCGGCAAGCAGTGTCCGTGCGCATCGATGATCTCGAACTTGTATCTTTCGCCGGGCGCGAGCCGGGGCACGAACAGCTCCCAGACGCCCGCCGACTGCCGCAGCCGCATCGGGTTTCGCCGCCCATCCCAGGCGTTGAAATCGCCGACAACCGAAACGCGGCGGGCATTCGGCGCCCAGACGGCGAAGCGGACGCCCGCGACGTCGTCAACCGACATTTCAACCGCGCCGAGCGTCCGGCTCAGGCTGTAATGGGTGCCCTCGGAGATCAGGTGGAGATCGAGCTCTCCGAGCAAAAGCCCGAAGCTATAGGGGTCTTCGGTGATCTGCTCGCCATCCGGCCATGTGATCCGCAACCGGTAAGGCATCCTCGATCCCATCGCCGCCGCATACAGGCCGGCGGGGTGAGCGATGCTGAAGGGCGTCACCACCTTGCCGCTCGCCGCTTCGATGAGATCGACGCCCTCGGCACCCGGCAAATAGACGCGCACGATCGTCATGCCGCCGCTTTCGTGCGGGCCGAGGATCGAGAAGGGATCGCCATGGCGTCCCTCGATCAGGGCCCCGAGGGCATCATGCCCGATGCCGGCGAGAAGTTCCGAGCGTTCAACATTCATGCCGTTACCCCCGCTAAGCGCGATACGATTTCGGTAAGGCCGGCAAGCGGGATCGGCAGCCATTTCGGCCTGTTGCGGGCTTCATAAGCGATTTCGTAGGCGGCTTTTTCAAGAAGAAAGGCATCGAGAACCCTCCGTCGCTGATCAGGCGGCATAGCGAGCGCCGCGGATGTCGAAACCGCCTGCCAATAAGCGCCGAGAAAGGCCTCCTTGGCCCTTCGGCCGAACCGCGCGATGGCGTCGCGGCGAACCTCGCTCTCATGTTCGGTAATGGCGTCGTTTTCGAGCTGGGCGGTGGCGACGAGATAGCTGAGCGATCTTAAAAGTCCGGCGGCATCGCGCAAGGGAACGGTCTTCGCGCGGCGCTCGGCCAGATTTTTCGCTGGCTCGCCTTCGAAGTCGATAATGACCGCGTCACCCTCGCTGACCAGAATCTGGCCGAGGTGGAAATCGCCATGCGTGCGCGTCATCAGCGAGCCGCGGGCGCTCTCCGCCAGTCTCGCGCCAAGCTCGATAAGTTCCGATCGCCGATCGAGAAGCGGGCCGGCCAGTTGATCGATCATGGGATCGGCGTTTTCCTCGCGCTCGGCAAGCCTCGACATGGCATAGGCCACTTCGCCCGACACTGCCTTCTTGATGGCCTCGACCTCATCGTCGCCGGCGACGACAGGACTGAACGCCTCGTCTGCGTTTTCTCCAGCAAGCACTGCGTGCAGCTCGCCCAACCTCACGCCGACCATTGCGACGAAGTTGATGAGCGGCTGGAAGACCTCGTCGTCCGGCTCAAGCGCCGGATCGTTCAAGACGAACTCGTCCGCCGCGCGACGCAGATTGTTCAGCATCCAGTTCCAGGCATCGCCCTGGTTGCGAATCGCGCCCTGGACGATGATCAAGGTCGAGCGGCGGCCGCTGGAATCGGTGTGCGCGATCTCGCCGAGCAGTGGCGCGGTGTGGTCGTAACCCGCGCAGGTCAGAAACCGCGTCATCTCCACCTCCGGATGGACACCCGGGAAGATGTGCCGGATCAGCTTGATCATGGCGACGTCGCCGACGATCAGTGAGCTGTTGGATTGCTCGGCCGAGAGCCAATGGACCGGCATCTCGTCGGTGATATTGAGGCGGTCGAGCCGTTCGGTTCCGAAAAATTCGAGGGTGCCGGTGCGCCCGGTAATGCGCGAACGGTCGGCAAGTCCGCGCAGGATGCCGCGCGCCATCGGCTCGACCGCAAACCCATCCGTCAGGAAGCCGACCCGCCTGCCCTGGCGAACCCGCCCGAGCGCAAGCTGCTGCGTCAGAGCAGAGGGTTGCGCGTCGTCCCAGGCGATCGCCAACGGCAGCTGATAGGACTCGCTATGATCCGGCAGCTCCACCTCCAATTCGCCGAGGACGACGCCGTCAGCATAGGGGATCGGCGTCGCCGAGATCAGCCGGGCCGCCTGAAGCGGCTGGTCCTTGGCGCCGAACCAGCGCCGCTTGGCGAGATAAGCGGGGAGAATTTCGTTGCTGAGGACGCGTCCCAACCGCGGCTCATCGACCAGGTCGAGCAGACCGCGGCGGATCACCATCGTCACGAGATCGGGAAGCTGTTCGGGTGGAGCAGTGCGCCATGCCGGCGGATCGGCATCGGCCTCCAGCTGAAACCAGAAGAAGCCATAGGGCGGCAGTGTCAGGAGATAGGTCAGTTGCCCGATCGGTGGAAACGGCGACATGCCCGTTAGTTCGATCGGCACGCGGCCCTCGAAGGCCGAGAGGTCGAGCTCGACCGCCTGGGGCAGTCGCGAGAGGTTTGCGACGCACATCAGCGTCTCGCCGTTATATTCCCTAAGATAGGCCAGGATCTTGCGGTTCTCAGGCGACAGGAAACGCAGCGATCCGCGTCCGAAGGCCGGATGCCGGCCACGCAACGCCAGCATCTTTCGCGTCCAGTTGAGCAGCGAATGCGCGTCGGTGCTCTGGGCTTCGACATTGACGGCCTCGAAACCGTAGAGCGGATCGGCGATCGGCGGCAGGACGAGCCGCGCCGGATCCGTCCGGGAGAAGCCGCCATTGCGGTCCGGTGACCATTGCATCGGCGTCCGCACCCCGTCGCGGTCGCCGAGATAGATGTTGTCGCCCATGCCGATCTCATCGCCATAATAGATCACGGGCGTTCCCGGCATTGACAGAAGCAGCGCGTTCATCAGCTCTATGCGCCGGCGGTCGCGCTCCATCAGAGGCGCCAGGCGCCGCCTGATGCCGAGATTGATGCGGGCGCGCTTGTCGGATGCATAGGTCTCCCACAGATAGTCCCGCTCCGCGTCGGTGACCATCTCAAGCGTCAGCTCGTCATGATTGCGCAGGAAGATCGCCCACTGGCAATTCTCCGGGATTTCAGGCGTCTGACGCAGGATGTCGGTGATCGGGAAGCGGTCTTCCTTGGCGATCGCCATATACATGCGCGGCATCAGCGGGAAGTGGAACGCCATGTGGCATTCGTCGCCATCGCCGAAATATTCCCGCGTGTCCTCGGGCCACTGATTGGCCTCCGCAAGCAGCATCACGCCGGGATGAGTGGCGTCGAGAGCGGCACGGATGCGCTTGAGGATCGCATGGGTCTCGGGAAGATTTTCGTTGATCGTCCCCTCGCGCTCGACGAGGTAGGGAATTGCGTCGAGGCGGAAACCGTCGATGCCGGTCTCCAGCCAGAAGCGCATCACCTTCAGCAGCTCCTCCATAACCAGCGGGCTGTCGAAATTGAGATCGGGCTGGTGAGAATAGAAGCGGTGCCAATAATAGGCGCCGGCGACCGAATCCCACGTCCAGTTCGATTTCTCCGTATCGAGGAAGATGATGCGCGTTTCCGGGAATTTCTGGTCGCTATCTGACCAGACATAGAAATCCCGCTCCGGCGATCCCGCAGGTGCATGGCGTGCGCGCTGGAACCAGGGATGCTGGTCGGAGGTATGGTTGATGACGAGCTCGATTATGACGCGGATATTTCGCTGATGGGCGGCGTCAACAAAGGCGCGGAAATCCTCCATGGTCCCGTAATCCGGGCTGACATTGCCATAGTCGGCGATGTCGTATCCGTCGTCGCGGCGCGGTGAGGGAAAGAAAGGCAAAAGCCAGATGGCGTTGACGCCGAGCGCTGCGATGTGATCGAGCTTCTGGTGCAGTCCGGCAAAATCGCCGACACCATCGCCATTGGCGTCGTAGAACGACTTGATGTGCAGCTGATAGATGATCGCATCCTTGTACCAGAGCAGCGGGTCGACGCTACCGGAATTCATCGTGTCCATTCATGCCTCCGCTGCGCGAACGCGCCAGATCGCAAAGGGCAGGATCTGAGGATTGAAACTCACTCTCTGCCATTTGCCGTTCCACCTGAACCGGTGCCCCGTGACCAAATCCTCGGCGTCGAGCGCGCCGCCGTCCCCAAGTCCCCATTTCCACAGAGGCAGCTCGACATTGCTCTCCTTAAAATTGTGGGGATCGAGGCTGATCGCGATCAGCAGGACATTGTCGCGGGCGCGGCTCGCCTTCTCGAAGAACAGGATATTGTCATTCCACGCGTTCAGCAGCGTCAGCCCGAGATGCGAATGCAGCGCGGTGTTTTCGTTCCGGATGCGGTTCAACATCCGGATTTCGGCGATGATGTTGCCTGGCCTGTCGTAATCCCAGGCGCGAATCTCGTATTTCTCACTGTCGGCATATTCCTTGCGCTTGGCATCGGGACGCCCCTCGCAGAGTTCGAAGCCGTTATAGACACCCCACAGTCCGGAAAGCGTCGCGGCCAATGCCGCGCGGATCAGGAAGGCCGGGCGCGGCGCGTTCTGGAGGAAATCCGGATTGATGTCATGGGTGTTGACGAAGAAATGCGGGCGGAAGAATTCCCTCGGCGCCGTCTCGGTCAGCTCCCGCATATATTGCTCGAGCTCCCACTTAGTATTGCGCCAGGTGAAATAGGTATAGGACTGGGAGAAGCCGATCTTCGCCAACCGGTACATGACCTTCGGCTTGGTGAAGGCTTCCGACAGGAAGACGACCTCGGGATGGCGCGCCCTGATATCGCCGATCAGCCATTCCCAGAACGGGAAGGGCTTGGTGTGCGGATTGTCGACCCGAAACAGCTTGACGCCCTGGTCGACCCAAAGCTGGACGATATCCCTAAGTTCCACCCAGAGCGAGGGCAGCGCGTCCTTCGTGTAGAAGTCGACGTTGACGATATCCTCGTATTTCTTCGGCGGATTTTCCGCATATTTGATTGTGCCATCGGGGCGCCAATCGAACCAGCCGGGATGCTCCGTCAGCCATGGGTGATCGGGCGAGGCCTGGATCGCAAGGTCGAGTGCGATCTCCAGCCCATGCCGGCCCGCCTCCTCGACCAGCCGGCCGAAATCCTCGAAATCGCCAAGCTCTGGATGAATTGCATCATGGCCGCCCTCCTCGGAGCCGATGGCATAGGGACTTCCCGGATCGCCGGGTGCTGCCTTCAGGCTGTTGTTGCGCCCCTTCCGGTTGGTCGTTCCAATCGGATGAATCGGCGGGAAATAGAGCACGTCGAAGCCCATGCCGCGGATATCCGGCAGTCTCGGGATGACGTCGTCAAAGGTCCCGTGCCGGTTCGGATCCCCGCTTTGCGACCGCGGGAAGATCTGGTACCAGCTGGCGAAGGCCGCCGACTTGCGTTCGGCATCGACGGCGCTTGTCGTGGAGCGAAGCCGGAAAGGCCGCTTATCGGCCCGTTTCATCAACTCGGCTGTCTCGGGGTCGAGCAAGATCGCCGTGCGCTCGGCATCGGAAGCGTTTTCAAGACTGTCGATGAGCGCCTGCAGCTCAGCGCCGAGTGCCGCCCGCGCTTCGGCTTTCGCGCTGTGGACGAGCTCCAATCCTTCCTGCAGCTCCAGTTTCAGGTCCAGTCTGGCATCGTGCTTCTTGGTCAACTCGTAGCGGAAGATCGCGAACGGGTTCCTCCACGCTTCGACCGCGAATTCATAGCGCCCGACGCGTTCCAGCAGGAATTCGGCACGCCAGCGGTCGTTCTCGACCAGTTGCATCTCTGTCTCGTTCCACTCCGCCATGGCATCGAGCGGCCGCCAGAGCAGCACGGCGGCGAGGGGGTCGTGGCCGTCGGCGAATATATCGGCCTCGACTGTGACGGCTTCGCCGACCACACGCTTTACGGGAAATCGGCCGTCATCGACCCGAGGCATGATGTTTTCGATGGCAAGCCGCGGCGAAGCGATTGCCTGCTCAACGTCGATAGCTGGCCGGGATGCAATCGGCTCGGGCGCTTTGGCTTCGATGATCCGCATCTCCCCTGCCTGCAGGCGCAGGACCGCATCGGCGGCGACGGGAAGATAACCGGAGGCAACTTCGCGAAGGGCCGTCATCGGTGGGGAAGCGCTTCTCCTGAGGTCCCTGTTAATCAGGACGAACCGCACATTCGATGCGTTGCGAAGATCCTGCTCCTCGGATAGCACAAGCGCCGAAACCGGCCCATTGGCGTTGCGGATCAGGCGAAGCGATGGAGCGCGCGCGTGGCCGGACCTGCCGATCTCGGCATTGGCGAGGCGTATTTCGGAGGAGATGTCGAAGGCGAGATCATGGCGCAGCCTCCTCAGGCCCGAACCATCGCCATGCGTGGGATCGAGCGGCGTCGCCGCACCATATTCGAAACCGATCGGAACCATGAGACCACCGCCGAGCGAGGCGGCAAGCCGCAGCGCTCTGACGGCACGCCGCTCGAGGATTTCACGGCTCTCGGTCCCATGCGCGATCCGCCTGGCAAAGGGCGGCTCGGGAAAGGCAACCTGCCAGCCGAGCGCCTCCTGGACGCGGTGCTCCTCGATGAACCATCTCTCGTCGAGATCCCACCAGGCCATCGATGAAAAACATCCTGAAAAGCCTACATCGGCGATCGCTCTTCTTACCGCGAAATCGGTGCCGGGCGTCCAGGCGAGAAATTGAGCGTCAGCCTTCTCGCGCACGGCAGCGATCAGCGATTTGAAAAGCGACGGTGCGGCGCGATCAATCCCGAGCACTCGGTAGCCGGAGAGGCCGAGCCCGGACAGCCGCCATAGCCGTTCGGTCCACTCTCCCAACAAACGCAATTGCCGCTCGGACCCGATCGTGTTCATCGGCTCCGCCGGATCGAGCGGCGAGCGCCGAGGATCGACCGGACGAAAGACTTGTGCATCGCCGACTTTCCCGTCGAGCATCAGGTCCATCATCAGGCCGACGCCGCTCTTGTCAGCAGCCTCCACCAAGCGCGATAGCCCATCATCGACCGCGCTGCCGAGCTGCAGGTCAGGATCGAGGCGATCGAAATCCCGGGAGGTAAAGACGCTGCAGTCCCCGCCCCGCTCGAAGAGCGGCGCGGTCAGAACATAATCAAAGCCGGTATCCGCCGCATGGCCGAAAACCTCACGCCATGCATCGATACCTTGGAGAAGTAGCGGGTTGACATAATAGATCCGGGGTGGGGTGCTGAAAGCACCCTGCTTCGCAGAGAGTAACATCGGCCGCCGCCTCGAGTTGCTTTTCAGGCAAACTTCCTTTGGCGGAGGTTGTTCCACTCAAACCGTCAATTCACGGCTGCATGGGGCATGCGGACGGGAGACGACATCATCAGCCAGGTCGTCGCGCTCAACGAGAGAAGGAAGTCTTGGGATTTGCCGGTAGAGATATTGCCGCCATGCGCTAAAAGATCCTCTGACTGTTTCCAATCCGGAAATCATAGAGCGGTTGAGAGCCCACCCATCAATGCTTCGATCAATAGTCGTCATTACCGCCCTCCCGGCTTGCATACCCTTCCTCGCCTCCTGGAGCATCGAGACCGACCGCTCGGCACCTGATAAGCACGGCCTGTTCGAAATCCGCGAGGAGGCCGGGCGTTTCATCACGCAGGAGATCGCCAGGGGGCACCAGCGCTGGAACGTGCTGGAACCGAACGCGAAGGTGCTGGTTCCCCGATGCGCCGTCCCGCTCCAGGCGCAATGGACGCCGAAGAACCTCCGCCGCTCGAAGCCCAGCCTAATGGTGATCTGTGCGGTCACTGTGCCGAACGCCGTGATGGAACGGTGGGATGTGCCAGTGCCCGTGGAGGGGACATCTGGGAGCCCTTAGGGGGCGAGCATCCAAACGAGATTTGATGTAGTAGATGATATCACTGCGGTTGCAATATGGCGGGCAGACGTGAACCAAGCGGTAGAATTGTGCTCCTATCCCGGTCTTGACGAGCGCATCATTATCCTCCGGGCGGGAGACGAGGTCGATGCCGTGTTTGTGCGGACCGAGAGGTTCAATGTCCTGATCGATACGCTCGGCACGCCCGAGCTGTGCCGGATGGCGCTGGATCTGCTTGGCGACAGAGGCGAGGATCGCCCGCTGATCGTCGTCAATTCGCATATGGATTGGGATCACTTCTGGGGAAACTCTGCGGTTTCAGGGCGTGCTCCGATCATCGCGCATGCCGCGGCACTCGACCGTCTGCGTGATGCCTCCACGCAGCAGATCCTGAAGGACAAGGCAAGACTGGAGACGCGGTTTGCGAATGTCGAACTCATCGGCCCGGATATCACCTTCTCCGGCTCGATGGCCCTGAACGGCGGCGATCTGACGCTCGAACTCATTCATACGCCGGGACACACGCCTGACCATATCGCCGTCTGGATCCCGGAACTCCGGATCTGCCTGGCCGTCGACGCGGTGGAAACTCCCATTCCCGAAGTCTGGAGCAGGAGTGCCCATGATCTTCGCCAGATCCGCTCCTCACTCACGCGGATCCGTGACCTTGATGCGAGACTGGTCATTCCCGCGCACGGCAGATCATCTTCGCCTTCGGCGGTGGATGAGAACCTTGCTTATTTCGAAGCCCTGGCTGTTCGCATCGGCGGTCTGTGTGAAAGCCAGCTGGCTGACTCTGAACTCGGCATTACAAATGGTTTCCGTCTTGACGACTTCGTCGCCATTCCCGACGGGATGCCTTTGGGCGCGGCGGCGTTCTACCGGAACTGCCATGAGACGAACCTTGCCGCTACGGTTCAGGCCCATATCGAAAAACTGAAATCTGGAGGCCATGCGTGAAATTATTGGAGGGCGGGCGAACCGGACAGATCTGGCGCGACGGGGATACCGTCATCAGACCATCCGGCGCATGGACGCCGACCACGCACCGGTTCTTGCGCCATCTCGGAAGGAAAGGCTTTTCGGCAGCTCCGCAGCCCATTCAAATTACCGGCGACGATCAGGAGGTCGTCAGCTACGTCGCCGGGCGCGTCTGTGAAGACCTCAGTGATCCCATTGTCGGATCGGAGCGCATGCTGATGTCAGCAGCGAGACTTCTGCGCGATCTTCATACTGCATCTCAAGGCTTTCTGGAATCGGATGACGATGCTCAGATATGGATGTTGCCGCCGCAGGAGCCACGTGAGATCGTCTGTCACGGAGACTATGCGCCCTATAATGTCGCGGCCGTCAATCAGGAGGCTGTCGGGATCATCGATTTCGACACTGCCCATCCCGCCCCGCGCCTTTGGGATCTCGCCTATGCGGTCTATCGCTGGGCGCCCCTCTCCGATCCTGCCAACCCCTCGGTGGCATTCGGTCTGGACGACCAGCTGCGGCGGGCGAAAATCTTCTGCAACGCCTATGGCGCGACGATGGAAGAACGGCGCCAGCTTCCCGAGATGATCTGCAGCCGGCTTCAAGCCCTCGTCGATTTCATGTTGGCAAGGGCTGCGGCCGGCGACGAAATCTTCGCGGAAGACGTCGATGCAGGAGACGCCAGGCTCTATCTGAACGACATCGGCTATATCGGGATACACCGAAATCGGCTGTTGAAAGCGCTGTCCTGACTAAAGCCATTTTCGCCGGCGGAAGAAGCCGAAAAGGCTGAGGCACAGGACAGCGATGACGCCCAATACGACGAAATAGCCATACTGGAATTTCAATTCCGGCATATCGCTGAAATTCATGCCGTAGATGCCGGCGATCGCGGTGGGAACGGCGAGGATCGCCGCCCAGGCGGCGAGCTTGCGGGCAATCGCCGTCTGCTCCGTCTGGCCGATCATGACGCTGGCCTCGAAGGCGAAGGCGAGTACCTCGCGCAGCGCGTCGATATCTTCCTGAACCCGGCGCACGTGATCGGTGACATCGCGAAACAGCGACTGCAGTGTCGGATCCATGCCGGGAAGGTCGATATGCTCGTATCGCCGGCAGACGTCGACAAGCGGCACCACGGCGTTGCGCAGGCGAAGGAGCTTGCGCCGCAGCAGGTAAAGCCGCTCGATGTCAGATTTTCCCAACTGTTCGCGCAGCACGAGATCCTCGAGCATCTCGACCTCTTCCTGCACCACCTCGATGACAGGCATGTAGTTGTCGACGATGAAATCCAGGATGGAATAGAGAATGTAGTTCTCACCATGGGCAAGCGCTGCCGGCGTCGCCTCGCAACGCTGCCTTACCGCCAGATATGAGGACGACTCCCCATGGCGGACCGAAACGACGTAACCGCGGCCGACGAAGAGATGCGTTTCGCCGAAGACGATTTCGCCGTCCTTCATATGGGCGGTGCGGGCGACGATGAACATCGCCTCCCCATAAATTTCCAGCTTCGGGCGCTGGTGGGGCTGCGCCGCATCCTCGATCGCCAGCGGATGCAGATTGAACTCGGCCTGGATCTGGTGCAGCAGCACTTCATCCGGCTCGTGCAGGCCGATCCAGACGATGGCATTTTCCCGGTTCCGCCACTCGCCGGCTTCCTCTATTTTGATGTCGCGAATACGCTGCCCATGCTCGTAGACGGCGGCAGCTACGACGCCGCGTCGTTCATAAGGAGGCGACGCCGTCCCGCTGCCGACCCGCGCGGAAACACTGTCCAGATCCTTCAGCCGTTCCAAATCCTGCCGTCCTCCCCGTTCCGCGGCTCACGTATCCGCATCCAACGCCGGTCAAGCGTTGCGCCGATCATAATGCCATTTCGTAAAACATGCATCCGCTTCCGCACGGCGACTTGCTAAACCCTCGCTATCGAAAAACGCCCATCCAATAGCCAGAGGGCGGCGCGCCTGCATCTCTATCCACCGAGACCTGAAAGCCATGCACGAATATCCTCCAGTGAGCGAATACGAATCGATGAGTTGTCGCGCGAGGGCATAAAATCCCAGCTCTGCCAGAACCGCTCGGCTTCTTCATCGATCGCACGGACGACGATGGCCCGTCCGCCGATGATATCGGCTCCGGCAACGCAGCGAAGAAAGGCATCCTTCACGAGTGCCGATCCGATACCTTTGCCCCTATAGCGGCTATCCACGGCCAATTGCCCGATCAAGAGGCAGGGAATCGGATCGGGCGGACGTCCAGTTCTGATCTTGCGTGATACGACGTTGGGCTCGATGACCGTCGGTGCGAGGCCGTAATAGCCGATCACCCTATCGTCGTCGCAAACGACAAACGTCCGTGTAAATCCACGTTGCTGGTTCGATGCTGCAAAGTTCTGTAGCCAAGAATCCAGGGATGGCTTGCCACAGGAAAACCCCTGAAGTCGATGACGCCCGTCAAGAAGCTCGACATTTGACAGCGCCACCGGTCAATTTTCCCAAGGCGCCTTGCGCTGCAAGCGTTCCACTACTTTCGGCGATGGCGCGGATGGTGCCGCCTCGATTGCCGTCACAAAGGCATCGAAAGCATCGGGAGACAGGCGGATGACGCTTTCGTTCAGGATCGCCATCTGCGCCTCATGCACGGCAGCGCGTCGCATAAACTCTGTCCGGGAGAGACCCGTGAGCGCTGCACCACGGTCAATGACTGCCAGATCATCATCGCGAAAACGCATTGATACGGGTATTTCCTTGCGGGGAGCGGTGTTTGCCATGGTTTCCCTCATGAGGCATCGGGAAGGTATATAGGAGAATGTAACGCGGAACGCAATACATTAAAAGTGCTTCTGCCTAATTGACGGCGCAATACTCATACGCCGTACGGCCATCCATGCAGTGGCGGTACGCCGTTGAACCGGGCGAATGACCGGCTCCCTCCGGCAGCAGGTTTTCCAAACAGGGCATGAAGGCGCCCGGCGATGGCCAGGCGCCTTTATTTCGTCATGAGGCGAAGGCCGGAGTGCGCCGCGCGCCCATTCTCAGCACGAAATAGATCGCCCCGCCGATGCCGACGCCGAAGAACCAGCCATAGGTGCCCCACCAGTCCGGCAGGATGGAGGTGAAGGTCGGCAGGATCGACGAGAACAGCGCACCGACCGCAAATGCGATGAAGGCATTGCCGTGCCAGCCGTTCTGGAACCGGAATTCGCCGTTCTCCTGATAGAGCGCCTCGACGTTCAACTGGCTCTTCCGGATGAGATAGTAGTCGACCATCATGATGCCGAAGATCGGCCCCATCGTCGAACCGATGAAGTTGACGAAATGCGCCGCACCCGTCTCCCAGGGAGCAAACGGATAGAGCACGAGGGCGATCAAAGCGGCGATATATCCGCCGCGCTTGAAGTTGATCTGGCGCGGGAAGACATTGGCGAAGTCGAAGGCCGGCGAGACGAAGTTCGCCACGACGTTGATGCCGAGCGTTGCCACCGCGAATGTCAGCGCCGCAAGCAGCGCCAGGAACCAGCTGTCGAATTTTGCCGAGATCATTTCCGGATGCAGCAGGACCTCACCGTATACGGTGAAGGCGGCCGTGGTCGTGACACCTGCGACGAGGCAGAATGCCAGGAGGTTGATCGGCAGGCCCCAGAGATTGCCCTTCCGCAGCGCCTTTTCGCTCGTCGCGTAACGCGAGAAATCGCAGAAGTTCAGGTAGAGCGCGGCGAAATAGGTGATCCAGGTCGCAGCCACCGCGGCAAGTGCCGCAATCGAGCCGGGCTCGCCCGGCACGCCTGCGTCCTTGGTCCTATCGATCAGCACGTCGCGCGGGATTTCTGAACCGAACGAGAAGGTGCCTGACTTGACGACCAGATAGACGGCCAGGATCAGCATCATGATCCAGACGGCAGGACCCGCCCAATCCTGGAACTTGCGAACCGTTTCCATGCCGCGTTGAATGATCAGCAGCTGCAGCGCCCAGACGATGATGTAGCAGATGAGTTCGAGGGTCGAATGCCCGAGCATGTGGCTGTTCTGATGGAAGGCGAGCAGGCTCTCGTTGCGGATCAGCAAGGCAACGATCGCGCCGGATGCCGCGGCGGTCTGCGCCCCGTACCAGAAGCAGGCGACCACCGCCCGGACCAGCGCCGGAACATTGGCGCCGAACGTGCCGAAGGAGGCACGCGCCAGAACCGGAAAGGGGACACCGGTACGCACGCCGGCATTGCCGACCAGGCTCATCAGGAAGAAAATGACGAGAGAGCCGATGCCGATGGCGATGACGAAGTTCACGAAGCTGCCGCAGAGCAGGAACAGGCTTGCCGCCAGATAATAGCCCCAGAGACTATGGACGTCCGACGTCCAGACGTTGAAGATGCTGAATGCACCCCACTTACGCTCCTCCGCGGGCGCCAGATCCTCGTTATACAACGAGGGAGACGGATTTTGAATGCTCATAATGCCCTCCCATATCCCCAGTGGCCGACTCGGCCACGATGGAAGTCTGCGCTTCATTTGGGCATCTGACAATTTAATAGTCACATTGTACACAATCCTGATCGACCAGATGAGCAGGCTATCGGTCTATTGCGGGCGAACGACACGCCCAGCCAGGCGAAACGGGCTTGCGACTGCAGCGCCTGCGGCATCGAAGACGAAGGCGCCGACATCGCCGGAGGTCGACCGCCTGCCGCTCTCGAAGGAAGCAAGCTGGGCGCCGAACTTCGCGAGCGATGCGTAGCGGTCGTGGCCCAACCCGTCGGAGGTCTTGATCGAGGTAATGTCGATGACCCGGAGCCTCGCCTGCAAGGCCGCCTCCTGGATGACGGGATCGTCGATATCGAGGCGGCCGACGCGCGCTCGTTCGCCGGCGATGAAGCTTGAGGCCACAAGAGCCCGGTCGTCCTTGGAAACCAGAAGGGAGATCGGGTTCGGCATTGGACCGATGTCCTTCAGCTGCGATCGGAAGACATCGACGTCGATGTCTGGAGCAGCGAGCACCACCGCCAGCTTGCCGATCACGGTGTTGCGATGCTGCAGCTTGAGCTCTCGCACCGTTTCCATCACCAGGAACCCGCCCATGCTGTGCCCGAACAGGATGATGCGCTTCACCTTGCCCGACGCCGAGAGAGATGTAACGAGAGAATCGAGTTCGCTGCGCGAGGAAAGCGCAGCGTCGCGGTCGGCGACATATCCGGCGACGGATGCCGCCGAAGGCCAGGAAAACAGGATCAGAGCGCCCGGCATCTTCGCGTCGGCGGCAATCTGCGCGGTGCGGTAAAGTGCCTCCTGATAACTGTAATTGTAGCCGTGGACGAAGATGCCGACGGTGCCGTCGGGCTGCACGGAGGCGAGCGCCTGCTGCACGAACGCATCCCTAGGCAGCTGCCTGCGCTTGACGACGGCAAATTGCCGCTCCGGATCCGGCTTCGACTTGGGATAGATGATAACGGTATCCTTCCTGACGGGAGGAACCGAGAACGCGTATTGCTCATAGGTCAGCTTCTCGGCCCATGTGCTGTCGAACCCGCCCCGCACGCGATCCGGGGTCCTGTTGGTCGCGACGAGCACGCTCACCCTGTCCGGCGCCGTTTCCGAACGGGCCGGCACGCTCAGATGAACAGGCGTCAAGACCTCAGCCGATGGCCGCGTGGCGCAGCCGGCGAGCGTCGCCAGGCCGATGGTGACGATGATCGCGAGCATTGGCTTTGGCAGGCCTCGGAAATGTCGCTGCATTATCGATCCGTTTCCCTCAGATCCAGACGCTCTCCGGCGTGTGGTTCTGACCACGTCATCATTCGCCATGCCATTCCCGCTCCGGGGTGGGACGGCATCGCCTGCGCCATCCCACCTATTTCGTCGCGGCCCGTGTTGCAGCGGCCGCCGCGGCGGCCGTAGGCGATGGCCGTCGAAGCCCGGTTTCATGCCTCAGCCAAGGCTTCCGCCCGAACACTTTCATCCCTGGGGATCCTGAACCACGCGACATAGAGTGCCGGCAGGAACAGCAGTGTGAGCGCGGTGCCGATGACGATGCCGCCCATCATGGCGTAGGCCATCGGCCCCCAGAAGATCTCGCGCGAGATCGGGATCAGCGCCAGGGTTGCCGCCGCCGCCGTCAGCATGATCGGCCGCATGCGGTGTTCGGTCGCCTCGATGACAGCCTGCCATGGCGCCAATCCCTCGGCACGCAGTTGCTCAATCTGCACCACCAGGATGACGGAGTTGCGGATCAGGATGCCGATCAGCGCCAGAATCCCCAGGATGGCGACGAAGCCCATGGGGGCATTGCTCAGCAGGAGGGCTGCGACCACGCCGATCAGCGCCGTCGGCGCGACCGCAAAGACCAGGAAGAGGCGGCTGAAGCTCTGCAGCTGGATCATCAGGATCGTCGCCATCGTAAACAGCATCAGCGGAGCCACCGCCGCAATCGGCCCTTGCGCCTCGGCGCTGGATTCGACGGCGCCGCCGATTTCCACCCTGTATCCGACAGGAAGGTTCTTCTGGAATTCCTCCACCTTCGGCTTCAGCTGATCGACAATCGTAGCCGGCTGTGTCGAACCGATGACGGCCGCCTTGAGCGTGATGGTGGGCTGCCTGTCGCGACGCCAGATCGTTGGCTGCTCAAGTTCGAAGCGGAAATTCGCCACGGCCGAGAGCGGCACGACCTTGCCGTTGGAGGTCGAGAGCTGCAGATTCTCAAGCGTCTGGACGGAATCGCGCTCGGACGCCCTGGCCCGGCCGATGACATTGACCAGGTAAATGTCGTCGCGGATCTGCGTCGCGGTCGAACCTTCGACAATACCGTTGAGGGCGGTCGCGATGTCCTCGGAAGAGACGCCGAGCTGGCGCGCCTTGTCCTGCAGCACATCGACCTTCACCACCCGCGAAGGCTCGTTCCAGTCCAGCACCATGTTCGACAGCAGCGGATGGGTACCGACAACGCCTGCAAACTGCTGGGAAATATCACGTACCTTTTGGATATCCGGGCCGCTGATCCGGTACTGAACCGGTTTGCCCACCGGCGGGCCGATATCGAGAAGCTTCACGAAGGCGTCGGTGCCGGGGAAGGTCTTCGTCAGATAATCCTGCAGCTCCGCCCGCACCTTGTCGCGCACGTCGAGACCTTTGGTGACGATAATGGTCTGCCCGAAGGTGACATCGGGCGTCTGCACATCGAAGGACAGGATGAAGCGTGGGGCGCCCTGGCCGACATAAGTCGTCCAGTGATCGATATCCTTGTTGTCGGCCAGCATCTCCTTTTCGAACTTGCCCATCTGCCTGTTGGTCTCGGCGATCGAGCTGTTGTGTGGCAGGTTCCAGTCGATCACGAGCTCGGTTCTGTCCGAGTTCGGGAAGAACTGCTGCTGCACCAGCCCCATGCCGCCGACCGAAAGCGCAAAGACGCCGACCGTCAGCACGATGGTGATCCAGCGCCAGCGCATAGCGAGCGTCAGCAGCCACGAGAAGACGGCGGCGAAACGCCCCTTCTTCTCGTGATGCGACTTCATCGTCTTCGGCAGGATAGTGACCCCGAGAAGCGGCGTGAACAGCACGGCGACGATCCAGGAGACCACAAGCGAAACCGCGATGACGACGAAAAGCGTGAAGGTGAATTCGCCCGCCGCACTGCTGTTGAGACCGACCGGGATGAAGCCCGCGACGGTCACCAGCGTTCCCGTCAGCATCGGAAAGGCCGTCGATGTGTAGACGTGGGTCGCAGCCTTCCTCAGGTCGTCACCCGCCTCCAGGCGGGCCACCATCATCTCGACGGCGATCATGGCGTCGTCGACGAGCAGCCCGAGCGCTATAATGAGCGCGCCGAGCGAGATGCGCTGAAGCGAAATGCCGGAATATTCCATTACCACGAAGGTGATGGCGAGCACGAGAGGAATGGAGATCGCTACCACCATGCCGGCGCGCAGGCCGAGGCTGATGAAGCTGATGACGAGCACGATGACGATCGCTTCGAAGAGCGCGCGGGTAAAGCCCGAGACGGCTTCGTCGACGACATGGGGCTGGTCTGAAACGCGGTGGACATCCACCCCGATCGGAAGATCGGCGACCACCTGTTTCATCCGCGCGTCGAGCGCCTCGCCGAATTCGAGCAGGTTGGCGCCCTGCTTCATGCCGATGGCAAGACCGATCGCCGGCTCTCCATTGAAGCGGAACAGCGCCGAGGGCGGATCGACGTAACCACGCTTGATTGTGGCGACATCGGTCAGCGGGAAGAAGCGGTCGTTGATGCGAAGATTGATCGACCTGAGACTCTCCTCGGAGGTGAACTGTCCGCTCACCCTCAATGCGATGCGCTCCGGACCGGCGTCGACGAAGCCGGACTGCGTGACGGCATTCTGGGCCTGCAGCGTCTGGATGACCGACTGCTGGTCGATGCCGAGTGCCGCTATCTGGCGTGTGGAGAATTCGAGATAGATTGCCTCGTCCTGGGCGCCGATCACATCGACCTTGCCGACATTCGGGACCGTCAGAACTTCTGAGCGGGCATTTTCCACGAGATCGCGAAGCTGGCGCTGGGTGAGCCCATCGCTGGTGAAGGCATAGATGTTTCCGAACACGTCGCCGAAGCGGTCGTTGAAGAAGGGACCGACGACCCCGCTCGGGAAATCCCCCTTGATGTCGGCGATCATGTTGCGGATGCGCAGCCAGGTAGGCGCGACGTCCCTAGCCTTGGTCGTCGGCAGCAGCTCGACGAAGACGGTCGTCTGGCCGGCGACGGTCTGGCTCTTGGTGTAGTCGAGCGATTCCAGTTCCTGGAGTTTCTTCTCGATCCTGTCGGTCACCTGCCGCGTCACCTCCTCGGCGGAGGCGCCGGGCCACTGGGCGGTGATGACCATTGTCTTGATGGTGAAGTTCGGGTCTTCCTCGCGGCCGAGGTTCAGATAGGAGAAGGCGCCTGCGAGAATGAAGACGATCATGAAGTACCAGACGAGCGAACGGTGCTCGAGCGCCCAGTCGGAAAGATTGAAGGACTTCACTGGCTGATCTCCTGGTCGATCCTGATGGCTTGGCCATCCTCAAGTTTATGCACGCCTGCCACGACGACCCTCTCTCCGGGAGCGAGCCCTTCGGTGACGCGGACGGTGCCGCCGTCAACGACGTCGCCGTCGATCTTCACGCGGCGCAGCGCCACCTTCTTGGCAGGCACATCGACGATCCAGACGCTGGCGCCGTCGCTGCCGGCAAGGATCGCCGAGGAAGGCAGCACGATCTCGGGGTCGGCGGCGATGGTTGCGGAGGCTGTGATGACCGCGCCGAGCCTGAAGGCTTCAGGCGGATCGGCAAGTGCGATCTTGGTCCTGCTCGTGCGGGTGGCGGTTTCCGCCTCCGGCGCGATTTCGCGCACGACGCCCGTCGTGCGGATCGAAGGCTCGAGCTGCAGCGTCACGTCGAAGGGCGCGCCGATCTTCAGTTTCTGGGCAGCGGCCTGAGGCACGTCGACCACCGCATCACGCTTGTTCGGCCGGGCGATGGTGACGACGGTCTGGCCGGCCGACACGACCTGGCCGACCTCGGCCGATGTCGCCGTGACGACCCCATCAAACTCCGCCTGAAGCTGCGCATAGCCGAGCTGCTCCTTGGCCTTGTCGAGATTGGCCTGCGCCTTGGCGACGGCGGCCGCGGCCGTCCGTCTCGCTTGCTCGGCTTCTTCGAGCGAGGCTTCCGTGCCCGAGCGCGATTCCACCAGCGCGCGCTGGCGCTGTTCCGTCGTTACAGCGTTTCGAAGCTGGGCGTCGGTATTCTCGACATCGGACTGGGCGCTGCGCACGGCAAGCTCCAGCGCCAGCGGATCGATGGCAGCAACCACGTCACCCTTCTTGACGACATCGCCGACATTGACGTTGCGGGCGATCATCCGCCCGAGGATCCGGAAGCCGAGTTCGGTCTCGATCGTCGGCTCAATCGTGCCGGTCAGGCTGAGGCTTGTGGCGGGCGTCTGCCTGACCGTCATCGACAGCACGGGACGGGGCGCCTCCTGCGTGCTTTCCTCCGGCTTCGTGCAGGAGGAGATCAGGGCCGTACCCATCATCAGGGCCATTATCTTGGGACGAATACTCACTTGGATACTTCCTTCACATAAGACACGGTTTCACCGGGCCTGAGGAATTTGGTCCCGTCGGTCACCACGACATCTCCCGCCGACACACCCGATTTGACGACGAAGCTGCCGGTCTCGTAGCTGGCGACATCGATCGCTCTCATCGAAACCGCTGAGGATGCAGGATCGACGATCCAGACGGCTGGCTTGCCGTCCTTGGAGGACATTGCCGACCAGGGCAGCTGGATGACGTCCTGGGGGACATAACTGAATTTCCCGACGACGGGAGCGCCGAGCGGAATGGGAGCATCGCTCGTAATGGCGACTTTGACCCTGATGGTGCCGGTGGAAGAATCGATCGTCGGCGAAATCTCGCGCACCTTCGCCGTGATCTTCTGCAAGGGGTTCGACAGCAGGTTCACAGTGCCGTCGCCTTCGACCGGACGCAGGAACGCACTCTCGACAACTTCGAAGACGGCGTCCCGGTCGCCGTCATGGGCAAGGGTGAAGACAACCTGCGCGGCCTGCGCCACCTGCCCGACCTCGGCATTGCGGGCGGTGATCACGCCATCGGCATCAGCTTTCAGCTCCGTATAGGACAGGGTGTCCTGCGCGGTCTCGAAGAGCGCCTGCGCCGACTTCGTCGAGGCCTGCGCCGTCAAGAGCGCCTCTTGTGCCTGGTCGAGTGCGGCCCGCGTCGTCACCTGCGTTCGAAACAGGCTCTGCTGACGGTCGAAGGCGAGCTGTGCCTGGGTCTGCTGGGCTTCAGCCGACTGAAGATTGGCCGCCGCCACATCGAGATCGGCCTTCTGCTCTTCCGGATCGATGCGCGCCAGTACCTGCCCCGACTTTACTGACTGACCAACTTCCACCAGCCGTTCGATGATCTTGCCGCTGACCCGGAAGGACAGATCGGTCTGGACCCGGGCGCGCACCTCTCCCGTCAGCGCACCGCCATCACTCAGCGGCTCAGACCTCGCAACGACGACGCCGACCTGGCGCGCGGCAGGTTCGCTCGGCCCGCCAGGCTCACTGCAGGAGACGAGACCGATCGTGCATACGATCGCTGTGGCGATCAGAATGGTTCTCATAGTTGACCTCTTGCTCTCAACGGCAGCTGCTATATAATTGACTGACGGATTAGTCAATGAAACTTTTGCCACCGGAACGGCAGCACAAAACAAGGGAGCCGAGGCACGAATGGCAGCTCAGAAGAAACTCACGCGCGCGGAACAGAAGGCGCTGCGACCCATTCAGATCCTGGATGCCGCATTCGAGGAATTCGTCAGAAACGGGTTCACCGGCGCCCGCGTCGACGACATCGCGGACAGGGTCGGCGTCACAAAGGGCACGGTCTACGTCTACTTCGAGACGAAGGAAAAGCTGTTCGAAGCCATGATCAGTCACTTCTCCGTCCCCTTTCAGGAACTGCTTGAAATCACCGCTGGCCTCAGCGGCACTGCCACCGATAGGTTGACGTCCATTCTCGGTCTACTTTACGACCAAATCGCGGAGGATCGTACAACCCGCGAGTTGACGCGGCTGGTCATTTCGGAAGGACAGCGCTTCCCCGACCTGATCGATCGCCACCACGATCAATTCATAGCGCCAATTATCGCCAGGATCGACGCTCTCATCCTGGAAGGTGTTGCGTTGGGGGAATTTCGCGAAATTCCTGTCGAATTCTCAGACCTCGTGGTCGCGCCGATTCTGACGACGACAGTTCTGCGGCTGATATTCGATGATCGCCGCGTGCCGACGCCCAACAAGGACGCCTTCATGCGGGCTTATTTCGATCTGCTGTTCAACGGGCTGCTTGCCGAACGCCGCTGATTGCGAATGACGAAAATATCGACGCAAGCACATAGCTTTTCTAAAGTCTTTATGTGAAAACATCGAGTTAGCTTATGCTTCGAAGGTACGATCTGAATTCCTGGCGGAAAAAGTGGAACGTAAAGTCAATCTCAAGGATGTCGCGCGCGATGCCGACGTGTCGCTGAGCACGGCCTCGCACGCCCTGAACGGAACTGCGCCGCTCACGATCGAGGTGCGGGAAAGAGTGCTGGATTCGGCAAAACGTCTCGGCTATCTCGACCGCCGGAGAAAGAAGGCGACGATCGCCGCATTGCACGTTCTGCTTCTCGCCATTCCTGACGATGCCGCGCCGGAGAGCGATCTCAACCTGGTGAGCTGGACCATTCTCAACGGTCTTCGCAGGGAATGCGAGCGTCGAGGCGTCCGCATCGTACCCTATGTCAGCAGCGGCCGGCGCATCGACGGCGCCGAGGTCAGGAAGATCGCGATAGCAGAACGCGCTGACGGCATCGTGGTGCTGAACGATGATCAGCCCGAACTCATCCGCAGCCTCGCCTCGGCTAACATGCCCGTCGTCATCGTCAACGGTGAGGATCCGGCCATGCTGGTCGATACTGTGACGCCTGAAAACCGCTTCGGCGCACGGCTCGGCATCGAGCACCTCATGGCGCTCGGCCACCGCCGGATCCTGCATCTGACCTGGAAAGGCCGCACGACCATCCAGCGCCGGTATGACGGTTTTTCCGATGCCTATTTGGCCGCACAGCTTCCGGTGCCGGAGGACATGATCATCGAGGCCGAGGGATATGAGCCCCGGCATGGCGAAGCGGCCATCAACGCGCTGCTCCATCGCGATCCCACGCTGAAAGGCGCCACCGCCGTCTTCTGCGCGGCCGACAATCTGGCGCTCGGCTGCCTGAAGGCATTGGCCGATCGCGAGATACGCGTGCCCGACGCGATATCTGTGCTCGGTTTCGACGACATCGTTCCCGGCGAGTTCAGCCGCCCGCCGCTGTCCACCGTGAGCGTGCCGACCGACCGTCTCGGGGCGGCAGCGCTCGCGCTCATCGAACAGCGGCTGATCGCCAATGATCCGCAACGGCCGGCTCATCGCCTCGAACTCGGCTGCCATCTCGTCCTGCGGGGCAGCATCGCACCGCCGCGCTGAACGGCCGGAAGAGCCAGCCTTTCGAAGCTCCGAAGCTCACATCAGCGCAAACGCTCAGCCCGTAACCGCGTATCCCTCGGGCTTTCACCAAAAGTGCTGCGGTAGATGATGGAGAACCTGCCGGCGTGCGCAAAACCCCAGATCGCGCAGATTTCGCGGACGGATTGCTGGTTTGTCGGATCCCGAAGCTGCTCGCGGGCCGCCTGCAGCCGGATCGTGCGGAGGTAGCTGGCCGGTGAGGTTCCCCTGAACGCCTTGAAGCCCGTTTGCAGCGCCCGAAGCGAAACGCCGACGCCATCGGCAACCATCGTCATAGTGATAGGTTCCGCGATATTGGCATGCATGTAGTCGATAGCGCGTCGGACATGCCAAGGTGCGATCAACGATACTTTCTTTTTTTCCAGATGATCGGAAAACCGATGCCGGCCAAATCGGATCACGAGGTGAGCAAGAGTTTCGCTCATCGCGGCTGCGGCAAGAGGCGAAGATAGCAACGGACCGGCGCCGCGCATGCCCTGCACGATCGTCTGGAGCAGATTGCCGATCAGTTGGCCTGACTGCGTCGCGCGATCGAGAATCGGGTCGAGATCGAACGACTCCGAGAGGGGCTTTTCCACCAGCGAGGCGAGGACCCTTTTCACAACCTTCCAGTCCAGAAAAAGGGCGTCCGAGCGGTGCGGTCCTCCCTGGACCACACGATCGCCGACTTCGTGATTGTTGGCCATGAGAAAGTAACCGGCGCCGCTTTCGACCGTTCTCTTTCCTATCGACAGTCGAAAAGAGCCTGTGTGCGGCATGAAAAACGCGAGATGCTGCGGAGAGTCATCAAGCGTCCGAATCGTCCAGGAACTCTGATAGACCGAATGAAGCACCGTGAGCGCCTCGGTCCTTCTCAGATCCGCGCCCCAGGCGAATTTTCGGTCATCCTTCAACGGCTGTGCGCCGAAAACGCCGTAACCAGCCGTAAAGGCCTGAACCATTGATTCGAAGCTGGTGCCTCCATGCGTGGGCTCGAATCCATAACCACGATGCTCGGCAATTGCCATTTTCTCCCGTGTTAACGCATCCATGCCGCTCGGTTCTTTTCTTCTGCCGCCTGACATCATCGCGACTGGTCTGGCCAATCTTGATGGGTTAAGCAGGACCGGCAAAACCACGGATGATTTCGTTGCCCCGCAGAAGCAAAGCGTCCCCTCCACCTGCTTCACACTTACAGTGTAAATCAATATGTTTGGAAAATGAAGTACGCTCCGCTGGACCACGTTGCCCCACATTTCCTGCGAGACACAGAGCCCGCGAGAGTAGCCTCCCGTAACGAACGGGACCTTTTGCGGTTGATTTGGAAGTCGCCCGGCATCGAGCGCTCCAGCCTGACCGACCCACTCGATCTCACTCAGCAATCGCTGCACAGAATCGTCGGCCGGCTTCATGATCGGGGAATGGTCGTCTTTTCCCAATCGGAAAACCGGCGCGCCGGTCCACCAAGTCCGGAGCTGACACTGCGAAGGGAGTGGTGTCTGACGCTCGGCATCTCCATCAACGTCGGAACGATTGGCCTTTGCCTCATGGGTTTCGGCGAACCATTGGATAATATGGAAATTCCCCAGGCCGGCTCGTCGCTATCCCTGGAAATGGAGCGGATCGAAGCAGCCGTCGAACAGATCCTCGCCCGGCGCGGCGCCAAGCGGCGCGACATCCTCGGCGTCGGCCTCGCCGTCTCCGGCCATCGTATGCTGGATACGGCTTTCAATTGTCCCCTGCCGCTCGCCCACTGGTCGCTGATCGATCTGGCGCCAGTGCTTGGGGAGCGGCTTGGGCTGCCGGTCTGGGCGGACAATGTCGCCAGGACTGCGGCCTTGGCGGAAGCAATTTTCGGCGTCGGGCGTGACGTTGCCGATTTTGCCTATATCGCCCACCTTCATGGCTATGGCGGCGGCCTTGTCTCCGGCGGCATGCCGTTTCGCGGCAGTTTCGGAAATGCCGGCGAAATCTCCGTTCTTTTCGGGCGTCAGGACTACGATGATCGCCCCGCTCTCAACCAGCTGCTCGAGCATCTTCGCGGCAAGGGGCGCAGCGGCCTGACCCTGAGGGATCTGAAGGACGAAAATATGGTGGAGTGGGATGGTGTCGAGGAATGGATCGACCGCGTCACTCCGGCCCACAATCGTGCCATCAACGCGATCTGTGCGATCTTCGACCCGGCATTGATCGTGCTTGGCGGCGAGCTTCCACATTCGCTTGCGAGAATGTTGATCGAACGCACCGAATTCAACAATCTGCCTCGGCATGGCGCCTTGCGCGACATCCCGCAGCTCGCAGTGGCCCAGATCATCGATGCCCCCGGCGCGGTCGGCGCAGCATTGATCCCGCTATTCGAGACCGTTTTGTGATGGCCTCTGCCAGTCAATCCGGCACGGCTCCCATCTGAATAGGACCGAAGCGCACACCGCAGGACCAGTTGCGGTGCGCTTCAGCTGGCGCGACGAAATTGGAAAGGCAGTCTTAAATTCTTGGAGGTTTCCTCGACCTCGACTCCAATCGGTGCTGTGCGCCAGGATTCGTTCACTTCATTCCTGTACCAGCGATGCCCGTGGTGATGTACTTCTGCAGGAACAGGAACACGATCGTGACGGGCAGTAGGCTGAGGAAGGTCATCGCCAGGATATAGTGCCACTGCACCGAGAACTCACCTTGGAAGGCATTGAGTCCGACCTGCAGGGTGAAATTCTCGCGGCTGTTGAGGACGATCAGCGGCCAGAGGAAATCGTTCCAGCGCCAGAGCACGGAAAAGATCGCCAGCACGGCAAGCGCCGGCGCCGTCAGCGGCAGGATGATCCGCCAGAAGATGCAGAATTCGCTCGCCGCATCGACGCGTGCCGCCTCGATCAGCTCGTCGGGTATGGTCAGCATGTATTGCCGCAGCAGGAACACGGCCGTCGGCGAGGCGACGGTCGGCAGGATCACACCCCAGAGATTATCAGCGAGTCCGACCCCGACGATGACGAGATAGGCAGGGACCATGACGACGGCGAGCGGGATCATCAGCGTCGAGATGATGATGACGAACACAGTCGTATCGCCCCGAAACTTGTATTTCGACAGCGCAAAGGCAGCCATGGCGTTGACGATAAGCGTCAGCAGCGTGGCAACCACAGTGACGAAGACCGAGTTCTTCAGGAAGGTCAGGAAGTTGAAGCGCGTCAGAGGATCGGTGTAGTTCTCGGTGGCAACGGTCAGATGCTGGACCGGCGTGATCCCCTTCACGTCGACACCGAGCGGTTGTCCCGGATTTGCAGGATCGACCATCTGCGCCTTGAGACCGATGCGCCTGATCATGGCCCTTTCACGCTGCTGGCCGTCAATCGTGACGTTCCAAAGGCTGAGCGGCTTGTCGAATCCGGGCACGGTCTGCTCCACGGCGGCCCGCGGAAGCAGCGACGGCGGAAAGCGGGTGATCTCGGCCGCCGGTTTCAGCGAGGAGAGGCCTGCCCAGACGACGGGAATGAGCACGGCGAGCGTTCCGCCGATCAGCCAGACCCATGACAAAACATCGGTGATATCGATGCGTCCGGCTCGGCGTGTGCGTGAGAGAAAACTGATCGGGTTCATCTCAGGACTCCATTCGCTTGCCCAAGCGCAGCTGTATGAGGGTGAGAACCAGAAGCACCATCCCCATGAGAACCGATGCGGCCGACGCAAGCCCGAAGAGACGGAGATCGCTGCCGAAAGCCATCTGGTAGATATATTGGACGATGAAGCTGTTGGCCGTGCCCGGACCGCCGCCATTGGTCAGAACCCAGGCTTCGTCAAAGATTTGCACCGACTTGATCATCAGAAGGATGAATACGACAAGCAGGTTCGGAGCAAGAAGCGGAAGCGTGATCCTGAACAGTGTGCGGCGCGGCGAAGCGGCGTCGATGGACGCGGCCTCGTAAAGATCTTTTGGGATCGCCTGGAGGCCGGCGAGCAGGATCAGGGTGTAAAAGCCCATATGGAACCAGACCGACACGACCACGACGAAAAAGCGCGACCAGCCGACATCAAGCAGGAAGATCTCAGGGGGAACGCCAAGCATCTCAAAGAAGGCGTTCAGCAGCCCGTTGCGATCGAGGAACCACTTCCAGATCAGGCCGATCACGACGGGAGACAGCAGAACGGGATAGAAGAACATCGCCCGGAAGAAGCCACGCGCGAAGATCGCCCGGTTGAGGATCAGCGCCGTGATCAGCGCCACCAGCAGCGTGGCGACGACATTGCAGGCCACGAACCAAACTGTGTTCCACACCGCCGTCCAGAACAGCGATTCCTGACAGGTTCCCGGCTGCAGATAATTGCCGCAGGTCAGCAGGGTGCGGAAGTTGTCAAGACCGACGAACGGCCGCTCCGAAACGAACAGATTGGTGCCGCCGGTGAAGGCGTAGCCGACCGCGATCGCGATGGGAAGGAAGGTGAAGATGGCAAACAGAATGAGGTTCGGCGCCAGGAACAGCCATGGCATCCGCTTCCGGCCGAACAGACGCTCGATGGCATTCATCGGCGCCTCGACCACCCTCATCGCCGTTTCGCCTGTCTGGGAAAGCAATGTACCGGCCGTGAGCTCTGCCATCTCAGCGCCTCCCCTGCCCTGACCGTCTGCCGAAGGCTAGGCTGCTTTCGGGATCGAACAGATGAACGCGGGCTGGATCGGCGTCGATCATGATCCGTTCGCCCGAGACCGGCGCGAAATGGCCGGCTTCATGGATGATGATTTGATCGTCCTGCCCCGCGAGACTGCCATAGACATAAGTCTCGGTCCCGAGCCCTTCGTGATACTCAGCGACGAATGGCAGGCCCCGCTCGCTGGATCGGGTGAAATGCGCAGGCCGGATACCGGCAATAACCGACTGACCGACCGCAACGCCGGCGGGATCGACATTGCTGACGATCGTGCCTCCGTTGCCGACATCGACGACGACGCCGCTTTCGCCGACGCCCGAGACCTTGCCCTTGATGATATTCATGCGCGGCGAGCCGAGGAATCCGGCGACGAAGAGATTGCGCGGATGATCGAAGAGCTCCAGCGGTGCGCCGACCTGCTCAACCCGACCCGCGCGCAAAACGACGATCTTGTCGGCCATGGTCATCGCCTCGACCTGGTCGTGAGTGACATAGATCATCGTCGTCTTGATGTCGCGATGGAGCTTGGTGATCTCGGCGCGGGTCTGGACGCGCAGGGCCGCATCGAGGTTCGACAGCGGTTCGTCGAAGAGGAAGATGTCGGGCTCGCGTACGATCGCCCGTCCGATCGCTACACGCTGGCGCTGGCCGCCGGAAAGCTGCTTCGGACGCCGGTCGAGATAAGGTTCGATCGCCAGCATTCTGGCCGCCTCGGCAATGCGCGCCTCGATTTCGGCACGCTTGAACTTCAGATTTTCTAGGCCGAAAGCAAGATTCTTGCGTACGCTCATATGCGGATAGAGCGCATAGGACTGGAAGACCATCGCGATTTTGCGCTCGGCCGGCGACAGCGCGCTGACGTCGCGGCCACCGATCGCGATTGCGCCCGAAGTCACCTCCTCAAGGCCCGCGATGACCCGCAATAGAGTGGACTTGCCGCACCCCGACGGACCGACGAAGACGACGAACTCGCCGTCCTTGATGTCGAGTTCGACGTCATGCAGGATTTTGACGGCGCCATATGACTTGTTGACGGTGGAAAGTTTCAGTTCTGCCATGCCCCACTCCCATCAGGTGCCGCCGTTTCGAAGACGACGTCGTTTTCGTTCCAGCCTTGCGGCAATGGTGTCGGCCTCGTGATCCGCACCTCTTTCATCAAGATTCCGGCGACATCGACCACATAGACGGCCGGCATCCCCCGGGGATAGTCCTGCAGGCCGATCACCCGCCCGTCCGAACCGCGGGTCCAGGCATTGGCACGCCCGCCGCCATCGGCCCTCGGCGCGAGGTCGGCATTCGTCGGGCGCAGGTCGTAGGTCCGCCCGGTGCCGAGCTCTCCGGGCTGCTGATCGACGGCGATACGGGTCAACGACACGTTCCGGATGCCTGACGGCGCTGCCGCAATGATGGTGATCGCGCCTTCCATCCGGCCGGTCACATCTTCGACGATGAGATTTTCGATGGCGCCCGCAGGGCGTTCAGCGATACGGTCGACGACATTGACGGTCAGCGCCTCCCCAGAACCCCAGAAACCATCCGGCGTTTCGCGGCACTCTACCGATATTCGGGAAAACCTCACATTCGAGATCCGGCCGCCGTCGCGGGAGAATATGCCGAGCGCCCGGCTAGAGGACGAGACGCTGCAATCCTCGAACAGAACATTGGTGACATCGCCATGTGTTTCCGTGCCGATCTTCAGCGCGCAGCTCAAGCTCTGAACGGAGCAGCGGCGCACGAGAATGTTCTCGCACCGGCCAATCGCCAGACCTTCAGGGCCGATGCTCGTCTTCAGGCATATGCCGTCATCGGCCGTCGATATGCTGCAATCCTCGATGACGGCGCCGCGGCAGGCGTCGAGCACGATGCCATCCGTATTGGGTAGGCGACGGTCGTTTTCGATGGTGACGTTTCGGACCGCGACATCGGTGCAATCGACGAAATGCAGCGTCCACATCGGCGAGCGGCTGATGGTGACGGAACTGATCTCGACCTCGTCGCAGCCTTCGAAGACGACGACGCGAGGACGGAATTCGGCAGGAATGAAAGTTCCCACCGTCTCGTCGTCGCCAATGATGAAGTTCTCGCAACCGGCTTCGATGCGTCCTTTTCCCGTCAGGCTGATCCGCCGCGCATCGCTCGCCACGATCATGCCGCGATCCGACTTTTCCGCGATCACCGAAACCGTCGTATGCGCATAAGCGGCATAATCGGGAATGGGACGCAGGATCGCACCGGCGGCCAGGTGCAGATCGACGCCGGATCGCAGCCGGAGCCCCCTGCAGAGGTGGATGCCCGCCAGGAGTTCCAGGCGCCCGCCGCCGGAAGCCGACAGACGGTCGATCGCCGCCTGCAGACGGTCGGTATTGTCGCTGTCGAGCGGCTCAATCGCGACGAGGGAAGGAGCACTCATTGGCGGCGGCCACTCTCGATAAAGACTTCGGTCAGAAGCAGCATGGTCAGCGCCTGGCCGTAAGGCGTCGGCAGGTTCGGGATGCGCCGGTAGAAATCGAGATCGCGGCCCATGGGCGTGCCGTCCGAAACGCCGTGGACGACACCTTCGTCATCGATCTGTGCCAGCACGGCCTTGAGCGCACGCTCTGCATAGACCTTGTCGCTCTTGTCGAGGATGCCGGCATCGATGGCGCGCAATATGCCATAGGCAATACCCGCCGTTGCCGAGGTTTCGAGCGGCGAGGACGGATCGTCCAGAAGCGTCGTGAACATGCCATCAGGCCGCTGGCAAGCCTTCAGCGTGCGCACCTGGCTCACGAGGACGTTCGAGAGGAAACGCCGATCCTTCTCGCCGAGCGTCGGCACGAGATCGAAGAGCTCGGGGATCGCAACGGTGATCCAGGCATTGCCCCGCGCCCAGAAGGCGTTGGCGAAATTATGCCGGCCGTTGAAGGTCCAGCCGTGATACCAGAGGCCGCTCACCGGATCGGAGAGATAGCGGGTGTGGATGATGAACTGATAGACGGCCTCGTCGATCCAGTCATTGCGCTCGCAGAGGACGCCGGCCTGGGCAAGGAAGAGGCAGGCCATGAACAGTGTGTCGTCCCACAATTCGCCGTCGTTGAGACGCTCCTTGACGACGTGCTGGAAGCCGCCATCCTCGGTCTTCGGCAATTCCTTGATCAGCCATTCGGCCCAGTCTTCGACGAGGGCGCGGAAATCCGGACGGTCGATGTGCTGGACGAGGATTGCGAGCGGCAGCATCGGCGCCGTGCTGTTGATCTGGCGTGGCGGAATACCGCGTTCGATCTGGGCGCTGTACCAGGCAACGAGCTCCTCGAGCGCTTTCTGGTCATTGGCGGAAATCGCACGCCGGAGGAATCCATAAAGGCCGACGCCGACTTCCCAGTCCCATTCGTCGAACTGGATGCCGGAGGCGGCATTGTCCGTCACGAGACCTTCCTTGATGCCCTTGAGCCGGCTGAAAGCCGTCGCCACGCGATCGATCGTCGTCTGGAGGGCGGCGATGTCGGCAGATGCTGTGTTCATGCTGGAAACCTATGTTTCAGGAGTAGAAGGGCCCGTCAGTGCCGGCTTGGGACACGGCGCTATCGTGGGTGAGGATCGGATCTGGCTGATCATGCGTGAACGGCCGGGGCTTACCGGCGATCGAAAGACCGTCGGCATAGGAAAGAGCGATCGCCGGTCCGCCCGGCGGCGTCAGGGAAAGACGCCGAAGCGTGGGATCGAATGAAACCGTCGTCTGGCACAGACGCTCGATGAAAGCCTTGAAGGCATCGTCATTGCCGGATGATATGATGGCTCCCCAGCCGCAGAGCGGTCCGTACGAGCGCACCTCACGATCGGCGGTCGGGCCATCGGTGATCAGTTCCAGGCCGTTCGACGCCCAGAGGGCGGCAAATCCCCTGCCCGATCGGGCGACCAGCCACTTGCCTTCAATAATGAGATCGTCGAGACCGTCGCGGCCGACATAGGCGTGCGTCCAGGCATGCCGCGCGTCACCCGTATCTTCGATCAAAAGCGCGACGTCGCGATGCTGGGCGACGCGCGGCAGGATGCCGTTGCCGGCCCAATAGGACGGTCTTTGATTGCCCCAGGGATCGTCTTCACCGGGATGGTTGACCCAGAGCCTTGCCATCGGGTGGCCGGCCAGCCTGATGTCGAGAACATGCTGCTGATGCCCCTTGCGGCCGGTCTTGTGGTCGACCACCGTCGAAAGCTGCGCGGCCTCGTTCTTGAACAGCACGAGCTTTCCGCTCTCGAGCCCCTGGCTATAGCGCGCCTCGACGCTTCGTCCTCGCGGAAGTGCGGCAAGCTCGGCAAGATCGGCCGGCGGCTCATAATCGCCGGCGCAGAACATGGTCAAAGCAGCCACACCGTTGTTCAGCCAGCCCGTTCCGAAGGCGACCTGGGCGAAGGGCGCCAACTCCGTCAGCGGGCCGGCGCGCAGTTCCTTGTCGTAGGCACGGCCCTGCGATCCCGCGGGAACGCCGGCGAGCGTGTGAAGGGCGATCATGCGGAAGATGAGATCGATCTGGCCGCGGGCGCGGTCGGCAATCCCGCTCTCGGCCCAGCGCTCGAGCGCCAGCAGGCCGATGAAATCGATCGGGTAGTAGGCGGCCGAGTTCCACTCCGCGAGACCATGGGCTTCGACGCTGTCGAACCAGCGCCCGAGGCGCTCGACGGCGAGCGCCGCCTGCTGCCGCCCGGTTCGGCCCGAAGCGGAAAAGACCTCGTCGGGCAGAAGAAGCCCGGCCAGAAGCTGGCTCGTGTGGAAGCAGAGCACGTGGTTCTCGCTCCAGAACCACATCGCATCGTTGCCCGGCTCGTCGACCCAGTAGCGATAGGTGAGAACGGAATGGCGGATGCGGTCGACCGTCGCCCTGGGCATCCGGTCGCCGTAGGCGCCGAGCAGCCAGAGCAGCGGCACCATGATGAAATCCGAGCAGTCCTCACGCGCATCGATGGAGGCAAGCGTGGCATTGACGATGCGCTCGAAGCTCTCCCGGTCTTCGTAGCCGGTTTCCATCATCGCAATGAGACGACCGGCGCGGTTGGCGCCGAAGCGGGCGCTGTATTGCAGCGCCTGGCGTTTGCGGGCGGAAAGCGATGCCTCGGCCGGCAATGGAGAAATGGCGCTCATGAAGGCAGCGTCGATGACGCGGGTGACCGAGCCCGGTCCGGAGCCGATCGTCATGTGAATGCCGTGATAACCGTCCGCAATGGCGCAGATATCCTCGGCGATCAACCGGTTCTGCTGCGGATGCAGGATCAAATGCACATGGGCGAGGAGCGGCCGTTCGTGACCATGGCCGACGACCTTGATCTCCACCGGCAGGTCGCGCTCGGGCGCGGTGTCGAAGATGATTTCCACAGGCTGATTGACGAAGACGTCATGGGCCGGGCGAACGCCGCGCACAAGGCCCTCCAGCTCGCGAACCTCATCCTGGTCGAGCGCCACCGGCAGCAGCACCGTGAGTGGTTCCTCATCCAGCATTTCAAGTTCGAAGAACCAGGTCGTGTCGCGCTCGGCAAGATCTTCGGTGTGGACGAGAACCTCGTTGTCGCCGGCTTCGAGCTGCAAGCTGATCTCAGTCGCGCTCTCGACATTGCGCTTGAAGGGCTCGAAGCGCACCGCCTCCTGCCCGTTCACCCATATGCGCACCCCGCCGCAGGTCTTCAGCGCCAGATTGAGCGTGCGCGGTGCCTCTGTCCTGAACGTGCCCTTCAGCCATTTCCTGACATGCGTCGGCACATGCCAGAAGCTGGTGAACTCGACGCGGCGGTTCGAGCCGGGGAGATGAAGGCTTGTGGTCGGCCAGGACGCGTCGGGCAGAAGCGGCCGCCCCACCATGGTCGACCAGAAGGCCTTCCGGCAAGGCAGGTCGCCGACATCGACGAAACCGTTGATGAAACGATAGTTCACGCGATCTTCGGCAGGAGCCGGCTCGCCGGGAAAATAGTCGGCGATGAGGCCGGACACGGCCCATGCCGTTATCGTCTCGCCTTTGGCAACGCCATAGGCTGGCGCCATGTCGTCGGGTTGCTTGACGCTTTCCGCCTGCACAGATCGCCTCCTCCGCAATCTTATGAAAATATTTTCATTACTTCATTTGTGTGCGGCGTCTTCAAGAAACCCTCAAAACATCGCAGCAGCGCCAGAAAATAGCTTGACGGGAGGAATGTCAAGTATATGAAATTCACTTATCGATGGCTGAGGCCGCGATTGATGAAAATGTTTTCATGGGAGGATGAAAATGAAAACCTATCTCTCAGGGGCTTTCGCACTGGCGCTGGCCACCGTTTCCTTCGCCTGGTCGAGCGTCGCCATGGCGGAAACCCAGACGATCACCTTTCTCTTCACCGACGACGACCAGGCTTACGTCGAGCGGATGGAAGCACTGAGCAAGGAATTCGAGGCGGCGCATCCCGACATCAAGGTGAATTTCGTTTCGTCGGGCTATGATGCCGTCGCCAAACAGCTGCCGGTGCAGCTTGCCATCGGCGAAGGGCCCGACGTTGCCAAGATCACCGATTGGCAGCTGGCGCCCTATTACCTCGACATGCGCCCGCTGATGAAGGATCCGGACGGCTTCGCCAAGCTGCACGGCGACAGCCTGAACACGCTTCGCTTCCCCGGCGTCAACGATCCGAATTCGATCAACGGCTACGTCGCGTCACAGACCTTCAACCTGCCCTTCGTCAACAAGACGCTCTTCGAACAGGCGAATGAACCCCTTCCGAAGCCAACCGCCACGCTGAAGGAAATCGTCGAGGCTTCCGCGCGCGTCGCCAAGGCGACCGGCGCCCAGATTCCCTTCACGATGGACCGCTCCGGCCACCGCTTCTCGGGTGCTGCCTTCTCCTACGGCTCGAACTACGTCAAGGACGGCAAGTTCTCATTCCCCGACGATGCCGCCAAGCGCTATATCACCGATCTCTACAACTGGACGAAGGACGGCTCCTTCCCCAAGGAAATGTGGGGTGCGGCCGGCGGAACCCAGTACAAGAACATGGGTGACGAATTCGTCAATGGCAATGTCGTGACCTATCTGGCCGGCAACTGGATGGTCAATCCGTTCCAGAAGAAGATCGGCGACGGCTTCGAGTGGACGGCGATCAGCGCGCCTTGCGGCGATGCCGGCTGCTATGCAATGCCCGGCGGCACGGCAATCGTCGGCTTCAAGCGCACCAAGTATCCGCAGGCCGTCGCCTCGTTCATCGAGTTCCTCGGCTCTGAAAAGGTGCAGCGTGAAATCGCCGAAAATTACGTCATCCTGACCGGCGCCGACATCAAGGATCCGCAGTACAAGCTCGACAGCAAGAACGCCAAGGAAGCCATGGCCGTTTTCCTCGCGGCCCGCGACAGCGCGCCACAGGCCGCCCGCGATCTGGAACGCCTCAAGGGATCGGGCGCCATCTATCAGCTGATCGTCCAGCGGATGAGCCAGCTGATCGTCGGCGAGCTTTCTCTCGAAGACACTTTCAAGGCGATGAGCGCAGACGTCGACAAGATCAACGTGACGCTCGCCGCCAACAAGTAACCGGCCGCGCCTGTCTCCCACAGATTGCGCGCCGCATCAGCCACGACCTCGCAACGGGCCGTGGCTGATCGTTTTTTGGCCATGCTTCGGCTGATCCTTCGGCCGATCCGTTGATCGCGAAAGAGATCGGATTGTCACCGGCATCGCGCCGGACCGCCGTTACCGTACAGCGGAGCAAGTTCCAGAGTATTGCCGCCCGATCAAGTATATTCAGGCAGTCTTACACATTCGGCGGAGAAGTCGTCGTGACACGTGCCGTGAGAGAGGCTATAGGCCTGGTAGTCAGTTCAAAACGCCGGCAATCCCGGTCACGTCAGCCGTCGATCCGTCTACCATCTAGAGGTGCATTCCCATGCCGATCGGTTCCGAGCATCCGCTGCGCAGGGAGTTGCATGACGAACTGCATGCGCGGCCGTCGCTTTACTTCGATGGCGACACCGATGTCTGGCATGTCGCCATCGTCGGCGACAACGGCTCGCCTCCGCTGCCGGTTTCCCTGCCGGGATTGGAGGACGTCTCGACCACTCTCGGAGGCAACCACGGCATCGGCCGCTTTGGCGACGGCCGGCTAAAATGGGAGGCGCATACCGAGTTCCTCACCCTCACCTTTGTCACACCTGCAGCCTCTGCGCCTGGTAGTCATCCGCCCGAGGCTTTCAGGGCCAGCTGCGACAGGATCAACGGAAAGGTGATCGCCGCCGTCCGGGTGCTGGTTCGCGACGAGAAGGACGGACTGGCTCTCGAAAAACCCATGCTCGACTATGTCGCCTCCAAGGTCGGCGGCGGCGATGCCGAAGTACATTCGAATTTCCGCCTCAGCGACAGCGGCTTCGTCGAATTCCTGTTCTTCAACCGCAATCTCAACGCCTATCGCACCGGCCGGATGGTCCGGCGCGTCCTCGAAATCGAGACATACAGGATGATGGCGATGCTGGCGATGCCGATGGCGCGCGAGACGATCTCCCAGCTGTCGGCCTTCGACCGGCGCCTCGATCTCCTGATCACGCACATGCAAAGCGCCGTAAAAGTTGACAAGGCGCTGCTTTCCGAAGTGACAAGGCTCTCTTCCGACGTCCTCAACTTCTCTGCGCTGGCGCGCCACCGCTTCGGAGCGACGAAAGCCTATGCCGAGATCGTCGCCAGCCGGGTCTCGGAGCTGCGCGAGGAACGCGTCGAGCAGCGCCAGCGGATCGGCACCTTCATCGGACGGCGCTTTCAGCCGGCTGTTCGTTCCGTGCATGCCGCAGAGCGCCGCCTCGATGAGCTCGCCGAACGGGTCAGTCTCGCCGGCGATCTGCTCAGAACCACCGTGCAGGTTCAGCTCGAGGATCAGAATGCTTCTCTGCTCACCTCCATGGAAGAGAGGGCGCGCATCCAGGTGCATATCCAGCAGGCGGTCGAAGGCTTCTCGGTCATTGCCATCACGTATTATACCGTTGGCCTTGCCAAGATCTGTCTCGAAAGCATTTCCGAACTGGGCGTCGATCCGCATATGACCAAGCTCGCCGTGCTCGCAGCCATCCCTTTGGTGCTCTTTGCCGTCTGGACCGCCGTTCGCCACGTTCGCCGGAGCATCGCCGGCGCACCGCATAGCGCGGTACACGGAAGCCACTGAAGCCGCGTCGGGCACACAGCCTGCCGCAGACCGACCTTAGGCCTCTTCACCAACCTCTTCGCTTCCTTCCAGCTTGTGAAGAAGCGTTTTAATGACGCGGTGCGTCGTCTCGATCTCCACAACCTCGAGGCCGTCAGCGAGACCACTCGCCCATGGAGCTTGGAGGCGCATGGCCGCCTTCTGGGTGTCTCGTCCCTTTTCCGTCAGCACGACGAGCTGCGCCCGCCGGTGATGGGGGTTGGCTGCAAAAGCGACGAGCCCCTCCTTCTCCAGATCGTTGACGATGCGCTGCACGTTCTGGCGGTTGGCTCCCATGTCGCGCGCAAGCCAGGCGACTGGCTGCGGACGTTCCGAGGCTGCGATTGTACCGAGAACATGCCAGCGCGCACTCGTCAGCCCGAGACTGGCGACGAGCTTGTCTCCTGATGTCAGCATCCGGTTGTTCAGTCTGAACAGGTCAAGGACGAGAGCGGTCAACGCAGATCCGGCGGCGGTTCGTTCGGGTTCAGCCATTTGGCACCATGCGGTTTAATTGACATCATAGTGTCAATTAATTATGTTTCCATCATGTCGAATTGACACCATAGAACCATATAGAATGGAGCAAGTCATGTCACACATTCGTCCGATGGACCCCGCCTTCCCGATCAACCGGCAAATCGAGCTCGAAGCCTCCCCGGTCGTGCTCATCAATCTTTTCACTCTCGACAAGGCGGACGAGGCCAGATTCCTCGAGGTCTGGCAGGCCGACGCCGCCTTCATGAAGCGCCAGCCCGGCTTCATCTCCACGCAGCTGCATCGCGCAGTCGGCGAAAACCCGACCTACTTCAATTACGCCGTCTGGGAATCGAACGCGCATTTCCGGGCCGCCTTTATCCATCCCGAGTTCAGAGCCAAGAGCTCAGCCTATCCGTCGTCGGCAATCGCGTCACCGCACCTCTTCCAGAAGGTCGCGGTCGCAGACATCTGCGTCGCCTAACCCAGCGCCGTCTTCAGGATCATGACCTTAAGTCAGCTTGAGTTTTCGCCTTTCCATGAACTTCACCCTTTCCCGCCGGTTTGCTCCGGCGGGAAAGGTCAAGCGTTCGTGCAGACGGACGGTCAGGACGCCATTGCGTAGTGCCGATGCTCTGTCGCCCGGCCGCCGCGCGTCCTGAACCGCCGCAGCAATTCGGCAAGGCTCTCGGTTTCCTGCGTCAGGCTCTGGGCCGCGGCCGTGGTCTCTTCGACCATCGCGGCGTTCTGCTGCGTGACCTTGTCCATCTGGTCGCCGGCGGCCGAAACCTCGCGCAGGCTGGTGGCCTGCTCGCGGGCGGCCACCGCGATCTCAGCGACGGTCGCATTCATCGCGGTCACCTGCTCGACGATCTGTTCGAGCGAGACGCCGGATTCGCCGACGAGATCGACGCCTGTCTTGACCTGCATCGACGAGGTGGAGATCAGTTCCTTGATCTCCCTTGCCGCATTGGCCGAACGCTGCGCGAGCTCGCGCACTTCCTGAGCGACGACGGCAAAGCCTTTGCCCGCTTCACCGGCTCGCGCAGCCTCGACGCCGGCATTCAGCGCCAGCAGGTTGGTCTGGAAGGCGATCTCATCGATGACGCTGATGATGTTGCCGATCTTCGACGACGAATTCTGGATTTCCGTCATCGCAGCGATGGCGCGGGAGACGATCTCGCCGCCCTTTTCAGCGTTGGTGCGGGCGGTTGCCACTACCGCCTGGGCGCGGCTGGCGCCCTCGGCCGTTCCGTTGACGCCGCGGGTGACGTCGCCGAGGGCTGCAACGGTTTCCTCCAGCGAAGCCGCCTGCTGCTCTGTGCGGCGGGCAAGATCGTTGGAAGCGGTGGAGATTTCGGCAAGGCCGGAGCGGATGGTGGTGACCGCGCGGATGACCGAGTCGACCGCTTCTTCAAGGCTCGCGACCGAGCTGTTGAAGTGATCACGGATTCGGACATAGCGATGGTCGACTTCACCGACGCGGACCGAGAGATCCCCCTTCGAGAGCGCATCAAGCCCAATCGAAATCTGGTGGAAGGCATGTTCCATCACCTGCGCATCGCTGAGACGCTCGGCTTCCTGGCGCAGCCGCTCTTCTTCGGCCGCCAGACGCGCTCGCTCGGCATTGGCTTCGGCGATCAGCTTGGCGCGGCCGGTCTCCTGGAACACCTTCAGCGAACGCGCCATGGCGCCGAGTTCGTGCCGGTGCTCGACGCCCGTGATCACGATGGCATCGTCGCCGCGGGCAAGCTGTTCCATGGACTGTGCGATGCCGCGCACCGCTGAGGAAATCAGGCGACCGACGAAATAGGAAAGCACGAGGCCGATGACGATCAACAGGCCGCTGATGACAAGCGTCGTGCTGGTGGCCGAGGCAACTGTTGCTTCGACCGAGCCGTCGAGGTTCTTCTGCGCGCCTGTCACGGTCGCCTGCAGGTCCTTGAACTCGCCTGCGATCTTCGGCGCCAAAACGTTGAGCTGCGTCTGGCGGATATTGCCGGAGGTCTGCAGCACCTCCTTCATGTCGCCGAGGCGCGCGGTGTAATTCTGCATGAGCTGGCCGGCGCCCATCAAACGCTTCTTCTGCAGCTCGTTCTTGGCGGCCTTGGCGGCGGCGTCATTCAGCGCCACCGCCTGGACAAGCGCTGCCTGCGCCGTGTCATAGGCGGCAAAATCGTCCGAATGCACGAAGCGCTCGGAGAAATAGAGGCTGCGGTTCAGGGCTTCCAGCGTTTCTGCCGTCATGTGCAGCAGGGCGACATCGTTCTGGCGCCAGGCGCTGCGCATGACGTCGTTGAGCGCGATGCTGGTCCAAGGGCCGAATTCGGTGACCTTGGAGATCAGCAGGTCGCGCCGGGCCTGAAGGGCGACGATCTGTTCGAAGGCCTTGCCGTAGGCAGCGATATCCTGGCGGATCATCGCTAGGCCGGACTGCAGCTCCTTATTGCCGACAAAACGCGGATCGTCCGCCTCGAAAGCCTTCACGCCGGCACGGAAACTGTCGACAACAGCCTGCGTCGGCGTCGAGCGGAAGGCTTCGGCCGACATCTGGATCTCGTGCAGCTGGTCGCTGTAGTCCGAGATGGCGAGGCTCTGGCCTGCCGTGGCGCGATAGGAGGCGAAGATGGCGGCAAGCCCGTTCATGCCGGAGATCGCGCTGACGGTGAGCAGGCTCATCAGAAGGATCAACGGCACGAAGCCGGAAGTGATCTGCGCTCGGATGCCGAATTTATTCCAGAAATGCAACATTATAGGCCTCTTATGCTCACTGGCTCTTCGGCAGGTATGTGGAGATGTTCTCAGGTGTGACGAGTTCGAAGGGAACGTTGTTTTCGCGCGGCACCTTCTCCTTGTTGACGAGCTTCACGGCGGCGTCGACCGCCGCGGCACCTTGTCCGACAGCGCTCTGGAGAATGGTCACGTCGAGATCGCCGGCCACCATCGCGGCTAGCGCATCGTCGGTCGCGTCGACGCCGGCGACAACGACATCCTTCATCGGCATGCCGGCCTTCTTCATGGCGCGGATCGCGCCGAGCGCCATCTCGTCATTGTTGGCGATCACGGCGTCGAACTTGACGCCCGCCGAAAGCCATTCCTGCATCTGCTGGTCGGCATAATCACGCGACCAATAGGCCGCCTGCCGCTCGACGATCTCAAGACCCTTGCACTCAGGCGTTGCGATGACATCCGATATGTCCTGGGTGCGGGCGCGGGCGGCTGCGTGGAAGGGCTCGCCCATCAGCACGACGACGCGGCCCTTGCCCTTCAGAAGCGCGCAGACCTGCTTCGTCTCCAGCGTGCCGGATTCCTTCTCATTGGAGGCGACCACCACCTGATTTTCGGGGAGATCGAGCAGGTTTGAAGGGACGTTGTTGATGTAGACAAGCGGGATGCCGGCATCCGCCGCCATCTTGGTCATCTGCGGCCCGAGGTCGCCGTCGGAAACGGCCAGGATGATCGCATCGACCTTGTCGGCAATGAGCTTCTGGACCTGCTTCTTCTGCAGCTCGTTATCACCCTTGGCGTTTTCGGTGACGAGCTTGAGGCCGGAGATCGTCTCGCCGTGATTGACGACGCCGTTGAGAAGCGCCGTCCTGAATTTGTCGAGATCGGACATCGAAACGCCGATCGTCTGCGCATTCGCAACAGTGACCGACATCGCCAGGGCGATGGATGCAAGCGTAGCCGTCTTCATGAATTCCCCTGCGCAATCCGGATTTGGAATGCGTTATTTCAAATCTTGGTTAAATTTTACTTTTCGCCCCGAAGCGAGAAATTAACGCACGATCTTAAGTCGCCAAGCGGCTGGACTTGGGCGGATCAAGCCGAACTTGATGCGACGGCATCAAGTCATTGTTTTCACTTCAGCGCCCGCCGAAGCCGGAGCCGACGGTGATGCCCCTGTAGATCACCCTCTGCAGCACGATCGCGAGAACGACGCCCGGAACCATGGATATCGTCGCGCCGGCCATGATGTAGTTCCAGGAGGTGCCCTGCTGCGTCTGGAACAGAGTGAGCCCGAGCGGCAGCGTTGCCTTGTCGAGGCCGCTGGTGGCGATCAGCGGCCAAAGGAAGCTCTTCCACTGCGCGATGAAGGTGAAGAGCGAGAGCAGGCCGATCGCCGGCATGGCGAGCGGCACGATGACCGTGATCAGGATGCGCAGGCGCGACGCCCCGTCCATCATCGCCGCCTCGTCGAGATCCTTGGGAATGCCGAGGATGAACTGCCGCAGCAGGAAGGTGCCGAAAGACGAGAAGGCGACCGGCAGAATCATGCCGTGATAGGTGTTGATCCAGCCGAGCTTGCTGACGACGAGAAAGAGCGGGATGACCAGCATCACCTGCGGGATCATCAGAGTGCTGAGATAGGTGAGCAGCAGCACTTCCCGTCCGGGGAACCGCAAGCGTGCAAACGCATAGGCGGAAAGGCAGGAAACCACGAGTACGATCCCGGTCACGCCGCAGGCGACGATGAAGGAATTCATCAGGAACGTGCCGAAGGGCAGCGAAACCAGCGCCTCGACGAAATTGCCCCACTGATATTCCTCCGGCAGGATGCGGACCGGCACGGCCAGCACCTCGGTATTGGAGCGCACCGCGTTCGACACCATCCAGAAGAAGGGGAAGAGGAAGAGCAGCGCGATCAGCGACAGGCCTGCATAGCTGATGAAGGTGCCGATCCGCCGCAGGATGCGATGCCGGCTCTGGGACTGGGAATGCGGATGCCGTGAGGTCGCTTCAGTCGTCATAATGCACCCATTTGCGCTGCATGTGGAACTGCAGGATGGTGAGGCCCATGATCATGACGAACATCACCCAGGCAAGCGCCGAGGCATAACCCATCTGGAAATTGGTGAAGCCCTTCTGGTAGATGGCGAAGCCGAGGGTCGCCGTCGCCGAGCCCGGGCCGCCGCGCGTCATGGCGAAAATCTCGTCGAAGACCTGGAGCGATGTAATGGCCGTCATGACGGTGGCGAAGAACACCGTCGGCGAGATGAGCGGCAGGCGGATGCGCCAGAAGCGCCGCCACGGACCCGCCCCGTCGATCATCGCCGCTTCGAGATAGTGTTTCGGCACCAGGTCGAGCGCAGCGTTGAACATCACCACGTTGTAGCCGACATTGGCCCAGAGCGTGACGAGCACGACCGCCTGCATCGCCCAGCTGGAACTCAGCAGGAAATTCGGCAGGCCGAGGCCGAGCCACCGGATGACGCTGTCGGCGAGCCCGTCCGGCGTAAAGATCAGCAGCCACACCACGGAGGCTGCGATCGTCGGGGTAAAGGTCGGCAGGAAGAAGATCACCCGGAAGATCGCCTTGCCGCGCTTGAGGCTCGATATCCAGACCGCCAGCGTCAGCGACACGATGATATTCACGGCCAGATATTCGACGGCGAAGAACAGCGTATTGCCCAATATCGTGTAGAAGGCGGGATCGACGGTGAAGAGCTTGATATAGTTCTGAAAGCCGACGAAGGACGGCGTCGTCAGCAGCTGCCAGTTGGTGAAGGACAGCGCAAGCGACGCCAGGATCGGCAGCGCCATGAAGATCATGAAGCCAAGGAAACTCGGCAGCAGGAACAGCATGGCCGTCTGCGTCTCGGGCTTCAGCAAGCGCCTGGGCTGAGCGGGTCGCAGGCCGATTTCGGCAACGGCGCTTTCCGACATCTTTTCCTCCATGCGGGGCAGCTCCCGCCGCCGAGCTCTAGCGCGACACGCTCTATTGCTGCGCGAGGCTCTGGATGGTTTCCATCGTCTGCTTGGCGTCGGCGCTGCCGCCAAAGGCGGGCGGAAAATACTGGTTGAACAGGTTTTCCACCGCCGCCCAATTGTTGGTGATCGCATAGGGCACCGAATGCGCAAGCGAATAATCGAGCGCCTCGCCGCCATTGGTGATGTCCTTGGCCGCCACCTTGTACCAGGAGGATTGCGAGGCCGTGCGGGCGGGCAGCGCACGGCCCTGTTCAGCGAGATATTGCAGCGCTTCGGGGCTCGTCAGCACCTGGATCGCCTTCCAGGCCGCATCCTTGTTCTTGCTCGTCGTGGCAATGCCGAAACCGGAGCCGGCCGTGACCGCGGCAAGGTCCTTGTCGTTCTCGCGGGGCAGGGTGGTGAGGCCGATCTTGAACCTGGCTTTGTCCTTCATGCCGATGATCGACCAGGGACCGTCGATATACATGGCGACATTGCCCGAATTGAACCGGCCCTGGATGACCGTTCCGGCATCGGCGCTCGATGGCACCAGCGGCGCGATCTTGTCCTTTGCGGCAAAGCCGATCACCCTGTCGGCAGCGCCGATGGCGCTCTGATTGGTAAGGTCGAGTTCTCCTGAATCATTGACATATTTGTCGCCCCAGGCCGAGGCGAGGACCGAATAGTTCTGGGGCGTGATGCCGAAACCGTATTTGCCGTCCTTGGTGAGTTTCTTTGCGGCGTCGGTGAATTCGGCGAGTGTCCAGCCCGGCTTCGGCAGCGGAATGCCGGCGGCTTCCAGCGCATCCTGGTTATAGTAGATGACCCATGGACCGACGTCATAGGGCAGGCCGTAGAGCTGCTTGTCGACGGACATGCCGCCGATGATGGAGGGCGTGAAGGCGCCGACATCGAACTTGTCGGCCGCGATCCGGTCGTTCAAAGGTTCGAGCAGCGAATAGAAATTCGGCATGCGCAGCGACTGCATGGAAACGATGTCGGCGAGCTGACCGGATGCAGCCAGCACCGGCAGCCTGGTCCAGTAGTCGACCCAGCCCGTCGTCGTCAGCGTTACCTTGATATCGGGATATTTGGCGGTCACCATTTCGGCCAGGTGCTGCCAGCCCTTGGTGTCGGCATCGGAACCGCTCCACATCTGCCAGGTCAGGTTGATCTGCTCGGCCGATGCTGCTGTAGCAAAGAGGCTGCCGCCGATTGCGGCAAGCAAAAGCGTTTTCTTCAGAACCTTCATGGGTTTCTCCTCCCTCCATGACGCAATGAACACGCGAATGCGACCGAGTTCACGCCTTGAGGATGATCTCGATCACCGGGACGGTAACGTCAGGTCGCCGGACCGGCAGTTCGAGTGTGATCATGCCCTCCGGCACCATCACGCCGATATTGGAATCCACTTCCTTCGTCTGGCTGAGCCAGCGCACCTCGCTGGCGTCGTGCAGGAACTGCGCATAAGCGATCCTGTCGGCGAGGCCTTCGATATGGATGTGGCGATAAGGCCAGTTATAGACATGCAGATAGAGGCGGTTGCCGCGCTGCGTGTAGCGGCAGCCGGCCGGCACCGGAAGTTCGGACGGGCCGGCGCCATAGATGGAGCGCGCATTGACCTCCATCCAGCGCTGGTAGACCTCGAGCGCCTCGATGGCGCGGGCATCGAAAGTGCCGCGGCCGGTCGGGCCGACATTCATCAGCAGGTTACCGCCGAGCGAGACGGAATCGATCAGCAACTGGATGATCTGTTCCGGGCTCTTCCAGCTATCCTCGTCACGGTGATAGCCCCAGGAACCGCTGAAGGTGTGGCAGGCTTCCCAGAGCACTCCCTGGCTGGCGATGGCAGGCGCCACGCGCGGCGTGTATTGTTCCGGCGTTGTGATGTCGGGCAGCTTGCCCGGTGGCAGATCAAGACGGTTGTTGACGATGATTTCCGGCTGCAGCTCGCGCACCAGCTCCAGCAACTTCTCGCTCTCCCAGTCGGCGCGCCCCTTGCCGGGCAAGCCGCGATACTCGCGGCGGGGATAGCTGAAATCGAACCAGATGATGTCGACGCGGCCGAAGTCGGTCAGAAGCTCGCGCACCTGCTCGCGCATATAGGCAGCGTAATTGGCGATGTTGCGGCCGGCATTCAGCGACTCGGCTTGCGGATGATTGCGCAAGGGGTGGTGGACGTCGATTGGAAAATCCGGATGGTGCCAGTCGAGCAGCGAATAGTAGAAGCCGATCTTCAATCCTTCTGCGCGGAAGGCCTCGACGAGCGGCGTCAGCAGATCCCTGCCGCAGGGCGTGTTTGGCGCCTTGTAGTCGGTGACCTTGCTGTCCCACAGGCAGAAACCCTCGTGATGCTTGGTCGTCACCACGACATATTTCATCCCAGCGAGACGCGCGCGGCGCGCCCACTCCTTGGGATCGTAAAGATCGGGATCGAAATTGTCGAAATAGCGTTGGTAGTGATCGTCGGTGAGCTCTTCGCGGTTTTTCAACCACTCATGCCGCGCTCCAAGAGCATAAAGCCCCCAATGGATGAACATGCCGAGGCGGTCATGACTGAACCAGGCATGCTTACCCGCTCCCGGCATCGAATTTTCCGGCTGGCGCTCCGAACTCGTCACAGGATTCTCCTCCCTGTTTTTCCGGGCTCAACTTCATGTCGAACCGGTTCGGTGAGTGAACATCCTCCTTGATCCAGCCTCTGTCAAGCTAGAATTCACAACTCGTAAATCCCTTAGCAATTTGCCCGTCAGAACATGCATTTCGCCGTGTTCTGTTGCATAGACGAATAAAATATGACAAAAGAAAGCTGTAGAACCGGTTCGACACACATGACGACCATACGAGATGTCGCGCGCCTGGCGGGGGTTTCGATCTCGACCGTCTCGCTCGCGCTCAACAGCCCGAGGCGGGTCGGAGCCGAGACGCTCGACCGCATCCAGCAGGCGATAACCTCGACTGGCTACCGCATCGACCCCGTGGCCCAGACGCTGGCGCGGGGGCGCAGCTCGCTCATTGGTTTCGTGTCGGCCAATCTCAGCAACATGTTCTTCGGCGACATCCGCCGCGAGATCGAACATCAGGCGCTCGACCACGGCTATTTCGTGCTGATCGCCGACTCCTCCGGCCGGGCCGATCTCGAACGGGCGCTTCTGGAGCGGCTGCAGGCGCAGAAGATCGCAGGCATCGCCTTGGCGGCAAACGGACGCGGCGAGGAATACGCAACCTTCCTGCGCGCCTTCAAGACGCCGATCGTGATGTTCGACCAGAAGGTGGAGGGCGCCGAGCGCGACTTCGTCGGCTCCGACAATCGGCTGACGACGACGATCCTGACCGAGCACCTGCTGCAACTCGGCCATCGGCGCATCGCCTTCATCTCCGGCCCGAGCGGCCTGCACACCGCCGACGAGCGCCTGAAGGGCTTCGTGGACACGATGGCCGGCGCCGGCGTCGACGTCGACCCGTCGCTCGTGGTCGAGGGCGGCTATACCAGGAGCGGCGGCCATACGCAGGCGATGCGCCTGCTCACCCGCCGCGACCGGCCGACCGCCATTATCGGCGCCAACAACATGACCGGGCTGGCAACCCTGCAGGTGATGCAGGAAATGGGCTTTCGCTGCCCCGACGACGTCTCGCTGGCAATGGTCGACGACGTGCCTTGGAGCAACGTCATCACGCCCCGCATCACCATGGTCGTGCAGGATGCTCAGAAGCTCGGCCAATTGGCGGCACAGCGCCTGCTGGCCAGGATCGCAAGCCCCGAAGCCGCCGCCGAGCCGCCGCAGGATTTCATCCTGACGCCGAGATTCGTGCGCGGGGAGTCGACAAGGCGGCTGTAAGGGCTTCTACCGATCCTCACGCGTATGCCAAAGCCGCAATACGTAGATCGTCGACTGCTGGATTTCGTAGGGTAGCTCATAACGGCCAACGAGAATGCGGCGGACCTCACGAGGATCGAACTCCTCAAGCCGTTCGCCGAGACGCGGCTGTTCGAGCAGCCGTGCGGGGGCTGCCGTCAGTGCCTGTACAGTTCGGGCCGCGGGGCGTCGGTCGACCGGGGAGAGAAAGTCGTTTAAGCGGACGATGTCCGAGACCGCTTTGCTCGTCCACTTGACTTCGATCACCAGGGGAATGAAATCGGCGCGTCGGTATCGAGACTATCGGCCCAGGCTTGAACAGACTGGTGATCGACAACTTTGCCGCTATTCACGTCGGCCAACGCCTCAAGCGTCAAACGCCGGCGCTCCTCTTCCTGGTCAATCCATGCAGTCAGGGCCTGCTTGACGATCCAGCCCCGCGAACGTTCGAGCCGAGATGCGAGCTGATCGACCTTCTGCGCAAGCGGCAATGGAACATGGGCCGTCAGAACTTTAGTCTCCACCGAAAACTCCTCATCATCAATCATCTATAATCATTGCGATTAATTTAGATTGCATCCAGAACTGTAGATCATGGCGTCCGACTGAGGCTTGCCGGCAGGCTGACGCAACGTTGAGGTCGTCAGAAATACAATGCCGAATTTTCATTGGCAAAGCAGTCGAGAAGGAAAAGCGGTTGGACGATCAGGCCGCCCGCAATGCCATGCGCGAGCATCTGGTCGGCAGCCAGGCAAGATATCGCAACCTGCTCAAGGATCCGCGAAGCTTTACCAGCTAAGGCCGGCGCAAAAAGCTGCAACTGTTTCAACATCTCCAACCAACCGCCATCCCACCCGCTGCGCGCAAATCTGCTGACCCGTTGCCCAGCCGCGTTTATTGTAAAACCCATGCGTACCCGAATCGGCGTGATGTTTGGACTGCGGCTGAAAGCTAGTTGAAAGCTTCGACGTCTTAGGAAAGGGCTGCATCGTGGAGGAGACACGGTCAAGGTGACGAGACGACGATGCGTGCAAACCACCAGGAGGAGATATTAATGCGTTCTTCACGCAGCCTTTTTCACACCGTCGCTTTTTCCACGCTTCTTACTGCAGCATCATTCACGGCGAGCGCCGCCAGCGCGGCTGACAAGATCACCATCATGGTCGGCGGCTATGAAAAGCAGATCTATCTGCCCGCCAAGCTCGCCGAATCCCTCGGATACTTCAAGGATGAGGGTCTCGACGTCGAACTGCTGAACGAAGCAGCCGGCGTCGATGCCGAAAACCAGCTGTTGGCAGGCGCCGTCCAGGGTGTCGTCGGCTTCTATGACCACTGTGTTGACCTCCAGGCCAAGGGCAAGTTCGTCGAATCCATCGTCCAGTTCAGCCAGGCGCCGGGCGAGGTCGAGATGGTTTCGAACAAGCACCCCGAGATCAAGTCGCCGACCGACTTCAAGGGCAAAAGCCTCGGCGTCACCGGCCTCGGCTCCTCCACCAACTTCCTCACCCTCTTCATGGCCTCCAAGGCCGGCCTCAAGCCCGGCGACGTCGTTACCGTTCCGGTCGGCGCCGGCGGCACCTTCATCGCCGCCATGCAGCAGGATCAGATCCAGGCCGGCATGACGACGGAGCCGACGATCTCGCGCATGATCAAGACAGGCGAAGCGAGCGTTCTCGTCGACATGCGCACGGTCGAAGCGACCCGGAAGGCGCTCGGCGGCACCTATCCGGCGGCCTCGCTCTACATGGAAACGTCCTGGGTCGAGGAACATAAGGACGAGGCACAAAAACTCGCCAACGCCTTCGTCAAGACGCTGAAATACATCAATACGCATTCCGCCGCCGAGATCGCGGACAAGATGCCGAAGGATTTTTACGTCGGCGACAAGGACGGCTACGTCAAGGCTCTCCAAGAGGGCAAGGGCATGTTCACGCCCGACGGCGTGATGCCGGAAGACGGTCCGCAGACCGTGCTTGCCGTGCTCTCGGAGTTTTCCAAGAACGTCAAGGGCAAGCAGATCGACCTTTCCAAGACCTACACGACCGAGTTCGTCAAGAACGTCAAGTGAGGCCGCCGCGCCGCTTCCAGCTCCTGAGCGGAAGCGGCGTCCGTTCGATCACGGGCATCGCGTGCGCGCGCCCCTAAGCACGCCCCAGGTATCACCATGCAACAGGACAACAAACAGACCCCGGCGATCGAGCTGATCAATGTCAGCCGACGCTTCGTCTCTCCGACCGGCAAGTCGCTCACTGCGCTGCGCGATTTCAACATGACGGTCGCCCGGGGCGAATTCGTCGCCGTCGTCGGCCCGACCGGCTGCGGCAAGTCGACGACGCTCAATCTTGTGACGGGCCTCGCACGCCCGAGCGCCGGCGAAGTGCGGCTGATGGGTGGTCCGATTGCCGGCATCGACCCGCGTGTCGGCTTCACGTTTCAGACGGATGCGCTCTTCCCCTGGAAAAACGTGATCGAAAACGTCATGGCCGGCCCGCTGTTTCGCGGCAAGTCACGCGCCGAAGCGGAACAGAGCGCCCGCGACTGGCTGGCCCGCGTCGGCCTGTCGAAGTTTCTCCACCACTATCCCCATCAGCTTTCGGGCGGCATGCGCAAGCGCGTCTCGCTGGCACAGACCTTCATCAACGAACCTGAGATCCTGCTGATGGACGAGCCCTTTTCGGCGCTCGACGTGCAGACCCGCACGGTCATGCACGAAGAACTTCTGAAGCTCTGGGCGGAGCGCAAAGCCTCGGTGGTGTTCGTCACCCACGATCTCGAAGAGGCCGTGGCGCTTGCCGACAAGGTCTATGTGCTCACCGCCGGTCCCGCCACGGTCAAATCGGTCTACCCGATCGACCTTCCCCGCCCGCGCGTGGTGTCGGAGATCCGCTACGAGCCGAGCTTCATCGACTACTGCAAGACGATCTGGGAAGACCTGCGCGAAGAGGTCGAGACCAGCTACCGCCGCGCAAGCGAAGCGGCCTGACGGAGGATATCATGGCAAGCACGACTTTCGAGGCCGGTTCGGCCACCCTGTTTCGTCCGGGCACGTCAGATGCCGAGATCGAAGCCTCCGCGCTGAAGGCGATACGCCGGCGCAACACGCTCGTACGCTTCTGGCAGATCGCCATCCTGGTCTTCGTGATCGGCATGTGGGAGCTCTCCTCCAACATGCAATGGATCGATCCGTTTTTCTATTCGAGCCCGAGCGGCGTGCTTGAGCGTCTCTATGAATGGGCGACCGAAGGCACCACCGAAGGGTCGCTCTGGTATAATCTCTGGGTGACGATGGAGGAGGCGCTGATCGGCTTCTTCGCAGGCTCGATCACCGGCGTTTTCGTCGGCATCGGCCTCGGCCGCAACCGCTTTCTGTCCGACATTTTCTCCGTCTACATCAAGGCGATCAACTCGATCCCCCGCGTGGTGCTGGCCCCGATTTTCATCATGATCATGGGTCTCGGCCTACCGTCCAAGGTGGCGCTTGCGTTCATCATGGTGTTCTTCGTCGTCTTCGCCAACGCGTTCCAAGGCGTGCGCGAAGCCGACCGCAACATGATTGCGAATGCCCGCATCCTCGGCGCATCGGACTGGCAGGTGACGCGCACGGTTGTCATTCCCTCGGCGATGAGCTGGATCTTCGCCAGCCTGCACGTCTCCTTCGGCTTTGCGATCATCGGCGCAATCGTCGGCGAATTCGTCGGCGCCCGCTTCGGCATCGGCCAGTTGATCTCGATCGCAAAGGGCACCTTCGATGCCGCCGGCATGTTCGCGGCCATTCTCCTCGTCATGGTCGTCACCCTTGTTGCCGAATACATCATGACGCTGATCGAAAACCGCCTTGCGAAATGGCGTCCGCAGCAGCAGCTCGATACGCAGTAATCCGCCTCCTCCCAAGGCAGATCGAAGCGAAGGCCGGGCGCGATGCCCGGCCTTATTCATTTGATGTGTCGCCTGTTTAAAGCCGAAGCCGCACCGTCACGACGAGGCCGCCGCCTTCAGCAGCACCGAGCGAAACCGAACCTCCGGCGCCTTCGACGACCTCGCGCACGATCGAAAGGCCCAGACCGCTTCCTTCACTTTCCGTTCCCATGATCCGGTAGAACCGTTCGAAAACCTGCTCGCGCTCCTCTTGGGGAATACCCGGCCCGTTGTCTTCGACGGTGACGACGGCACTGCCGCCCGCCTGACCGACGGCGACGGTCACCCGTCCATCGGCTTTGCTATAGCGGATTGCGTTGTCGATGAGGTTGACCAGCATCTCGCGCAGCATCGTCCCGTCGCCTTCGACGATAACGGGGCGGTCCGCCTCCAAACCGAGATCGATGTTGCGCTTGAGCGCCTCTTCGGCATAGGTCTCCAGGATCTCCCGGGCAGCCTTGCTGAGATCGGTCGCATCGCTGCGCGGGCGGCGGCTGCCGGGCTCGGCCCGCGACAAGGTCAGAAGCTGGCTGGCCAGGCGCGAAATCTGCCGCGTGCTGGTGCGCAGGGCAGCAAGCGCCTCGTCGCGGCGGGCTGCATCGTCTTCGCGGGACGCGACACTCGCCTGCGTCGAAATCAGCGCGAGCGGCGTCCTCAACTGATGCGCCGCGTTCGATACGAAGCGCCGCTGTGCGGCCATCTGACTCTGGACGCGCTCCATATAATCGTTCAGTGCATGGACGAGCGGGCGTAGTTCGATCTGAACCATCTCCGGCGGCAGCGGATCGAGACGGTTGCGCCCTCGCTTTCGTACCGCGTCCCGCAGTCTGAGCGCCGGCGCAAGGCCGCGCTGGAGCCCTAGGATGGTCACCAGGCTTGCGAGAAAGACGAGCACGAACTGCTTCGAAAAATCCGAAAGCCACAACTGTCTTCGCATCGCATATTGGCTGTTATGCGTCACGGCGACGGTCACCGAGATCGTGCCGTCGTTGGGAAGACCGACGACCGGATGATCGAGCATCAGGACGCGCACATCGGCGCCGTGGAAGGCGCGATCCTCGCCGGCGCGCTGGACGGCCGGCAGCGGCAGATCGGGAAAGCCGCTCACCAGATTGCCCCAGGCGGTGATGACCTTGTAAAAGACACGGTCGCCGAAGCCGGTATCGAACATCTCGAGCGCGGCCGGCGGCACATCCACCTGAACATTGCCGCCCTCGTCGACGCGCACCGCCTCGGCGATGACGCGCGCCGAGGCGAGGAGCGTTCGATCCGTCACCAGCTTTGCCGTCGCGTCGGCCGACCAGAAGCTGTCGTAGAGATTGAAGGCGATGGCGCCGAAGAGCGTCAGCAGGACCCAACAGAGCAGTTGCACCCTCAGACTCTGGCTGAGCCGCACGATCGTTCCGCCGGCCTTTGTCACGACACTATTGGACATGTCTGAGGAGATAGCCGAGCCCGCGCAGCGTCGCGATCTGAACCGAACTGTTCTCGAGCTTCTTGCGCAGCCTGTGGACGTAGATTTCGATGGCGCTGGGATCGGCCTCGTCGTCGAAACCGAAGACGCTTTCGGAGAGGGCGGCTTTCGAGACCGTGGTGCCGAGCTTCATGACGAGCTGTTCGAGAACGGCATATTCCCGCGGCGTCAATTGCAGCGGTTCGTCGGCGACGAAGAACTGCCGCGTCCCGCCGGAAAAACGCAGGTTCCCGACGGTGATCTCGGAGGATGCCCGGTCCTGGCCGCGGCGCACCACGGCACGGATCCTCGCCTCGAGTTCAGCGATTTCGAACGGCTTGGCGAGATAGTCATCGGCGCCGCTGTCGAGCCCGGCCACACGGCCGTCCAGGCTCGCATTCGCAGTCAGGATGATGACCGGCAGCTTGCTGCCGGACTGTCTCAGCCGCTTCAAAAGCGTCAGCCCGTCAAGCTTGGGCAGCGAAAGGTCGAGGATCATCGCCGAATATTCCGCCACCTTGAGCAGATGCTGGGCGTCCTCGCCGTCATAGGCAAGGTCGATAGTGTACTGCGCCTGCCGCAGGGCTTTGCCCAGCCAGGCCGCCAGATCCTTGTTGTCCTCCACCACAAGCAGTCTCATCCAACCCCCTTAACACGTGCGGAGGGCTTGGCGGAAGCGTGCGCATGCAAGGCCGGCAGGCGTCGGATATCGCCTTCCCCTCCGGCGTCAATCTCATTCATGGCATCCATTGGCGCGAATTGTCCGCTATTTGTCCAGTGCGGGCATTTTCCTGTGGCTTGAGATTGCCGAATATGGCTTCATCATCAACATCCAAGGAGCAAGAAATGTCCGGCTATGATACCATTCTTCTCGTCATCGACGCCCAGGAGTCCTTCCGGCAGCGTGATTATTGGGATGAAAGCCTCGCACCCGCCTATATTGAACGCCAGCAGGCTCTGATCGACGGCGCAGAAGCCCGCGGAATACCCGTCATCCAGATCTTTCATGTCGATGGACGCGGGCCGTTTTCAGAAGGCTCGGGCTTCGTCAGAACGCTCGCCCCTCTCAGGATCGCTCCCGACGCCACCTTCAGGAAGAGCCGTCATAGTGCACTCGTCGGTTCCGGCCTCGACGTGTGGCTGACCGAGAATAGCGTTCGCCGCATCATCGTCTCCGGCATCCGCACCGAACAGTGCTGCGAGACCACGACCCGTCATGCCTCGGATCTCGGTTATCAAGTCGACTACGTCGGCGACGCGACCCTGACCTTCCCGATGACCGACGCATCGGGACGCACATGGAGCGCCGGGGAAATCCGGGGCCGCACGGAACTGGTCCTGTCGGGCCGTTTCGCCCGGATCGCCACCGTCGAACAGGCGCTGGCGGGGCGCGGAGAGCAACTCGCGGCATGACTGATACAGCGCAGCCCTTCGATATCCCGGTCTTCGCAGTCGTGCCGCCGCGCGTGCTGCTGCTCGACATCGCCGGTCCGATCGAAGTGCTGCGCAAGGCGAACCTCGAACAAAAGGCAGTCCGTTTCAGCGTCACCTACGTCGGTCCGTCGGCAACCGTTGGCAGCTCGATCGGCCTTGCGGTGACTGGTGTCGCCGCCTTGCCGGAGCGATTGCCCGATCGTGCGCTTGTGGTCATCGCCGGCAGCGCCGACGCGCCGATGGAAAACAATGGTCCCTGGGACGAAAAGGAGCGTGCCTCCCAGGCCGCGATCGTCGCCTGGCTGAAGCGGGCCATTCGCCCGGGCGTTCGGCTGGCCTCGATCTGCTCGGGCGCCTTGCTCGCCGCCGAGGCCGGAATGCTCGACGGCCGCGAATGCACCACCCATCACGGCTGCATGGAGGACTTGGCAAGGCTTGCGCCGACCGCGCGCATCCGGGACAATCGGCTCTACGTCGAGGATGGGGAGCGCCTCACGAGCGCCGGCATCACCGCCGGCATCGACCTCATGCTGCATATCGTTGCCGAAGCGGCGGGACATGCCTGTGCGCTTGCGGTGGCGCGCTATCTCGTCGTCTATCTCAGGCGCGGCGGCTCGGATCCGCAGCTTTCGCCCTGGCTCGAAGGCCGCAACCATATCCACCCGGCCATCCATCGTGTTCAGGATGCAGTCGCCGCCGATCCTTCCCGCGACTGGTCGGTAGCCTCGCTCGCGCGCCTCAGCGGCGCCAGCCCGCGAAACCTCTCACGGCTGTTCAACGAACATACCGGCATGAGTGTCACGGATTTCGTCAACCGCATGCGCGTAGCACTCGCCCGGGAGATGCTCGCCGGCTCAAGGCTGGATATGGAGGCCGTGGCAATGCGCGCCGGCTTCGGCTCGGCCCGGCAACTCCGTCGCGCCTGGAACCGCCTGCATGACAGCCCGCCGAGCGCGGCCCGGACGAAACCGGCCCCGGGCTCATAGAGAAAGAGGAAGGGGCGCGCGCCCGACCTCATCATCGATGCCGAAGGTTGCAGCGCCGGCCACCTCCGTTCCCCAGATTTCGATCTGCGTCAGCGCCGGAAAGGGCAAGATGTCCTCGGCCCTGATGAGGCCGTGTAGTTCAACCCATTCGACTATGCAAGGCTCGATGGAAAAGCCCTGCGCCGCGCCGGATTTGACGAGCGGGAAACGAGAGGTCTTGCCGCTCGAGAAGGTGACGCTCACCTCTTTCCACCAGGAATCATGCGGGAAGTCTGCGCGAAAGTAGAAGACAATTTCATCGACGCGGACCGGCTTGCCGAACTCCACCGTCAAACGATATCAATGCGCTGGTCGCCGAGATCAAGGCACAGCGCGCCGGCCGTCAGGTCACGACGCCGGAGGAGATCCGCGCTTGGCGCGATGAAGGCCAACGCTTCTGATGGCCTTTTTCAACGCCTCCGCCAGCGGGCCTGATTCCCGCCTCCTTGCCTAGCGGGCAGCAGCAACGCGCAGTTCATCCGACATCTCCGCGCCGATCGGAATCCGAAGTGTAAATGTCGTGCCGTTCCCACGACTGCTTGCCACTTCTATTGATCCGCCGTGAAGTTCGATGATCTGCTTGACGAGATTAAGGCCGATGCCAGTGCCGGCAATGCCGGTGGAACTTCTGGCGCGGAAATAACGCTGGAACATCTTCGGGAGGTCATCGGCGTCGATGCCGATGCCTTCGTCGCGGACAGTGATGCAAACGCTGTCCCCTTCCTGCCATCCGGTGACGTGGACGTTTGGAGAGTCCGGCGCATATTTCACGGCGTTCGAGAAGAGATTGCTGAAGACCTGGTCGAGCGCAGGATGATCCCCATAAATGGTCGAAGGAAGCCGATCGAGGTCGAGGAGAAAACGGTGGGTGCGCCGGATGCTCTCCTGGCGGGCGCCGCAGATTTCGATAATTTCCGCGATCGAGCACGGCTTGTGCACGATATTGATCCTTCCGTGGTCCAACCGCCCGGCAGCAAGGATACTTTCCATCAGTTCGAGCATGCGCGAAACCGAACCGCGGATCTGATCGGCTTTTTCGCAAAGAAACTCCGGCGTCGCTGCCTCTTTGCGCCGGATGAGCCGTTGCGCCGCGCCGTCGATCACCGCAAGCGGGGTGCGAATTTCATGCGACGCCATCGAGACGAATTGCCGCTGCAATTCGTTGATCTGCTTTTCCTGTTCGAGCATGCGTTCGAGCTCTTCTGTCTGCCGCGCCAGCTCGACCGTGCGGGAGCGCACCATCTCTTCAAGCGTGTCGCGGTGCTGCAGCAATGCCTTTTCGGCGCGCTTGGCCTCGGTGACGTCGACGACAGCCATCAGCGATGCCGCCTGACCCTTGTAGTTCAGGCAGGTGGAATAGACGGTAACCTCGATGGCCGTGCCATCTCCCTTGAGATGGCGGGAAGAGTGGGACGAGGCAGGATCCTCGACATCGAAAACGACGCCCTGCGGCGGGTTACTTTCCTGCGCCTCGATATCGGACAGCCGCATCGTCAGGAATCGCTCCAGACGATAGCCGTAGTGATCGATGGCAGCCTGGTTTACGTGGAGAAATCTCGACGTTTCATGATCGTAAACCCACATCGGCATCGGGTTGCCTTCGAACAGAAGCCTGAACGACGCCTCCTGCATTTTAAGGTCGGTAATATCGACACGTATGCCGACACTGCCGCCTTCTGAGATCTGGCGTTCTTCGATCCGTATCCAGCGGTTTCCGGGTAGGCGCTGCTCGTGTTTGCTGGTGGGCTTTGCATGATGGGCCAGCCTCTCCGCCAGCCATTCCTCCTCGCGCCCGACCGCTTCCGGATATTGGCCGCGTTCGAGACCAGCACGCAGGCGGTCTTCGAAGCGCATGCCTTTCACGAGCATATCGCCGCTTTCGGCGTAAAGCTGCTCATATCTCTGGTTCCACAGGACGAAGCGGTCTTCCTCGTCGAACAATACGAGGCCCTCGGGGACGACTTCGAAAGCCGCCAGAAGACGTGCATGCGCCGCCCGCGCCTCCTGCTCAGCGCGTTCTGCCTGGACATGCGCCTTCGCAAGAGCTTTTTCAGCCTGCCAAGCCTGCGTGATGTCCTCATGGGTCGATACCCAGCCGCCGTCCGACGTGCGCTGATGATAGCCGCGGATGATCTGGCCCGACTTGAGTTCCTTGATCCAGTCTCGGGGCGTATCGCCCCTGTTGGTCGCTTCGGCCCAGGCGAGATATTCCGAGGTCGAGGTGGCGGGAACGGCGCCGACCCCCTGTCTCAGCTTGAGTATGTCTTCGAGTGACTGTCCCGGATGGATGACGGAGGGATCAAGTCCGTAGACTTCGGCATAACGGTTGTTTGAAAGCAGCAGCCGGCCGGCCTCGTCGAACAGGCAGACGCCTTGTCCCATGCTGGCAAGCGCCGTATCGAGTTGCTCGTTGCGCCGCCGCAGGTCCGCCTGGACTGCGCCGAGCTCGATATGTCGGTTAATGCGGGCGACGAGCTCCGCGGCGGAGACAAGATTGGAAACGCAATCGACAGCACCGGCGGCAAGCGCTCCGATCCTGCCCTCCTCATCCTCCGGCGAGACCACGATGATGACCGGAATATCACACGTTATGGGGTTTGATTTGAGACGCCGGCAGTCTTCGAGACCGCGTCCCTCCGGCGACAGGGCGTCCAGCAGAATGAGCGCCGGCAGCGGTCTTTTGACGGCCAAATCGTGAAACTCAGCTCGATCGAGGTGAAGGCGCAGCACGATACCATGCCGCTCAAGGGCGTGACCGACGCCATGCAGGCCTGCCAACGTGCTATCCATTGCCAAGATTGTGTGCAATTCGCCGGACACGACCGTTCCCCCTTCGTCCACATGGACGCGACTATAAGTCGTACGGGTTAACACGCCCCTCACCCCAGGTCGGCGCCAGGGTGCGCCACGTTCTATGGTTGAAGAACGGTTGCGGGCGACGCGGAAAATACCAGGTGAAGCAAGACGACCCCGGCAGGACATTCCTTGAGATTTCGGCGTCGCCCAGACCTAGCGTTCGTTCCGGATGTCGTGCAGGAGATCCAGACCGCGCTGGTATTTTTCGGTTTTCTCGCCGGCTTGTTCGGCCTGTCGGAGATTGTCTTCAAGGTCGGCCTGTTTGACTGGCAGGGCCAGCGGATTCGATGCGGCGCGTCTGACGAATTCGTCATCAGTCTCCTCGGACCGCCGTGTCAAGGCATCCACCGCGGAGATGATCGCCGGCGGGAAGCCATCCTCCCTCAACCTGTCGAGCGTCCAGCCGCTGCCTTTCTCGGCGACGTCGTGAAGATAGGCGACCGTTCGCGCCTCCTCTCCCGACACGAGAAGCGCGACCCGCTGGCAATGCTCGAAGAATGGCCGGCCGGTCTTGTCCACCTGCCCTTCATGCGCCTCTATGGCGATTTGCATGGCATGGTCGAGATGCTGCATCGCGGTTACGGTCCTTCGGTCCTTCTGATTTTCCGCCGGGAAGGCTTCTCTCCCGTTGTTATCTCGATATCGGGTGTCGTCGCCCCGGCAACTTGAGCAAGGCCGGCTTGCGGCGGGTCGAGGTCACCGCTTTCCCCGGCTCCTTGAAGCAAGGCCGCATCATCTCTGTCGTCTTGATCAAGCAGGTCTTGCAGCGTCTCATGCTCGTCTTCGCCAGCCAGCTCGTCGCAGGCCTGCATCCAATGACGCAGGTCCGAACCTTCAGGGCGACCTTCGGCTTCCCAGATTTCATAGGCGCGCCGCCGTATCTGCTCGTGTTTGTCTATGGCCATGATCTTCTCCAGTTTCGACCTGACCTTGCAGCGTTCGTCTGGCTCCGGCGCTCCCGACGGCTCTCAGCGCAGCTTCGTCTTTCAAGGCGTGTTGATGGTGGGAAGAAAATCTTCCACTTGCTTGCGCTCATCCTTTGGGAGGGTCTCCACCCGCTCTTTCCAGAAGCTTTCGGCCGCCGGGGGATCCTCCTCCCATTGGCGAACAGTGGTGATGTTGTCATCAATTTTGGACCGGCGGCGCCCGCCGAGGCTGAGATACTCCTTCGCGAGTTTCAGGCTTGGTGTCTCAGTACCGCTATCGCGATCAACCGTCGAACGCGCGTTGCGTCGAGCGGCTTCCAATGCCGCCTGGCGATCGGCCTCGGCTTGCTGCGTGTCGAAGGAGCGCGCATCGTCGGTTCCGTTCTCGGGAGACATGTTGGTTGGGGAAGTGGTCATGGATCACCTTTCGATGCTGTGATCCAATAACCTCCGCCAGCGGCGAGAGTTCCGCATGCTGGCGATTGATTCGGGCGGGCGGTCGAGCCGAACCGTGCTGCCTGCAATCAGTGAACGGCCATGCTCACCATGCGATAAGGGTGCACGGCCTCGAACTGCGAGATCATGGCTGTTGCCTGAAGCAACACGCGCTCGGCATTCTCGGGATCGTCGCGAGCGAGTTCGTCGGCATTGACGCGGATTGCTTCGGCCATGTTGTTGGAGAGTACGGCAAAGTGCGTATTGCCTTCGACAAGCGCCTCGCGCGCCGTATCCTCCAGCGTGCGAGCGATATCGACGAAGATCTCCTCGCGTTCCTCGATAGTGAGGTCTTTGATTATACTGGTCTTCTCTTCCATGTCACTCACTCCTAAAGACGTGGGACGGTGATCGAGCTCTTCGAGCCTCGATCGCCTGAGAGCTAGGAACGCCGACATCCGGATTCAAGCCATGTACAGTTTGAACTCGCCTTCGAGCCGAGGGGACGAGATCGTCATTATGCCGAACGCAGCAGTGGGCCTTCTGTTCCCCGGGGAGAGCTGCTAGCAGTCGCCGGTAGAGAGTGCTAATTTTTCTCCTGCTCCTCTTGAAATCGAAAAACGCTCGAACCAGATCATTCGCGCAAGGCGCGACTTTGCACCCGGACCTCGTCAATCCGGTTCGGCCAGAGCCGACAACGTCGTCATTGTTTGTCTATGGAGGAAGACATGTCGTTCCGACCGCTTCATGACCGCATTCTCGTCCGCCGCGTCGATTCCGAAGAAAAGACCAAGGGCGGCATCATCATTCCCGACACCGCCAAGGAAAAGCCGCAGGAAGGCGAGGTCATCGCCGTCGGCCCCGGTGCGCGCAATGATGCCGGCCAGATCCAGGCGCTCGACGTCAAGGTCGGCGATCGCATCCTGTTCGGCAAATGGTCCGGCACGGAGATCAAGATCGACGGCGAGGACCTGCTGATCATGAAGGAAAGCGACGTGATGGGTATCATCGAAGCTCAGAGCGAGCGGAAAGAGGCCGCCTGAGTCCATCAAGTCGGAAATCAATGCTGAAGCGCGGTGCGATCTCTGAGATTCGCTCCTCGCGCTTTAGATCTTAATTTCTACGCATGTCGTCCTCGCAAAACCGCTGTACACTTGGCGACATGCGCAAGCTGCCGATGAAGGAGTGAGGACATGGCTGCTAAAGAAGTCAAATTCAGCGTCGAAGCCCGCGAAAAAATGTTGCGCGGAGTCGACATCCTGGCCAACGCCGTAAAGGTGACGCTCGGCCCGAAAGGCCGCAACGTCGTGATCGACAAGTCCTTCGGTGCGCCGCGCATCACCAAGGACGGCGTCTCGGTCGCCAAGGAAGTCGAGCTCGAAGACAAGTTCGAAAACATGGGCGCCCAGATGGTCCGCGAAGTCGCTTCGAAGACCAGCGACATCGCCGGCGACGGCACCACGACCGCGACGGTGCTCGCCCAGGCGATCGTCAAGGAGGGCGCCAAGGCCGTGACGTCGGGCATGAACCCGATGGACCTGAAGCGCGGCATCGATCTCGCCGTCAGCGCGATCGTCGAAGAACTGAAGGCCAACGCCCGCAAGATATCCAACAATGCCGAAATTGCCCAGGTCGGCACGATCTCCGCCAATGGTGACGCCGAAATCGGCCGCTTCCTGGCGGAGGCCGTGCAAAAGGTCGGCAATGACGGCGTCATCACCGTTGAAGAAGCCAAGACCGCCGAGACCGAACTCGAAGTCGTCGAAGGCATGCAGTTCGACCGGGGTTATCTCAGCCCCTACTTCGTGACCAATGCCGACAAGATGCGGGTCGAGTTCGAGGACCCCTATATTCTCATTCATGAGAAGAAGCTGTCGAACCTGCAGTCGATGCTGCCGATCCTCGAAGCTGTCGTTCAGTCGGGCAAGCCGCTCCTCATCATCGCTGAAGACGTCGAAGGCGAAGCCCTTGCGACCCTCGTCGTCAATAAGCTGCGCGGCGGCCTGAAGATCGCCGCCGTCAAGGCGCCCGGCTTCGGCGACCGCCGCAAGGCCATGCTGGAAGACATCGCCATCCTGACCGCGGGCACCGTCATCTCCGAAGATCTCGGCATCAAGCTCGAGAATGTGACGCTCAACATGCTCGGCCGGGCAAAAAAGATCACGGTCGAGAAGGAAAACACGACCATCATCGACGGCGTCGGTTCGAAGGAGGAAATTTCAGGCCGCATTGCCCAGTTGAAGGCCCAGATCGAAGAAACCACCTCCGACTACGACCGCGAGAAACTGCAGGAACGCCTCGCCAAGCTCGCCGGCGGTGTTGCCGTCATCCGCGTCGGCGGCTCGACAGAGGTCGAGGTGAAGGAGAAGAAGGATCGCGTCGACGATGCGCTGCATGCCACCCGCGCAGCGGTCGAGGAGGGCATCCTGCCGGGCGGCGGCGTGGCGCTGCTGCGCGCGGTCAAGGCGCTCGGCAATATCAAGACTGCCAATGACGACCAGCGCGTGGGTGTCGACATCGTCCGTCGTGCGCTCGAGGCCCCGGCTCGACAGATTGCCGAAAACGCCGGCGCCGAAGGCTCTATCATCGTCGGCAAGCTGCGCGAGAAGAGCGACTTCTCCTATGGCTGGAATGCTCAGACCGGCGAATTCGGCGATCTCTACGCGCAGGGCGTCATCGATCCGGCAAAGGTCGTTCGCACCGCGCTGCAGGATGCATCCTCCATCGCCGGCCTGCTGGTGACGACGGAAGCGATGATCGCCGAGAAGCCGAAGAAGGATGCTCCTCCGGCAATGCCGCCCGGCGCCGGTATGGACTTTTAAGTCAGGGTCTCAGGCTCGCCCGGACACGCCGGGCGGGCCTTTTCCGAGAGAATGAAGATGGTTCAAACGATCCTAAGCCGATCGCAGGTGCCGTTGGACTCCCGCGATCTCGAAACCTGCCAACGCGTCTTCGACAAGCTCAGCGCCGATTACGCAGTGGCAAGAGACAGCGACGAAGCCGAACGAATGGCGAGCATCATCATCGAGCTCTACCGACAGGGCGTGCGCGATCCCAATCATCTGCAGTCGATGGTTCAGGCGGCCCGCGGCCTGTTTGAGACAAACGGACGCCCGACCACGCCGGTGACTGCGCCGGCACGCAATCGATGACGAGCGCATCCCGCATCCGCTTCAGCTCATAGCCGAGATCATATCGGAAGGGCTGACGCCGAAGGCACTTCGGCGGCCGTGACGGGCCGGCAGCAATCCGAGCCGCTCCGCACGTTTCACGCCACAGCCGCGATCGTGTCGCCGTCGTTCGGCAGCAGCCGTGCAACGGCGCTCAAAAGGTCGGTCTGCGATATCAGGCCGAGGATCCGGTGGTCGTCGTCGACGACGATGACGGCATGGGTGCGCCCGTCCGTCAGAACCGGCAGCAGCGACAGGGCGAGATCCGAAGCTCTTGCCACCGCCGGCTTGGAGATCGCGTGGGCAATCGTATCGCCGCCCCCAAACAATTCGCGCAATCCGACAGTGCCGATCAGACGGCCTTCCCGATCGTTCACCGGCAGGGTGCGGATATTATGCTTCAAAAGAAGATGTCGCGCGGCGTCCGGCTCGGACGTCTCGCCGATGGCGATCACATCACGCGACATGATCTCGGCGCAGCTGATCTTGTCGTTCGATCGGATGGCCGCCTGCAGCTCGACCTGCTGCAGCAGTCTGCCGAGGTCCGCACGATCGATATCGAATGTTTCATCGAGCGCTTCGAGGGCGGCATCGACATCCTCCTCGCGAAAGCCCACCCGCGCGGCGGATGGCGGATCGATCGTCTGGTGGGTGTTCTCCGCCGGCTTCGGCACGACATGTGGATAGTTCCGCCTTGAAAGCTTGTGGAACAGCAGCCCGAGCCCGACGAGAATGCAGGAGTTCAAAGCGACGGGCACGAAGGGAAAGAGGAACCCCCACCCGGCAACGACGGGGCCGCCGAGCACGGCGGTCAGTGCCGCAGCCCCTCCCGGCGGATGCAGGCATCGCGTGAACGACATTGCGCCGATGGCCAGCGAAACGCCGACGCCCGTCGCGATGATCGGATCACGAATGAAATATGCCGCAATAATCCCCATCAGGGCGGAAATTGTATTGCCGCCGACGATCGCCCATGGCTGCGCCAACGGGCTTGCCGGCACCGCGAAAAGCAACACCGCCGACGCCCCCATCGGTGCGACGATCAGCGGAAGATGCGGCCCCTGACCGAACAGATAACCGCTGATGACGCCAGTGAGACCGATGCCCAGCAAGGCCCCGAAACAGGCGATCAATCGTTCTCTTAGCGTCGCGCCGGCCAGAATGGGCGAAAACAATCGAAAGCGGCGAAAACGGCTCGGCCCTACCTTCGGTGAAACGGGAAATTGCATGCGAAGACCAATTGGGAGCGAGGGATTATCTGGAGGTGGAGGACGAGACGCCGGAGCTAGTTTGCCGCTAGCCTGACATCTCTGCCTTTGGTTGCGCCAAGCACTTCATGAAAGGCACTGAAGGCGCTAGGGCAATCGTCTTTGCGGTAAACCAGCAGGGTCTCGACCGGCCCGAGCTGATGGGTTTGAACGGCAGTCGGCCAGTGCATGAGATCGAGAACGGACCTTGGCATCACACCCGCGGCATTGCCGGTCGCAACACTCGCCAGGATCGCATGATAGGAACCGTGCTCGATCGTCGGCAGGCCGCTCGATTTGCGCGCCCAATCTTCGGCAATCCGGCGATAGGTGCAGCCGGGTTCCAAAGCCGCGATCGACCCGACACGCAGGTCGGCCGCGGATTTGATGGCGGGATGCCCGGATGGCAGCACGATCAATAGATCTTCGATGAAGACCGTCTCCATCTCCAGCGCTTCGAGTTCGGCATCGAAATCCAGATCCTCCTCCCGCATCGCCTTCGGTGGGCGGGCAATAAGCGCGCAATCCAGCGCATCGGCCAGAACATCGCGGGCGAGATCGCGAGACGCGCCCATCGTCAGATGCAGCGACACGTCGGGCCACATCTGGTTGAATTGCGTCAACGCCGCCGGCAGCCGGCTTGCCGCCGTGCTCTCCATCGTGCCAACCCGCAATGTTCCCGATGGGGCAAGAGGCCGCATGGCCTGGCGCGCTTCGAGCGACAGCGCCATCAGGCGATTCGCATAGGCGAGAAAGGTTTCGCCCTCCCGCGTCAGCGTCATCTTCTTCCCGTCACGGCTGAACAGGCAAGCGCCAAGGTCCTCCTCCAATTGCTGGATGCGCGTCGTCACATTCGACGGCACCCGCCCGACGGCCTTTGCAGCCTTCGTAACGCTGCGATCGCTGGCAACGGCGAGGAATATCTCGATTGACGAAAGGTCCAATAAAAATCTCTTTTCCGGAATTAAAGCGAGTCATCGTTCTCTATATAAAAATCATCACCCGAGCTCAAGCGGGTTTAGACACAGGCGCAAAAACCGGAATCGCTCCCGGGCGCGACCTTCTCATGATGTCCGCGCCATCGGCAGGCCGGACAGCCAAGTGATTGCCGAAAAAAAGACCGAGACGCCACCGAAATAGCCACGCAAACCCTGGATCGTCCCCGCTACAGGACATTTTGCGGCTGGCATGGAGATTGCGTCTCTATGCAGATCTGTAGAACGACCGGCGCCGACCATATGCTGCACCTTGTTTTGACCTGCCTTCTTCTAAGCGTCGCTTCAGGCCTGAGCATGCGGCGTTTTCTTCTGCCGTATTTTCCCGGCGGCGACCTCGCTGAAAAATCCGCTCCCGTCACGATCGTCGCAAGCGCGGTCTTTCTGGCGGCAGTCGCCTTTACCATCTCCGACCAAAATCTCTGGGCCAAATCCGTCGTGCTGATGCTCTGCCTTTTGCTGGCGGCAATGTTCGACGACGCCCGCCCGAGTCTGACCATTGCGCTTTCTGCCATTAGCCTGGCGGCCTACCTCGGGCTGCGCTCGATCGGCTGAGCATCTGCTTGGCATCCTGTCCTGCCGATCGATGACACGGTGTTCTGGCTCGAGACCGTATACCGGCGGGAAACGGCGCAAGGCCTTTGGCAATATCGTTCCTTCCGACCCGACGCGAAAGTATCTAGGCTTCGGCCGCCATGCCCATTTCTCCCGGCGCCTAATTTCCGTCAGCCGAGCGCCTGGCTGACCAGCGCATAGGTTTTCGGCCGATGCCCCACATGACCTGCCGGAATTGGAAGCCAAGGGTCGCCCAGCGACATGGTTGTCACGAAGTCAAAGACAGCAAGGCCACAGCGGGAGAGAAAATCGGCAAATATTCCGGCTTTCTCGCGCGTATCGAGGCGCAGGAATGACCCCGCATGTTCGAGCGCATGCGGATGAACGACGGCAATTGCGTCTGCGTCACTGACCGCCACCACCGGGCCGACGACATGGCCGCGCCCGAACCTTCGGCAAAGCGAGAAGGCCTCGACCTGGCCGGCGCGAACCAATACGACGCCCTTGGAATGTGCCATGAGCCGTGTCAGAAGCAGCGTGCGGTCCGTGCCGAAGGCAACGCGATCCAGTTCCGCGATCGCCTCCAGATCTTCAGCTTCTACGGGCCGTATCGCGGCACCGGCCGGCAGTTCCAAATTCTGCGGCACTGTCGCTTCGCCCTGGCATTGAAACACGGGCGCCTCACCGACAAAATCCAAGGCCAGATAAAGGCGTCGCGCCGCCCGCGTCGCGTTCAGCCCAAGATTTCTTCCCGCAACCTGGTCGAGCGCATGGCCCATCAGCCACTGCCCGGCGCCATTGGCCTGCAGGCGCGGCGAGGTGATCACCATACCGATCGTGGCGAACCGGCCATCATAGGGAAACCACATCGCAGAGCCCAGGATGCGACCGATTTCATCGATGGCCGCAATACCTTGCCCGAATTCGCGCAGGAATTGCCAGTCTTCACGGCGGTGTGGCCAGGCGACGGACATGGAAAGCGCATGCAGTTTGTCGAGATCGACGCTGTCGATCCCGGTTATGCGCGTCTCGAAACTATCGACCAACCTGGATTCGGATGTCAGTGCACTCACTCCCGCCCTCCTGCGGTGTTGTCCGGCCACCCCATAGGGAAAGCTGCGCCCGGAAGTTCCTTCGTCGAGATTAGGACGGATCGCGCGATACAATTCACTGGCGAAGCCCGTGCAAACACAACAATCGTCCAAATCCGGTGCAGTTTCGGCAAATAAAGCCTGGCCGGGTCCCTACAGTCATTGACCAGACCCCGACCGCCGGCTGCGCCGTTGCCCGCGAGTGGGCCGGTGCAATTTCTATATCCCGCGAGGCGAGGACGCTCATGCAGGCAGTTGAAATCCTCGAAAGGTTGGTCGGCTTTCCCTCGGTCGTCGGCACGCCGAACGGCGAGATCGTTGGGTGGATCAGGCATTACCTGCAAAGCCACGGTATTGTCGCCACGGAGATTGCCGGTCCCGAGGGCGACCGGTCGGACCTCTTCGTAACGATCGGCCCAAGGGAGACGCCGGGCTACATCCTCTCCGGCCATATGGACGTCGTTCCCGCCGTGGAAGGCGGGTGGAGCAGCGATCCGTTCCGTCTCCGCGCCGAAGCGGACCGCCTCTACGGTCGCGGAACCACCGACATGAAGGGCTTTCTCGCCGTCGTGCTTGCCGCCGTCCCCGCACTCGCGGCGGCGCGCCTCCGCCGGCCCATCCACCTCGCTTTTTCCTACGATGAGGAGGCAGGCTGCCGCGGCGTTCCGCACATGATCGCGCGCCTGCCTGAGCTCTGTGCACATCCGCTCGGCGCGATCATTGGCGAACCGAGCGGCATGCGGGCGATCCGCGCACACAAGGGCAAGGCCGCCGCTCGGCTGACTGTCAGGGGCCGCTCCGGCCACTCCTCCCGCCCGGACCAGGGACTAAATGCCATTCACGCCATGACCGAGGTCTTGGCTTGCGCCAGCGCCGTAGCCGAGCGGCTGACGCAGGGTCCGTTCGATCCTGTGTTCGAACCGCCCTATTCCTCGCTTCAGGTCGGCACATTGAAGGGCGGCCAGGCGGTCAACATCATTCCCGATAGCTGCGAAGCCGAGTTCGAGGCCAGGGCTATTTCTGGAATCGACCCGGCCACGCTGCTGGCGCCGCTGCGAGCAACGGCCGACGCGCTGACGCAACGCGGCTTTCAGTCGGAATGGCGCGAACTCAGCGCCTATCCGGCGCTGTCGCTTGCAGCCGATGCGCCGCTTGCTCACTTGCTTGGCGAACTCACAGGTATCGAGCCGCTCGCCGCCGTCAGCTACGGCACCGAAGCCGGCCTTTTCCAGCGCGCCGGCATGGATGCGATCATCTGCGGCCCGGGCGATATCGCCCGTGCTCACCGACCGGACGAATTCATCCTAGCGAGCGAGCTCCTGGCCTGCCAGGGCATGATCGAGGCACTCGCCCGACGTTGCACCGCCTGACGTCAGATCAAGGAGCCGTTGCGATGACCTTTCTCTTCAATTCCGATGCGAAGCGCGGCGCGATATTCGCCGACGCCTTCGCGCGCGAGCTGCCCGACATGGCCTTCGCCATGGATCCGGCTTCGGTCGAACCGGAGGCTGTGCGCTACCTGATCACCTGGACCGTGCCGGATGATCTCGCCCGTTACCGCAACCTCGAAATCCTGTTTTCGATCGGCGCCGGCATTGACCAGTTCCGCATCGACGCCGTGCCTGCTCGGGTCAAAGTGGTGCGCATGGTCGAGGACGGCATCGTCAGAATGATGCAGGAATATGTGACGCTCGCCGTCCTCGCGCTCCATCGCGATCTGCCGGCCTATCTCGACCAGCAGCGCCGCGGGATCTGGCAACCGATCGCAGCCGTTCAGGCGGCGGAACGCCGCATCGGCGTGCTCGGGCTCGGCATGCTTGGAAGCGCGGTGCTTGAGAGTTTGCGCCCCTTCGGCTTTCCGCTGTCCGGCTGGAGCCGCACTCCCCGCGAGATCGACAGCGTTCGATGCCTCAGTGGCGGCGAGGGACTGGAGACCCTGCTTGCTACCACCGACATTCTCGTCTGCATGCTGCCGCTGACCGGGGAGACGCGCGGCTTGCTGGATGCCGAGCTTTTCGCCAGGCTTCCGATCGGGGCCGCACTCGTTCATGTCGGTCGCGGCGCCCAGCTCGATCACCAGGCGCTCGTCGCAGCCCTTGACGCCGGACATCTCTCCGGCGCCGTCGTCGATGTTACCGATCCGGAGCCGCTGCCATCCGGCCACGCCTTCTGGAGCCATCCCAAGATTTTACTGACGCCGCATATTGCCAGCGTCACCCAAGCCGAAACCGCTGCGGCCGCCGTGATCGGCAACATCAAACGGCACCGGGCGGGCCTCGACCCGATCGGGCTGATCGATCGCAGCCGCGGCTACTGATCATCTCACCAACCATCCACACCTCGAAAGGAAAGTCATGTCCCTGCTTAAGACAATCGACACCAACCCGTCCCATGCGCCGCGTGAGTCCGGTCCCCTACCCGAGCGTCTGATCGCGGGCAACCCCACCTTCAAGACCTGGGCGCAGGATGTTGCTCGCGCAGACACCGTTCATACCGGCGTATGGGAGGCAACGCCCGGCGAGACCCGTTCGATCAAGGGCGAGACCTTCGAGTTCTGCCATATCCTTTCCGGCCTGGTCGAACTCACGCCGGAAGGCGGAGAACCGGTGGTCTATAAGGCTGGCGACAGTTTTGTCATGAAGCCGGGTTTCGTCGGCGTCTGGAAGACGCTCGAGACGGTGCGCAAGATCTACGTGACCGTGACGTGACGCCGTAGAATTGACTGATGGCGGCGGCGAAAACGCAATTTTTCGCCGCCCCGGCACCGCCGGTCGATGCATGCTGCTCGCTTTCCCCAGCTAGGCTTACCTCAGCTCATGCCGAGGATACGCAATGACACTCAGCTTCGATCCGAACTCGATTTCCCTGCCCATGGGGCATTTCATCGGCGGCCGGCTGGTTCCGGCCGAAGCCGCCATCGATATGCACCGGCCGTCCGACGGCAAGGCATATGCCGGCTGTCCGCTTGCCGACGCAGCCCTTGTCGACCAAGCCGTGGAGACGGCAAGGGGGGCGTTAGATAGAAGCAATTGGAGTGGTGTGCGGCCGCGCGAGCGCACCAAGGCGCTGCAGCGCTGGGCAGATCTGATCGAAGCCGAGGCGGAGACACTTGCCAGGCTTGAGGCCCTCTCCTCGACCCGACCCGTTGGCCATCTCGTCGCCGGCGATATCGCCGTCACCGCCGAGCAGATCCGCTTCTTTGCCGAATTCGCCGACAAGGAAGGCGGCGATCTCGTCCCGACCGACGACACGAATTTCGGCATGATCGTGACGGAACCCTATGGTGTGGTCGGCGCCATCACACCCTGGAATTTCCCCTTGTCAATGGCAGGCTGGAAGCTTGCTCCGGCACTGGCCGCGGGCAATGCGGTGGTGCTGAAACCTTCGGAGATGACGCCATTTTCGACACTCTATCTTGCCGAGCTTTCGGTGCGCGCCGGCCTGCCCGCCGGCCTCGTCAACGTCGTGCTGGGTGACGGGCCGATCACCGGAACGGCCATCACCGGGCATCCGGGAATTTCCAAGGTCAGCTTCACCGGTTCGACCGCGGCTGGCGCGGCGATCATGGCCAATATTGCCAGGACAGGCGTGAAGCCGATGACGCTGGAGCTCGGCGGCAAGAGCCCGCAGCTGGTCTTTGCGGACGCCGATCTCGATCTTGCGGCAGGGGCCATCGCCGCCAGCATCTTGTCCAATGCCGGCCAGGCCTGCATATGCGGATCTCGTCTCATCGTCGACGCGAAGGTGGCGGACGCGCTCGCAGCGGCACTGCTTTCCAGACTGGCGGCAATCCGACCGGGGCCGACCTGGGAGGAAACGACCGATTATTCGCCCGTTATTTCCGAACGCCAGATCGCCCGTATGGACGGTATCATCCGCGCCGCCATAGCCGGCGGGGCCGAATGCCTTACGGGTGGCCGCCAGCTCGATCGTGAGGGATATTTCTACGCGCCGACGCTGATTTCGGGCGTGACGGCCGAATCGCCCGCGGTTCTCGAGGAAATCTTTGGACCGGTCCTGACCATACAGACCTTCGAGGATGAGGAGGAGGCGCTGAGGCTGGCCGACCATCCAACCTACGGGCTGGCCGCCGGCCTCTTCACTCGCGATCTCTCGCGGGCGATCCGCCTCACCCGGCGCCTGCAGGCCGGCACCGTCTGGGTCAACCGTTACGGCCGGTCGCGCGATCATATCCTGCCGACCGGCGGTTACAAGCAGTCCGGCATCGGCAAGGACCTCGGCCGCGAAGCCTATCACGCCAACCGCAAGAGCAAGAGCGTGCTCATCAGCCTTTAAGGAGCTCAGATGAAGACTTACAGGATTGCCCTTCTGCCGGGAGACGGCATCGGCCGCGACGTGACCGATGCTGCCTGGGCCGTGCTCGAAAAGGCAGCCGGAGCGAGCGGTGTTTCTCTTGAAGCGACCCGCTACCCCTGGTCCTGCGACTATTATCTCGAAAACGGCACCATGATGCCGGCCGACGGGATCGAGACGCTGAGGTTCTTCGACGCCATCCTGCTCGGCGCCGTCGGCTGGCCCAGCAAGGTGCCGGATTCCGTGTCCCTGCATGGGCTGCTGCTGCCCATCCGCAAGGCTTTTGTACAATATGCCAACATCCGCCCGCACAAGCTGCTGCCCGGTGTGCAGGGACCGCTGCGGTCGCAAGACTTCGATATCCTGTGCATCCGTGAAAACACCGAGGGAGAATATTCCGGCGCCGGCGGCCGCGTCCATCAAGGCACCGACAGCGAGGTGGCGGTGGAAACCTCGATCTTCACCCGAAAGGGGGTCGAACGCATCCTGCGTTTCGGCTTCGAGCAGGCGCGTGTGCGGCGCGGCAAACTCGCGTCGGTGACCAAGTCCAACGCGCAGAAATATTCGATGGTCTTCTGGGACGAGATCACCCACAGGCTCTCGGCGGAATATCCGGATGTCGAAGTCACGAGCTACCATATCGACGCCATGGCCGCCCGCATGGTCATGGCGCCTGATAGTCTCGATGTCGTGGTCGCATCCAATCTGTTCGGCGACATACTGACCGATCTTGGCGCCGCCATCCAGGGCGGGCTCGGCTTTGCGGCATCCGCCAACATCAATCCTGATCGCCAGGCGCCGTCCATGTTCGAACCCGTCCACGGCTCCGCGCCGGACATCGCTCATCTCGGAATCGCCAATCCGATCGCGGCCATCTGGTCGGGCGCAATGATGCTGGAACACCTCGGAGAGGCGACCGCCGCCGGCAGCGTAATGGCCGCCATCGAGGCGACGACGGCGCGAGGCATCGGCGCCGTTCCCGGCAAAGACAAGACGGAGGCGATCACGGCATCGGTGCTTTCGGCACTCGGCTAGAGCACGTCGCAAAAACACGCTGCGGCTTTGCGCCCGGATTTGTGGAGGTATTTATGAAAGAGGACAAGATGAACGGATTGAGGGATGCAAGCCTGCTGCGTCAGCAGGGGCTCATCGACGGAGAATGGTGCGGGGGCGCAGCCGGGCGCACGATCGAGGTGATCGATCCGGCGACGCAGCATGTGCTGGGCAGCGTGCCCGACATGGACGGAGCCGACACACGGGCCGCTATCGTGGCGGCGGAAAAAGCGTTTGGTCCATGGCGGGCAAAGACCCATGCCGAGCGCGCCGCCCTGCTCGAAGCCTGGCACGACCTGATGCTCGACAATATCGAGGACCTGGCGCTGATCCTGACGACGGAACAGGGCAAGCCGCTGACGGAAGCGCGGGGCGAAATCCGCTACGGCGCCTCATTCATCAAATGGTTTTCCGAGGAAGCGCGCCGCATTGGCGGAACGACCATCCCCTCACCTATCGCGGACCGGCGGATCGTTGTTCTCAAGGAGCCCGTGGGCGTATCGGCGATCATCACGCCCTGGAATTTTCCCAATGCGATGATCACCCGCAAGGTGGGGCCGGCGCTTGCGGCGGGTTGCACGGTTGTCATCAAGCCATCCGACCTGACCCCGTTTTCGGCGCTGGCGCTCGCCGTTCTGGCGGAACGCGCCGGCATCCCCAAGGGCGTGATCAACATCGTCACCGGCATGCCGACCGCAATCGGCGACGAATTGATGTCGAACCAGACCGTCCGCAAGATCTCTTTCACCGGCTCGACGCGCGTCGGTTCGCTGTTGATGCGAGGTGCCGCCGACAGCGTCAAGCGGCTCAGCCTCGAACTCGGCGGCAACGCGCCTTTCATCGTTTTCGACGATGCCGATCTCGACCTTGCCGTCGAAGGCGCCATCGCATCGAAATTCCGCAACGGCGGACAGACTTGCGTCTGCGCCAACCGTCTTCTCGTCCAGTCTGGCGTCTACGATGCCTTTGCCGCCAAACTCGGCGCGCGGGTCTCGGCCATGAAGGTCGGGGCAGGCACCGAGGCCGGCACGGATATCGGACCGATGATCAACAAAGCTGCGATCGAGAAGATCAACCGGCACGTGGAGGATGCGGTAAACAAGGGAGCAAAGATCCTCTCTACTGCAGATTCCGTGCCGGCAGGCGATCAATATGCGGCGCCGATGGTGCTTGGCGGCGCGACGACCGACATGCAGCTTGCCAGCGAAGAGACATTCGGACCGGTTGCCCCGCTGTTTCGGTTCGACACCGAGGAAGAGGCGATCCGCATTGCAAATTCCACCCCCTTCGGCCTTGCGGCCTATTTCTACACCGAGAGCCTGAAGCGGTCCTGGCGGGTCGGTGAGGCGCTCGAATTCGGCATGATCGGCCTGAACACCGGCGCCATTTCCACCGAGGTCGCTCCGTTCGGCGGCGTCAAGCAATCCGGCCTCGGGCGTGAGGGCGCCCAATGCGGCATTGAGGAATATCTGGAAATGAAGAGCTTCCACATCGGCGGACTCTCCTGATCGACAAGAAAACAAAGGGCGCCGGGAGATCATTCCGGCGCCCTTCCTAAACGCTATCGCAAGCCAGGGATCTTGGATTCTGCCTGTCACCCACTGCTGCGAGATTTTGCGACACAGGCGCGAGAATGACTAGCCGCCCTCGCCACGCCGCGCTTACATGAAGCGATCAAGTGTCTTGTAGTAGAGCCCGACGACCGGCAGGAACCACGGCTTGCCGAAATGGCCGGGAACAGCAGGCCAATCAAGCCCCTTTACCGGATTGCGGTCCGCCTTGCCCATGATGGCGTCGGCGATAATCATGCCAAGGTGGGTGGAGAGCTGGGCGCCGTGGCCGGAATAGCCCATGGCGTACCACACGCCATCGACGTAACCGGCGCGCGGATAGCGATCCTTCGTCATGTCGACGAGCCCGCCCCAGCAATAATCGATCTCGACGCCGGCAAGTTGCGGGAAGATTTCAGCCAGACCGGCGCGCAGAATATCGCCGCTCTTTGCATCCGATCGCTGATCCGAGGTGGCGGAAAAGCGTGCGCGGCCGCCGAAGATCAGCCGGTTGTCCGGCGACAGCCGGAAATAATTGCCGATGTTCAGCGACGTGACACAGGTCCGGTTCCCCGGCATCGTCGCTGCGATTTCGGCGTCGCTCAACGGACGGGTAGCGAGCAGGAAGCTGCCGACGGAAATGATCCGGCGGCGGAAATAGCCGAAGAGCGACGGCGTGTAGGCGCCTGTCGCGACGAGCACGTGATCGGCGGTGACGGTGCCCCGTCCGGTCTCCAGGCTGTGGCGGCCGTTGCCTTGCCTGTGTTCGGTCACGGCAGCCTTTTCGAAGATGACGGCGCCGTGGCGGACGGCCGCGGCGGCGAGTCCGGCGACATAGCGGCCCATATGCATCATCGCGCTCTTTTTCGAGAGCATGGCGCCATGGAAGGGCGAGCCAACCTCACTCTTCAAGTCATTCGCGGAAAGAAGCGCCGTCTCCGGATCGACCTCTCTATGCACAGCCTCGAAGTTGCGGGCAATGGCATCGAAATGCTGAGGCTTGGAGGCAAGCTTGAGCTTTCCCGCGCGACGGAAATTGCAATCGATGCCCTCCTCGGCGACGATCGCCTCGATCGTATCGATGGACTCATCGAACGCCCGATAGAGCGCCATAGCCCTCTCCGTGCCGAGCGCTGATTTGGCGGAGAGGAAGCTGTGGGCTAGTCCGTTGTTGAGGTGGCCGCCATTGCGTCCCGATGCACCCCATCCCACCCGCTCGGCCTCGAGCACGACGACCTTGACGCCGGCTTTAGCAAGCTGGCGCGCCGCTGCAAGCCCGGTAAAGCCCGCGCCGATCACGGCGACATCATAATGTCCTTCGACAGGACCTTGAGCCGCATCGGCAAAAGCACGCGCTGTGTCGTGCCAGTAGGACTGGAACTGCATCCTCTTATCTCCGTCAGAGGCCGACAACGCCAGGCAAGCCGGAGATGTCGGCAATCTCGACATAGCCGTAATAGGGATTGGCCGGCTCGTGACCGCGATTGACCCAGACCTTGTTCTTGATGCCGAGATCGTGGGCCGACATCAGATCGTAGCGGAAGGAGGACGAGCAATGCAGCACGTCCTGCGGTCCGCAGCCGAGCATATCGAACATATATTCGAAGGCCTGGAAACGGGGCTTATAGGCATTCGCCTGTTGCGCGGTATAGACCGCGTGGAAGGGCGCGCCGAGCTTTTCGACATTCGACATGATCTGCGCGTCCATGGCATTGGACAGGATCACCAGCGGAATTTCCCGGGCAACCCTGGCAAGACCCTCGGGTACGTCGCGATGCGGCCCCCAGGTCGGAACACGTGCGTAGACCATCCGAGCGGCTTCATCGCGAAACGTCACGCCGTTGCGCTTGCATGTCCGCTCGAGCGAGTTGTGCACCACCTCCGCGTAGGGCTTCCAGGTGCCCATGATCTCGTCGAGACGATAGGCGGCGAAATTCTTGACGAACTCCGCCATGCGCGGTTCGTCGAGTTGGTCGCCGTAGAGATCGCGTGCCGCTTCCGCCATCTGGAAGTTGGTGAGCGTGCCGTAGCAGTCGAAGGTGATGTATTTCGGGCGGAACGTCGTCATCTGCGTATCCTTGAATGATTGGAACCGGGATGTTTCACAATCATAGGCACCGCTTTATCCGCGGCTTACCTGAATTGGGCGGCATCGGAAGCAGAATCTATCGTATAGAAAGCGGCGTTTGGCAGAAGGTTGCGTGCTCTCGGTTCAATCGTGGTCGTGGTCATGATGCGAGGGAAGATCGAGGCCGAAGGTCTTGACGAGATCGGCCACTTGCTCCGGGCTGAGGAAGCGGGGATTGAGGTTGCGCAGCAGCAGATAGAGCTTCGCCGTTTCCTCCAGTTCCTCGGTTGCGAAGACCGCCGCCTCCAGGCTGTCACCGGCAACGACGGGTCCATGATTGGCCAGAAGCACCGACGAGTATTTGCCCGCCAGCCCGCGGATCGCATCGGCCACCGCCGGATCGCCGGGGCGATAATAGGGCACCAGCGCCGTCTCGCCGGCGCGCATGAGATAGTATGGCGTCATCGGCGGCAAGGCGGCGCGCGGATCGATCTCCGGCAGCATCGTCAGCGCCACCGCATGCGTGGAATGAAGATGGACGATGGCGCGGGCGCTGCCGCGTGTGTCGTAGAGGGCGGTGTGAAGCGGGATTTCCTTGGTCGGCTTGTCACCGGATAGGAGCCGGCCTTCGGCATCGAGCCTTGAAATACGCGCCGGGTCGAGAAAGCCGAGCGAAGCGTTGGTCGGCGTGACCAGCCAGCCGCCGTCCTCCAGCCGTAACGATATGTTGCCCGACGAACCGGGTGTCAGCCCGCGCTCGAACAGCGACCGGCCGTATCGACAGATTTCCTCACGCAGGCGCGCGTCGGACATGACAGTTCCTCCAATTCATGCGGTCGCCCCCTCGATCAGTTCAAAGCCGAGATCGACGACCTGCGGCGGCGCATTGGCGACGATGAGTTGCGCGGCTATCTCACCGGTCGCCACGCGCGGCGTCCGGATGGTCGACAAGGGCTGTGGTATCGCCCGGCCGATATCGAGGCCGTTATAACCAAAAATCGCGAGCTGCGAGGGGATCGCGATCCCTTGGGCGAGACAATGAAAATAACCGCCCAGCGCCATATCGTCGTTGGAAAAATAGACGGCATCCAGATCGGTCGCTCGTGCAAGCAATCGCTCCAGTCCCAATCTGCCGTTCTCCACCGAGGATGGGCCGGCAAGAATTTCGCGGGCGATGAGCGGGGCGCCGGCGGCCTCGAGCGTTTCGCAGAAACTGGAAAAGCGCTTGCCGGCGCGGGTATCGCGCTGGAGGTCGTGACCGACATAGCCGATCCTGCGATAAGCCCGCTTGAGCAGGAAGGCAGCGCTCTCCCTTCCGGCCGCGCGGTTCGAGAAGCCGACTGCGATATCGAGGGCGTCGCCGTCCAGATCGAGCAGTTCCACGACCCGGCATCCGCTGGCGCGCAGCATTTTCGCCGTGCCGTCGGTATGCTCGTATCCTGCCAGCATCACCGCCGCCGGCCGCCAGGCGAGCATTGCGGCGGCGAGCGCTTCCTCCCTGCCCGGATCATAGTCGGTCACCGAAAAAACCGACTGATATCGGTTTTCCTCCAGAACGGCGCTGGCGCCGCGCAGCACATCGGGAAAGACGATGTTGGACAGCGAAGGAATGACGAAAGCGACGAGACGCGAACCGGTGGAGGCCAGCGTTCCGGCGATCCGGTTCGGCACATAGCCCAACCGCTCGACAGCGGCCATCACCCGCTCCCGGGTCTTGCCTGAAAACGAACCATGGTTGCGCAGCACGCGCGACACCGTGCTCTCGCCGACGCCGGCCGCTTCCGCGACCTCCGCGAGGGTGACCGTCGCCTGTTGTTTCAATTCCATCGTCAATTTTGAACCCGATATGAGCAAGCCTTCCGGCGCGAAGCGTCTGGCAACACCGTCACAGGCGAGATTCATTTTTCACTACTTCGGGCAAGAAGCAAGATTTTTTTGGCAGCGCTGCCAATTCGCGGTTGGCAGCGCTGCCAAAATGGATTAAGAGGAATGGCAGCGCTGCCAAAAGAGGATCAGCGCGCCGCGGGAGGACCTGTCGGAGATCGCGGCAACGATCGGAGGAGAGAATCATGACGCTGCATACAGAGGCGCCAATCGCTGGCGCATATCCCGCACAGGCGACGGAGGATCGGGCCTATGGCAAGGTATTCTGGCGCATCGTGCCGTTTTTGATGTTGTGTTACGTCGTCGCTTATCTCGACCGCGTCAATGTCGGCTTCGCCAAGCTGCAGATGTCGAGCGAGCTCGGCCTCTCGGAAGCTGCCTACGGCATCGGCGCCGGCATTTTCTTCATCGGCTATTTTCTGTTTGAAGTGCCAAGCAATGTCATCATGAATAAGGTCGGTGCGCGGGTCTGGATTGCCCGCATCATGATCACCTGGGGCATCATCTCCGCCGCCTTCATGTTCACCTCGTCGGAAACCGTGTTCTATGTCCTGCGTTTCCTGCTGGGCGTTGCCGAGGCAGGATTTTTCCCCGGCATCATTTTGTATCTGACATCCTGGTATCCGGCGCATCGCCGCGCCAAGATCATTACCACTTTCATGTCCGCTATCCCAGTATCCGCCATTTTCGGCAATCCGCTTTCAGGCTTTTTGATGGACAGCTTTCACGGAACGCACGGTCTGTCCGGCTGGCAGTGGATGTTCCTGATCGAAGCCGTTCCGGCCATTCTTTTCGGCGTCGCGACGTTCTTTTATCTTGATGATAGGATCGCTGACGCGACGTGGCTGGACGATGAGGAAAAGCGGGTGCTGACGGCCAATATCGAGGCGGAGAATAAAGCCAAGACAGCAAGCCCGCACAGCATCTCGGGCACGCTGACCGACCGTCGCGTCTGGCTGATGTGCCTGATTTATTTCTGCTTCGTGCTCGGGCAATATGGCCTGAATTTCTGGATGCCGACCATCGTGAAAGCCTCGGGCGTCAGCGGAAATCTCAACATCGGCCTCATTTCCGCCATCCCCTATATCTGCACATTCGTCGCCATGCTGGCGCTCGGACGTTCCGCCGACAGGCTGCGCGAACGGCGGTGGCACCTCGTCGTCCCGGCTCTTATCGCCGCCGGCGGCTTCGTTGCCGCAACGCTCGCGACGAGCACGACGGTGTCGATCATCTGCCTCTCGCTGGCTGCTGCGGGCGCCATCAGCTGCGCGCCGCTTTTCTGGTCGCTTCCGACCGCTTTCCTCGCCGGCACCGGCGCTGCGGCCGGCATCGCCTGGATCAATTCGGTCGGCAATCTCGCCGGGTTCCTCGGACCGTTTCTGGTCGGCTATCTGAAGGACTTCACCGGCACCAACAGCGCCGGCATGTATCTGCTGGCGGCCGCGCTCGTCATCGGTTCGCTGGCCGTGTTGACGGTCCCGGCTAAAACCGTCAATCGCTAAGCGACAGCCCCTCCGGGACGACTTCCGGAGGGGCACGGATCTTCCTCACGAGACTGGAGAACCTCTCATGACACCGCTTGCTGAAAACCCAGGTTTTGCCGTCGTCGCGGCCGTCATCGGTCTTGGCTCCATGGGACTGGGAATGGCCCGGTCGATGAAGCGCGCGGGTCTCGACGTCGTTGGATATGACATAACCCCGGCAGCGGTGGACCGCTTCGTCGCCGAAGGCGGGCGCGGCGCAGCGACGCCAGCCGAGGCCGCCAAAAACGCCGACATCGTCGTTTCCGTGGTGGTCAACGGTGCTCAGACCGAGACCGTGCTGTTCGGGCCGCAGGGCGCTGCGGATACGATGAAGCCCGGCGCCGTCTTCATCTCGTCGGCGACCATGGATCCCGCCGTCGCGCGCGATCTGGCGGCGCGGACGGAGGCCCTCGGCCTGCTTTATCTCGATGCGCCGATTTCAGGCGGCGCGGCCAAGGCCGCACTTGGCGAGCTGACGATCATGGCTTCCGGCTCCGGCCGAGCCTTCGATGCGGCGCGCCCCGCTCTGAACGCCATGGCCGGCAAGGTCTACGAGCTCGGCGATGCCGCCGGAACGGGCGCCGCCTTCAAGATGATCAACCAGCTTCTCGCCGGCGTGCACATCGCAGCCGCCTGCGAGGCGATAAGCTTTGCCGCCAAGCAGGGCCTCGACCTCGACAAGGTCTATGAAGTCATCACCGCCTCGGCCGGCAATTCCTGGATGTTCGAAAATCGTATGCCGCATGTGCTGGCCGGAGATTACACCCCGCTCAGCAGCATCGAGATCTTCGTCAAGGATCTCGGCATCGTCCAGGATATGGCCCGTTCCGAGCGTTATCCGGCACCGCTCGCGGCGGCGGCTCTGCAGATGTATTTGGCGGCGGCCGGAGCCGGCATGGGCCGTGACGACGATTCCTCGCTCGCGCGCCTCTACGCGCAGCTTTCCGGCACGCAATTGCCCGGCTCCGCCAAAGAACCACAGAGCCGCTAAGGACTATCGACATGCCCGTTTTCGCCGCCAACCTGACGATGATGTTCAATGAATGGGACTTCCTCGACCGCTTCGACGCCGCAGCCGATGCGGGGTTTTCCGCCGTCGAATATCTGTTTCCCTACGAGGCCGCGCCGGAGGCCATCGCCGAACGACTTGCCCGCAACGATCTGCAGCAGGCTTTGTTCAATCTGCCGCCAGGGGATTGGGGTGCGGGCGAGCGCGGGATCGCGGCTCTCCCCGAACGGTTCGACGATCTCAAAGCGGATGTCGAGCGGGCGTTGGACTATGCGGCGGCGACGGGCGTCAAGCGATTGCACCTGATGGCGGGCATCGCCGACCCTCATGATCAAGAGGCCGCCGCCTCCTACCGGCGCTGCGTCGCCTACACTGCCGGCCGGCTTGCGGAAAAAGGCATCGATCTGCTGTTGGAGCCGATCAACGGGCGCAACATGCCGGGATATTTCCTCAACGACTTCGCGATCGCCGAACGGCTGATCGCCGAATGCGGCCTGCCGAACCTGAAACTGCAATTCGACATCTATCACCGTCAGATCCTCCATGGCGACGTCACCAAGGCGTTGCGGCGCCTGCTAGAGATCACCGGCCATATCCAGATCGCCAGCGTGCCCTCCCGCAACGAGCCTGATGGAGAGGAGCTGAACTATCCCTACCTGTTCAGCGAAATCGACCGGCTGGGTTATGACGGTTTTATCGGCTGCGAATACGTCCCGCGCAGCCAGACACTGGATGGCCTTGGCTGGTTCAAACCTTTTGCACGGAGCTAGACGATGGCCATTTCACTTGGATCAATAGCAGACGACTACACCGGCGCGTCCGATCTCGCCAACACGCTGACGAAGAACGGTCTGCGGACAGTGCAGACGGTCGGCATTCCCGATCCGTCGCTCGCGCTGCCGGAGGTCGATGCGGTGGTCGTCTCCCTGAAAATTCGCTCCGTTCCGGCTTCGGAGGCCGTGACCGCCGCGACCGAAGCTGAGCGCTGGCTGCGCCACCAGGGTGCGGGCCATGTGCTTTACAAGATCTGTTCGACCTTCGATTCCACCGATGCCGGCAATATCGGCCCCGTCACCGAGGCTTTGAGCGAGGCTGCGGGCGGCGGTGGCGTGCTGGTGACGCCAGCCTTTCCGGAAACCGGGCGCACCGTCTATCTCGGCCACCTCTTCGTCGGCGGCCAGCCATTGAACGAAAGCCCGCTCAAGGACCACCCGCTGAACCCGATGCACGATGCCAATCTCGTCCGGGTTCTCGCCCGGCAATCGCTCGGCGCCGTCGGACTGATCGATCTGGCAGCCATCGCTGCCGGGCCGGCCGCCGCCAAGGCGAAGTTCGACGCCCTGCGAACGACGGGCGCGACCATGGCTATCGCCGACTCGATTTTCGAGCGGGATCTGGAAACGTTGGGCGAGATCGCGCTGGAAATGCCGGTATCCACCGGTGCGTCCGGCCTCGGCCTCGGCCTTGCCCGCGCGCTCGTCCGCTCCGGCCGGATATCCGGCAGCGCGACAGGTGAAGACGTCATTCGCCCAGTCGGCGGGCTTTCGGCGATCATTGCCGGCAGCTGTTCGAAAGCGACGCTGCGCCAACTCGACATCGCCGAGCAATCGATGCCCGTGCTGCGGCTTGATCCGGAGCGTCTGCTGGCCGCCGGTCCGGATGAGATCGCCGCGGCGATTTCGTGGGCGGGAGACCGCATTTCTGCCGGCCCGGTCGTGGTCGCCGCGAGCGCGGCGCCCGAAACGGTATCCCGGCTGCAATCGCAATATGGGCGCGAGGCCTCCGGCCACGTGATCGAGACCGCCACATCGATTATCGCCGCCGAGCTGGTGGATCGAGGCGTGCGGCGCCTCGTCGTCGCAGGCGGCGAGACCTCGGGAGCCGCAGTCGACAAGCTCGCCATCCCGGCTTTTCTGATCGGCCCCGAAATTGCGCCCGGCGTGCCGGTGCTGCGCACGGTCGGCAATAGGCAGGGCGACATGCTTCTGGCGTTGAAATCAGGAAATTTCGGCGGCGAAGATTTCTTCGGCGCAGCGCTGGCGATGATGCGGTGACAAGGTTTTGCGAAAGGCTCGGTCCTCCAGCATAAGATGCGGCGGCCGGTGATCGCAAAGCCATAAGATACTGCCTGAACCACCGCCTTCAGACGATCTGCCCGCCGGCGCTCCGGCAGACTGGCGGGCACGACATGAAGGACGCCCCCATGCAAGCAAGCCAGATCGAAATCGTCCCGTTCAGCCTCGACCACCTGGCCGCCGCCGTCGCGCTCTCCAAACAGGCGGGCTGGCCGCATCGGACGGAAGACTGGCAGATGGCGCTCGCCTTGAGCGACGGGATGATCGCACTCGAAGACGACAGGGTCGTCGGCACTGTGCTCGTCACGCCATACAAGCAAGATTGCGCGACGATCAACATGGTCATCGTCGACGAAACCATACGTGGGCGTGGCCTCGGCCGCAGGCTGATGGACGCCGCGCTGCGGATCGCAGGAGACCGGCCGCTACGGCTGGTCGCGACGACGGCGGGCCTGCCGCTCTACCAAAAGCTTGGCTTCCATGAAACCGGAACCGTGCTGCAGCACCAGGGCCTTGCCCGAGAAATCCCTGCGCCTGCCGGCACTGAGGCCGCCACCGCTGACGACCTCCCTGAAATCATGACGCTCGATCGCGTTGCCTTCGGCGCCGACCGCGAAAACCTGCTCTCCTATCTCGCCAAGGTCGGCGAGTTCGCCGTCATTCGCCGCGACGGCGGCGTCTCGGGCTTCGCGTGCATGCGCGCCTTCGGGCGTGGCGAAGTGATCGGACCCGTGGTTGCAACGAACATCGAGGACGCCAGGAAACTCATCGAACATCACATCGCGAGACGCCCAGGACACTTCCTCAGGGTGGATACCACCGCCGAAACAGGACTTTCCCCTTGGCTCGCCGAACAGGGCTTCGCCCATGTCGGCGGCGGCATCGCAATGCGAAATCCATCGGCCGGCCACGCCGCCGCCCCTGCTGCCACCACCTTCGCCCTTGCCAGCCAGGCGCTGGGCTGATCGGAGACCCCATGTACGCCAACTCGCTCATCGAACTCGACCGCGCCCATCTCATCCATCCTGTGGCCTCCTACCGCAGTCACGAGAAGCACGGCGTGCGCGTACTGGCCTCGGCCAAGGGCGCAACGGTCACCGACGCCTCCGGCAAACAACTGATCGACGGCTTCGCCGGCCTCTGGTGCGTCAATGCCGGTTACGGCCACGAAAGCATCGTCGAGGCAGCAGCCCGGCAGATGCGGGAGCTTCCCTATGCAACGGCCTATTTCGGCCTCGGCTCCGAGCCGGCGATCCGGCTTGCCTCAGAACTCGCCGATCGGGCGCCTGGTGATCTCAACCATGTTTATTTCACCCTCGGCGGCTCTGACGCGGTGGACAGCACGATCCGGTTCATCCGCTACTACTGGAATGCTCGGGGACGGCCCGAGCGCGATCAGTTCATTTCGGTCGAACAGGGCTATCACGGCTCCTCGACGGCCGGTGCGGGCCTGACCGCTTTGCCCGCCTTCCATGCCGGCTTCGGCCTTCCCTTCGACTGGCAGCATAAAATTCCGTCTCATTACGCCTACCGCAACCCGGTCGGCGAGGATCCGCAGGCGATTATCGAGGCCTCGCTGGCAGCGCTGAGAAGCAAGGTCGAGGCGATCGGGCCGGAGCGCGTCGCCGCCTTCTACGTCGAACCGATCCAGGGTTCGGGCGGCGTGCTCGTACCGCCGAAAGGCTGGGTGAAGGCGATGCGCGAATTTTGCCGCGAGCACGACATCCTCTTCGTGGCCGATGAGGTGATCACCGGCTTTGGCCGCACAGGGCCGCTTTTTGCCTGCAGCGAAGAGGGAGTCGTGCCGGATTTCATGACGACCGCCAAGGGTCTCACCTCCGGCTACGTCCCGATGGGCGCCGTCTTCATGGCCGACCACGTCTATGAGACGATTGCCGAGGGTGCCGGCGCCGCCGCTATCGGACACGGCTACACCTATTCGGCCCATCCCGTCAGCGCCGCCGTCGGCCTTGAAGTCCTGACGCTTTATGAAAACGGCCTGCTCGACAATGGCGTCAAGGCCGGGACGCGGCTGATGCAGGGGTTGGAATCGCTGAGAGATCACCCGCTCGTCGGTGATGTCCGCGGCCGCGGAATGCTCGCCGCCGTCGAGCTCGTGGCCGACAAAATCAACAAAACGCCGCTGCCGGCATCCGCCGAACCCGCCCGCCGGATCTTCGATCGCGCCTGGGAAAACGGCCTCGTCATCCGCGCCTTCGGCAACGGCGTGCTCGGTTATGCGCCGCCGCTGTGCTGCACCGAAACGGAAATCGATGCGATCGTCGAGCGCACGCGTTTGACGCTGGACGAGACGCTTGAGGACCCGGATGTGCGCGGGGCGCTGCGGGTCTGAGAATAGCGCGAAACGGTTAGATTCGGTGTTTTGTGCCGCGCCAGGGCGCCTTTTCGGAGAATCCGGCGCAGCGCAAGTGACAAACTGAAACAGACGAAAGGCACGGATCACAACAAATCCGGCCTTGATACAAGAGCGGGACAACGATCCTGCCGGGAACGGAATATTCTTCTTTGAGAAGCCGCGCTCCATCGGAGCCGAACACTGGGGAATTCGCGTGAGCAAAAGTCTTCCGGAAATCAGCTACATGGGCTTCGACGAGGTCGGCTTGCTCATCGCTTCAGCCGAAACGGGACACGAGATCCATGGCGAGCGGGCGACGCTCAGCCTCTATCGCGAGGCCCACCGCTATTCAGACGATGATGACCTCTTTCCCGACGATCTCGTGCGCGCCTATCTCGCGAGCGGGACGGAGCTTGGCCTGCCCGCCGGCGGGCCGCTGCGGGAGCGGCGGCATGCCCACAAGGGCTGCGACGGCACGATCGAGCCGGCGGAGTTCACCGCACCCGATCATTTCACGTCGATGGCCGCCCCGCGGAGGCCGTGGCCACTTCGCGCGCCTGACTTTTAAAACCGGATCGGCTCGCCGGCAGGCGGCCGTCACAGAAAGAAAAGGGGAATGCCATGACCGACTTAAGGACTACGAACTGGACCCGCGCCGACGACGCAGTGGTCGAATGCGCCATCAGACGCGGCGCCACCCGCCGTGAACTGCTGCAGATGCTTCTCGCTGGGGGCGTCGCCATGTCCGCTGGCGGCGTCATCGTTGGTCGCGCCACCAAAGCGATCGCCGCCACTCCTGTCACCGGAGGACACCTCAAGGCGGCAGGCTTCACGTCTTCGACCGCAGACACGCTCGACCCGGCCAAAGCATCGAATTCAACGGATTATTCACGGTGTTCCGCAGTCTATAGCCGCCTTTCCAACCTCGACAGGTCCGGCGCGGTCGAGATGGAGCTGGCGGAAAGCATCGAGAGCACCGATGGCAAGGTGTGGACCGTGAAGCTGCGCAAGGGCGTCACCTTTCACGACGGCAAACAACTTACGTCCGCAGATGTGATCTACTCGCTCAAGCGCCACCTGGATCCCAACGTCGGCTCCAAGGTCAATGCCATCGCAAAGCAAATGACGGGGTTCAAGGCGCTCGACGATCTCACTCTCGAAATAACACTCGCAGACGCCAACGCCGACCTGCCGACCATCCTGGCACTACAGCACTTCATGATCGTCGCAGAAGGGACCGCCGACTTCTCGAAGGGGAACGGCACAGGGCCTTTCGTTCTCGAAAACTTCGAACCCGGTGTGCGCTCGCTTATGCGGCGGAACGACCATTACTGGAAGTCGAAAGGACCATTTGTCGACTCCTTTGAGTTCTTTGCGATCAGCGACGACAGCTCGCGCGTGAATGCCTTGCTGTCGGGAGACATCCATGTCGCGGCCGCTATCAATCCCCGCTCGGAGCGGCTCGTCGAAGGCAGGCCCGGCTTCGTTCTGTCGAAATCGAGCGCCAACAGCTACACCAACCTCAACATGCGCCTTGATGCGACCCCTGGTCAAAACAGCGATTTCGTCGCGGGCATGAAGCACCTGGTCAATCGTGAGCAGATCCTGAGGGCAGCTCTGCGCGGGCGCGGTGAAATCGGCAACGACCAGCCTATTTTCCCGGGCAACCCCTATCGCAACGACGATCTCAAGTCGAAGCCGTACGACCCTGAAAAGGCTAAGTTCTATTTCAACAAGGCGGGCGTTCTCGGTCAGTCGATCCCGGTGATCGCGTCCGAGGCCGCGAACTCCGCAATCGACATGGCGATGATCGTTCAGGCCGCGGGCGCCGAAATCGGCATGAAGCTCGACGTCCAGCGCGTGCCCTCCGACGGCTATTGGGACAAGTATTGGCTCAAGGCGCCGATCCATTTCGGCAATATCAATTACAGGCCGACGCCCGACATCCTGTTCTCGTTGCTGTACGCATCCGGCGCACCCTGGAATGAGAGCCATTACAAATCGGACAAATTCGACAAGATGCTGATCGAGGCGCGCGGCTCGCTCGATCAGGAGAAGCGCAAAGCGATTTACAATGAGATGCAGGTGATGATTGCAGACGAGGCCGGCACCATCATTCCGGCCTACCTGACCGGGATCGACGCCATCACGGACAAGCTCAAGGGCATGGAAACCAACCCGCTCGGAGGTATGATGGGTTATCGCATGGCCGAGCATGTCTGGTTTGAATCTTGAATGACAAAGTAGGCTTGGGGCTGCCGCCACCTTGCTGTGGCCCCTCTGCACTTTGGTTCCGATAACTGGAAGGAAGCGAGTGTGAACAAAGAGGTCCTATCCCTGGTGCTGAGTAGGCTGCTCATCGCCCTGATCACCTTGGTCATCGTCTCGTTCGCGGTCTTTACAGCGACGTCGCTCCTGCCGGGGGATACTGCGTCAATCCTGCTCGGCCAGGCTGCAACGCCGGAGGCCGTCGCAGGATTGCGCAAGGCCATGCATCTCGACGACCCGGCGTTTTTGCGTTTTATCTATTGGATGGGCGGACTGCTGTCGGGTGACCTTGGCACGTCCTACGCCAACAACATGCCGGTCGCCGACCTGATCAGCGGCCGGTTCGCGAACTCGATGAAGCTTGCGGGCATCACGGCCTTGTTCGCAGTACCGATTGCATTGACGCTCGGCATCACCGCCGCCATGGTAAGGGGCTCGCTTTATGATCGGGCGGTTACCGTATTTACAATCGGCGTCATATCGGTCCCGGAATTCATGATAGCGACGTTGGCTGTCATGTTCTTTGCAGTCTATTTGCAATGGCTGCCCGCGATCTCATTCACCAATGAAGTCCACACTATTACCGACATAGTGCGCGTATACGCGATGCCGGTGATCACCCTCACCTTTGGGGTCTCCGCGCAGATGATCCGCATGACGCGGGCTGCTGTGGTGGAAACACTGAATACACCCTATGCCGAAATGGCACTGTTGAAGGGTGCCTCTCGAAGCCGCATCGTGTTGAAACATGCGCTGCCGAACGCCCTCGGTCCCATCGTCAATGCGATTGCCCTCTCGCTTTCATACCTTCTGGGCGGCGTAATCATCGTCGAGACGATCTTCAACTATCCCGGCATCGCCAAGCTGATGGTCGACGCCGTCGCCACCCGCGATCTCCCCCTCATCCAATCCTGCGCGATGATATTCTGCGTTGGCTATCTGATCCTGATCACGACGGCCGATATCATCGCTATTCTTGCCAACCCGAGGCTACGATGATGACCACGATCGAAACACATGCGCCAAAGCGTCGGAAATTCGCCTATCGCATCAATCTGGTCGGTGTAGTGGGCTTCGCCGTCATTGCTTTCTGGGCAATCATCGCCGTCATTGCTCCCTGGATCATCCCCCATCCGGTAGGCGAGATACTCGATTTTGACTATTTCGGCCCCATGAGCCAGCAGTTCTGGCTCGGTTCGGACTATCTGGGGCGTGACATGCTTTCGCGCATCCTGATGGGAGCACGCTATACTGTCGGCATTTCGTTAGTCGCCGTTACGATCGCCTGCTGCTCGGGCGTCGTGCTCGGCATGATCGCCGCGGTGTCTGGCGGCTGGGTCGACACCCTTCTCAGTCGCTTTCTCGATGCCCTGAATTCCATCCCAAGCAAACTTTTCGGCCTCGTGGTCGTGGCGGCGGTCGGATCGTCCATTCCCGTTCTGGTGCTGACACTTGCCGTGATCTACACGCCCGGCTCCTATCGCTTCGCCCGGGCTCTTGCAGTCAACATCAATACGATGGACTTTATCACCGTAGCCCGCGCTCGCGGCGAAGGTATAGTTTACTTGGTCGCGTCCGAAATCCTGCCCAATATTGTCGGGCCGGTTCTTGCCGACCTGGGCCTGCGCTTCGTCTTCATCGTGCTGCTCCTATCGGGTCTTTCGTTCCTCGGGCTTGGCGTGCAGCCACCCTTTGCGGATTGGGGAGCCCTGGTGCGTGAGAATATCGGCGGCCTCCCTCTCGGCGCACCCGCTGTAATTTTCCCCTCGATCGCTATCGCCACGCTGACGATCAGCGTCAATCTGCTGATCGACAACCTTCCTCAAAAAATACGCGATCGGAGCGAATGATGGCCAACCTCGTCGAAATCCGTGACCTCAAGGTCGAAGCCAAGACCGACTCCGGCCGCATCGTCGAAATCATCCGTGGCGTCAGTTTCGAAGTCGCTGAAGGGGAGATCGTCGCTCTGATCGGTGAAAGTGGGTCAGGCAAGACGACCATCGCTCTCACTCTGATGGGCCATGCCCGCGCCGGCTGTCGGATCAGCGGCGGCTCCGTCGTGCTCGCCGGTCAGGACATGGCAAGCCTTCCGGAGCGAAAACGGGCCAAGATCCGGGGAACCGTCGTCTCATATGTACCACAAAGTGCCGCCGCGGCCTTCAATCCGTCACAGACGATCATGGAACAGGTCATCGAGATCGCTCGCATCCATGACCTGATGCCCGCCGAAGAGGCCCGCACCCGCGCGGTAAGCCTATTCAAGGCGCTTTCGCTTCCCGATCCGGAAACGATCGGTACCCGGTATCCGCATCAGGTTTCCGGCGGTCAGTTGCAGCGCCTGTCGGCCGCGATGGCCCTGATCGGTGATCCAAAACTTGTCATCTTCGACGAGCCCACGACGGCGCTTGATGTGACCACACAGATCGAAGTGCTGCGCGCCTTTAAATCCGTAATGCACAAGGGTCGCATCGGCGGCGTGTACGTCTCGCACGATCTTGCCGTAGTGGCCCAAATTGCCGATCGCATCGTTGTCCTCAAAGGAGGCGAAGTCCAGGAGATCGGAAGCACCGAGCAAATCCTCAGCAGACCGCAGCATCCTTATACCAAGGAGTTGTTAGGCGCTTTCAAGCCGGAAGCGCGGGCCAAATCCCCTGACAAGCAGCAGAGCAAAGCGATTCTTCAGGTGCAGGACCTTATCGCAGGCTATGGACCCATCCAGGCCGATGGCACCCCCCTCGTCAAAGCCCTGAAATCCGTCAGCGTCGAGGTTGAGAGCGGTTGCAATCTGGGAATTATCGGTGAGTCCGGCTGCGGCAAATCCACCCTGGCTCGAACGATTGCCGGCATCATTCCTGCGACCGCGGGCAAGATCACCTTCAATGGACAGACGCTGGCGCCAGCCGCCGGCGCCCGTACGCGAGAACAGTTGCGAGAGCTGCAGATCGTTTTCCAATACGCCGACACCGCACTCAATCCGGCCAAATCGATCAGCGATATTCTCGGGCGACCGTTGGCTTTTTATCACGGCACGACAGGTGAGAAGCGTGAGAAGCGGATCGACGAACTCCTGGATATGGTTCGCCTGCCCCGGGCCTTGAAGCACCGGCGCCCGTCAGAACTGTCCGGGGGTCAGAAGCAGCGCGTCAACTTCGCTCGCGCGCTCGCTGCCGAGCCAAAACTGATCCTGTGTGACGAGGTTACGTCGGCACTTGATACCGTTGTTGCCGCAGCCGTCATCGACCTTCTCAAGGAGCTGCAGCGGGAGCTTTCTCTCTCCTACATTTTTATCAGCCACGACCTCTCCGTGGTCGAGGCGATCTGCGACGAAGTCGCGGTGATGTATGCGGGGGAAAAGATCGAGCAACTCCCTCCCTCGGCCATGAGCAGCAGCGCGAGCCACCCCTACTCACAGCTACTGTTCTCCTCCGTCCCGAAGCTCGACCCGGCCTGGCTCGACGGGCTCAAGCAGGATCCGAAGCTGATCCGCGCCGTCGGAGGCGGATAATTGCGGGAAGGAGGCTCTCAGCGGTAGGTGCGACTTGACGCTCGGCGAGTTTCAGCGCAGGTGGCGCAAATATTGTCGATGCCACATCCATTGTTCATCAGGTCGCTCCACGATTTCCTGATGTTCGCCGATTTTGCTGGCCGCCAGTTGATCCTTGGATGAGCAGTGCGCCTATCATTTCTGCCGCGTCGCCCCTGAACGACGCGAACCCAGTCTCAACCATCCGTTGAGCTGCCGGAATATCGATGGGTTACCTAGCCTCTCAGGGCTTTCCCCGACGTCGCGCTCTTCAGCGCTGAGGACATGTGCAGCACTCCAAGTTCGGGACTAGCTAGTATTGCCACCGGTGTGCCTTTCACCTCGCTGAGCGCATTTGCCATCGATGCTTGAGCTAGAACAACCACGTCAACGTTGCCCAACAGAGCAGCAAGGCCTTCACGTATCAGCGCATCATGCGCCGCTCTGTCTCCGTCCCGCAGTTTCTCAAACGCCCCTTCGCAGAGATGACTTGTAAGGAGAATTTCGCGACCCATTCGCTGAGCATGGCGTTCGATCAAATGGGTCGTCGGGCTCAATGTTGTAAACAGCGTTGCGAGGACGCCAATTCGATCTCCGCATTTCAAGGCCTCAATTGCCACCCCATCATCTATACGGAAGAGAGGTACGGGGCAGAGTGGCATTGCCGCATCCACTGCAGGGCCGAGCGACGAACAAGTGACGAGGACTGCGGAAGCCCCCGCATCCACCGCCGACCAAATGTGAGTCGCAAGCCGCCGCATGGTCTGACGTGACAGCGCGCCTTCGCGGATCGTGTTCCCCAGCAAGCTCTCATCCAACATATTGAACGGGCGCCAACCGGGCAGATGGCGGCTAACGAGTTCGTTGAACGCGGGGATGATCCCGTGGACCGTGTGGATCATCGCAAGCGCAGGGGACTCATAACTGCCTGTAGTCATAGTAATATCTCGGTTTTTTATTGTGCATGCTCTTTATCGTGAGGCTGTAGCAGCGGGGGTGACATGGACCTGATCAGGGCATCTGTCGTGCTCGACGGGAAATCAATTCAAAAACCGCTGTCGTCAGACGATGCTCTGTAGCTTACCCGGTCGACCGTCCTAGCTGTGACTGTCGCGCCGCCGAAAACGGAATTTCCTGCCGCCCCTGCATTTGCATTCGATACATGCTGCTCACCTCCGCTCGGTAGCTTCACATGACGTCCCTTCGAGCGCGATGACATCAAACTTTGATCCAGACCTGCCCTGTCCGTCGGGAATTTCCTGCGTCCGGCGGAAGGCGTCATCGAAATGCATCCGTCCGAACGGCTAGGCTTGGGCGCTTCCCGCCCGACTCGCACGTCGTTCCGGTACCGGAACTTCACTAGGGCTATCTCGTCGAAGTCGATGCGATAGCCGTCATTGCCTCAGTTGCTCCTTCCGGAGGAGCAGGAAACAGTGCCGTATAGATCGGCCGCCAAAATCAGTTCAGGTCAGCCCCATGTCTCCAATTGTCAAGCGCATACCAAACGATCAAGAGCTTCCCGCAAAGGCTGACGTTGTCGTCATTGGCGGCGGCATTATTGGTGCAACGGCAGCTTTCTTTCTCGCGGAGCGGGGACTGTCCGTAGCTCTGGTCGAAAAGGGCTATGTCGGCTGCGAGCAGTCGAGCCGCAACTGGGGTTGGTGCCGGCGGCAGAACCGGGATGCACGCGAGTTACCGCTCTCGGGCATCGCTTTGCAAGCTTGGGATGAGTTTGCGGCAAAACTCGGTGAGGACGTGGGCTTCCGCCGATACGGTCTGCTTTACGCTACGGACAATCCGCGGCAACTGGCGGAATGGGAAGCATGGCGCGAGACCGCCCGGCAGTTCAACGTCAATACGAAGATGCTCAGCGCAAAGGAAGCTGCTGCCACGATCCCGGCAAATGGACGCCGATGGCTCGGCGGCGTGCATTCGATCGATGATGGCAAGGGCGAGCCCGCCATCGCCGCGCCGACGATCGCGAACGGCGCTCGCAAATTTGGCGCGACGATCCACCAGGAGTGCGCTGCGCGAGGCCTCGATCTGGTCAATGGAGCGGTGGCGGGGGTCATCACCGAAAAGGGAACCATCCGGACACAAGCCGTCCTTTGTGCTGGCGGTGCCTGGACGTCGATGTTTTGCCGCCAGCACGGCGTTGTGTTTCCACAGGCGAGCGTGCGCCAGACAGCGCTTCGTACGCGGCCCACGAAGGATCTGGGTGAGGCGATCTATACGCCGGACTGCGCGCTGACCCGCCGGTTGGATGGGAGTTACACGCTTGCGATCAGCGGCAGGGCAATGCTGGATATCACTCCACAAGGCATTCGCTACGCCCGCTGGTTCATGCCGATGTTCATGAAGCGTCTGAAAGCGGTGCAGTTCGGCATCGGCAAATCCTTCCTCCAGGGTCCGGAGGCATTCGGAAGCTTGAACAAGAGTAAACCGTCGGCCTTCGAGCGGATGCGCGTTCTCGACCCGCCGCCGAGCCGCCGCACGATCGCGGCCATTTTGAAACGGGTCACCGAGCAGTTTCCTGCGTTGGCGGGCGTCGAAATCGCCGACAGCTGGGGAGCCTACGTGGATTTCACGCCGGACGCGGTGCCGGTCATCTCGCCGGCCGATGGTGTGAAGGGCCTTTACCTGGCCGCGGGCGGCTCCGGGCACGGCTTCGGCCTCGGCCCGGGCATCGGCCGCCTGGCCGCCGACCTCGTTGCCAACGATACACCCTGTGTCGACCCCACCCCCTTCCGCCTGTCGCGCCTGGTGGACGGTTCGAAAGTTAAGGTAGGTGCCATCTGAACGTGAGTGCCGGCCAGCAAGAGGCCGTTGATATACGCATGGAAGGAAGCTAGCGAAATGGATTACGACGTAATCATCATCGGCGGCGGCCTTGTGGGCGTATCGATTGCCTGGGGTCTGTCCACGTGCGGACAAAGGATTGCCGTCATCGATGAAGGCGATGTGGCAAACAGGGCGGCACGGGCGAATTTCGGTCTCGTATGGAGTTCAAGCAAGGGCCTCGGCAACGCCGCCTATTCGCGGTGGTCGCGAATCTCGACTGCAAACTGGCACCAGTTGGCGGCCGAGCTCAAGGCCGAAACCGGCGTCGACACTGGATTCGTCCAATCGGGCGGCTTCTCAATTCGGCTCACGTCTACGGAGCTGGAACGCGGGATCACATCCATGGCGAAGCTGGCCGGCCAGCCCGGAATGGAGGCGGAAGGAACCCCACCGCTCGAATATGAGATACTCGATCAGGCGGAGACGCGTCGCCGCTTGCCGCTGGTCGGCGAGACCGTGGCAGGGGCGATTTTCAGCCCGCTCGATGGACACGTTAATCCGCTGCGGCTGTTCGCAGGCTTTCATAAGGCGCTTAAGCAGCGTGGCGTTCATTATCTGCCGCATCGGCAGACGATTACGATCAGTCATCGCGCAGGTACGTTCGAATTGGCAGGAGACGGGTGGCGACTCGGTGCCGGCAAGATCGTCCTTGCTGCCGGGCTCGGCAACACCGCGCTCGCTCCGATGGTCGGGCTGAACGTTCCGCTCTCGCCCAGCCGCGGCCAGATCATTGTGACCGAGCGGCTGAAGCCCTTCCTAAGCCATGCCACCGGCCATCTGCGGCAGACAGACGAGGGATCTGTGCTGATCGGCGAAAGCAAGGAAACCACAATCGATCACCAGCGGCCGCGCGGGCCAATTACTGCGGTCCTGGCTGAGCGCGCCGTGCGCACATTCCCACTTCTAAAGGACGCCAGTGCAGTGCGGATCTGGGCCGCATTCCGAGTGGTGACGCCGGACGGCTACCCCATTTACGAGCAGTCAGAGAGGTTTCCTGGTGCGTTCGCATGTGCCTGCCATTCCGGCGTGACTCTGGCGGCCAATCATGCGCTGGTCCTGTCGCGGCAGATTTCAGCCGGCGCGCTTTCTGACGATCTTTCCGCATTTCATTCCCGGAGGTTCCATGTTCCGGCGGCTGCCTGACCGAAAGGAGAGTTCAATTTCATTCACATTCAACGGCATGCCGACCATGGCCAGACAAGGCGATAGCGTTGCCGCCGCACTGCTGGCCGCGGGATATGGCAGCACGCGTCGCAGCCCGGTCTCCGGCGCCGCCCGTGGTCCTTACTGCATGATGGGTGTCTGCTTCGAGTGCCTCGTCAAAATCGATGGCCGGCCGAACCAACAGGGTTGCATGACCAACGTTGCGGAGGGGATGCGGATCGAAACACAGGAGGGCGCGGCCATGCCGAGGCAGGAAGGGTGATTAGAAACATTCAGTCTGCCACCGATCTCGCGCCTGCCTATGACGTCGTCGTCGTTGGCGCGGGCCCTGCCGGCCTCTCGGCAGCCATCGAAGCCTCGATCCACGGTCTCGCGGTTTTGCTCGCCGATGAAAATGAATTCCCTGGCGGGCAGATTTATCGGTCGGTCGAGCATGCATCAGATGCCGACCTCGCCCGCATGGGGCCGGACTACGCTGCCGGGCGGAAGCTCATCGAGCGATTTCGGCAAGGAAACTTGAGCTACGCCCCCCGTGCGACTGTGTGGAGTGTCGGGCCTGCTGACGAAGAATTGGACGGCGCGCATCCGCTCGAGGTCGGGATTTCCCTCGGCGGGATTGCTCGACCGATCGCCGCCCATCGGGTGATCCTCGCAACAGGCGCGCTCGAACGCCCGTTCCCGTTCCCAGGGTGGACCATGCCGGGTGTCATGACGGCGGGAGCGGCGCAGATCTTGATGAAGTCGTCAGGTCTCGTGCCGTCCGGGCGCACCATCCTCGCCGGAACCGGGGCGCTGCTGTACTTAGTGGCAAGCCAGCTTCTCCGGGCAGGCGTAGATGTCATCGCAGTTGTCGACGCCACGCCACGCGAGAACTGGCGTACGGCTCTCGTTCATCTGCCCGCCTTTGTCAGCTCACCCCATGCCCTTAAAGGCCTGAAACTTCTCTTCGATGTTCACCGGCGGGCGCGAGTCATTCGCGGGGTGACCGCAATCGAGGCCGTTGGGCAGGAAAAATTCAGCGCTTTGCGCGCGAGCAGGGGCAAGAATTCTCTCGAGATTGAAGGCGACCTTCTCCTCCTGCACCAAGGAATCGCGCCAAACCTCAATCTCACGCTAGCGGCGGGATGCGATTATTACTGGGACGACCATTCGGCCGTTTTCCGCCCGAGCGTCGATGCCTGCGGCGCAAGTTCCGTTCCAGGTGTTTTGATCGCCGGCGATGGTGCCGGCATCGTCGGCGCGGTTGCCTCCGCTCTCCAAGGGCAGTTGGCTGGCCTCAATGCCTCATTCGACTTAAACCTCATTGACCGAAATGCCTACGGAGAGCGTCGGGCACGGCTCACTCGAGAGCTAGCTCGTGCCATGAGAGGCAGGACGTTCATCGAGCGTCGCTTTCGTTCTGGCGAGAAATTCCGGATTCCAGAGCACGACAGCACCATCGTCTGCCGCTGCGAAGAAATTACGGCTGGCAAGCTGCGTGAGGTTGCAGCGCTCGGCGTGCCGGGCCCGAACCAGATGAAGGCGTTCACACGATGTGGAATGGGCCCATGTCAAGGCCGGCTGTGCGGCCTGACTGCGGTCGAACTGCTGGCAAAATGCCGTGGCGGCTCGCCCAGCGAGGCTGGTTACTATCGGCTGCGCCCGCCCATCAAACCAGTGACGCTGGGCGGGCTAGCCGCTTGGCCGCACACGGATGCAGCCATCGTCGCTGTCGCCGGGTTCATAGAAACGCGGCGCTGATGGCGCACAGGACACAATCCATGGGCGCCAACAAGGCGCGGGCCGCACGCTCTGCCAAAAGCTGAGCGCAATATAAAATAATCTGCCTGGGGTTCCGCGCATATGGCTAATAAAGCCAAAGCTCGGCGATTATGATGATCGCGGAATTGGGCGGAATAATCGAAGCGTTGGTTGAATCAAGAAATAGAGAACTGGTGCATGAAAACGCTGCTGCTTAAAAAGGACGAAGTAAGTCGCCTGATCAGCGTCACCGAAGTGATCGCCGCCGTGGAAGAGGCGTACAAGGCCTTTAGCAATGATCAGGTGGAGCAACCTGACTACCTGGGGATAGATCTCCCGTCGCCTCGTGGGGAAATCGACTTTAAGCTCGGCTACTACAAAGCCAATGAAATGATCTCCATGAAAGCCTCTTCCGGCGGGTTCATTGATAACCCGACTGCACACGGAGTGCCCAATGGCATGGCGACAATTTTGCTGTTCGACGCCAGGAGCGGTGCCTTGATCTGCGTTATGGACGGAAGCTTGATCCTTGGTCTTAGAACGGGGGCGGCTGGAGCCATCTCCGTCAAAGCGCTGGCGAGGAAGAACGCCACGACGGTCGCATCGATCGGCACTGGCAATCAAGCAAGAATGCAGATCCGCTCGATCAACGAGATCATGAAGATCGAGGAGATCCACGCCTGGGACAGCAACCCAGACACGCTCTTCAAATACAAGACGGATATTGAAGGCGAGCTTGGCATTCCTGTCATGATGGCGAATTCCAAAAAGAAGGCCGTCGAGCAGGCCGATATCGTTGTTACCACGACCCGCGGAAAAGGCTCGCTCGTAGAAGCGGATTGGGTCAGGCCCGGCACGCACATTGTTGCGATCGGCACGGATCAACAAGGCAAGCAGGAATTGGATCCGGAGATATTCAGGAACGCAAAGCTAGTCGTCGACTCGATCGGGCAGTGCACCGAGAAGGGCGAAACCTGGCATCCCCTGAACAAAAATATCATCACCAAAGACGACATTCATGGTGAAATCGGCGAGATACTGCTGGGAAGGAAACCGGGACGAGAAAGTGATGACGAAATCACGATCTTCGACTCCACGGGTATGGCCATACAGGACAATACGACGGCCGGCAAAATTTATCATAACGCCATAGCCAATAACGTCGGCACCTTCTTTCAGTTTTTCGAGTAATGACGATGCGCAATTACCCCACCATTGGCGACATCCGTGAAGCTCAAGAGCGGCTAAAATCGCACGTCAGACACACTCCCCTATTGCGTGCGGACAAGATCGAGAAAGCGGTTGGTTGTCAGCTCTATCTCAAGCCGGAAACCCTGCAGATTACTGGCGCGTTCAAGATCCGCGGCGCCCTGAACAAGGCTCTCTCGCTTTCCCGGGAAGAGATTGCAAACGGGATCATCGCGACCTCGTCGGGCAACCATGCCCAAGGGCTTGCTTATGCCGCCAGGATGCTGGGTGTGAAAGCGATTTTGGTCCTTCCGGTCACCACACCCAAGATCAAAATCGAAAACACGAAAGCCCTTGGGGCGGAGGTTATTCTCTTCGACGGCGACACCGCTGCCAGATGGAAAAGGGTATATGAAATCGCCGAAGAAAACAGCTACGCGGCTGTTCACGCCTTTGAGGACCCCATCGTAATGGCCGGTCAGGGAACGATCGGTTGTGAAATATTGCAGGATCTGAGCGATGTGGATACCGTCATCGTGCCCGTAGGGGGCGGAGGACTGATCTCGGGAATCGCCACCGCCATAAAGGAAACGAAGCCATCGGTGCGGGTCATAGGCGCGGAACCTGCGTTGACACCGAAGTATTTTCATAGCCGGATCAACAAGGAGCGGACCACGCTTCCCTTGAAGAACACGATTGCCGATGGCTTGAGAATAAGCGTCCCGGGTCAGAACCCCTATCCGATTATCGAAAAATACGTCGACGAAATAGTTCTTGTCGAAGACGAACACATCATTGCCGGGATGCGTGCCCTTGCTAAAGATGCAAAACTGATCGCTGAACCGGCGGCCTCCATCGGAATCGGAGCCTTGTTGGCAGGCAGCATACACGTGAAGCCAGAGGAGAAAGTCTGTGCGGTGCTGTCCGGCGGGAACTGGGATCTAGGCGACCTCGCCGAGATATACAATGCGGCGGGATAATGGGTTCCAACTCCGGTCAGTTCCCGACTACGATCACGTTTGAACAGCGATCCTCCCATCCTCTATGCAAACGCAAACATTCGGCCGCCACGACAGGGCGAGTCGCGGGTTTCGTTCGGCAGGCAAGAGGGGCAAATCAGTAGGAGCCATCAGTGATACATGCCTACAGGTTCTATATCGACGGTGAGTGGGTCGAACCCTGCGTCCCGAAAACGCTCGAGGTCATCGATCCCTCGACGGAGCAGCCGGCGGGCACGATAGCACTCGGCAGCGCCGCCGATGTGGAGAGGGCGGTCACGGCCGCGCGGCGGGCCTTTGCCTTCTTCTCGCGGACCTCCAAGGCCGAGCGCATCGATCTGCTGAAGCGCATAGTGGCGATCCTCAAGCGCCGCAATGACGAACTCGGCGACATCATCTCGCGCGAAATGGGCGCGCCGCTCGCCATGGCCCGGGCCGAGCAGGCCGGCATCGGCGCTACCCATTTCGAGCAGACGATCAAAGCCTTGGAGACATTTGCCTTCGACTACATGCAGGGCTCTACCCGCATCCTACGCGAGCCGATCGGGACCATAGGCATGATCACGCCGTGGAACTGGCCGATCAATCAGATCGCCTGCAAGGTCGCTCCGGCCCTCGCCACCGGATGTACCATGGTATTGAAGCCATCGGAAATCGCTCCCTTCAACGCTGTAATCTTCGCGGAGATCATGGATGAGGCCGGCGTACCGAAGGGCGTCTTCAATCTCGTTCAGGGCGACGGGCTCACGGTTGGTGTGGAACTGGCCGGCCACCCTGATGTCGACATGGTGTCCTTCACCGGGTCGACCCGCGCCGGCATTGCCGTGGCACAGGCGGCTGCACCGACCGTCAAGCGGGTGCATCAGGAGCTTGGGGGCAAGTCCCCGAACATCATCCTGCGCAGCGCCGACTTCTCAGCCGCGGTCACGGCAGGCGTCCGCCGGTGCTTCGGCAACTCCGGCCAGACCTGTACCGCGCCGACGCGGATGCTGGTACCTGTAGAGCGAATGGAGCAAGCAAGCTCGATCGCTGCCAGCGAAGCGGCTGTGCTCGTTGTCGGCCCTCCCTCCGATCCGCGCACCGACCTCGGACCGGTCGCGAGCAGCGCCCAGTTTGACAAGATCCAGACACTGATCGAGCGCGGCATTGCCGAAGGAGCCGAGCTCATCGCAGGTGGCCTCGGCCGCCCTCCGCATCTCGATGCGGGCTATTATGTGCGTCCGACCGTATTTGCCCGCGTCACCAACCAGATGACGATCGCGCGCGAGGAAATCTTCGGCCCGGTGTTGTCGATTATCGGCTATCAAAGCGAAGATGAAGCGATCGCGATCGCCAACGATACGCCCTACGGCCTGGCCGCCTACATACAGGGCGACCCAGAGGAGGCGCGGGCGCTCGCGGGCAGGCTGCGCGCCGGCAGCGTTCGCCTTAACAGTGCCGCCTGGGACAGCGCCGCGCCTTTTGGCGGCTACAAGCAATCGGGCAACGGCCGGGAATATGGCAAGTTCGGACTGCACGAGTTTACCGAGGTCAAGGGCATCGTCGGCTTCTTGAACGACTGAATCTCAAATCTGCAATATCCCGCCTGAGATGCCTGACGTATGACAAGGTCGTGCAGGGTCCAAGCATACTCGCGATGAGGTGCCTCGCCACAGAAGCGGCTGCTCGGCCACACAAACGTAGATCTGGCGCACAGCCTCTGTCGTGCGCCAACACCAACGAACGTGACTTCATGACGAAACCGTCACCTGCGCGAAGGGTCTTAGACCCCCGGTGCCCGACATTGAAGGCCTTCGCCATCCTCTCTAGTGCGGAAACAGGGTGGTCAGCGGCATGTGGGCTTTGACGATTGGCGATTTCAGGACGACGAAACTGAAATATTTGTCGATGCCGACGTCCATGTCGGTGAGCCTTTCCATGATCGTCTGGTATTCATCGATCCCGGCGGTTACGAATTTCAGCAGGTAATCATAGCCACCCGAAACCAGATGGCATTCGATCACCTGGTCGACCTTCTCGATCGCTGCGAGGAAACGGGCGAAATCGATCTGCCGATGGTTTTTCAAGGTAATCTCGGTAAACACGGTCAGCGTCTGACCGAGTTTGCTGACGTTGATCTGCGCAGAATAGCCTTCGATGTAACCCTCGGACTGCAGCTTCTTCACTCGCATCAGGCAGGGGCTCGGCGACAGATTGACCAGCTCGGCGAGCTCCACATTGGTGACGCGGCCATTCTTCTGCAGTTCGTAGAGGATTTTTATGTCGATCCGGTCAAGTTTCATCATCACACGCGCCTTCGCTTGCTCGAGATCGCCCAACGGCGCAGCAGATTATGCTGCAGCCTTTTCAACGTCGAGCTTAGCACATCACAAAGGGGTGTCGACCGGATTGCGGGACATGCCGAAGCACAATTGGTTGCCGACTGGCCCGCAAGACGGAATCTTCTGCTGTCGCTGGATGAACTCCGGCAAAGGTGCCGCGTCGGATCCGCTAGACTGGACTGAAACGGAGACCATACCATGCCCGCACCGCTCACGCGCGTCAACACCACACCGCAGCTGCCCGCTGCCGCCGATGCGGTCGTGATCGGCGGCGGCATCGTCGGCGTTTTCGCGGCCTATTATCTGGCCAGACGTGGAATGAAAGTCGCCCTCGTCGAGAAAGGCCTTGTCGGGGCGGAACAATCGAGCCGCAACTGGGGTTGGTGCCGGCAGCAGAACCGCGACGCCCGCGAATTGCCGATGTCGACGAAGAGTCTCGATCTGTGGGAGCGCTTCGCCGCTGAGACCGGCGAGGACACCGGCTTCCGCCGATGCGGCCTCTTCTATCTCAGCAACAGCGATGAGGAACTCTCCGGCTGGGCGCGTTGGCGCGATTTCGCCCGATCGGTCGGCGTCACGACGCATATGCTGAGCGGTGCGGAGGCAACCGAACGCGGGCGGGCCACCGGCACGGCGTGGAAAGGTGGGGTCTTTTCGCCGACCGACGGCACCGCCGATCCTGCAAGAGCCGCGCCTGCCATCGCGCGTGCGATCCTGAAGCTCGGCGGCACGGTGCATCAATCCTGTGCGGCCCGCGGCATCGACATTGAAGGCGGCAGAGTTTCAGGCGTCGTCACCGAACAGGGCACGATCCAGACAAAAGTCGCGATCCTGGCGGGCGGCGCCTGGGCCTCGTCCTTCTGCCGCCAGCTCGGCATTCGATTTCCGCAGGCCTCGATCCGTTCGTCGATCCTGTCGGTTTCGCCGGGTGCACCCGGCCTGCCGGATGCGCTGCATACATCGGCGGTTTCCGTGACACGTCGCGGCAACGGCGGTTACACCCTGGCGATCAGCGGCCGCGGCCGCGTCGATCCCACCGCGCAGCAGCTTCGTTTCGCGCCGCAGTTCCTGCCCATGTTCGCCCGCCGCTGGCGGAGTCTGGCACCCGGCGGATTGGAGGGGATTCGCTCAGGTCACGAATCTCTGGCGCGCTGGCGGCTCGACAGGCCGACGCCGATGGAGCGCATGCGCATCCTCGATCCGGCAGTCGACCAGGCCACCATTACCCTCACGCATTCACGGGCGCTCAAGCTGCTGCCCGCCTTGAAGAACACCGAAATCAACGCCGCCTGGGCGGGCTATATCGACAGCACGCCGGACGGCGTGCCGGCGATCGGCGAAATCGCCACCCTTCCAGGTTTCATCCTCGCTGCGGGCTTCAGCGGCCACGGCTTCGGCATCGGACCCGGCGCCGGTCATCTGATCGCCGATATCGTCACGGGCGACGAGCCGATCGTCGATCCGCGGCCTTATCATCCCAACCGCTTCGCGGCGTCCGCCTGGGGCAAAGTCGCCGATTTCTAGAGCGCGTCGCAAAGAGAAGGCCGGGTCCCTCAGGAGGCCAAGGCCATCCGTGGGCTTACGGCCGGCGGAGCCTTGCCGGCGTCGGCGGTCTGGAAGCGGGAAATCCGCTCGTTCAGCAGTTCCACCTGCTGCCGAAGCCTGTGAATTTCGGCAGTGTTTTCCTCCACCATTGCGGCATTGTGCTGCGTGATATGCTCGATGTCGCGAACGGCGCTGTTGACCTCGTCGATGCCTTTGTACTGCGTGCTGGTGGCAGTCGAGATGACCTGCACCAGCCCGTTGATAGAGGTAAAATGCTCGATTATCGCCGAAAGCGCCTCACCGGTCTCCTCGACGAGCCTGACGCCCGTGGCCACCTGCGATGCGCTGTTGGAGATGAGATCCTTGATTTCGCGGGCAGCCTTGGCGCAGCGCTGTGCAAGCTCGCGCACTTCCTGTGCGACGACGGCAAACCCCCTGCCGGCCTCCCCCGCCCGCGCCGCCTCGACGCCGGCATTGAGGGCGAGAAGATTGGTCTGAAAGGCAATCTCGTCGATCACACCGATAATGCTGGAGACCTTGTCCGACGAACGGTTGATGGCGTCCATGGCGTCGACGGCCTTGGCGACGACGGCCGCGGAGTGCTCCGCCTGCCGATGTGCCTCGGCGACGGAAACCGATGTCTGGCGCGCATTTTCCGCTGTCGTGCGAACGCTGGCGGTGAGTTCGCCAAGCACACGTGAACTGTCTTCGAGAGCGGCCGCCTGCTGTTCCGTGCGCCGCGCCAGATCGTCGGCCGCGCCTGAAAGATTGGTGCTGCCCTCGGCGATTTCGTAGCTGGTGTTGCGAACCTCGGCGAGTGTGCGGCGAAGCGCATCGATCGCCTGGTTATAGGTCCTGGCCATCGCGACATAATCGGCGGCCAGCTCCTCGCTCATCACAGCTGCGAGGTTGCCGTCGGCAAGCTTGCCGAGCATGTCGGAGAGTGCGTCCAGGGCCTCGCTCTGCTCGGCTTCGATGCGCGCCTGCTCGGCTGCGCGACGAGCCTGCTCCTGTTCGTCCCGCGCCCTGTTCGTTTCAGCGACCTCTTCGAGCCTGGTCTTTTCGAGCGCCTGGTCGCGGAAGACGGTCACGGACCGGATCATATCGCCGATTTCGTCACCACGCTTGCCATCGCCGATCGGCACGTTAAGATCGCCCGCGGCAAGTCTCGTCATCGTCTGGGTGATCCGCTTCAACGGTCCGCGCAGCGTTTCGATCAGCATGAGGCCGCCGATGATCGCAAGCACCGTGCCGGCAATCATCGCCGCGAGCGACATGGCGGCCGAACGCTGGCTGATGTCCTTGCCGCTCTCCTGCGCGGTGCTGACAAATTGCTCCAGAGTATGGCTTGCGGAGGCCACGAGCTCGGTCGCCGTCCCCCGCTCTGCCCGCCACCGGTCTGCGACGGATATCAGCAGCGACGTATCCTTTTCGATCGTCGCGAGGGAGGGCTCGATCTTCTTCGCAAGTTCCTGCAAGGCGGCGTTTTTCCCGCTCAATGGTACAAGCTGAGCAGCGCTTTCGCGCAGCGCCTTGAGATCGACAAGAACGGCGTCCCGCGCCTCGGCATCGACCCGCCTGTTCAGTTCACTCAGATGCAGGCGCAGATCGTCGATCGATTTGAAAGCTGTACCGACGATCGCCACCATCGAGCGAAGCGTGCCGATGTTCGCATCCATGCCGACAAAACGCTCGATAGCGGTATCCGCATTCCCTGAGGCGAGCTTTACGAACTTCTCCTCAAAGCCCTGCAGATCCTGGTCGACGGGGGCATAGCCGTCGAGCGTAAGGTTAGCGCTGTCCTTGGCCATCGCCGCGAGCTTGTCCAATACCGGCTTCAGCTCGGCAATCTGGCTTTGGGCCTTGTCGGAGGCGACTGCGGCGCTCCCGCCGACCTCCTTGACGAGCGGCGGCAGCAGGCTGCCGAGAGCGCCGGCGATATCCGTGGGTACCGTCGCCTGAGCGGTCGCCTTGCGCAATTTCGCAATGCGCTGGGCGATGTTCTTGTAAGCGGAGGCATCGAGAAGAAGCGCCCGGACGAAGGCTTCCTTTCCGTTCGCCTGATCCTGAAGGACGTCGAGCTGCTTGCGGGCAGTCTGGCTCTCCTTGAAAAGCTGCGCCACAGCCGTATCGATCGCCTGTTCGGTACTCGTGCGCTCCTGTGCCACGGCCCAAAGCGCGTCGGCGCTCCCCTGCATCTTGCCGCCGAGCTCGCGCACCGCCGAGATCTGCTGCTTCTGGGACGGATCGATCAACATGGCATCGAGCGTCGCAGCGCCCTTCTCCTGATCGGAGATGCTGGCGATCAGCCGATCGCGCGTGACCGCCGTCGGAAGGTCGGTAAAGGCCGTCAACGAGGATCTGAGCTGCTGGAAACTGGAAAGCGTGTCGATCGTCTGCCGCGTCAGAGTCATCTGGCCTTTGAGCGTGCCGGCGGTGAAATAGCCGAAAAGACCTATGCCCGCTATGAGGACGATCAGAGGCACCACGAAGAAGAGAACCTTCGTGACAATCCGCATACGCTGCAACAGTCGATCAATCAACGCCATAAAAGCCCCGCCCCAGGAATGGTCACGCCTGATGGCGCGACGATAGCCGCAACTGCTAAAAAAATGGTCAATGGTGTCGAGTTTGTTCGGAGCATCGGAGGCATGGCCGAGGCGCCGCATTTTCTGCCTCATCAGACTCGCTGACAAAGCTCGCTCTTTACCCGGCGTCATCGTCGGCCTTGTGCTGCCTTGTGCCGAGGATCCGCTCCTTTCGACCGGTCGCAGATGCTCGGAACAGGCCCGAGCATGACGAAAGGGGAGTTGGAACCTGGGCAGCCGGCCTGGAGGGCGCATTTCTGCCCCCTCGGCCTATCGATCAGCCGATGGCCATCAGGCTCGCATTGCCACCCGCAGCGGCGGTGTTGATCGAGGTCGACACCTCCTCCAGCAGCCAGTTGAGGCAATAGGCTTCCGGATCGCTTGCCAGTTCCTCGCTCGTCGCAGCCTGGACCAAGAGAAGCGGGCCGGGCAGCGCGGCGATCTTCCGGTTGACGGCAAGAACCCTGTCGCGGTCCCCTTCGACGAGCGCGCCGGAGAAAGGCCCGTCCTTTTCCCAATCCGATGTCCAGGAAAGGCGGCTGGCGACAGCCGCCGGAAGATCTGCCAGCACCGACTTCGATATGGAAGCCGCATCGACTACGACGTGGTTGCCTGTGGAAAGGGCCGCGGCGATCTGGCGATGCAGTCCGGTTTCGGTCTGCGGCACGAGCAGGATTCGGCCGCGCGGATGGAGCGCATAGAGATTGCGCTCGCCAACAGGGCCGGTGAGTTCGCGTTCGAGCCCGAGCGCCGAGCGGCTTGCATAGCCGCGCGCCGCTTCACCTTCGCCCGTCAGGCCCTTCTTATCGAGCCAGACGATATAATCGCGAAGGGCGAGGTCGGTATGGACGGAATCCTGCTGCGGCGGCACGGGGGCGCGCTGCACCAGGCGGCCGATATAAAGCGGGCCGCCGGCCTTTGGACCGGTTCCCGAGAGGCCACGGCCGCCGAAAGGCTGCACACCGACAACCGCACCGATGATGTTGCGGTTGACGTAGAGGTTGCCGGCCTTGATGCGGCTCGTCACATGCGCGATCGTTTCGTCAAGCCGCGTGTGAAGCCCGAAGGTGAGGCCATAACCCGAGGCGTTGATGTCGTCGATCAGGCGATCGAGGCCGTTTCTCTTGAAGCGGACGACATGCAGGACCGGCCCGAAGACCTCCTTCGTCAGGTCCGAGAGGGATTTGATCTCGATGATCGTCGGCGGAACGAAGGTGCCTTTTGCTGCGCTTTCCGGCAGCGGCAGCTGTTCCACCTTGCGGCCGGCGCCGCGCATTGCTTCGATATGCTGGTCGATCTCCGTCTTCGCGCCGTCGTTGATGACAGGCCCTACGTCGATGCTTAAGCGATCGGTGCGGCCGATGGTCAATTCACGGAAGGCGCCCTTCAGCATGGCGAGCGTCCTGTCGGCAATGTCGTCCTGCAGGCAGAGAACACGCAACGCCGAGCAGCGCTGGCCGGCGCTGTCGAAAGCCGATGTCACGACGTCGGCCACGACCTGCTCAGCCAGGGCGGAAGAATCGACGATCATGCCGTTCTGGCCGCCGGTTTCGGCAATCAGCGGGATCGGCTTGCCGGTTGCCGACAGGCGTTCAGCGAGCTGCGCCTGGATCATACGGGCCACCTCGGTCGAGCCGGTAAACATGACGCCCGCCGTTTGCTGCGCCCCGACCATGCCGGCGCCGAGGCGGCCGCTGCCGGGCACGAATTGCAGGGCGCCGACAGGCACGCCGGCCTCGTGGAGAATTTTGACACTCTCCGAAGCGATGATCGGCGTGACACCGGCAGGTTTCGCCAGCACGGGATTGCCGGCCACGAGGGCAGCGGCAACCTGGCCGGTGAAAATCGCCAGCGGGAAATTCCACGGGCTTATGCAGACGATCGGCCCGAGCGGCAGATGCGACGGACCGAGGGTTTTGCGCGCCTGATCGGCATAATACCGCAGGAAGTCGACCGCCTCGCGTACTTCGCCGACTGCGTTGGCGGCGGACTTGCCGGCCTCGCGCATGACGATGCCCATCAGCACCTTGATACGAGCCTGCATGATATCGGCCGCCCGATCGAGGCAGGCGGCGCGCTCGGCCGGCGGCACGGCAGCCCATTGCGGCGCGTATTCCGCCGCCATCGCGACGACACGGGCAGCCTCTTCTACCTTCACTTCGGTTACGGTGCCGACGACATCCCGGTGATCGGCGGGATTGAGGACATCACGCGTTACGCCGTCGGTGGAGCCGTCGGCGAGAATGGGAAGCGCATGCCAGGGCGTCGCAGCCGTGGAGGCAAGCGTCTGCGCCAGGTCCGAAAGCGTGGCTTCGTTCGAAAGATCGAGACCGCTCGAATTGGCTCGGGCGCTGCCGTAAAGCGCCTTGGGCGCGGCAATCTGCACATGCGGGGCGCCGATGACAGGCATGGCCGCGACGGTCTCGGCCGGATCGGCAATCAGGGCCTCGACCGAAACGTTCGGATCGGAGATGCGGTGCACGAAGGAGGAGTTGGCACCGTTTTCGAGCAGACGGCGGACGAGATAGGCAAGCAGCGTCTCATGCGTTCCGACGGGTGCATAGATGCGGCAGGGCCGGTCGAGCTTTTCCTTGCCGACGACCTCGTCATAGAGCGGTTCGCCCATGCCATGCAGGCACTGGAACTCATATTTGCCGACTGCGAAATCAGGCCCTGCCAAATGATAGATCGTGGCGAGCGTCTGGGCATTGTGGGTGGCGAACTGCGGGAAGACGGCATCGGCGGCGGCCAGCAGTTTGCGCGCGCAGGCGATGTAGGCGACGTCGGTATAGATCTTGCGGGTATAGACCGGATAATCGTCGAGACCATCCAGCTGGGCGCGCTTGATCTCCGCATCCCAATAAGCGCCCTTGACGAGACGGACCATGATCCGGCGCCCGGAGCGGCGGGCGAGATCGATGATGTAATCCAGCACGAAGGGGCAGCGCTTGCCGTAGGCCTGCACGACGAAGCCGAGTCCGTTCCATCCGCCAAGCTCCGGGGCAAAGCACAGCTCTTCGAGAAGATCGAGCGAAAGCTCCAGCCGGTCTGCCTCCTCGGCATCGATGTTGAGGCCGATATCATAGGACTTGGCGAGCGCGGCGAGCGCCTTGACCTTCGGCAGCAACTCGCCCATCACCCGGCCGGCCTGCGCTCTCACATAGCGAGGATGCAGGGCCGAGAGCTTGATCGAAATACCGGGGCCGTCATAAATGCCGCGCCCATGCGCCGCCTTGCCGATGGCGTGGATCGCCTTCTCGTAATCCTTGAAATAGCGCTCGGCGTCTGCTGCGGTCGTCGCCGCCTCACCCAGCATGTCGTAGGAATAGCGGAACCCCCGGGCTTCCAGCGGACGAGCGCGCTTCAGCGCCTCCTCGATCGTTTCGCCGGTGACGAACTGCTCGCCCATCATACGCATCGCCATATCGACGCCACGACGGATCACCGGCTCGCCGGCGCGCGCGATCAGCCGCGTCAGCGCCGCCGACAGGCTGCGGTCGTTGACCGTCGAGGTAAGCTTGCCGGTGACGACGAGACCCCAGGTAGCGGCGTTGACGAACATGGATTTGCCGCCGCCGATATGCGAGGTCCAGTTGCCCTCGGCGATCTTGTCGCGGATCAACGCGTCGCGGGTGTCCGTGTCGGGAATGCGCAGCAGTGCTTCAGCTAGACACATGAGCGCCACGCCTTCCTGGCTGGAAAGCGAATATTCCTGAACCAGCCCTTCGACGCCGGTGCCCTTGTGCTTGGCGCGAAGCGCCTCGATCAGGGTGCGGGCAGTGCTGCGGATGTCATAACGTTTGGCCTCGGAAACGCGCGCGGCCGCGACAAGCGGCGGCAGGCATTCGGTTTCCGGGCGGCGATAGGCGGCGGTGATTGCCTGGCGAAGCTCGGATTGCGGCCGGATCGGCGGCGCGAAGGCGGCGAATGGCGCGCCCTCGTAGGGATCATTGGATGGCGTGGTGTCGATCGCTGCGTTGAGCATGGAGGTCCCTATCAATCGATATCTGGTTTAACGGATGAATGAGGCGCCGGGTTCATCGTCCCAGTCAGCATCATCCGTGACGACAGGGCCGGAATATTCAGTCTCGCAGAGCGGGCGCGCAGGCTTGTCGCGTTTGAACGTGAGCGCTGCCGCCACGGCCCTTATCGCCACCGGCCGGTAGTGGGCGATGAGGTCCGGCTTCTCGTCGTCGTCCTGCTTTTCCCTGCCCATGCATGACCCCATTTTGCGTGTGGCGCCGATGCGATCCTGACGATGCGTCAAGCGCCTGCGCCTTCCATCCCATTATCCACGCATAACGTATCACAGATCGCCAATCACGATCTCACTTGATTTTCGCCATTTTCAGCCTGTATGAACTTATTAAATCGCATTTGAGAGCTCAAATGGCTAGCGAACCCGACATCTTTAGTGAATTGGACCAATTCGACAGAAAGATCCTCGCAGCACTCGCCGAGGATGGCAGATTGTCGATCACCGATCTCGCCGCGCGCGTCGGGCTATCGAAGACGCCCTGCCAGCTCCGCTTCAAGCGACTGATCAACGAAGGCTATATCGAAGGCTTCAAGGCCGTCCTCAATCCTGCGAAAATGCAGCTCGACCACATCGCTTTCGTCGAGGTGAAGCTCTCCGATACCCGCGAGGCGGCCCTGAAAAGCTTCAACGAGGCCATCAAGAAAATCAGGGAGGTCGAGGAGTGCCACATGATCGCCGGCCGGTTCGACTATCTCCTGAAGATCCGCACCCGCGATATCGGCCGTTACCGCCGCGTCCTCGGTGAACGCATTTCGACACTGCCGCATGTGGCCAACACCTCGACCAACGTTGCGATGGAGACGATCAAGGAAGGTTGGGACAAGTTCGGTTCGAGTCTCTCGTGATTATTGATCCTACCGCTACATTGCCGCATTGAGCTTTCGGCTCGGCAGCATTATCAACGGTTCACGCCGGATGGCGGGGGACCCATGCAAAGTCGTTTGGACATGATCGGGAAATGGCTGGTGCGCATTCTGTGCGCCGTCGCACTCGTGTCAGTCGGATTTGCCCACCAGTCCCCGACGATCGCGGCCGACCCCGTCAACCTTGCCGAATATGTGCTTCCGGACGGGACGCTGCCCACGCTTTGCGTCACGGTTGCCGACGACGAAGGCGAGACGGGCGCTGATCACAAAGCCCACACTCATGGCTGCGAAGCCTGCCGGATCAGTGCTTCCGTCCTCCTGCCGCCGCCTGCAGACATCGCCGGGAAAGCCGTGGCATTTTCCGTTCGGGTGGATCTTCCCATTCGCATGGAAGCCTTCCATCGGCAAATTTACCCGCCCAACACTGGTCCCAGAGCCCCTCCTTCCGATCCGATCCTGACCTGAACCAGCGCGTCAGCCACGCTGAGGCGCGCCCTTTGTTCTCGGCCGCGCCTTTGCCAGCGGCCACGGATTCGGAATTTCATCATGTCGACCATCACTTCCACCGCTCCGGCGGAAAGCGCCGTACCCGGTGTCTCGCTATATCGCGCTATCTGGCGCTGGCACTTTTTCGCCGGACTTTTTGTCCTCACCTTCATGCTGAACCTCGCGATCACCGGCTCGCTCTATCTCTTCAAGAACGAGATCAACGAAAGCGTCTTCGCCTACCGCTATGACGTCGTCGCTTCAGGCCAACCACTGGCGCCGGAAAAGCTGGCGGAGATCGCGACGGCCGCCGTGCCGCGCTCCGCGGTCACCGCCTACAAGGACCCGGCAACGCCTGAGCACTCGGCCATCGTAACGGTGTCAAGCGATGCCGGCTCCACGCTCGTCTTCATCGATCCCTATAAAGGCAGGATTCTTGATACGGTCGGCGCAACCGAAGAGTTCAACTACGTCGTCAAGCGCATCCATAGTCTTGCTCTGTTTGGGAGCCTTCCAAACAAGCTGATCGAGATTGCCGGCGGATTCGCCATGGTGCTTGTCGTGACCGGCATCTATCTCTGGTGGCCGCGCCGCCAGACGGGCGGCGTCGTCACGGTCCGTGGCACTCCGGCCCGACGCGTCTTCTGGCGCGACCTGCATGCCGTAACCGGTGCTTTCGCGGGCATACTGATCTTCTTCCTGGCGATCACCGGCATGCCGTGGTCGGGCTACTGGGGTTCGAACGTGCAGGCCTGGCTCGGAAGCCATGGCCTGGGCTATCCCACGCAACTCTGGGACGATGTGCCGAAATCGCGGAAGGTTACCCAGGACATCCTGCCTGTGGTCGGCTGGACAGTCGAACAGGCTCCGGTCCCGCTCTCCGACATTGCCGTCGCCCGGTCGAAGAAGCCGATCGGCCTGAACAAGGCCGTCGACGTCGCAAAGGCGGCCGGTCTGACGCCGGGTTTCGACATTGCCATGCCTTCCGGTGAAGCCGGCGTCTATTCGGCGGCGATCTATCCCGATGATCTCGCCAAGGAGCGGACGATCCACATCGACCAGTATTCGGGCAAACCGCTCGTCGACATCTCCTACCGCCAGTACCCAATTTTCGGAAAGGCCATCGAGTGGGGCATCAATGTTCACCAGGGGCGCGAATTTGGCCGCGCCAATCAATTCCTGATGCTCGCCACCTGCCTGGCGATCATTCTTTCCTGCGTGACCGGCATCGTCATGTGGTGGAAGCGACGCCCGTCCGGACGTGTGGGGGTTCCACCGCTGCCGCCGCGGCGATCGGTTTATGTCGGCCTATGGACCATCACGGCCGTCTTCGCCCTGGCGTTTCCGCTGACCGGTCTCGCCATCCTGCTGATGGTCGCGACCGACCAAGCCATCATTCGCACGATCCCACCGCTTCGGCGTGCGTTCGCTTGAGGAGGCGACATGAAGACAATCCGCATTCAGCCCTTCGGTGACGCTTTGACAAACGACCGCGTCAACTGGCAACTTCGAAGGAAACAGATGAGATGACTATGTCAAAACTCCCCCTGATCGCTTCCATCGCACTGATCTTGACGGCCGCGGCCGCCAGCCAGGCCCTGGCTCACGCCCACCTGAAAACGTCGAGCCCGGCGGAGAAGACGTCCGTCGTCTCTCCCAGCGAACTCGACCTGACTTTTACGGAAGAACTCGATCTCAAGTTCAGCGGCGTGAAGGTCACCGACTCCAGCAAGGAGGAAATCAAGCTTGGCGAAGCCGGACTGAAGGACGATGGCAAGGTTCTGACGGTTCCCGTTTCTGCAACATTGGCGCCAGGCGACTACACAGTCAGCTGGCATGTGCTTTCGGCCGACGGTCATAAGACCAACGGCAGCTATACCTTCACCGTCAAGCCGTGATCACGCCCGAGACGGCCTATATCGCTTGCCGCTTTTTCCTAGACGTCGCTGCCCTGTATCTGTGGGGCAGCTCCGCATATCTGTGGCTGCTCGTTCCGGCCTCCCTTTCCGGGAATATCTTGACACGGCAATCTTGGCCGCGAGCCCTTGCGGTCGGCTGCACAGTCGCTGCAACGGTCCTTGCCCTCCCATTCAGGTCCGCGATCCTCGGTGAGGATTGGGCGCAGGCATTTGATTTCAGCGCAATGCTAGATATTCTTTCCGGCACCACGATCGGCACGGCGTGGATGTGGCAGGCGGCAGGAGCCGCCGCGCTTTTGATCGCATACATCGCGACGCCCACGCGATTGCGGGCCGCCGCCATGACGTTCGCGGCGGGATTCCTGCTGGCCGGTCTTGCCGCGAGCGGCCATGCCGCCATGAACACCGGCTGGTTTCGCGCACTGCATCGGGGAGTCGATATCGTCCATGTCCTGGCGGGAGGCGCCTGGTTCGGGGCGCTGATCCCGGTCGCGATCATTTTGCCCCTGTTGTCCGATCACCGGGCCGGCCGCGACGCGACCACGGCGCTCGTCCGTTTCTCCACGGCAGGCCACATCGCCGTCGGCATGGTTTTGATCTCCGGCGCCGGCAACATGTTCATGATCATCGGGGGTTTTCCGCTCGACTGGTCCGTTGTCTATCAGCTTCTACTTTCCCTGAAGATACTGCTCGTCCTGTCGATGATCGGACTGGCGATCCTCCACAGGTATGTGCTCGTGCCAAAACTCTCCTGGTCTCATGGAGCCGTGACGGCACTCAGGATCGGCACCGTTGTCGAAATTGTCTTGGCATTCGCGGTCGTCGGCCTAGTGGCATGGTTCGGCACGCTGGAGCCGGCAGCCATGTAAGTCACGCTGAGGCATCGCGCAATGACCGCTTCGAGGCAACCGGCCAGCGACCGGTCCATCCTCTGCATCTTGCTAGCGAACCGCTTACGGGGTCTGATACCGCCAGGAGATGAATGGCTTGACATAGACGAGTCTTCGGCGACCGACCTGAGAATGAGGAGCAGGATGAATCACGTCAACAGCCCTAAGGCATCGGCGAGCGAGGAGAGGGAAGCGCGCCGGCTGCAATATCTTCCCTGGGAGCGCATCGCGTCGGACCTCGATCATCCCGCTCACCTCGCCCGCAAGGCAGCGCTCCGGCGATCATGCGCCGCCGAACTAGCCGAGACCTCCTATATCGCCGAGAATGCCGCGATCTTCACCGAAAGCCTGACGATCCTGATCTGCCCATACACCGCCAAGGCGTCGTCAGCCTCGGCATCATAACCCGCGACGGTGTATGGATCGGCGCCAATTGCGTGATCCTCGATGGCGTCACGATCGGAAACGGCGCCCTCATAGCTGCCGGGGCGGTCGTCACCAGGGACATTCCCGCGATGGCGATTGCGCTGAGGGATGATCCGAAGGCGCTCTACAACGTCCTTTCGGTCGGCTATGCGCTTGAACTGCTCGGCTCGAATCCGCGGCACCCTGTCCGCGCGGTCGAGCTCGACGCCGCAGGGCTCGAGGCGTGGCTGAGCGCCCTGCCCTGGCAAAGCAGGGCGTGGCATGCCGGCAGCGTGGTCGATGCCATCGGCACCGCCATCTATTTCAACGCCAGCTATTTCGGCATCCGGCAATCACGCCAGGCGCTGTTCGAATGGTTGAACCGCAATGCCAACAGCGTCTCCGGCCTATGGGGCGAGCCAACAGCTGCCGAGGGAATGGCTCCAGCCGGTGAATGGCTTTTATCGCCTGACGCGCGGCACCTATGCCTCAACTACCGCAATCACAAGGGCTTCGTCGGCGAGAAGTATAATGCCTGCAACCTGCTCGATACGATCCATCCGCTGCTGTTGATTACCCGGCAGACCGATTACCGGCGGACAGACGGAGAGGCGATTTCCCGACATCTCATAACAAGAGCCCTGGACAGATGGCGGGACGGCGAAGGATTCCCGTTCGCCGACGGCGCCGAGCCAAGCCTGCGGGGAACAGAGATGTGGCTTTCGGTCATTCACCTTTCAGCCGATTTCCTCGGCCTTGCGGATCACTTCGCCTTCGTCCCCAAGGGCGTGCATCGGACGGCAACGCCGGGGCTCGGTCTGTGATCACCCGTGCAGCGATGCCGTCAGCCAGGCGGCGGCGAGATTGCGGGCATTGCTGCGCTTGGCTTTGACCGGCACGATCACATTGTAGCGATCTTCGGCGGCAAGTTCGCTTGCCTCGGCGCTCACCAGGGTTCCGTCCTCGAGGAACGTGCCGACTAGCATGCGCCATCCGAGCGCGATCCCCTGCCCCGCGCGCGCGGCGGCAATGGTTTCGGTGTAGTGGTTGAAGCGAAGCGATGGCTTGACCTCGATATTGGCGCCGGTGAGCGATACCCATTGCGACCAGCTGTACCAGGAACGGTCGAGAACGTCGGTTTCGATGAATTCGTCGGTCGAGCCCAGCGGGCCATTTCCGCGACGCCTGAGATAATCTGGTGAGCAGACAGGGGTAATGACGTCGCCGCGCGACGCGATAACCGTTCCGTCGCTGAAGGGCGGCATGCCGTAGCGGATGGCCACGTCGATCTCTCCGTCGTCGAGCGCGATCGGGTTGTCCTGGGAGATTACCCGCACGAGAATTCCGGGATTCGCCCGGCGGAACTCGGCCAGCCTCGGCAGCAGCCAGAAGGACGAGAATGCCACTGTCGCCCCGATCGTCACCACATCCTGGCTGCGCGACTGGATCGCCTCTACGTTCTCGGCGATATCGGCGAAACTCTTGGCGAGCGTCGCGCCGAGACTGACGCAGGCCGCCGTCGGTTCGATCGCTCGGTGCTTGCGCACGAACAGCGGCTGCCCCAGTTCCTCCTCCAGCAAGGCGATCTGCCGACTGACCGCCGCCTGGGTGACACCGAGCTCGGTCGCGGCCGTGGTGAAGCTCTTTCTGCGCAGAACCGCTTCCAGCGTCACCAGTGCTGTCAGCGAGGGGAGCCGCCGTCGAAACTGCATCTCGAACACCTTTTCACATGAGAAAATATTATGCGATCGGAATTTTTTATGCCGTTGAAACCCTGTAACTGCAAGGGCAATCTAGGGAACTCTCACATAAGAGGTTCTCATGCTAAACAAGCTTCCGTCTTCGATTTCGGCCCTTCTCGACGCCCGTGCCGACGGTTATTCTCTGCCGGCCGGCCTTTACATCAGGGAAGATGTGTTCGAAGCGGACGTCGATGTTTTCTTCCACAAGCACTGGATCTGCGTCGGCCTCGACTGTGACGTTCCCGAGCCCGGCGACGCCACGGTGATCGATATCGGCAAGACGAGCTTGATCCTCCTGCGTGACGACGATGGCGAAATTCGCGTCCTGCACAATGTCTGCCGCCATCGCGGCTCCCGCCTTCTCAATCCGGGCAAGACAATCGTTTCGAAGCTCGTCTGTCCCTACCACACTTGGACCTATGAACTGACGGGCGAACTCAGCTACGCCCCTCATATGGGCAAGGATTTCGACAAGGACTGTCACGGCCTGAAGCCGGTTACTTTCAAATCGATCGGCGGCCTGGTCTACGTCTGTCTATCCGACAATCCGCCCGAGGACATTGCCGGCCTCGAGCAGGCGATGGCCGAGCGTCTCGCTCCCTATGAAATCCGCAATGCCAAGATCGCCCACCAGACCGACGTCATCGAGGAAGGCAACTGGAAGCTGACGATGGAGAACAATCGCGAGTGCTACCATTGCTCCGCCAACCATCCGGAACTCTGCGTCTCCTTCGTCGATCTCGACTTCGGCTTCGATCCGGAGACGCTGAGCCCCGAGGATCGTGAGTTGGCGGAAGAGCATTTCCGGCTTTACGAGGAGCGCACGCAGGCATGGGAGACAGACGGTTTCCCCTCGGCTGCTATCGAGCAGCTCACCGACTGCGCCACAAACTTCCGCACCCAGCGGCTGATCATAGCAGGCGCCGGCGAATCCCAGACCCCCGACGCCACCGCCGCATCCTCCAAGCTGCTCGGCCAAATGACCCGCAAGGATCTCGGCGACACGCATCTCTGGGGTCATAACAGCTGGAACCACTTCATGGGCGACCATGCGGTGGTTGCGATCGTCATCCCGCTTTCGGCGGGCAAGACGCTGGTGCGTACCAAGTGGTTGGTCCACAAGGATGCCGTCGAGGGGGTCGATTACGATCTCGACAAGCTGACGGACGTCTGGATCGCGACGACGGACCAGGATGCCGATCTCGTCGCCCGCTCGCATGCCGGCACGTTCGATCCCGCCTATCAGCCAGGGCCCTATTCCCGCTTCTCCGAGACGAACCTCGACAAGTTCGCCACCTGGTACATCGATCGGATGCGCGCTCATGGGTATTGATCTCACATCCATGCGTCTAGGTCAGAGCGCGCAGCAGGTCTGGGATCCGGAGACTGACGAGACCCTCGTCTGTCTCGACGTCCATCAGGAGACGCATGACGTGAAAAGCTTCACGTTCGCGTCGCCCGAAGGTAAGCATTTCCACTTCGATGCCGGCCAGTACTTTCTGTTCGACTTCCCGACGGGTTCGGATGGTGAGGCGCGGTGCTACAGCATCTCGTCGTCGCCCCATCGAAGCAATACCTTTACGGTGACGGTCAAGCGCATGCCCGGCGGCAGGATATCGAACTGGCTCCACGACCATATGGCACCAGGCATGACCGTCAAGGGTCAGGGACCGCTTGGTTATTTCATCCGTCCCAAGGGCGAGAAGATCAAGCTTCTGCTCCTCTCCGGAGGTTCGGGCATCACGCCTGTCATGTCGATCACACGTGATCTGGCAGACCGATACGAAGCGTCGGACATCGTCTTTCTGCACGCGGCGAGAACGCCTGCCGATCTGATCTTTCGCCACGACCTTTCGGGGCTCGCAGCGAGGATGAAGGGACTGCGTCTCCAATTTCTTCCCGAAACGGTCGCCGGCGAATTGTCATGGCCAGGGCTGACCGGCCGGATCTCGCCGGAGTTCCTCAAGCTTGCCGTGCCCGACATCGCCGAACGCGTCGTTATGTGCTGCGGTCCCGCGCCGTTCATGGCAGTGGCGCGTTCGATCACGGCTGCTCTCGGCGTCCCGCCAGAAAACTATATCGAAGAGAGCTTCGACGCCGCGGTCATTGACGAGCCAGGCCTCGACGTCGACGCACAGCCGACAACGAGGACTTTCCAGGTCGAATTCTCGAAACAGAAGAAGACGTTGGAGGTCCCGTCAGACCAGACCGTGCTTGCGGCGGCAAAGAAAGGCAACGTCCGCCTGCCCTCCTCGTGCTCGAATGGGGTCTGCGGCACCTGCAAGTCGAAGCTTGTCTCCGGTTCGGTGGAGATGAACCATAATGGTGGCATCCGGCAACGCGAAATCGACGCCGGCTTCTTCCTGCCCTGCTGCTCCAAGCCGCTCGGCGATCTCGTCATCGAGCGCTGAGTAACGCCGCATTACTCACCGACAACAGGGGATCACTCGGATGCAGCGAGACAAAAGCCGTTCCGCCGAGCCGGCCCGTCTTCAAGGACGAGAGAAAACAGACCTATCTCAATCCCGAGGGGGCTGACCGGCTTTTGACCACGACGAAGGGCGCGGAGCGGCTGGACAGCTTTCCCTGGGAAAATGTGTGAAAGGTCGCATCGTTCAATGCGATCTTAAAGCTGCCGCGCGATGCTGCGACGGCGTCTGCCCGAATGTGCGCTTGAACGTTCTCGTGAATTGCGACGCGTTTTCAAAGCCGACATCGAGCGCAATCTCGATCAGCGGCGCCTTCGATTGGGCCAGGATCGATTTTGCCCGCTCCATGCGGACGCGGTTGTAGGCTTTGGCGGGAGACATTCCCGTCTTCTCGATGAAGATTCTCTCCAACTGACGCCGGGAGAGTCCGACCATGGCGGCGAGCTTCTCGATCGGCATGCTGCCATCGACGAACTGCTCCATCGTGATCATCGCCGCCTTGACACGGGCATCGTCATAATCGTCGTAAAGCGGACGCCGGGGCTGAATGTCGGCCGGAGCGCGGGCCTTCTCGATCTGCAGCACTTCAAGCGCGTTTCGTTCGGCATCGCGGCTGATATATTTCCTGACCAGCAGCGCCGCCATATCGGCACTGCTGCTGCCGCCGGCGCAGGATCCGCGCTGGCGATCGAGATTGAAGAGCCGGTCGGAGCGAACGCTGAGTTCGGGGAAACGCTCGCGAAACTCCTTATAATGCAGCCAGCTGACGCAGGATTCATGCCGCTTCATCAGGCCCGCAGCGGCAAGGATGAACGTACCGGTGCACACGCCGATCAGCGGCACCTTCTTGGCATCCGCCTGCTTGAGGAAGGTGATGGTCTGCTGATCGACGGGGTTCTCCACGCTCAGAAGGCCGCCGACGACGGCGATGTAGTCGAAGCGCGTGGGATCGACGAAGTCAGACGTCGGAGCGACCTGGACGCCGCAACTCGAAGTGATTAGATGCCGCGTGCTGCCGATCACCTGCCAGTCGGCAAGCACTCTTCCGGAACGGTCCTGCTCGTCGCTGGCCAGCCGCAGCGTATCCACGAACAGCGCAAAGGCGGACAGCGTGAACGACCGCGACAGAACGAATCCGACCTTGAGCCGGGCGGTGGGCTTTGCGGCGCCGTCTGCCTGCCGATGCTGCCCGGGTCGCATATTCATCTCATCACCGTTCCTGAATGCGCTCATCTGATCTGAAAACCGTGCGCCAGCGGATCGCGGTCGTCAACAAAAATGGTGTTGTGGCCGATGACCCGCGCCCAGCCCCCGATGCTCGGGAGGATGCCGCGATAAGGTCCGATGTTTGCCTCGCCTTCCACCCGGCCCTCGAAGACGGTTCCGATCAGGCTTTCATGACGGTAGCTCGACCCGACGGTAAGCCGTCCCTTTCCATGGAGCTGCGCCATGCGCGCCGATGTGCCGGTGCCGCCCGGCGAGCGATCTATCGCCTTCTCGCCGTAGAAGACAGCGCAGCGCCCGTCCGACACGTCGTTCACCGGGCCGTCACACCAGATCGCGTGATGCACGCCCGATATCCTGGCATCGTCGGGATGAACGGGATTGCAGATATCGGCAAGCGCTGTCCTGAGCTTCTGGCTGCAGCCGACGATGTCGGATGCGCTCATGCCGTCGAGTCCGCTCCAGTTCTCCTGCGGCTCGACGACTGCATAATAGTTGCCGCCATAGGAAATATCGACGCGCAGGCGACCCATTCCGGGCACATCCACCGCGACATCGGCCTCATGAAGATAGCTCGCGACATTGTGGAGACGGACGGAATCGACATATCCATTCTTCTCCTCATAGGTGACGTCGACCCTGCCTGCCGGCGTTTCGATCGCGACTCTTCCCGGCTCACGCGGCTTGACCAGCCCTTCCTCGATCGCAGCGGTCACGGTGCCGATGGTGCCGGCGCCGCACATCGGCAGGCAGCCGCTCACCTCGATGAACAGCACGGCGAAATCGCAATCGGGCCGATAGGCGGGATAGATGATCGAACCCGACATGATGTCATGCCCCCTCGGCTCGAACATCAGCGCCTTGCGCACCCAGTCATGGTCGCGGACGAAAATCTCCCGTCGTTCGCCCATGGGCACGTGCGGAAGCAGGGGGCCGCCTCCGGCAACGAGACGAACCGGGTTGCCGCAGGTGTGCGCATCGATGCAGAAAAAGCTGTTTCTCATCTTTTCACATCCCGCTCATCGCGCCTTGGGCAGACCGCCGCGGTCGAGCAGGCCGCGCGACAGCCGGTCGAGCAGAAGAGCGACTGCAACGATTGCCAGACCTGCTCTCAGGCCGAGCCCCATCTCCATGCGCGTCAGGCCGCGCGTCACTTCGGCGCCGAGACCGCCCGCGCCGACGAGGCCGGCGAGCACCGCCATTGCGAGCGACAAAAGAATGCATTGATTGAGACCGACGAGCAGTGTCTGCTTGGCGAGCGGAATTTCGATCTTCCAGAGGATCGAGCGGGGCGGTGCGCCGATGGCGCTGCCGAGCTCGATGAACACCTTCGGCACCTGGTTGAAAGCCAGCGTCGTCAGTCGCAGCATCGGCGGAATGCCATAGACGATGGTGGCGATAATGGCCGGCACGCGTCCAAGGCTGAAGATCATCACCGCCGGGATGAGATAGACCCATGGCGGCACCGTCTGCATCACGTCGAGGATCGGGCGAACCACCGCCTCCAATGTCTTGTAGCGCGAACAAAGCACGCCGATCGGGAAGGCAATGAGGACGGAAATCACAACGGCGACGGTCACAAGAGCAAGCGTCTGCATCGACGCCGTCCACAGCCCGACAAGCAGGCAGAAGCCGAGGCAAAGGCCGGCGAGGATCGCGGCGCGCAGGCTGACTGCGAAGAATGCCAGCAGGACGACGATGACGATCAGCGCATAAGGCGGCACGAAGAGCAGTGCCGTCTCGATTGCCGACAGGACCGTTTCGACCACGGTGCTGATGGCCGCAAACAGCGGATGAAGATTGGTGTTGAGCCAATCGACGGCTGGGGCCAGGAGGGCGCCCGGCGAAAACTGCAGGATCGCAGGATTCATGACTTCCTCCCTGTTCCCAGGCGGGCAGCACTCTGGGTTATCCGGTCAATCACCATGGTCAGTACCACGATTGCGATCGCGGCATTGATCGAGGTCGCGATATCGAGCGTCCTGATCGCGCCATAGATCGTCTCTCCGAGCCCGCCGGAGCCGACGATGCCGGCGATGACGACCATACCGAAAGCCATCATCAGGCTCTGGTTGATACCCGCCATGATGCTCGGCAGCGCAAAGGGAAGACGGATCTTGAAGAACATTTTCGCCGGCGTCATCCCGAGTGCCTCTCCGAGTTCGATGAATTCCTTGGGCGTCATGCGGATGCCGAGAGAGGTCAGGCGGATGGCCGGCGGCACGGCCACGATCACGGTGGCGATCAGCGCCGTCGCCGGCCCGTAGCCGAGCAAGGCGATCGCCGGCAGCAGGTAGATGTAGGGTGGCATGGTCTGGATGAGATCGAGGCCCGGCTCCATGAAGTGATCGAGAGCCGTGAAGAAGCCGGCGGCAATGCCGACCGGAATGCCGATCGCCAGGGCGATCGTGGTGGCGGTCAGGACCAGAGCCAGCGTGCTCATCGTCTCCGGCCACAGCCCCATCGAAAAACAAAGCGCCAGCGCGACGCCGCTGAGCACCGCGAACCAGGCATTGACCAGCCGCCAGCCGATCAGCGCCACAATGACGGCGACCACGTAAAACGGCGGAAGCTCCAGCAGCCAGAGGATCCCGTCATAGAGACCCTCGAGAAGCTGTCTGATGTAGTCAAACAGGAATTCCCCGTTGTCGCTCACCCATTCGAGCGCGGAGTCCGTCCATTCGTCGAAAAGATCGGTGAAGGCTGAACTGTCCATGTCAATCAGCTCCCTGGGTCACGCCGCCGTCAGATCGGGGGCGGAGGTTCCCTTGACACCCATCAAGAGGCTGCGCGGTGTAACGACGCCCACGACTCGATCGTTATCGACGACGGCAATGGCGTCGCGGTCCGATTGCATCGTCAGGGAGATAAGCTCGTCGATATCGGCATCCGGCGTCGTGCGCGCCAGCGACGCGATATCCGAATTCGCAGCGCTCTGCTGGAATTCGGCAACGCTGCGCATGACCGAATGCGCCTTGATCAAATGAAGGCGGGATATGCCGGCGACGAATTCGGCCACATAGGCATCGGCCGGGTTGAGGATGATTTCCTCGGCCGTGCCGGTCTGGATGATGACGCCGTCCTTCATGATGGCGATACGGTCGCCGATGCGGATCGCCTCGTCGAGATCATGGGTGATGAAGACGGCAGATTTGCCGAGGGCTTTGGTCAGCTGGCGGAATTCGTCCTGAAGCTGGCGCCGGATCAGGGGATCGAGCGCGCTGAACGGCTCGTCCATGAGAATGATCTCCGGGTCGGAGGCAAGGGCGCGGGCAAGCCCGACGCGCTGCTGCATGCCGCCGGAAAGCTCATTGGGATAGCGGCTCACCCAGTCGGCGAGGCCGACTTTCTCGAGGGCGGCGGCGGCGGTCTTGTTTCGCTCCGCCTTCGCGATTCCCTGGACCTCGAGGCCGAAGGCCGCATTTTCCAGGACGGTGCGGTGCGGCAGCAGGGCAACGCTCTGAAACACCATGCCGATGTTCTTGGCGCGCATCTGCCTGAGATCGACCGGCGACAAGGAGGCGAGGTCGCGTCCCTTGACGAGCACCTTGCCGGCGCTCGGCGTGATCAGCTTGTTCAAAAGGCGGATCAGCGTCGATTTTCCGCTGCCCGACAGGCCCATGATGCAGAAGATTTCCCCGCGCCGGACCTGGAGGCTCACTTCGGACACGCCGACGACGCAGTTGAATTTCTGCAGGACCTCCTTCTTGTCGAGACCGCGCTCCTTTATCGACTGCATCGCCGCAGCGGATTTGTCACCAAAGACCTTCCAGAGGGATTGGCAGTCGATCAGGACATCCTTGGCATCGATATTGACGGTTTTCATAGCGATCCCCTTTTGAGCCAATCGGCTGGCTTCTTCTAGGTGAGAGGGTGGCCGCCCAAAGGATCGGACGGCCACGACGCACTTATTTCTTCTTGATGTTTTCCCAGCGCTTGATCAGGTCGGCATGGGCGCCGATCCAGTCCTGAACGGCCTGGTCCATGGTCTTGCCGTCCTTGACTTCGCCGTTGATGGCCGTGATGTCGGCGATCGGCACATAGACGCTGGCCATGACTTCGCGGGCATGCGGGTTCTCTTCGGAAAAGCCCTTATGGCCGATCCAGTAGTAGCTCTGCGGCGGCGGGAAGACGCCCTTCGGATCCTTGAGGTACTTGACCTCGTACTTCTGGACCATCCAGGACGGCTCCCAGATCGTCACGGCGATCCACTCCTTACGGTCGTAGGCGGATTTCAGCGCCGCCGTCATCGCGGCCGTGCTGCCTTCGACAAGCTGGAGCTTGAGCCCGTAATCCTTGACCGCATTCGATGTGTCGCGCATCAGGCCGGCGCCCGGCTCGATGCCGATGATCTTGCCGCCGAACTTGTCGGGGTTTTCATTGAGCTGTTCCAGCGAGTCGATCGGCACATATTTGGGAACGGCGACGCCCTGATAGAGGCCGTGCGAAACCGGCGAGATCTTTTCGAGGCGGTTCTTGTTCTTGTCCCAGTAGTCCTGCGCGACATAGTCCGTCTGCGAGGTGAGCACTTGGATGTCGCCCTTGGCGAGGGCGGCATAGGCAATGCCCCACTCGGAGAATTCGGTGACCTTGACGGTATAGCCGGCGTCTTCGAGAACCTTCTTGGTGATGCCGGTGATCGGCGTGAGATCCTCCCACGACATCGTGCCCATGGTGATCGTCTTTTCTTCCGCGCGGGCCGGCAGAACACTGATCCCGATCATCGCAGCGGCGCAGAGCGCCTTCCACAAAATTTTCATTGTTGTTACTCCTGTTTTACGTTCCCATTGAAGTCTGCGAGCGGGCAGCTTCGTATTGCGTGACCCGAGGGATCATCCCTCGCGGCCTGCACGCAATTCCTGTAGGCGGATGACCGAGTTGACGCCGAGCCAGGCGATGGGCTCGGGAGGCAATCTCGTCGGTTCCGGCTGGTTTTTGTACGTGTCGAGCTCCGAACTCGCGGCGCCTGTCGCGAGGTCAGCCGCCATCATGCCGGCAAGTGTGCTCTTGACGGTGCCGAGACCATTCTCGCAACAGGCGGAAAACAGCCCCTCTTCGACCTCGCCGAAAGCCGGCACATGGTTCCGGCTGAGGCAGAGCGCGCCCGCCCAGCTATATTCCATCGGCAGGCTTTTCAGCTCGGGGAACCGAGCGTCGAACGAGCGCCGCTGCTCGGCGGCAATGCCGGCCACACGCTTTTCCGATACTTTGAGGCTGGGATCGTAGGTGAACCTCGTCCTGACGACGATCCTCGACAGGCCGTCCTTGGAGATCTTGCGCACAGTGGCGCCCATCGGGTCGGCCGGCAGCAGCGCCCAGCGATCGACGCCGGTGACATCGCCGCCAAATTCGTTCTGGGAAAAGGCCGATGTCATCGACGCATACGTGAAGATATGCATCAGCCGACCGCGGAAATGGCCGAAGCTTTCGATGTGGCCGTTCACGCCCAGTATGACCTTCGGCGATGAGACCGAGCCGCGCGGCGTCTTCGCCTTCCAGCTGCCCCCCTCCCGGGAAAGTTCCAGCACCGGCGAATTCTCGTGGATGACGACCTTCGAGGAAAGCCCGTGCGCCAAGCCGCGAATGTAACCGGCCGGCTGAATCATCACCGCGCCGGGCGTGTAGAGCCCTCCGAGGTAATAGCGCGAGCCGGTCATTTCCCGCATGTGATCGGCGTCGAAAACGCTATGCTCCTCACCGATCTTCTCGAGCGACTTCCGATAGTTGTCGTTAAGCGCGAGCCCGCGCGCGGAGGCGGCCGCATTCACCTTGCCCGCGGGGTCGAAGACCTCCTTGGACAGGCCGTATTCGGCCGCCACTTCGGATGCGAAGGAAATCGCCAGACGGTTCTGGCGGATCTCGTCCTTGGTTGCCGCCTCGCCCGCCACCGAATACTCGCCGGAGGAGAGGTTGTGCGGCACGTCGATCATGAAGCCGGAGTTTCTCCCAGCCGGCCCCTTGGCAAGCTCGCCGGCATCCAGGACGACGATCTTGTCGCCAGGCCGCGCCTGCGAGAGACGGCGGGCCGCCGAGAGTCCGGCAAAGCCGGCGCCCACGATCAGCCAGTCCGCCAGTATGTCACGCTCAAGCGCCATTACGGGGAAGGCGCGTCCGCTGATCGCTTCCCATCCCGAAACGCCGGTATCGATCGGCAGGCGCTTGATGACGTGGCGGATCATCGGACCGTCTCGTCGACCGATCGTTCGGATACGTCGATCCAGATGGTCTTCAGCTCGCAGTAATTGTCGTGGGCGAAGACCGACTTGTCGCGGCCGCCGAAGCCGGACTCCTTGTAACCGCCAAACGGGGTGGTGGCGTCCCCTTCTCCGAAGCAGTTGACCGTGACGACACCGGCGCGGATCTCGCGCGAGAGCTTGATCGCATTCCGCAGGCTGCCGGTATAGACGGAGGCCGTCAGGCCGTAATTCGTATCATTGGCAAGGGCGATCGCCTCAGCGAGCGACTTGAAAGTGGTCACGGAGAGCACCGGCCCGAAGATTTCCTCCTGGAAGAGGCGGCTTGCAGGTGTCACACCCTCGACCACCGTCGGCTCGATGAAGATGCCGTTATAGGTTTCGCCGCCATGGGCAACGGAGAGCTTCTCCGTCTTGGCGTCGTCGAGGAAGGACTTCACCTTCTCGAAATGTGTCTTGCTGACGAGCGCGCCGATGCGGTTTTCGGGATCGAGCGGATCGCCCGTCTTCCATTCGCGCATATAGGCGCCGATGCGCTTCATCAATTCGTCCTTGATTCCGGACTGGACGATGAGACGCGAAGTGGCCGAGCAGTTCTCGCCCATGTTCCAGAAGGCGCCGTTGACAACCTGCTCGGCAACGAGGTCCAGGTCTTCGGCATCGTCGAGAACGACCGCGGGATTCTTGCCGCCGCATTCGAGCACGACTTTCTTGAGGTTCGAGTCCGCGGCATAACGCAGGAAGCGGCGGCCGGTGGGCGTCGAGCCGGTGAAGGCCACCATATCGACATCCTTGTGCAGGCCGATCGGTTCGCCGACGTCCTTGCCGTCGCCGGTCACAACGTTGAAGACACCCGCAGGAATACCCGCTTCATGGGCAAGCTCGGCGACACGCAGCGTCGTGAGCGTCGTTTCCTGTGCCGGTTTGACGATGACCGAGCAGCCGGCCGCAAGCGCCGGGCCGATCTTCCAGGCGAGCATCAGCAGCGGGAAATTCCACGGCAACACGCAGCCGACAACGCCGATCGGCTCACGCACAATCATCGTCAACGCGTTGGCGCCGACAGGGGCGGTGTTGTCATAGAGCTTGTCGATCAGTTCGGCATGCCAACGCAGCGTATGAATTGTATCGGGTACGTCGACCGTCTGGCATTCGCGGATCGGCTTGCCGCTGTCGAGACTCTCCATGACGGCGAGCTCGTGCCGGTTGCGCTCCAGGAGCTTGGCGAGCTTCAGCAGCACGTCCTTGCGCTCGCCCGGAGAGCGAAGCCGCCAGCGTCCGTCGTCAAATGCCTGCTTCGCCTTTTCGACGGCGAAATCGACGTCGCTTGAATCACAGGCGGCGATTTCGGCAAGGACCTCGCCCGTCGCAGGGTTTGTGGAGGTGAAGGTCTTGCCGGAATTGGCCGGACGGAATGTGCCGTCAATGAAAGCACTCGTCGGAAGTTGAAGATCGGCGGCGATCGCCTTGTATTCGGCTGCGGTCAATGGCTCATGCATGATTGGCTCCCGACGTGATCTGGCCGACCGTGCGCTTCAACGTGGAAACGACGGTCTGAAGGGTTCTTTTCTCTTCGGAGTTCAGTCCGCGCAGCGGCGACCGCACGGGGCCGGCTTTCAGGCCGATGATCTCGCAGCCGTGTTTGATCGACTGGACGAACTTGCCGCATTCGAGGAAATCCATCAGGGGCAGCATCGCGCTCATGATCGCCCGGCCCTTGTCGAAGTTCTTCTCGACGACGCAGGCCTCATAGAGGGCGACATGCTCGCGCGGCAGGAAATTGGAGCCGGCGCAGACCCAGCTTTTCGCGCCCCATGCGAAGAATTCGAGCGCCTGGTCGTCCCAGCCGCACGAGAGCGAGATGTGCGGGAATTTCCGGGCCAGCAGGTGAAGATTGCTCATGTCGCCGGAGCTTTCCTTGATGGCGACGACGTTCTTCGACTTGCCGACGCGGGAAAAATACTCATCGCCCATCACCACACCCATGCGGGCAGGGTAGTTGTAGAGCATGATCGGCAGGTTGGCGGCGCGATCGACGGTCAGCGCATGGACTGCGTTCTCGCGTTCGGTCGGCAATGCGTATGGCGGCGACGACACGAGGATCGCGTCCGCACCAATTTCCTTCGCAGCCTTGGCATATTCGACCGAATCTTCGGTCCGCGTGGCGCCTGTGCCGATGATGAGCGGCAGCCGCGTCCCGATGACTTCCTTCGCATAGGCCGCGAGCTCGTAACGTTCCTGGCTGCTCTGGGCGTAGTATTCGCCCGTCGAACCGCCGACAATAATGCCGTGGACGCCGGCCTCAATCAGCGACTCGAGCACGGCAGCGAATGCCGGCCGGTCGATCTGTCCATCCTGATCGAGCGGCGTCACGGCCGGTGTATAGATCCCCTCAAATTTCACGATGACTTCTCCAATAATTGCGTGGCCGGACCGCCGAGATGGGCATCCGCCTTAAGGCCTGGCGGGGCGATGAACATCTCCATGTTCTCGCGAGACAGTTCCCAGTGTTCGAAGACGAGGTCGACCACGGCGCTCTCGTCGTGAGCACCGAGAGCCTCGATGAAGCCGTCATGATGGTCGACGGCAATTTGCAGCCGCCGCCGCATGTCATCGTTTCTCGGGCGGAAGAAGGTGTGGCCGATGCGTGCGTGGTCGATGAGCAGCCGGCCGAGGCTCGGCTGCAGATAGTCATTGCCCGACATCTCACCGAAAATTTCATGAAAGCGATTGTTCTCCAGAACCATCGCCAGCGGGTCCCTAGTCTCGCTGGCGGCCCGGAACCGTTCCTGGGTCTGCCTCAGATCGACAAGCTGCGCGGGCTTGAAGTTCTGCACGGCGAGACGGCCGATCGCCGCATAGATCATCGGCGCGACAAGGAAGAAATTGCGCAGCGTGGAGTGGTTCATCGGAATGACCCGCGCACCCCTGTTCTCGCGGATGTCGATATAGCCCTCGCCGGCAAGGCGACGGAATATGTCCCGCACCGGGGTGCGCGACAGCCCGTACTTCTCGCTCAGACTGACCTCGTCGAGATCAGCGTCCGGATCCAGCTCCATCGTCAGAATCTGGCGTTTCAGGTCTTCGTAGAGATTGCTCTTGGGTGTCTTCGCCATCGTCGATCTCCGGTCGCTTGTTGCTCTACGCCGGGGAAGATGACACGCCGCCCGAACAGAGTCAATAATTGTGTACTCTATGTACACATTAATAATTCCTCGATTACACAATTTGCAAAGAGCGTGTTCTGAGCGCGGGCGATGATCGGTGTCCCACGGCAAAGGAGACTGTTGCCGCCGATAGCGGGAGGCTTGATGCCGCTGCTTATTTTCGGAAGTGACGGGCATGGCAAAAGCTCCGCGGCGGCAGCCTTCGCGGAGTTCTTCTCATGGGTTGTCGTGGCAGGTGGGCTGGACTGGCTCAAGCCGAGGTCGATTACAGGACCTCAAGACGCCGGTCATCGCCGGAGGTTACGACATGCGGATGGCGGCTGCATTCGGGGAGCGCCTGTTCGGCGCCCCCCGAAGAATTAGGCGGCCAGGACGCCGCTCTTTTTGGCGGTCCAGGTGGCGATATAGTCCATCAGGCCAGGCGAAAGGCAATCATAAGGCTCGAGCCCCGACGCCTTCAGCTGCGCCCTGACCGCGTCCATCTTCGAAGGATCGAAGCCGCTTTCGATGATCGACGACACGAAGGCTGCGAAAGTCGGCTTTGCCCAGCCGCCCTCCTGGAAGCGCTCCGGGTGGACGAAGGACAACCCCTGGAAGGGATGTTCGCGCTCGACCGGTCCGTACATATGCACCCCGCACTCCCTGCAGGCGTGCCGCTGAATCAGGGCGGTGGAATCGACAACTGCGAGCTTGTCGCCGTTTTCCAGCACCTCGACGCTTTCGGTCGGCGCCACCGCCACGACCGAGAAGACGGCGCCTTTCGGCTTCCAGCACTTGGTGCAGCCGCAGACGTGGTTGTGGGCGATGTCACCCTTGACCCTCACCTTGACGGGATTGCTCGCGCAATTGCACACAAGCGTTCCGCCTGCGAAAGCAGCGTCAGTCGCTCGAAAGCCTGAATCCACTGCCGGATGTATGGCTGTGCTGGTCATTGCTTCTCTCCTTCCCTCCCTGGCCGTTTGCGTTATGCCCGGCCGAGCTATGCAATTATTTTCCCAGCCTCTGCGCGTGCCAGCGCAGATGGTCCTCCATGAATGTCGAAATGAAGAAGTAGGAATGGCCGTAGCCTTCCTGCATGCGAAGCTTGAGGTTGATATCAGCCGCCTCGCAGGCTTGTCTCAGCTCGTCGGGGCGCAATCCATCCTCCAGGAAGCTATCCGCCGTTCCCTGGTCGACGAACAGTTCGGGGAAACGATGACCGTCCTCGATCAGCGAGCAGGCGTCATAGGCCCGCCAGGTCGCCTCGTCGGCCCCGAGATATTTCCGGAAGGCCGGCTTCGACCAGCCGGAAACCGAGGGATGGCTGATCGGCGCGAAGGCCGAACAGCTGCGGAAGCGATCCGGGTTCTTGAGCGCGATCGTGATCGCGCCATGTCCACCCATCGAGTGACCGAATATCCCCTGGCGATCCATGTCGACCGGAAACTCCGCAGCAAGGAGCCGCGGCAGCTCGTCGACGATATAGCTGTACATGCGGTAATTGGCCGAATAGGGCGGCTCGGTGGCGTCGACATAAAAGCCCGCACCCTTGCCGAACTGCCAGTTGTCGGCCTCATCGGGAACGTGGTCCCCGCGGGGGCTGGTATCCGGGCAGACGATGACCAGATCGAGTTCGGCGGCAAGCCGCCGATACTCGCCCTTGTCCATGACGTTGGCATGCGTGCATGTCAGGCCGGACAGATACCATAGAACCGGCAGCTTGCCGGCGGCAGCCTGCGGCGGCACGAACACCGCGAAGGTCATGTCGCAATCGCAGGTCTCGGAGCGTTCCACGTAGACGCCCTGAGTGCCGCCGTAAGACTTATCAGTCGCGATCGTTTTCATTCTCAATAGACCACCACGCCGCGGATGCTTTCACCCTTGTGCATCAGGTCGAAGCCCTTGTTGATGTCTTCGAGCGGCATGGTGTGGGTGATCATCGGATCGATCTGGATCTTGCCCTGCATGTACCAGTCGACGATCTTCGGCACGTCGGTGCGGCCGCGCGCCGCCGAAGGCAGTGCCCATCCAGTTGCGACCGGTCACCAGCTGGAACGGACGTGTCGAGATTTCCTGGCCGGCGCCGGCCACGCCGATGATGACCGATTTGCCCCAGCCGCGATGGCTGGCCTCCAGCGCCTGGCGCATGACCTTGGTGTTGCCGGTGCAGTCGAAGGTGTAGTCGGCGCCGCCGATCAGGTCGCCGCCCCGCTTGGTCATGTTGACCAGATAGGGCACGATGTCGTCGCCGACCTCCTTCGGATTGACGAAATGCGTCATGCCGAACTTCTCGCCCCAGGCCTTGCGATCCGGGTTGATATCGACGCCGATGATCATGTCGGCGCCGGCAAGGCGCAGGCCCTGAATGACGTTCAGGCCGATGCCGCCAAGCCCGAAGACGATCGCCGTCGATCCGACCTCGACCTTGGCGGTGTTGATGACGGCGCCGATACCGGTGGTGACGCCGCAGCCGATGTAGCAGACCTTGTCGAAGGGCGCGTCGGGGTTGATCTTGGCGAGCGCGATCTCCGGCAGCACCGTGTAATTGGCAAAGGTCGAGCAGCCCATATAGTGATGGATCTTGTCCTTGCCGATCGAGAAGCGCGAGGTGCCGTCCGGCATCACGCCCTGGCCCTGGGTTGATCGAATCGAGGTGCAGAGATTGGTCTTGCGCGACGTGCAGGAATAACACTCGCGGCATTCGGGCGTATAAAGCGGAATGACATGGTCGCCCTTCTTGACCGAACTCACGCCCGGGCCGACATCGACGACGATGCCGGCGCCCTCATGGCCGAGGATCGCCGGAAACAGACCCTCCGGATCGGCGCCCGACAGGGTGAAATCGTCGGTGTGGCAGATGCCCGTCGCCTTGACCTCCACCAGAACTTCGCCGGCCTTCGGCCCCTCCAGCTGCACGGTCATCACTTCAAGCGCTTTTCCAGCCTGAACGGCTACGGCGGCGCGAACGTCCATTTGATAATCCTTTCTATTAAATCAATTTCGATAGCGAGATATGCAGAGCTACGACCTAGACATCGAAACGATCTGCTTCCGCCTCATCTTCGTTATCCCGGCTCGACCTGACACCAGACCGCGAGAAGCGGCTGGGCCGTACATCTTATCGCAAAAGATTGCCCCGCATCATTCGCGAAAACTGTTCCGGTCGCGGCGGAAAACCATTGGGAATCGTCGAGGCAGATTTCGCCCGGCGAAAGCAGAATGAAGGCACGCGGCTGCGTCTGAACATGATCGGGAAAGCGCGTGTAGCGATCCATATAGATCACGCCCACCCGGAGATCGGCCCGCTCCTCCAGGCCGCCCGGACCGATCAGGACGGCGTGGGAGTGGGTGTTGCCGAAGTTCAGGCTGGCAAAGGGGCCGGTCCGGCCACGTCTCCACAGCAGTTTGTCGGCGAGACTTTTGAACTGGCCGGCGATCGCCTCATATTTTCGTCCGGATTTTGCCAGATGGCCGATGGCGTCATCCAGCCCTCCCGGCACGCCGGGAAGAGGGTCGCCCTCCGGCCGCACCTTGCCTGTCTTGAGCAGCCTCTGCAGCACCTTGCCGGCAACGAAACTGGCAACGGCGGGAGCCTCAGCCGACAGCATCAGTCCGCCGATATCGTTGAGGAATTCCTGCAGCGGCCGAGGACGCCTTTCCCTGCCGATGTCGTGCAGCCTGATATAGGCCGGCTTTTCCTCATCGTTCAGGAGAAGGTCGGCACCAGGTCTGATTGGACGTCCCACCGCTCGCGCCACGTTTGGTCTCCTCGCTCAGAGCGCCTTTTGCAATTCCGGCAGGGCGTCGAACAGATCGGCGACGAGGCCGTAGTCGGCAACCTGGAAGATCGGCGCCTCCTCGTCCTTGTTGATGGCGACGATCACCTTCGAATCCTTCATGCCGGCCAGATGCTGGATGGCGCCGGAGATGCCGCAGGCGATATAGAGATCGGGCGCCACCACCTTGCCGGTCTGGCCGACCTGCCAGTCGTTCGGGGCATAACCGGCATCGACGGCGGCGCGGCTGGCGCCGACGGCAGCACCGAGCTTGTCGGCCACCGGCAGGATGACCTCCTTGAACTTCTCGGCCGAACCGAGTGCGCGGCCGCCCGAGATGATGACCTTGGCCGAGGTCAGTTCCGGACGTTCCGACGCCGACAGGGCATCGGAGACGAAACGCGACAGGCCCGGATCGGAGACGGCCGGGATCGCCTCGACCGTTGCCGAACCGCCTTCCGCTGCCGAGGCGAAGGAAGCAGTGCGCACGGTGATCACCTTCTTGGCGTCGCTTGATTGCACCGTCTGGATGGCGTTGCCGGCATAGATCGGCCGCTTGAAGGTGTCGGCGGAGACGACTTCGATGATCTCCGAGACCTGGGCGACGTCGAGAAGGGCTGCCACCCGCGGCAGCACCGTCTTGCCGACCGAGGTGGCGGCCGAGACGATCGTGTCATAGGGGCCGGCGAGCGAAACGATCAGCTCGGCCAGCGGTTCGGCGAGATTGTTGGCAAGCACGTCGCTTTCGGCGAGCAGCACCTTGGAGACGCCGGAGAGTTTTGCCGCCTGATCGGCCGCAGCCCTGGCAGCCTTGCCGGCAACCAGCACATGCACGTCGGGGCCGATCTGGCTTGCGGCGGTCAGCGCCTTGGCGGTCTGGTCGGAAAGGTGATTGCCGTCATGGTCGGCCAGAAGAAGAATGGTCATGATAGTTGCTCCTGTTCCAGCCCGATTACAGCACGCCGGCTTCGTTCTTCAGCTTGTCGACGAGTTCGGCGACCGACTTGACCTTGACGCCGGCCTTGCGGCCGGACGGCTCCTCGGTCTTCAGCACCTTCAGCCGCGGCGTCGTGTCGACGCCGAAATCGGCAGGGCTCTTCTTGTCGAGCGGCTTCTTCTTCGCCTTCATGATGTTCGGCAGCGAGGCGTAACGCGGCTCGTTCAGTCTGAGGTCGGTGGTGATGACCGCCGGCAGCTTGATCTCGATCGTCTGCAGGCCGCCGTCGACCTCGCGGGTCACCTGAGCCTTACCGTCACCGATCTCGATCTTCGAGGCGAAGGTCGCCTGGGCCGAGCCCAGCAATGCCGCCAGCATCTGGCCGGTCTGGTTCGAATCGTCGTCAATCGCCTGCTTGCCTGATATGATCAGCCCCGGCTGTTCGGCATCGGCCACACCCTTGAGGATTTTGGCGACGGCCAGGGGCTCGACGGCGTCGTCGGTCTCGACCAGGATCGCCCGGTCGGCGCCCATGGCGAGCGCCGTGCGCAGCGTTTCCTCGGCCTTGGCCGGGCCGATCGACACCACCACCACTTCTTCCGCCTTGCCGGCTTCCTTCAATCTCAGCGCCTCTTCCACCGAAATCTCGTCGAACGGGTTCATCGACATCTTCACATTGGCAAGCTCGACACCCGTGCCATCCGGCTTCACCCGGATCTTCACGTTGTAGTCGACAACCCGCTTGACGGGCACGAGAATCTTCATGGCAAACCCCTATATCCAAAGCGCGTCGCGATCTTTCAGATTCGCTTGCTCTGCGCTTTAACTCTTTGTTTTCACGTAAGCCGTTGTCACAACCGCCGCACAGCTTTGCGCGACATGCTTTAGACAGCCGGCCGTCAATGCGACCGCTCGGCAAGCAACGCCCAGAAGGCGAAGAGCGGCGTCTCCACCGACCTCATGGCGTGTTTGATCCCGGGAATATTATAGAACGATCCGCCGATACCAGGCGAAAACCAGTTCCCCTCCCCCTGCTGGAACTCTCCCTTTGACAGCACGAGATAGACCTCCTCCGGCGCATGGTCGTGATCGGGATAGCGCACGTGAGGCGCCATCAATGTCACACCGAACCACAGGTCACTTCGCTCCTCCAATCCACCCGGCCCGACGATCATGGCATTGGCATGCCCATCAACGAAATTGTCGCTGGCCGTGGTGTGGTCATACTTTGTGCGGCGATGCCATTCAAGCATTGGCTCAATGCCTTTGAACCCCTCGATCAATCGCGCCAGCGAAGCATAGGACGTATCGACTGCGAGCGCCATATCGAGATGAGCGCAGACCGGTAACCGGCTTCCCTCTCCCGCGCGGGCAGTCCCCGGGCGCTCCAGCGCCGCGAAGAACTGCCCGATCGAGCGGCGGGCTTCTGGAGCCTCGGCAAACTGGTCGAAAGCGACCGAAGCGGCTTCCAGAAAATGCTGGAGGCTTTCGTTGCGCAAACTCATATCATCCCCTCCGGATCGGCCGGCAGGCGGCCGCTCTGACAATCATATATCCTTCGCGATGCGCAGACCGTCATAGACAGCGGCATGCGTGTTACGGGCAGCGACAGCGTCGCCGATCCGGAACAGCTGGAACTTGCCCTCCGGATTGCGGATGACCGATTGCGGTTGCCCCTGGAGAAGCTGATCGTGCGAGACCTCGCCCAGATTTTTCGACTTGGGCTTCAGCTCGAAATAGAGTTCGTCGAGCGGGATGGTCCCGTGATTTACGACGATCTGGTCGTAGCTGTGCTGCCGGGCAATTCCGCCGTAATCGCTGCCGATATGGGCGACGAGCTGATTACCGCTCTTCTCGACGGCCTCCAGCCGATAGGTAACGGTGAAGGTCACGTCGTACTTTTGGAGCGAACGCATATAGGGCACCAGGTTCATGGCCATGACCTCCGGCGCGAAGGACCGGTCCGGCGTCATGATCTCGACCTTGGCACCTGATTTGGCGAGGAACTCCGCCGCCTGCAGCGCTGCATGGTCGCCAGCATCGTCGAAAACAAGCACGTTGGAACCGGGTTTCACATCGCCGGAGATGATGTCCCAAGACGAGACCACCAGTTCGTTGCCGCTGGTGAGCACCTCTGTATGGGGCAGGCCGCCAGTGGCGATGATGACGACATCAGGATTTTCGGCCTCGATCGTGTCGGCTTCCGCCCAGGTGTTGAAGTGGAAGGTGACGCCGTATTTTTCACACTGGCTCATGCGCCAGTCGATAATGCTGATCATTTCCCGGCGGCGTTCGCTTTGGGCGGTGAGGCGGATCTGACCGCCTGGATTGTTCGCTGCTTCGAAAACCGTCACTTGGTGGCCGCGCTCTCCCGCGACGCGCGCCGCCTCGAGCCCGGCCGGGCCGGCGCCGACGATGACGACCTTCTTTCTGACCTCGGCCTTTGCCGCGATATGCGGCATCGTCAGTTCGCGGCCCGTGGCGGCATTGTGGATGCAGTAGGCCGCCCCGCCCTGATAGATGCGATCGAGACAATAATTGGCGCCGACGCAGGGGCGGATATCCTCTTCCCGCTTCTCGATGATCTTGCGGACGATATGCGGGTCGGTCATGTGGGCGCGGGTCATGCCGACCATGTCGACTTTGCCGGCTGCAATCGCATGACGCGCCGTGGCGGCGTCGGGAATCTTCGCCGCATGGAAGGTCGGGAAGTTGGTCGCGGCGCGGATTTCACCGGCAAAATCCAGGTGCGGCGAGTTCGCCATGCCCTGGATCGGGATGACGTCGGTCAAACCCGGGTCGGTGTCGATGTGGCCACGAATGACGTTCAGATAGTCGATAAGCCCGCTGTCGCGCAGCCGCTTGGAAATCTCTATGCCTTCGGCCTGCCCGTTGCCGCCGGGCAGACATTCGTCCGCCGTATAGCGCACGCCGAGGATGAATTCGTTCCCGACCCTCTCGCGGATCGCCCTGAACACGTCGAAACAGAAGCGCATGCGGTTCTCGAGCGCACCCCCATAGGGGCCGTCAAGTTCGTTCGTGAGCGGAGACGCGAACTGGTCGATCAGGTGGCCGTAGGCCTCCAGCTCGATTCCATCCATACCGCCGGCCTTCATCCGTTCGGCCGCATCGGCGAAATCCTTGATGATGCGCTCAATGTCCCAATCTTCCAACTTCTTCGGAAAGGCGCGATGCGAAGCCTCGCGATGATGCGACGGGGCGACGACCGGCAGCCAGTCTCCCTTGTCCCAGCGCGTGCGCCGTCCGAGATGGGTGAGCTGGATCATGATCGCCGCCCCCTCTTCGTGCACGGCGTCAGTCATTTCCCTGATCCAGGGGACGATCTCGTCCTTATAGGCGAGCAAGTTGTTGAAGACGGGCGGACTGTCCCTTGAAACCGCGGCGGAGCCTGCCGTCATCGTCAAGGCCACCCCGCCCTTTGCCCGCTCTACCGTATAGGCCCGATACCTTTCCTTCGGCATGCCGTCCTCGGGATAGGCCGGCTCGTGCGAGGTTACGATGATGCGGTTGCGCAGTGTCAGATGCTTGAGCTGATAGGGTTGAAGTAGGGGATCGTTCGACATGGACCGTGGTTCCGGATTAAAACATCGAAGCAAACGCTAAGGGCAATGTACATATGTGTCAACATTGGAAACACGAAGGTCATTATTTTCGACACTAATGTACATTTTTCTTGTGCCAAGCCGCGGAAGTTGATAGGAGATAATGCATGGACCAGGCTTTGAACGACACCGGCTGGCGCGGATCGCAGGAAGGATGGCTGGAGGCAGCTTACCAGTCATTGCTGGAATCCGGCGTGGATTCGGTGAAAATTCTGCCGCTCGCAAAGAAACTCAATCTCTCGCGAACGAGCTTCTACTGGTTCTTCAAGGATCGGGAGGAACTCTTGAGCGCGCTCGTGGCGCGGTGGCGCGAGAAAAACACCGGCAATATCGTCAAGCAGTCCGAAGCCTATGCTGAGTCGCTCGCAGAAGCGATGCTCAACGTTTTCGATTGCTGGCTGAACACCGACCTCTTCGACGCCAAATTCGAGTTTGCCGTGCGCAGTTGGGCCTTGCAGTCGGACGAACTTCTGGCCGAGGTCCAGCAGGCGGATCAGATCCGGCTGGAGGCGCTCAAACGCATGTTTATACGGTTCGGGTTAC